>JAXDNJ010000077.1:0-63601 GCA_034669505.1 Methylobacteriaceae bacterium
ATCGTGGCGCGGTCGGCGAGCGGCAGATCCTCCAGGCCGGGGCCGAAGAACTCCACGAACTTGCCGACCACGCCCTTGCGGCGGAGCATCTGCGTGACCGTCAGCACGAGGTCGGTGGCGGTGGTGCCTTCCGGCAGCTTGCCGATGAACTTGAAGCCGACCACTTCCGGGATCAGCATCGAGATCGGCTGGCCGAGCATCGCGGCTTCCGCTTCGATGCCGCCCACGCCCCAGCCCAAGACGGCCAGGCCATTGACCATGGTGGTGTGGCTATCGGTGCCGACCAGCGTATCGGGATAAGCGATGGTTTCGCTGCCGTCCTTGCGAGTCCAGACCGTCTGCGCCAGATATTCCAGGTTCACCTGATGACAGATGCCGGTGCCGGGCGGCACGACGCGGAAATTATCGAACGCGCTCTGTCCCCATTTCAAAAATCGATAGCGCTCACCATTGCGCTGATATTCGAATTCCACGTTCTTCTTGAAGGCTTTCGGCGTGCCGAATTCGTCGACGATGACGGAATGGTCGATGACGAGGTCGACCGGCACGAGCGGATTGATTTTCTGCGCATCGCCGCCGAGCTTCGTCATCGCGTCGCGCATCGCGGCGAGGTCGACGACCGCGGGAACGCCGGTGAAATCTTGCATAAGCACGCGCGAGGGCCGGAAGGCGATCTCCTTGTCCGCCGTGCCGCGGTCTTCGAGCCAGGCGGAGACTGCCACGATGTCATCCTGGGTGACGGAGCGGCCATCCTCGAAACGAAGCAGGTTCTCAAGTAGCACCTTCATCGAGAACGGCAGGTTCGAAATGCCCTTCAGCCCATTCTTCTCGGCGGTCTTCAACGAGTAATAATGGTACGTCCGCGTACCGACCGTGAGCTTCTTGCGGCACTTGAAGCTGTCGAGGGATGGCATTTCAGATGTGTCCTGAAGGTGTGTGGGAGCGACCCCTCCGTTATAGGAAGTTTTCCCAACGGCGGCTACACGAAGGAAAGCCGCTCTGATGAGCAGAAGCTGCACGGGAATTCAGCATGCGCCTTGAAGTGTCAGACGTCCGGGTAGAGCGCGGCGGCCGGCGCGTGCTCGACGGGCTGAGCTTCGTGCTGGCTCCTGGCAACGCGCTGATCGTCACTGGCCCGAATGGCGCCGGCAAATCGACGCTGTTGCGGGCGCTTGCGGGCCTGCTGCCCCTAGCCGCCGGCCGCATCGCGATCGTCGGGGCCGATCACGCGTTGCCTTGCCGCGAAGTCGCCCATTACGTTGGTCATGCCGACGCCAACAAGGCGAGTCTCACAGCAAACGAGAATCTCGCTTTTTGGGCGGCCAGTCTGGCATCCCAGCAGGGAGGCCGCAGCGCCTTGCAGCCAGCGGAGGCGCTCGCATCCTCAGGGCTGCAACGCCTTGCCGATCTTCCGGTCTCAGTTTTGTCGGCCGGCCAAAGGCGGCGCGTCGCGCTCGCGCGGCTGCTCGTTGCCTCGCGGCCGATCTGGCTGCTCGACGAGCCGATGACGGCACTAGATGCGGCGTCGCAAACGCGGTTGGGCGATCAGATGCGCCGTCACCTCGACCAAGGCGGTATCATCGTCGCCGCGACGCACGGGACGCTCGACCTGTCGGATGCGCGTCATCTCGAACTGCGGCATTAGCCGGTGGGCGGAGCTCTCGCCGCGCAGTTTCGGCGCGAACTTAAGATCGCGCGGCGGAGCGGCGGCGGCGCGTCGACGGGCGCGGTGTTTTTCCTGGTCCTGGCCGCGATCTTTCCCTTCGCTGTGGGGCCCGACCTCAACCTTCTCGCGCGCATCGGCCCGGCAATCCTCTGGATCGCGGTTTTGCTTTCGACCTTGCTCGGCCTCGACCGGCTGTTCCAGGCCGACTACGAGGACGGTTCGCTCGACGTTATGCTGACCGGCGAGATGCCCCTGGAACTGATCGTGCTCGTCAAATGCGCGGCGCATTGGCTGACGACGGCATTGCCTCTCGTGTTTGTCGCGCCGCTCTTCGGCCTGGCTCTCGCGCAGGATGGAGCGGCGCTCGTGCGCGTCACGCTGTCGCTGCTCGTCGGTACCCCGGCGCTGACCCTTATCGGCGCGATCGGCGCGGCGGCGACGGTTTCGTTGCGCCGCGGCGGTCTCCTCATAGCGGTCCTGGTCCTGCCGCTGACCATTCCGGTGCTGATCTTCGGTGTCTCCGCGGCCGGGGCGGGACTCGCCGACCCAGTGCGCTTTGCCGCACCTTTCGCGATCCTCTGCGCGCTGAGCCTCGCCGCGCTCGCCGGCGCGCCATTTGCTGTGGCCGCGGCCCTGAGATACGGCGGTGAGTGATGCCGATTGCTTTGGGTTGGATGCGCCTTTAGATCAAATGCGTGCCGAATATCGCCAATCCGACGATCTTCCTTTCGCTGGTGCGCCGCGTGCTCCCCTGGGTCACTGCGCTGACGGTCGCGCTGCTGCTCGTTGGCGTGTATCTTATCTTCTTCATCGCGCCGCCGGATTACCAGCAGGGCGAGAGCGTGAAGATCATGTATCTACACGTTCCGGCAGCGTGGCTCTCGCTGTTCATCTATATCGTGATGAGCGCGGCCGCGCTCGGCACGCTGGTTTGGCGCCATCCGCTCGCCGACGCCGCGCAGAAGGCTGCGGCCCCGCTCGGCGCCGCTTTCACCTTCGTCTGCCTTGCGACAGGTTCGCTTTGGGGCAAGCCGATGTGGGGGACATGGTGGGTGTGGGATGCCCGCCTCACCTCGGTTCTCGTGCTCTTCCTGATTTATCTTGCGCTGATCGCCCTGTGGGAGGCGATCGAGGAACCCGGCCGCGCGGCACGCGCGGCGGCGATTATGACGCTCGTCGGCGCGGTCAACCTGCCGATCATCAAGTTCTCTGTCGATTGGTGGAACACGCTGCATCAGCCAGCATCGGTGTTTCGGGTTGGCGGCCCGGCGATCGCGGCATCGATGCTTCTGCCGCTGCTCGTCATGGCGCTTGCGGCGACGCTTCTGTTCCTGACGTTGCACATGATGGCGATCCGCAACGAGATCCTGCGCCGGCGCCTGCGGCGGCTGACCATCCTGGCGGCCGAACAGAGTGATGCGCCCGCCTATGCCGCAGCGGAGCCGGCGCGATGACGAATCCGCATTGGGGCTTTATCCTCGCGGCTTATCTCGTCACCACGCTGGTGATCGGCGGCATGGGTCTGAAGATTTTGTTCGATTACCGCGGGCTGAAACGGGAGCTCCAGCGAATGGTCGGGACGAGCCCCGACCGGGACGAGGCATGATGAGTGCCGTAGCGGGAGAGGCGCCGCGCCGCGGCTCACGATGGCTCGTGTTCCTGCCGATCATCGCTTTTGCCGCGCTCGCGGCTTTGTTCCTCATCCGGCTCTATGCCGGTGACGCCTCGCGATTGCCCTCGGCGCTGATCGGCCGGCCGATCCCGCATTTCGATCTGCCGCCGCTGACCGGAACCGACACGCCGAGCCTATCCGATGCCGATCTGCGGCAGGGACGGGTGACGCTCGTCAACGTTTTCGCCTCCTGGTGCGTACCCTGCCATGCCGAGCATGCCTTGCTGATGGAACTTTCTCGCGATCCGCAGCTGAAGGATCGCGTCGCCCTTGTCGGGCTTGCCTATAAAGACGCGCCCGAAAATACGCGGCGATTTCTCGGTCAACGCGGCAATCCCTATGCGCGTATAGGCGTCGATGCGTCGGGACGCACCGCGATGGATTTCGGCGTCTATGGTGTGCCCGAGACTTATGTGATCAAGCCAGAGGGCACAATTGCCTACCGCTTTGTGGGACCGCTTTCGGAGGAATCGCTGCGCCAGGTCCTGCTGCCGCAAATCCTCGCTGCCGCGCGCTGAGCGCTCCGCCGGCGGGCAAGCGGCTTGTCATTACGAGACCCGCTCGATAAGACGAAGCCGCTTCGGCGCGGGGGCCCGCGCTTTGAAATGCCGCAATAGCTCAGCTGGTAGAGCACCTCATTCGTAATGAGGGGGTCGGGGGTTCGAATCCCTCTTGCGGCACCAAGATTCCTTGAGGGGATTTCGTCGATCGGCCTGCTCTCCACATCGTTGACGCATCGGAGCGGCTGAATAAACTAGCCGGATAATTGCCGACTTCGGATGCCACCATGCCCGATATCGAGCTGCCGACAGCCGAGCGCCGCATGGTGCCTTACCATACGCATGCGCCGTGTGATTGGCCGAAGGCAAACGGAGCGTCGAGGATCCGTGTCTTCTTCTCGGCCGCGCATGTTGTCGCCGATCCCTTGGCGGATGCCGACCCATGGCTCTCCGCCCCACTCGATTGGGATGCGACGATTATCTACCGGAATTACCTCTGGTCTCTCGGCCTTGGCGTCGCTGAAGCGATGGATACGGCCCAGCGCGGCATGGGCCTTGATTGGCCGACGGCTCTCGAGCTGATCCGCCGCTCGGTCGAAGCTGCGCGCGACGTTCCCGGAGCGCTCGTCTTTTCCGGAGCCGGTACCGACCATCTTACGCCCTCGCGCGGCCTAACGCTTGACGACGTGATCCGCAGCTATGAGGAGCAGGTCGATGCAATCGAATCTGTCGGCGGTCGCATCATTTTGATGGCAAGCCGCGCGCTCGTTGCCGCTGCCAAATCACCTGACGATTACGCGCTCGTGTACGGCCGGATTCTTCGAGCCGTGAAAGAGCCGGTGATTATCCATTGGCTTGGCGAGATGTTCGATCCGGCGCTCGCCGGCTATTGGGGCGCGCCCGATCCCGACGCGGCGATGGACATCTGCCTCGGCATTCTTGCAGATCACGCGGACAAGGTGGACGGCATCAAGATTTCGCTCCTCGACAAGGACAAGGAAATCCTGATGCGCCGGCGTCTGCCTGCCGGCATCCGCATGTATACTGGCGACGACTTCAACTATCCCGAACTGATCGCCGGTGACGAGCAAGGTCACTCCGATGCGCTTCTCGGGATTTTCGGCGCGATCGCGCCGGCCGCTTCTGCCGCGCTCGCGGCTCTCGAACGAGGCAGCATCAACGAATACCACGACATCCTGGCGCCAACCGTGCCGCTGTCGCGTCATATCTTCAAGGCGCCGACGCGGTTTTACAAAACCGGGATCGTGTTCCTTGCATATCTCAATGGCCACCAACGGCATTTCAGGATGGTTGGCGGGCAGGAGAGTGCGCGATCGCTCCTGCATCTTGCGGGGATTTTCCGGCTCGCGGACCAGGCCGGAATCCTGCTCGATCCCGATCTCGCGGTATCGCGCATGCGCAGCGTTATGGACGTTGCCGGCCTCACTCTCTGACAATAAACAGGAGAACTACCCTTTGCCACGCGTCGTCACGAGCGATGAAGCTGCGTCAGTCGTTGAGACCGGCGATACATTGCTGATCGGTGGCTCGGGAAGCGGGCACGCCGTTCCGGACACGCTGATCGCCGCGATCGGCAAGCGCTTCAGGGCTGAAGGTGAGCCACGGCAGCTCACGACCGTGCACCCCGTCGGCCTTGGCGATCGCGGCGAGCGCGGCATCGCGCATCTCGCACATCCCGATCTCCTGAAGCGCGTCGTCTGCGGCACGCTTGTCGATTCGCCGCCCGTCGAGCGGCTTGCCGCCGCTAACTTGATCGAAGCCTATACGTTGCCGCAAGGCGCGCTGTCGCAGCTGACGCGCGAGATGGCCGCGGGCCGTCCGGGATTGGTCACGCATGTCGGCCTGCACAGTTTTGTCGATCCGCGTCATGGCGGCGGCAAGCAAAGCGCGCGCGCAACGGAGGATCTCGTCGAGGTAGTGACCCTCGCCGGGCGCGAATGCCTCTTCTACAAGCCGTGCAAAATTGACGTTGCGCTGCTGCGCGGGACGACGGCGGACGAAGACGGCAATGTGACGATGGAGCAGGAAGCCATTTTTGGCGAGATGCTGTCGATGGCGCAGGCGACCCGACGCGCCGGTGGCATTGTCATCGTGCAGGTGAAGCGCCTCGCCAATCGCGGCACGCTTCCGGCAAAACAAGTGAAAGTTCCCGGCATGCTCGTCGACCTGATCGTCGTTGACTCAGCGCAGACGCAGACCTTCTTCTCCGACTATAATCCCGCTTATGCAGGCGAACTGAAAATACCGCTGTCGCAGATCACGCCGCTGCCGTTCGGTCCACGCAAAATCGTCGCGCGGCGCGCCGCGCTCGAGTTGTTTCCTGGTGCGATCTGCAATCTCGGCTCCGGCATCTCCACCGGCATTGCGTCAATTGCGGCTGAAGAAGGCGCGCTCGATGCCGTCGTACTCACCAACGAGCAGGGTCTGATCGGCGGCGCACCGGCAACCGGCAATGAAGTCGGCGCGAGCCGGAATTATCAGGCGATCGTCGATCAGCCCTATCAATTCGATTTTTACGATGGCGGTGGACTCGAATTGGCGTTCCTCTCCTTCGCGGAAGTCGACCCGGCGTGCAATGTGAATGTCAGCCGCTTCGGCGACCGCATCATCGGCCCGGGCGGCTTCATCAACATCAGCCAGAACGCGCAGAAGATGATCTTCAGCGGCACGTTCACAAGCAGCGGCCTCGACATTTCATGGGCCGACGGACGCGCGAACATCGTTCGAGAGGGCCGCGAAAAGAAGTTTGTCCGCAAAGTGCAGCAGCTCTCCTATAGCGGGCCGTTCGCCAACGAGCGCGGGCAGACGACGCTCTACATAACCGAACGTGCCGTGTTCCGGCGCAACGAAGCGGGCCGGCTGGAAGTCATCGAGATCGGAGCCGGGATCGACCTTGAGCGCGACGTGTTGGCGCAGATGGAGTTTCAGCCGGATATTTCGCCGAATCTGGCGACGATGGACGAGCGTATCTTCCGGCCTGGACCGATGGGGTTGGCCGAGATCATAGAAGGCAATCGCCGCGCGGTTCGCTCGCCGCGCCTCGCGCGCTTCGCATGAGAGGGCGTAGAGCCATGGCAGCGGAAGGATCTGCATTGCAGCAGAAGCGCAGCGTGAGCCTTCCAGCTGCACAAGGCCCTGCCGTACAACCGCCTTTACGCGATGCGGAGCGAACGCGGCGCACGATCTTGAAAGCCGCGACCGCGGAATTCGCTGAGAGCGGTCTTGCCGGCGCGCGGGTGGACAAGATTGCCGAGGTCTCGGGCGTCAACAAGCGGATGCTTTATTACTATTTCAACAACAAAGACGACCTTTACCTCGCGGTGCTCGAAGAAGCCTACATCGCGATGCGAATGAGTGAGCGAAACCTCAAGCTCGATGACCCCGAATCTTTAGCGGCAATTCGCAAGCTGGTTGAGTTTAAGTTCGATTACTTCGTCGAGAACCCCGCGATGATCTGGCTGCTCAACGGCGAGAACATGCTCCGCGCCCAGCACCTGAAACGCTCGACGCGTTTGAAAGACATGCACATCTCTCTCGTGCGGACGATCGGCACGATTTTGGATGCGGGCGCAGCCGCGGGGACCATTCGGCCGAATGTCGATCCGCTGCAGCTCTATATGTCTATTTCGGCTGTGAGCTATTTCTTCTTTTCCAATGGTCCGACACTGTCGACGGTCTTTGGCAAGGATCTCCGCTCCTCCGCGGCGCGAGCGGCGCGACGGGCGCATGTCGTCGAGGTGATCCTCGGGTATCTGCGGCCGCCGCCGTGACGGCTACGGTTGACGCGTTAAAAGCGGCATCGTAACTGGCTAGTTAACAACAAGCGGTAAGGGACGGGAATGAAGTTCGGCGAATACCCAAAACTTCCTTCTCTCGGCACCGTCACCGGGCTGCGGACGCATCTCGCCTTGCTTGGCATCGACATGCCCTGCGATGACATCGTCGCCCACGGGCCTGACTCTCCGCTCGGCTCTTCGCTCGAATTTGAAGGCATGACCATCGGCAATCGCATTGGCATTAACCCAATGGAGGGCTGGGATGGCCAGACCGATGGGCGGCCGAGCGAAAACACATTCCGGCGCTGGCGCCGCTTCGGCGAAAGCGGCGGCAAGCTGATCTGGGGCGGCGAGGCTGTCGCCGTGCGGGCCGATGGCCGCGCCAATCCGCGCCAGCTTTATCTAGCCGATCACACGCAGGCCGATATCGCGCGACTGCGCGAGGAACTCGTGCAGGCCCATCGCGCAATGGGCGCTGACGATGGCCTCGTCATTGGCCTGCAGCTCACCCATTCCGGCCGCTTCTGCAAGCCGACCGACAATCGTAAGTTCGAGTCGCAGATCGCGTATCATCACCCGATTCTTGACCGCAAGTTCGGCTTACCTGACGATCGTCCGGTCATGTCGGACGACGAAATCAAGCGGCTCATCGAAGACTATGTGCGCGCCGCGAAACTGGCGCAGGCCTGCGGCTATGATTTTGTCGACGTGAAACACTGCCACGGCTATCTCGGCCATGAGTTTCTGAGCGCCTTCACTCGCTCCGGCGCTTATGGCGGCTCGCTCGAGAATCGCACGCGCTTCATGCGCGAGATTGTCGAGGGAATCCGCGCCGAGGCGCCAGGTCTTCGCATTGGCGTGCGGCTCAGCGCGATCGACCTCGTGCCCTTCAAACCCGATCCGGCGCAATCGGCCCCGGGCGCGCTCGGCCCGGGCATTCCCGAAGACGTCGCTTCACTGCTTCCCTACAAATACGCATTTGGCGTCGATCAGAGCAATCCCGTTGAATTCGATCTCACCGAGCCGAAGGCGCTGTTCGAAATCATGCGCAGCATCGGCGTACGCTTCGTCAACGTCACGGCCGGTAGCCCATATTACAATCCGCACGTCACGCGGCCGGCGAGCTATCCGCCTTCAGACGGCTATCACCCGCCGGAGGATCCCTTGATCGGCGTGATGCGTCAGATCAACGTGGTGCGCGCATTGAAGGAAAGCTTCCCCGACTTCTGCATCATGTCGTCGGGCTACACCTATCTGCAGGAATTCCTGCCGAATGTCGCACAGGCCGTGATCCGCCAGGGCTGGTCGGACGTGATCGGCATCGGGCGCATGGTGCTCGCATATCCGGAAATGCCGCGCGACGTCCTTGACGGTCGCGGCATGCAGAAGAAGCGGCTGTGCCGGACGTTCAGCGACTGCACGACGGCCCCGCGCAACAACTTGGTTTCAGGCTGTTACCCGCTCGATCCCTTCTACAAGAAGTCTGAGCAGTTCAAAGCACTCGCGGCTATCAAAAAGCCGGCGAAAATCGCCTGAGCGCCCAATCGCCTATGCCGGCGCAGCCGAAGGTCGCCCCGAAGATCGCCTTTATCGGCACAGGCATTATGGGTAGCCACATGGCGGGGCGGCTGGGGGAGGCCGGACTTGACGTGACGGCGTGGAACCGGAGCGCCGCCAAAGTAGAGGCGCTCGCGTCTGCCGGCGTTCAGCGAGCTGCATCCGTGAGAGATGCGGTCGCGGGCGCCGAATGCATCATTGTCATGCTGAGCACGGGCCATGCTATCGACGAGGTGCTCTTTAGTGGCGGGGCCCCAATCGAGGCCATCGCGGCGGGTGCGACACTCGTCGTGATGAGTTCCATCCCCGTCGAGACCTGCCGGCGCCAGGCGGAGGACCTGCTCAAAAGAGGCGCGCATTATGTCGACGCCCCCGTTTCCGGCGGCGAAGTCGGCGCGCGCGACGGCACGCTCGCGATCCTCGCGGGCGGTGACGCTGAGATCGTGGAAAGTCTCGCGCCGATGTTCAAGCTGCTCGGCCGCGCGACGCATCTTGGGCCGGTCGGCGCCGGCCAAGCTGCAAAACTTGCAAACCAGATCATCGTCGGCGGTACGATGGTGGCCGTTGCCGAGGCGCTGCATTTCGCCGCCCGCAACGGCGCCGATCCGGCGAAAGTCCGCAACGCGCTCGCGGGCGGGTTCGGCGATTCAAAAATCCTGCATCTGCATGGCACGCGCATGGTCGAGCGGGACTTCGCGCCCGGCTCTCCCGCGGAATATCAGCTCAAGGACCTGCGGGCCGCGCAAGCTTTGGCAAAGTCCCTGTCGCTCGACCTAACACTCCTCAATACGCTTGCGGCGATGTTCGGGGACATGATCGAGCACGAGGGCACGGGGACCGATGTGTCCGGCATCCTGCTTGAAGTGGAGCGCCGCTCTACAATGCCGGCGACCTGAGCGGAGGCGCACGTGGGAGCAATCCGCTACAGTACCGCTGAAGGCATCGCGCGCATCCTGATCGATCGGCCGGAGAAGCACAACGCGATCACGCCGGAAATGGCGCGCGAGCTGCGCGACGCGTGCGCGGAGGTCGATCGCGATGGCACTGTGCGCGTGGCGATCATTTCGGGCGGGGGAGAGCGGTCCTTCTCTGCCGGAAGCGACATGAATGCACTCGCCGATCTCTCCGACCCCTGGGCATTCCGCAACCGCATCGAATATGCCGCTCTCGTGCGCGACATCCGCAAACCGGTGATCGCTGCGTTGCGGGGATGGGTTCTCGGCGGCGGCATGGAGATCGCGCTTGCAGCCGACATTCGCATTGCCGGGCGCAGCGCCCGCATCGGCGGTCCTGAAGTGACCCGCGGCTGGCTCGGTGGCGGTGGCGCCTCGCAAATGCTGCCGCGATTGGTCGGCTACGGACAAGCGATGCGCTTGCTCCTGACCGGCGATCCCGTCGATGCAGAGACCGCGTTGCGGATCGGGCTTGTCGAAGAGGTTGTCGAAGAATCCGAGCTGATGCCGCGCGTCAGCAAATTGGCCGCGAAGATCGCTTCCTTTAGCCCGATTGCTACACAATCCGTGAAGGCTGCCACACGCGCCGCGCTGTCGATGCCGCTCGAGGCGGGCCTGCGTTATGAAAACGAACTGCACGTGATCTGCATGTCAGCAAAGGACAGGGCGGAAGGCGTGAAAGCGTTCCAGGAGAAGCGGCCCCCTACTTTCTCCGGATCGTGAATGCTGCAATGAACCGAGAGAGGCAATACCTTCGATGATGTGCGTAGCAGCTCATACCGAGAAATCATCGACGCTGTTGACCAGGATGTCGTAGATTGTAGGCTACAAAAAGCCGGCGAAGATCGGCTCGATATCGGCGAAATAGCCGCAGTCCTTGGGAGGAAATATGAAGAGCGCAAACCGGCTGTTCGCATTGGCAGCGATTTTCTGCGGCGTCGCGTACGTTGCTCATGCGCAGCAATGGGCGCCCTCGCGCCCGATCAACCTCATCGTCCCTTGGGCGGCGGGCGGCTCGACAGATCAGGCGACGCGCGTGGCCGCGGCTGAGCTTGAGGATATCCTCAAGCAGAAGATCGTGATTATCAACCAGCCCGGCGCATCCGGCTCGATCGGCACGCGCAGCGCGCTCGACGCGGCCAAAGACGGTTACACCTGGACCTCCGGCGCCGCGCAGGATCTCGGCACGTACGAGACCCTTGGAATGTTGAAGACCAATATCAAGGATTGGCATCTCTATCTAACCGTCGCCAATATCGAGGTGCTGAGCGTTGCGGCGAACAGTCCGTTCAAGACAGCCAAAGACGTGATCGACGCAATGAAAGCAAAGCCCGGCCAGGTTTCGATCGCGACGGCGGGCGTGCAGTCTTCGGGACACAGCGCAATGGAGCGCATCGCGCAAGCCGCGGGGGTGACTTACAAGAACGTCACCTATGACGGGGGCGCGCCGGCGGTCGTCGCGACTGTCTCCGGCGAGACGCAGGCGACGACACAGCTTGCCGTCGAGCAGACCGAAATGATTCTCGGCAAGCGGCTGCGTCCGCTCGCGGTGATCGGCGACAAGCCGCTGCAGATTGAAGGTTACGGCACGATCGAGCCGCTCACAAACGTTCTTCCGAACCTGAGATCGCCGGTGAATTATTTCGGTATATTCGTGCCGCCGGGCATCCCCGATGAAGTCACAAAGACGCTCGACAAGATTTGGGCCGATAAGATGCCGCAGGATTCCGCCTTGAAGCAATACGCGACAAAGCGCGGTGCGCTTTTTAGCCCGATCGCGGGAGACGAAGCCCAGAAGGCTGTGTCGCCCGCCGTCCAAGCGAATGCCTGGCAGCAGTTCAACTCCGGCAAGGCGAAGGTTTCGCCGGACACGCTCGGGATCCCGAAGCCCTGATCGATGCAGCAAACTTCGTTAGCGCCGCCTGCTAGCGCGCCTCACGCCGAAAGCGCGGGGACAACTCCTCGCGACGATGTCGTCGGCGGGCTTCTCTGGATGCTGTTCGGCGTCGTGATCCTCGTCGCATCCTGGCGCATGGACCGGCTCGAAGCGCAGGACATCAATCCCTACACCATCCCTGGCTTGGTGCCCGGCCTGCTGGGACTTGGCATGGTGTTCTTCGCGACCCTTATGTTGGCGCGTGGATGGCGCAACGGCGGCCTGCGGCCGAAGCCCTCCGATGAGGGCAAGACCGCCTATGGCCGTCTCACATTGGCGCTCGCACTTTGCATCGGCTATGCGGTTGCCCTTCTTGGACGTGTGCCGTTCTGGCTTGCTGCATCGCTGTTTGTGTCGACCAGCATCTTCGTGTTGCGCTTCACGGAGCTGCGGACAAAGGCACGGCTTGTCCGCGGCGCGGCCACAGCAATCATGATCGGCATCGGCTCCGGCGCGCTCGTCACGATGGTTTTTGAAAAGCTATTTCTCGTGCGGCTTCCCTGATCGAAGGCATTTGCGATGGAAGGCATCGAAATGCTAGGGAAGGCCTACCTCAGCTTCTTCAGTTATTGGTCGGTGCTGCTCGCGCTCGGCGGCTCGCTCGTCGGCATTCTCGTCGGCTGTCTACCGGGTCTCTCGGCGACGCTTTGCATCGCGCTCTTGACGACGTTGACGCTCAAGTTGCCAACCAACGATGCAATCCTCGTGCTGATCTCCTCTTATGTCGGCACCCTCTATGGCGGCTCACGATCTGCGATTTTGCTCAACATCCCCGGCACCGCGGCGAACGCTGCGTCCTGCGGGGACGGGCATGCATTGGCGCTGCGTGGCGAGGCGGGTCGTGCGATCGGCATCGCAACGTCCGGCGCTTTTTGCGGAACACTGTTTGGCGTCCTCTGCCTTGCCGCCTTCACCCCGCTTCTCGCCGAGGTGGCGCTGTCTTTCGGAGCGTTTGAGTTCTTCTGGCTCGCCCTTTTCGGGGTTGTGATTTCCGGAAGCTTGGTTGGCGACGATCCGCTGAAAGGCTGGCTCATGGGCCTGCTCGGATTGTTTGTCGCGCAAATCGGGCAGGAGGGTCTCTACGCCTTCGACCGCTTCACCTTCGGGTGGGCCGAATTGTCCGGCGGCATTGCCCTTATCCCGGCGCTGATCGGCGCCTTCGGCTTCGCAGAAGTTCTGACAAATCTCGCCGATCGTCACGAAAGGCAGCTTGTCACGCTGCGGGATTCGACGTTGCCGCGCTTTCGCGAAGTCGCGCAATATTGGCGAACCGTATTGCGCTCGGGCGCAATCGGCGTGCTCACGGGTTTGCTGCCGGGCGTCGGTGAAGATTCCGGCGCCTGGATGTCATATGCGGCCGCCAAAGCCACGAGCAAGGAACGAGAGCAGTTCGGCAAGGGGTCGATCGACGGTTTGATGGCGGCCGAGACCGGCGACATGTCATCGATCCCCGGCCACATCATACCGGCTCTCGCGCTCGGCATCCCGGGCTCCGCACCATCGGCCGTGCTCATGGCCGCGATGATCATTCACGGTATCCAGCCCGGGCCGATGCTGATGATCGAGCATCCGCAGTTCGTCTATGACGTTGTGGCGATGACCTCGCTGGCGACGATCAGCATCCTGATCTTCGGCCTGTTTCTGGTGCGGCCGCTGCTCCTCGTGCTTCGGATCAGGCGCACCATTCTGATGCCAATCATTTTCCTGCTGGCATCGGTTGGCGCCTTTGCGAGCGCGTCGCGTCTGTTCGACGTTTACGTGATGTTGGCGGTCGGGATAGGCGCGTTCTTTCTGCGTCGCCGCGGCTACCAGATGGCGCCGTTCGTGCTCGGCCTTGTTCTCGGTCATCTGCTCGACAAGAGCTTGCGCCGTGGGCTTGTTCTGTCGGACGGTGACATCGCGCCGTTTTTCACGCGGCCGATTTGTGCGGCGTTCGCCCTCGTCACCGTGTTCACGATGCTGATGTACATCCCGAGCGTGAATGCAGCGGTCAAGCGCTTGTTGGCCGGGGCCACGGAGAGCGCGCGGGCGCTTCTGCGGGCGCGCGGCAAGCAGGCCTGATCCATGATCACCGGAAGAACACGCCTTTATGCGATCATCGGCGACCCGGTCGCCCATGTGCGCACGCCGATATCCTTCAACGCCTATTTCGCCGAGCAGGGGATCGACGCCGTGTGCCTGCCGTTTCACATTGGCCGGGACGATCTCGCACGCGGATGGGAAGGGCTGAAGGCGCTGTTAAACTTGGATGGGTTCATCGTAACCGCGCCGCACAAGCAGGAAGCGGCGCGTCTCTGCGACACGTTGGTCGACGATGGACGCCACGTCGGCGTCGTCAATACCGTCCGCCGCGAGCCGGACGGAAGTTACCGCGGCACGCTCCTCGACGGGCGCGGCTTTGTCGCGGGCCTGCGATCGCAAGGGCACGATCCCTCCGGCGCGCAGGTCTATATTGCCGGCGCGGGCGGCGCCGGGAATGCGCTCGCCTTTGCGCTAGCGGCGAGTGGTGCGTCGGCGATAACCATCCACAATCGCACGCGCTCGAAGGCTGCCGATCTTGTGGAGCGGGTCCGCCGTGCTTATCCCAGCATCGAGGTCAGCCTCGGCACGGCGGATGCATCGGGTCACGACATCGCGGTGAACGCGACATCGCTCGGGCTCGAGCCCAACGACCCGCTCTCTTTCGATCTCGCTACCGTACCGCTGCAAACTCTTGTCGCCGAGGTGATCATGATGCCGAAAATGACGCCGCTGCTGCGTGCGGCGGAAGCCCGCGGTCACCGCATCCATTACGGCACGTTGATGCTGGATGGGCAGCTCAACAAAATGATGGAGTTCTTTGGATTTAGTGTCAAAAACCGCACCTCCGCGGCTGTCGCTTGAGCTTCGATCCTGCAGCGATGGCGAGGCGGCTTCATGAGGCGCGAGCCTCGGCGCGACCGATCGAAATCGCTTTGCCGGAGATCAGTTCGATCGAAGCCGCTTATACGGTCCAATCCCAGCTGATTGGGCTTTCCGGCGACGATCTGAAGGGCTGGAAAGTCACGGCGCTTACGCCGAAAGATCAGCAGAAATTCGGCGGCAATCGTGCCGTTGCCGGCGCGGTGCTCGGCGACTTCGTCTACCCCTCAGGATCGCAGCTCAAGCTCTCCTCTTTTGTCGCGCCGCTGGTCGAATGCGAGATTGCCTTCGTCCTCGGTGGCGACCTGCCTGCCCGCTCGCGTCCCTATTCGCGGAGCGAAGTCGAGGCGGCCATCGCCGCAATCGTGCCCGTCTTCGAATTCCCGGACAGCCGTGTGGGGCCAAGGGCGGGCGATCTCGCTAAGCTCGCCGACATGATGAATAACGGCGCGCTGGTAATCGGCGAGTCGATGCAGGATTGGCGGGCTCTCGATCTCACGCGAATCGCTATACGGCTCGAACTCGATGGCCGCCTTGTCGCTGAAGGATCGAGCGCGCGCATCCTCGGCGATCCACTGCTCGCCCTGCTCGCGCTGACGAATGCCTATCCGCTGCCCTCGCCGCTTCGTGCAGGACAGATCGTGACAACGGGGACCTGTACGGATGCCCTTCCCGTGCAGCGGGGACGGTACGTGGCTTCCTTCTCAGGGCTCAGCGATGTGGAAGTTCGTTTCATCGCCTGATCGTCCGGCACTCGGAGCCGTGTCGTGAAGAAGGTCAGAGTGGGCCTCATTGGCAGCGGGTTCGTCGCCGAGCTGCACATGCATGCCTACAGGCGCGTCTATGGTGTCGATGTCGAAGTCGTCAGCGTGGTCTCGCGTGGCGATCACGTCGCCGATTTCGCACGCAAATTCGGCATTCCGCAGACGAGCCGGAGATGGCGAGATTTGCTTGCAGACCCGGCAATGGACGTGGTCGATCTCTGCACCCCGCCGGCACTCCATGCCGAGATGGTGGTGGCCTGCATGCAGGCCGGCAAGCATGTGATCTGCGAAAAGCCGTTCACCGGATATTTCGGTCAACCAGGTGACGCGGCACCGATCGGCCGGCATGTGCCGAAAGCACTTATGTTCGAGCGCGTCATGGAAGAGATGGAGCGCACGCGCGAGGCGATCCACGCTAGCGGCCAGCTTTTTCTTTATGCCGAGGATTGGGTCTACGCGCCCGCGGTGACAAAGACGGCAGAAATCGTCAGAGCGACGCGGGACAAGATCCTGTTCATGAAGGCCGAGGAAAGTCACAGCGGGTCGCACGCGCCTCATGCCGCCGAATGGGCGATGACCGGCGGCGGCGCTCTCATCCGTCAGGGATGCCATCCGCTCTCGGCCTGCCTTTATCTGAAGCAGGTCGAGGCGAAAGCGCGAGGTGAGAACATCAGTGTTGCGGATGTGACATGCGACGTCGGCAAGCTGACCGCGGCTCTCAGGGAAGACGAGCGCCGCTATATCCAAGCCCGCCCGAACGACGTCGAAGATTGGGGCATCCTCAACATAACCTTCTCAGACGGAACAAAGGCGACCATCTTTGCCGGTGACATCATTCTCGGTGGCGTGCGCAATCTTGTTGAGACCTACACGACCGGCGGCGCATTGTTCGCCAACATCGCGCCGAACAACCACATGGTCAGCTATCAGACGGACGAGTCGAGGCTGCAGAACGTCTACATAACCGAGAAAGTCGATCGCAAAACCGGCTGGCAGTTCGTCTGCCTCGAGGAAGAGTGGACCCGCGGCTACCTTCAAGAGATCCAGGATTTCATGGAGTGTGTCGCGACCGGCCGCGAACCGCGTGCCGGTCTTGACCTCGCCTTCGAAGCGATCCGCGTCCAATATGCCGGCTATTGGGCCGCCGAAGAGGGGCGCCGCATCGCCTTGGGTTGAGCGAGAGCGCGTCCAAATGATGACGCGCAACGCAATCTGGCATCAACCCCCCGAGACTCCCTGCGTCGCCACATAAACAGCGTATATCGATTGGCTCGCGGCCATGAACAGGCGATTGCGCATCGGACCGCCGAAGCACAGATTGGCGCAGCGCTCGGGCAGTGCAATTCTGCCGATCGGACGCCCTTGCGGGTTGAAGATCATGACCCCGTCGAGGTCATCGCTTCCCATGCCCCATCCGCACCAGAGATTGCCGTCGATATCGCAGCGCATGCCGTCGGGCGTGCCGCGGCCGGCTTCAATCAAGATGTCGCCGCCCGAAAGTGTCCGCCCGTCATCTGCCACGTCATAGACGCGGATGTTGCGGTTCGGCACGCCGCGGGATTCCACGATATAAAGCCGCTTTTCGTCCGGCGAGAAACACAGGCCGTTCGGTCCCTTCACGCCGTCGGCGACAACAATTGCTTCGCCCGTTTCCGGATCGAGGCGATAGACATTTTGTGGAAGTTCCGGCTCCGCCTGGCGCCCTTCGTAGTTGGCCAAGATGCCGAACGGTGGATCGGTGAACCAGATCGAGCCATCCGACTTGACGACGACATCGTTGGGTGAGTTCAGCCGCTTGCCTTCGAAGCGGTCGATAAGGACGGTGATCGAGCCATCATATTCGGTGCGTGTCACGCGCCGCATGTGCTCGCAAGTGATGAGCCGGCCCTGGCGATCGCGCGTGTTGCCATTGCCGTAGTTCGATGGGCGGCGGAACACGCTGACCGTTCCGGTCTCCTCCTCCCACTTCATCATCCGATTGTTGGGAATATCGCTCCACAGGAGATATCGGCCGTCTCCGAACCAGACCGGTCCCTCGCACCAACGAAATCCGGTCGCCAGACGCTCAACCGCCGCCAGAGGCAGATGGTAGCGCGCGAAGCTTGGATCGAGCATCTGCACGGCAGGGTCGGGATAGCGCTGCGTTGGTGACCATGCAGGCGGTGTGTTCTTTTCCACAATCGGCTCCGATATGTGACAATCGCCGGGTAGGCGGAGAGTCGATACGGTGCGTCGGCGATGAGCGTCAAGAACGCACTGGCCCAGCATAGAAGGAGAGATCGGTGCCGAATGAAGCGAAGAAGCCCGTCCTGTTGACGGGCGCATCTGGCGCGCTCGGGCGGGTACTCGCCGCGGCGCTTGCGCAGAAGGGCTGGCGCTTACGTCTCACTGATATTCAGCCTTTTCCCGGGCCTGATCCGCAGGGCGCAACATTCGAGCTCGCGGATATTTCCGATGCTGACGGAAGCGGCATTCGCCGGCTCGCCGACGGGTGTAGCGCCATCCTGCATTTCGGCGGCATCTCCGTCGAACGGCCTTTCGATGAAGTGATCGGCCCCAATATCCGGGGTCTCTACAACATCTACGAGGCGGCGCGCGATGCCAAGGCGCGGGTTATCTTTGCTTCATCCAATCATACCGTGGGATTTCACAGGCGCGACGAAGTGCTCGATGTCGACTGCACGTTTCGCCCCGACGGCTATTACGGCCTCTCGAAAGCTTACGGCGAGCTGATGGGGGAACTGTATTTCGCCAAACATGGCATCGAAAGCGTGCTCGTTCGTATCGGTTCCTGCTTTCCAGAACCCACAGATGCGCGCATGCTTGCAACCTGGCTATCCTACGACGATCTCGTCAGTCTTTGCGAATGCGCGTTGCGGGCAGACAAGGTCGGATGCATCAAAATCTGGGGCACATCCAACAACAGCCGGATGACGTGGTGGAAGGGCGACGCGCGCGACGTGATTGGATGGTTACCCACCTCCAGCGCCGACAAGTATGCCGACGCTCTCGCCGGCAAGACGACCGGTGATTCGGTTGTCGAGCGGCACCAGGGCGGTGCGTATTGCCGCGTCGATTACTCCCGTCCCGATTGACGGCTAAATCCCGAGATAGGCCGCCTGCACCTGCTTGTTGTTGGCGAGTTCCGTGCTCGTCCCGTGCATGATCACCTTGCCGCTCTCGAGCACATAGGCGCGCTGCACCAGGCTGAGCGCACGGCTGACATTCTGCTCGACCAGCAGGATCGCCGTGCCCATCGCATGGATTTCCTGGATCTTCTGAAACGTCATGTCGGTCACGACAGGTGCAAGCCCGAGCGACGGCTCGTCGAGCATAAGCAGACGCGGCTTCAGCATCAGGCCGCGGCCGACCGCAAGCATCTGTTGCTCGCCGCCACTCATCGTGCCGGCAAGCTGCTTGCGGCGTGCGGCGAGCACCGGGAAGATGCTCAAAACCAGATCGAGCGAGCGGCTGCGTTGGGCTTTTGCGGCTGGCACGTAGGCGCCAATCTCCAGGTTTTCTTGTACTGTCAGCTCGGGGAACACTTGTCGGCCCTCGGGCACGTGTGCGATGCCGAGTTCCGTCACTTTGTAGGGCGGCAGCGCGGCGATATTTCTGCCGCCGAAGGTGATCGCGCCTGAAGTCGAACGCAGAAGACCGGAAATCGTGCGCAGCGTCGTGCTTTTGCCAGCGCCGTTGGCGCCGAGAAGACCGACTGCCTCGCCTTCGCCGACACTGATGCTGACATCGTTCAGGGCTGGCACGGAACCGTAGCTCGCGCTTACTCGCGACAGTTCTAGCATGGGAGCCCAAGAGGCTGCGCTGCATGCACGTACCCCGTACCGAGATAGGCGCGAATGACTTCTTCGTTCTCCACTACATCATTGGGGCTCCCCTCGGCGATCTTTTGTCCATGATCGAGCACGACGATATGACGTGCTACCGCCATGATCACCCGCATCACGTGCTCGACGATCACGATGGTCAGCCCGCGTTGTGACAGCTTGCCGATCAGCGCAACGGCCTGATCGATCTCCGCCGGGTTGAGGCCCGCCATGACTTCGTCAAGGAGTAAGAGCCGCGGCTCGGTGGATAGCGCACGCGCCATTTCCAGCCGGCGCTGGTCTATCGTCGTTAGGCTTCGTGCCGGCACGTGTTCTTTGGCCGAGAGGCCGACAAATTCGATAGCTTCGCGGGCTCTGGCACGCGCGGCGTCGGGATTCCTGTCGCGCAGGAACGCGCCGGTCATGACGTTTGCCAGAACTGTCATTGTGCCGAACGGCCGGGCGACCTGAAACGTGCGCGCCAGACCATGTGCGCAAATGTCGTAAGGTCGCAAACCCGCGAGCTCGCGTCCGAACGCGCAGACCGAACCCGCATCCGCGCGATGGAACCCGGTGACCAGGTTGAAGCTCGTCGTTTTGCCGGCGCCGTTCGGACCAATGAGGGCAAGGGTCTCGCCCTCGTTGACGGCGAAGCTCAGGTCCTGGACGGCGCGCAGGCCGCCGAAGCGCTTGCTTAGATTGCGCACGATCAGTGCTTCAACCATCGAGGAGCGCCTCTTTCGTGCCCGCCAGCCGATGGCGGGCAACGCGTCGATAGGCGTCCGAAAACAGGCCGAGCAGACCGGAGGGCCTCCAGAGGATGACGGCGATCAGGATCAGGCTGTAGACCGTCAATTGTACGCCGCCGGCGCTGCTGCCGAGCCAGCTTTGCAACAATGCGGATGTCGTTTCCAACAAGACCGTTCCGACGACAGGACCCCACAACGTTCCGATGCCGCCGACGATGGAAACCAAGGCCGCCTCGACGGAAATGTTGAAGCTGAATGCAGTCGCGGGGTCGATGAAATAGATGTACTGAACGTAGAACGTCCCGGCGAGCGCGGTAAGAAACGCGCTGATCATGTAGATATCGCGTTTGATCCGCGGGGCGTTCACGCCGATTGCTTCGGCCGCATCCTCGTCCTCGCCGATCGCGACCAGGTAATAACCCATCCACGAGTGCTCGATGCGGTAAGTGATCGCAAGACCAATCGAGAGCAAACTAAGCGCGACGTAATAATAGGCCGCCTTCGCGTCGAACTGCATCATCAATGGGGCATCGCCGAAATTCGGAATCGTCGTTCCCTCGGCACCCCACGCAAAATCGCGGAATTTTAGAAAGAGCAGCATAAACACTTGCGCCGTCGCGATCGTCGCGATCGCGAAATACGGCCCGCGGAGGCGGAAGCACAAGGCGCCGATCGGCAAGCTTGCGAGCATCGCCACGACGCCTCCGGCGAGCATGCCGAGCCAAGGCGAGATGCCGAACCTGATCTCCAGGATCGTGGAGGTATACGCGCCCAAGCCAAAGTAGGCAGCGTGCCCCAAAGAGAGCTGCTTGGCGTAGCCGCCCATCAGGTTCCAGGCGACGCCGATGAAGGCGAACAGCAAGATCCTGATAAAAATGTCGACTGCGAACCGGCTGGTCACGACGAGAGGCAACACGAGCAGCGCCGCGGCGAGAAGCCCAAGCCACAGCCAGGTGCGGTGCCTCTGCATCATCGGGCGCGGCCGCCGGCGAGACCGCTGGGCCTGACCGCGAGGGTGAGGAGAAGCATCATGAAAACGACGATCAACCCTGAATCCGCGCCGACGAATTGAATCCCGAGCGACTCGGCAATCCCCATCATGAGGCTAGCAATGAGCGCGCCGGTCACATTGCCAAGCGTTCCCAGGACCACGGCGACGAACGCCATCAATACGAACACCTGGCCGGCCATAGGTGAGGCCGGATAGAACGGCATGAGCAGCGAGCCGGCCGCACCTGCGAGCGCCAGCGCCGCGCCGAAAGCGACCGCGAACACGCGGTGCGGATTGATGCCCATCAGCATGGCGACGTCGGGGTTCTGCGCCGCGGCCCGCATGGCTTTGCCTAAATCCGTGTAGTGGAGAAACAGCCAGAGAATGCCGCTAAAGGCCATCGCCAGCGCGAAGGCAATGAGCTTCGCGACGGGGACATAAAGCGCACCGAAATGCAGCGATTCGTCCGAGTAGGCGGTATGCACCGTGCGGTAATTCGCGGTGAACAGGAGCAAAGCTAGGTTCATCAGCAGCAGGGACAGAGCAAACGTGAGAAAGATCTGCGGCATGTCGCCGAGCCCCAGAACTCTGCGGATTAAGAAATGCTGCACGAGCATCCCGACAACAAAGAGGACCGGTATCGAGACGGCAAGCGAAACCAGGGGATCGATTCCGAACCTGCTCGCAAGGAAAAACGTGACGTACATCCCGATCATCACGAACTCGCCTTGCGCAAAGTTCACGATTTTCACGACGCCGAAGATCAGCGTCACGCCGATGCTCACAAGCGCGTAGATGCCGCCGATGAGCAGGCCGTTGATGACGGCCTGGGTCAGGGTTTCCAGCATGGTCTTTAGCGCTTAAGTCTTCATCAGCGGCGCGCGGGCGTCCTCCTTCGGAAACACGCTGGCGAGATCGCCGTTCTGCCACTGCACGCCGACCGGATGGCCGTAGATGTTCTTTCCGTCCGGGCCGAACTTCACCTTGCCGCCGGGCGCCATCGCAGCATAACCCTCGGAGACGTCGAGCGTGGTGAGAGCGTCGCGCACCTTCTGCGGATCGGTCGATTCCGCGCGTTCCAGCGCATCGGCAAGCATGAATGTTTGGGCAACAAGGCCGCCGGCATATTCGAACAGGAATTCGCCATAGGTCTTCTGATAAACGGCGTTCACCTTCTGCGCGTTGGCATCAGAATCATGGTTCCAATGAGCAACGCCCTGCAGACCGTCCGCCAGACTGCCGACCGTCTTGTAAAAATCGGGAATGACAAAGCCGCCGGAGCCGCCGTTCATCCCGATCTTGAGGCCGACCTGCTTGATCGTGCGCACGATCAGAATGAGGTCGTTCAGGTAGGAGACGGAGAACAACATGTCCGCACCCGAGGACTTCACCTTGTTGATCAAGGGGCTCGCATCGGCAAACCCCGCGGAATACGGCTCGAACAGCACAATCTCGACGCCTTCCGCCGGCGCTTTCTCACGCAAACCGTTCGAGGTCGAGGTGCCGAACGCGGTGTTCTCGAAAATCACCGCCACCTTTGGCTTCTCGCCGACCAGGCGCGCCATTTGGAGCTGCGCTTGCGCGAACTGGGAAGCGCGCGCAAACGGCGTGAACGTGTAGCGGCGATTGACATTAAGTTGGTCTGAACTCGATCCGGTGATCAACGGCACCTTGGCGCGCTCGGCCACCTCGCTTGCGATCAACGTGAGCGCACTCGCATAGCAGCCATGGATCGCCGATACTTTGGAGCCGTTGATCAGGCGGTCTGTCTCGGTGCGCGTCACGGTGGTGTCGCTTTGCACATCCGAGACGATCAGATTGAGCTTGGCGCCGCCAAGCGACTTGATGCCACCGGCATCGTTGACCATCTGCACGGCGAGCTTCGCGGCATTGACGCAGCCCTGTCCGATTTGGGCGAGACTCCCGGTGACTGGGTAAAGCGCGCCGATATTTATGGGCTCGGCCGCCCAGCCCCTCAGGGGAATGGCGCCGAACGCGGTCGCGGCGAGCGCGCCGCCTGCGGCTTGAACAAGAAAGTCCCGGCGAGGGAGCGATTTTACGGGGATCCCATCCGAACCGTATTGCGCGTTCACGGCATCCGTGGAGTTCTCACCCGTGCAACTTACGACAGAGGTCCTCTTCATCTGATTTTCCTCCCCGAACGACTATAGCTGTCGCTGCGCAATCCTCAACGAGTGAGTCCAGGAACGCAACCGATGCGACCGCTCTCCCTGGATCCGCAGGCGCGCTCTGGCCATCTACGATCCCAGGAAAACGCACAATAGGCCAGCTGTGGTAGCGGGCATCATTCCCGACAAACTCGTCACGGAGCCGGCGTGCTTCCTCGCCACGCGCCACGCCAAGTCGCGGCAGCCGGTGTACCGATATTTTTTCAGCTATGTTCCGGAGAATGTCCGGGGCCGGGTTCCAGGCGCGGCACATTCGGACCAGTTGAGTACGTGTTCGGCAACTTTGGCCGCGACGAGACTCTAAAGATCGATTATACGTTTACGGACCAAGGCATTGCGGCCGTCGTCGAGCGGTATTGGACCAACTTCGCCAAAACGGGCAACCCGAACGGACCCGGGTGCTCTCCTGGCCGCAAGACAAAAATGACAGGGTGCTTGTTTTCAGCTTGACTTCGTTGGTCGCGAAATTCCACGCCTCAATTGAACGGCGCGAAAATCGAAACCGCTGGACAGCCGAGGGCGTTGACGTTTGAATTAGAAAAAGGAAGGCCGGAGGACGCCAATGAGACATGTGGCTTCAATCGCAGTCGGGACAGCATCGCTCCTATTTGCAGGAACCGTGTTGGCGCAGACCACTGCACCGCCCGCTCCTCAATCTCCGCCGGGCAGCACATCGGCCCGCACAGGTAAGCCCGCCGATCTTTGCGCCGAGATGCTTGCTTTTGTTCATCCTCCCGCGCCCGCATCAGCAGCCGCGCCTCCATCGGGACCCGCGGCCGCGGCGCAGCCGCCTGCCAACGCTGCAACCGCGGTCAGCGCACCGGCGCAGAGCGCAGCCGCGCCGCAGCCTTCTCCAAGCGGCGGCGCCCCCCAGCAATCATCGAGTTTGAGCGGGCCGGTGACGCCCTCCGGCCCCGGGGCGTCGGGACCGCAAGGTGCAGCGCAACCCGGCGCCGGAGGGCCGCCCCCGGCGGCCGGGGATGCTGCTAAGCCGCCGGCTGCGCCCGCGCCCCAACAAGCTGCCGCCCCAGCAGCACCCGCGGCTCCGCCAGCGCCAAAGCCGACGGCGGCGCAAATCGAGAAGGTTGAGGCTGCAGCGCGCGATCACAATTTCCAGGGTTGCCGCGACTCCGCGCAGGAGATGCGCAAAGCCGGCATCGTGATAGCGCCGCCGCTGCTCGCGCTCGCGGCGCTAGACCTGAAATTCTTCGATGCCGATCAGAAGCAATAATGAGAACGCCGTCTGAGGGAAGACGCCGATGAAAGCCTTTGCTCTTGCAATCGCCGGGCTCGTGATAATTGCGGCGGGAGCGGCAGCCGTGCTTAACAGCGAGCAGACGCTCGCGTACAAAGCGTTCGCGACGTCGGGCGCGCGAGTTTCGGACCCCGGCTACAATCTCGTCGGAAAGAACTGGTCCGGCGATCCATCTGTCAAGGAAACGCACTAATAATGCGCGGGTAAACAGGCCCGCGCACCAGTCGTGATAGGCGGTCTATTCCGCCGGAAGCGGCCTTGAGGGTACCTGCGGTCCGCTGGCCGTCTTTGCCTGCTGTTCTTCCACCCACAAATCGTGGTGGGCGCTCGCCCAGGCGAGATCGACTTCGCCGCTGCCCATCGCATCGTATGCTCCCTCCATGCCGAGCGAGCCGATATAGATGTGCGCCAGCATGGCGGCGATGAACAGAACGCCTATCACCGCGTGAATGCCCTGGATCGTTTGCATGCCATTGATGTCGAGGGCCGCGAAGGGGAACAGCAGCAGGATGCCGGACATCGACATCAGGAGGCCGCCGACGATGACGACCCAGAAGACGATCTTTTGGCCCGCGTTGAAGCGTCCGGCACTGGGATGCCTGTCCCCAAAGAAGCCGCCTCCCGCTTTCAACCAGACCCAGTCGACGCGGTTTGGAATGTTATCGGCGAGCCAAACCGCCATCATGAAGCAGAGACCGATGATGAAGGGCCAGGCCAGGAAATTGTGAGCGTATTTGCTCCACTGCGTGATCGCCGAGAACGCATCCGGCCCGATCAGCGGCATCAAGAGACGCTTGCCGAAAATATAGTTCAAGCCGGTCAGTGCAAGGATGATGAAGCAGGTCGCTGTCATCCAATGAGTAAACCGCTCGAACGTGTTGAAGCGCAGGATCTTGCGGCCGGAATGCTCGTTCTGCTCGAGCATGACGCGGCCCTTGGTGAAATAGAATGCGCCGAGAAGGATGATCATGCCGAGGATCGCGAAGGCGCCGATCCACGGCATCCAGCCTTCGTGAAAGCCGCGCCATTCGCGTCCTTGCGGCTGTTCGAGAACGGCGGCCTTTCCGTCAGGTATGGTGATCCGGCCCGCGATTTTAGGGCTCTGCTTGAACAGCGCTTCCTCATTGACCGAATCGGCCGTCGGGTTTTTGCCGCTCGGCGATTGCTGCGCGAAGAGCGGCGCGGAAAGCGGCGCTAACATCATCGCCGCCACGAGGGCCAAGGCTCGGATTGTCAAACCGGTTTTCACGGAACCGCTCTCCTTGTTCCCGCTTATTCAAATCGCGACCGTTTCTCGGTACGCCGTCTTCCAGCCCCATGCGCCGGAGCCGTAGCCGCGCTTGATCACGCGCTCTTTGTAGATTTGCGCGATGATGTCGCTGTCCCCAGCGAGCAGCGCTTTGGTCGAGCACATCTCGGCGCAAAGCGGCAGTTTACCTTCGGCGAGACGATTCGCGCCGTATTTGACATATTCCGCTTCCGACAGGTCGGCTTCCGGTCCACCCGAGCAGTAAGTGCATTTGTCCATCTTGCCACGTGAACCGAAATTGCCGACGCGCGGATATTGCGGGGCGCCGAACGGGCAAGCATAGAAGCAATACCCGCAGCCGATGCACAGGTCCTTCGAATGCAGAACCACCGCATCCGCGGTCGTATAGAAGCAGTTGGTCGGGCAGACGGCCGCGCAAGGCGCGTCGGTGCAGTGCATGCATGCCATCGAGATCGAGCGCTCGCCGGGCGTGCCGTCAGCGATCGTGACGACACGGCGACGGTTGATGCCCCACGGCACTTCATGCTCGTTTTTGCAGGCGGTGACGCAAGCATTGCACTCGATGCAGCGATCCGAGTCGCAGAGGAATTTCATTCTTGCCATTATCATTCCTCCCGCTCAGGCCGCTCTGATCTGGCAGAGCGTCGCCTTCGGCTCCTGCATTCCCGTCACAGGATCGAAGCCGTATGTCGTGACGGTGTTGACGCTCTCGCCGAGCACGATCGGATCGGTGCCCGGCGGATAGTGCGAGCGCATGTCGGCGCCCTGATACCAGCCGGAGAAGTGGAACGGCATCCACGCGACACCACGTCCGACGCGCTCGGTGACAAGCGCTTTGACCCGCACCTTGGCGCCACCTTCGGCGCCGAGCACCCACACCCATTGTCCTTCCTTGATGCCGCGGTCTGCCGCATCGGCGGTGTTGATCTCGACGAACATGTCTTGCTGCAGTTCGGCGAGCCACGGATTGGAGCGTGTCTCCTCGCCGCCGCCTTCATATTCGACCAACCGTCCGGACGAGAGGATGATCGGGAAGTCCTTCGCGATGTTTTTCTCGACCGCGGCCTTCTGAACCGAGAAGCCGATATTCGGCAGACGGAATTGGCGCTCATCCGGCCGCGTCGGATATTTGGCGACGAGATCGGGACGCGGCGTGTAGATCGGCTCGCGATGCACCGGGATCGGGTCCGGCAAATTCCACGCATTGGCGCGCGCTTTGCCGTTTCCGTAATGCATGACGCCGTGATCGAGACAGACGCGCTGGATACCGCCGGAGAGATCGATGGCCCAGCTCACGGTATCGACATTGTTGCCGCCGATCTTGGTGATGACGGTTAGCTCCTCGGCGGTGAGGTCTTTGTCCCAGCCGAGCTTTTTCAAGACGCCCATTGTGAATTCGGGATAGCCGTCGGTGAGCTCGGACCCTAGCGAGTAGGAGTCCTCCGCAAGCAGCGTCTGGCCGTTCCGCTCGGTTCCGAAACGCGCCCGGAAACAGCTACCGCCGTCCTTCACATGGAGGTTCGTGTTGTAGAGAATATGCGTGCCGGGATGGCGGATTTCCGGCTTGCCCCAGCATGGCCAGGGCAGGCCGTAATAATCGCCACCGACTTCCGGCGCATCTTTCGGCGCACGTAAAGTGACCAGGTCGAACTTCGCCTGATTCTTCATGTGTGCCTTGAGCCGCTCCGGGCTCTGCCCGCAATAGCCTGTCGACCAGCCGCCGCGATTGATCTCACGCAGGAGATCTTCCGCCAAGGGCACGTTGTTCTCGACCTTGATGTTCTTGAACATCTTGTCGGCGAAACCGAGCTTCTTCGCGAGGAGATACATCGCCTCGTAATCGGTCTTCGATTCGAAAGCCGGCTTGACGATCTGTTCGCCCCATTGCAACGAGCGGTTCGACGCCGTACGCGAGCCGTCCATTTCGAGCGACGTGCAGATCGGCAGGAGGTAAGTGTTGTCGCGCCGCGCATCGAGCGCCGAGAAGGTCGTCGGATGGGGATCGGCCACCACGAGCAGTTCCAGCTTGCTCATCCCCTTCACCGCTTCCGGGATTCGCGTGACCGTGTTGCCGCCATGGCCGAAAATCATCATGGCCTTGATGGCGGAGCGTTGATCGATCTGATCCTCCGGCAGATTGACCGCGTCGAACCACCGCGTCGACGTGATGCCCGGCGCTTCCATGTTCTCTTTGCGGCTGCGGGGCTTGCGGCCCGCGATCGCCGGCACTTCATCGAAGCGCGATTGCAGCCAGTCGTACTCGACCTCCCACACGCGCGCCCAGTGTTTCCATGCGCCTTCGACCAGGCCGTAATAGAGCGGCAGCGTCGTGACATCGAGGCCGAGATCGGTCGCGCCCTGCACGTTTGTGTGGCCGCGGAAGATGTTGGCGCCCGTCCCTGGCGCGCCCACATTGCCTGTGGCGAGGCACGCAATGCAAAAAGCGCGGACGTTCGCCGTGCCCACGGTGTGCTGCGTCGCACCCATGCACCAGATCAGCGTCGCCGGCTTCTGCGTCGCGAACATCTCGGCGACGCGCTTCAATTGCTCGCCGGGCACGCCGGTGACGCGCTCGACTTCATCCGGCGTCCATTTGGCGACTTCCTTCCGGACGTCATCCATGCCGTAGACGCGCTTGCGGATGAATTCCTTGTCCTCCCAGCCGTTCTGGAAGATGTGCCAGAGCATTCCCCAGATCACCGGAATGTCGGTGCCCGAGCGAATCCGGACAAATTCGGTCGCGTGTGCCGCCGTCCGCGTGAACCGCGGTTCGATGACGATCATGTTGGCGCGGTTGATCTCCTTGCCGGCGAGCACATGCTGCATCGAGATCGGATGCGCTTCCGCCGGATTGCCGCCCATGATGATCATGGTCTTGGCGTTGCGGATATCGTTGTAGGAATTCGTCTGCGCGCCGTAACCCCAGGTGTTGGCGACGCCGGCGACCGTGGTTGAATGGCAAATTCGCGCCTGATGATCGACCGAGTTCGTTCCCCAGAACGCACCGAGCTTGCGGAACAAATAGGAGGCTTCGTTGGTGAATTTCGCCGAGCCGAGCCAATAGACGGAATCGGCGCCCGACTTCTCGCGAATTGCGCTGATCTTGTCGCCGATCTCGTTAATGGCCGTATCCCACGAGATGCGCTGCCACTGACCATCGACCAGCTTCATCGGATATTTCAGGCGGCGCTCGCTGTGCACGAGCTCGCGGATAGCCGCGCCTTTGGCGCAATGCGTGCCGCGATTGATAGGGCTGTCCCATGAGGGCTCCTGGCCGACCCAAACGCCGTTCACGACTTCCGCAGTCACCGTGCAGCCGACCGAGCAATGCGTGCAGACGTTTTTCTTGATCACCACATCCGGCCCTGAGACCGCGCTGCCGGCCGCGCTCGCCTTCTTCACCGAGCCGAGCTCGATCGAGCCGATGGCGGCGAGACCGCCCGCTGCGAGGCCGGAGCGGCGCAAGAAAGTGCGCCGGTCGACGCCTTCTCTTGCGAGGCCTGCGGTGACGGCCGGGATTTTGGTGCGGTTCGCGTCGCCGCTCTTGCGTTTCGTCAGCATTGCCGCCTCACTTCTTCAGCGTCTCGTAGCCATTGGTGCGGTAGAAAGCCTTCACGTCGTCGCTATCGGCGCGGTAGCGCGCCCGTCTCTCTTCGGCACCGGGATCGTAGGCCTGAGCGTCGGTTGCCGAGACGAGCGGCGCCGCCGCGGCAGCGGCCATGGCCGCCGAGCCACTACCCATGGTGCGAATGAAATTGCGACGGTCGATTCCGGGGGGCTTTTGCTTTGAGCTTGCGTCTCGTTTCATTCTTTCCTCCTCGGAACGCCGTTCGAGCGCTCCCGAATTTGCCCATAAACCCGCTCAGGCGAGCATCGCGAAGCCTTGCGTCTCGATCTCCATGAAAATCCGTCCGAGGCGGCCAACGTTTCGATAAAACTTGGCTGAAGCCGCCGTCTCGAGATCGCCGAAAAAACGCCAGGCCCAAGGCTTGAGATGCCGCTCGAAAAAGCGCCGTTCAGTCGCAAGATCGGCTTCGAACTGACGCGACGCGAGTCCCGCCATCATCTCGCAGAGGATGGCAATATGATCCTCGGGCTCGGCCAAGGCCTCGTCCCGCGCGATCCCGATTACCGCCATGTCATCGCGAATTTTGGCGAGCGGACGCTCTTGGAGAAAGCCGGTGAGGTAGTAGGAGGCGTAGGGCAGGAACTCGCCGTGGCCGATGCCGATGAACAGGTCGAAATATTCCCGGCTTACAGAGTCGGCCTCAGCGCCAGCTGCCGCCGCGGCGAGACAAGCGTGAGCGCGCCCAAGCTTCGTGGCATCACCCCGAATTTGGGCAACCTCGCTCAGGATGTCTGACGATGGTGCCTGCCGCAGGAGATGCGCGAGCAGGCGGTATTCGTTGGCGCGCGAGACGTCGACGTCGTCGATTTCGCTAGGCGTCTCGTTGTTGATCGGGACGTGCTCCGCGGCAGCGAAAATGCCCGCGGCATCCTCGACACCGCGTGAAGCGCCAACGGCTTCCAGCCCTGCGTCCGGCATTCATTCCCCAAACGGTGACCTGTTTGCCGATCATCCGCCGAGGTGGATCATACGCTGTGGCACAAGCGCTGCAATCGGTATTTTGACTAATTCAAAGCGGCGTGGCGCCGCCGTGGCGCGGCGAGCGGGGTGCCGCTTCTCCCTTGGCTGACGTAAGCTCCGCGGCTGTCGCCACTTCGGCGGGGTTAGAGCCACCGGCCGTACCGACCTCAGGGAGGGTACGGTCAGGTGCGGAAGGTTCCGCAGCGGCCTGAAGTGGCCGGTCCGGGGAAGTTTGCAGCTCCGACGGGGTTGCCCCCGCGAGTGCCCCAGAGATTTCCTCGGGTTTGGCGTCGCGGCTTATATCTGCCTCGGGATGTCCCATGATCGAGCGGAGCATGGCCTCGACGTCATCGCTCGGGAGCAGGGGGCCTGACCCGGGCACGCCGCCAGCTATGTTCCAATCATAGGCGTAGTCGAGCGCGTCCCCCATGCTATCGCGGATCGCCGGGTCGAGGGCCCACATCCGCCGCAGCGCCGCATTGCGGAGACCCGCCGGAATTCCGCTGCGCAGAAATGGTGTGAGGTCCGTCTCCGGCGTGAGGTCCTCGATGCGAGGCAATTGCGCGAGTTCCTCTGCTGTTAGTTCCGGAAGGGCCGGCGAATTGGTCTGAGCAATTTGCGCATCGACTTGTGCAGCGCTGGGCGAAGTGAATTCGCTCGTCTCCGCTCCGCTGAGCCCGCCCGGTGCCGCAGGCGCCTCCGCGTGCTTGACCCCGGCTTGTCGCTTCAGCCGAGACCAGCGCGAGAGGAAATTCGAACCGCCGCCCATCACTCCTCGATTTTTCGGCTCGGCAAACCTTGTCGCGCGAGCGCTTCGGGATTGGCGCGGTCGCGCTTGCGCTTGATAAATGGACGCTCCTGGTGAAAGGCGGCGAAGAACTCCGCGACTTTGGCCTGAATGTCTGCCGGCATGGGCACGGCCTCGACGATCTCGCCAATTCCTTCGGCGAGGGACTCGCCTTCATAAGGATTTGCGGTCACAGCCGCGATTTCATATTCCTCGCCTCCGACATGGCGCAGCGCAACCCAAAGCGAAGGACGCCCGGAGTTGAGATTGTCGCGATAGTGCGCCGTCTCGCTCGGATGCAGCCACACTTGGAAAGAGCCGGCGTAGAAGGTCTCTTCGTCTTCGCTTGCGCTAAGCTGCGCCCATGGGCTCGCGGCCGGCGCCGCCGGCAGCACCGCGCAGGGTAACCAGGCGTGGCTTGCCCAAGGTCCTTTGAGCTTGCGCTTGGCGACGACAATTCCGACTTCGAAACAGTTTTCCGGCACGTTAGTTCTTTTTCCGGCACGTTAGTTCTCATGCCGCATGTGCGTGGGTTTTCAGAGGAAGCCCGGTGATCAGGTTTTGCGGTTTAACGCGCAATATCCTGTCGGGCGTCGTTGCCAGAAGAATGTAGATCGGGTGATCGCCGACGCTCTCATCCACATAAGAAGGGTCAACGAATGTAAGCCGGAACGTCGCCAGCACGCGCGAGCGCGCATCGTCGGCAAGCGCCTCGCCCCGCCAAAGCGCGTTGCCGATCTGGGTTGCTTCCGCATCGAGGCCCACGAACCAGCGCCAATCGCGATCCTCAATCGCTGGCAGCGGCTGCACGCGCACCTCGGCATGCAGGAGATGCCGGACCCACGCCTCGATGACCCGCGCCAGAGCCTCGCGTGCCCGGGGATCGGAGCCGATGTTGAGGGCCATCGTGAACGCGTCGGAGCGGCTCCAATACGTCCAGGCGTTCTCCGCCTTCATGACATCGAGTTCACTCGCGGGCTCTTGTCCGAACATCGCGAGGAGAGGCGAGTGAACGCCATGCTCTTGTGCCTCGATCATTTCCGCGTCGGCGAGGAGCGTCGCTCCCTCGTGAAACGACACACGTTGCGGCCGGAACAGAAGTTCGGCAGCGCGCAAGACATAGGGATCATCGCATTCATCGAGCGCATTGCGCAGAATGAGATGAACGAGCTGGTTGAGAAAAATCGGCGGCGTATTGCCTGTCCCGTTGCGGATGAGATCGAGATAGGCCGCCTCGATCGAATGCGCCCCGAGGAGCCGCTCGCGGAACGCCAGCATAATCTGCCAGTTCTCACGCGCATCCGCGTCATCGAGCGCCTCAATTTCGGACTCTGAGACGGCACGCCGCGGCGCGTGCAGAAGCGCAGCGTGGACTTCGTGCTCGGCCGCAGCGGCTTCCGGCGGCGGCATGAGTTCCGGCCGGGCGAGATAAGCGAGGATGAGTTCATCGGTCACGGCGAGGCCGCCGCCTTCGGTGCGGCGCGTCAGGTGATGGCCGCTCGAAACCCAAAACTCTCTCACGAACGCCCTCCGCGCACGAGCTCGGCGAAATCGACGCGCTCCTCTGGCTCCTCGTCGCTTTCAACGAACTGAAAGGCGCGCGCGAACGCGTGCAGGGAATCGGCGCCGGCCTGTCCGGCCTCGCGCGCACGCAAGGTGCGGAACTGCTCCTTGATGTTGCCCTCCTCCAGCGTGCGATGCAGCGCGATGATCGTATTGACGTCGTGCCGGCAGAGCGTCGCTGCGAAGGCGATTTCCTCGGCGGCGGCGGCTCGCGCCGCGTCCAGGTCGGGGGCGCCGAGCTTCTCACGAATGTGCTGTGCGAGCGCCTCGATCGCGTCGTCCCGTTCGCGTTCGCTCACGTCGCTCACCACGACCAGCGTTGCAAAGCCCAAAGAACTGACGCCAAGGAAACCCGAGCGGAACGCGGCACGCGCTTTTCCGGCGAGACTTGGAATATCTGCCTCCCAAAACAGGAAAGAGCCGGTGACCGCCCATTCGCCGGGCTCGGCCGCGCGGTCGAACACGAACGTATCGGAGGGATCGAGCCGGATCGTGCGTGGCAGCTTTATCGTCATAAGCGGGGCCGGCGGCTTACGCCGTCGAGCCATGCCGCTTCCTCAAGCGCGGGAAGCAAGGCCAGACGCTCCTTTTTGGCTCGGTCGGCGCCATTGATAATGAGATCGCCATTGTCCGCGATGCTGGGCCGAGGGTCCTTTTTTCGCGGCAACCCGAGCCGCGACAGATACTCTTCGGCGATCGGGCCGAAACCCTGTTCATTCCAAATATGGAAGGCGCGCATCAGATTGCGGGCGAAGCTCTCGAGCAAGGCCTCGTGGGTGAAATCGCAGCCCTCGTCCGCCAGCGAGGTGGATTCAGGCGTGAGCCCCGGTTCGCTGGAACCATGCTTCGAGGCCAGAAGCATGGCCGAGAAGACCAGCCAGCCGGGGACCTCCTGCTCAGGGCAATCCTGCGGCCAGCCGAGCCGCCCGCCCCCGAGCCGCGCCCGGTCAAACAACAGCGTGCCCGGCCAGTCGAACCCGACCGGCTTATCGGGGGGGCAGGCCGAGCCCACGGCATCGGCCAACGCCGACATTCCAACGAAGAAAGCACGCCGGGCGGAGACGAGCGGCTCCTCGGGTTCGAGAACGACGGCAAATTCGACGACATCGAATCGCCGCACCCATACCAGAGCGCCTGCGCCGGCTTGGCTGCCGAGCCCGCAGGCGTGGTCGAAGGCGTCCGCTCGCTCCCGAAGCACAATCAGGCGGTAGCTCGGAGGCAGATACGGCAGCGGCAGGCGGGCTGCATTAACACTCATCGGCTGCGCGGCTCGCGGTCAGAATACGAATTCGATCGATTCCAGTATAAGCTCAGCCGAGAAAATGCGAGAAGCGGCAGGTTTTCGCCGAGGAATCGAATTTTGGACCAAGACGACAGGATCGCGTTCGCCCACGCTGACATCCGTGAGACTGCCGGCTGGTCGAGCGACGCTGCAGCGGCCGCACCGAAGATCGCGGCGCTGCTTGCCGCTGCCGCCGAGCCAATGCCGGCGACGAGCGTCGTCCCGCTCGAAAGCAAGGGCGTTGCGCTGATCTATGGCCGGGACGAGGTTGCCATCGCCGCGGCCGAACGATTGGCGGATCACCTCGATGTGACGGTGGTCCTGACCAGACCGGGCGAAATCGTCGCGCGCCACGGCAATGACTTCCCTGTGCTGCAAGGCACGATCGTCAGCGCCAAAGGCCATCTCGGCGCCTTCGAGCTTCGGGTGAACGATTATGCGACGCCGCTTCCGTCTTCCAGAACACGGCTCGTCTTTGGCCCGGCACGCGATGGGGCGACTTCGCGTTGCGATCTCATCCTGGATTTATCGGGCGGCACCCCGCTCTTCACTGCCCACGACTTGCGGAGCGGATATGTGCGCGCCGATCCGCGCGATCCGATGGCGGTCGAGCGCGCGCTCTTCGATGCGAGCCATCTCGTTGGCGAGTTCGACAAGCCGCGCTTCGTCGATTTCCATTCCGAGCTTTGCGCCCATTCTCGCTCGCGCATCACCGGCTGCACGCGTTGCCTCGATGTCTGCCCGACCGGCGCGATCTCCCCGGCCGGCAACCATGTCGCGATCGACCCCTATATTTGTGCGGGGTGTGGAAGCTGCGCGTCCGCATGTCCGACAGGCGCTGCCGAATATGCCCTGCCGCCTGCCGATGCGCTGATGCGGAAATTGCGCACGTTGATGCTGACATACCGGAATGCTGGCGGGCGCGACGGTGTCGTGCTCTTCTATACTAGCGACCATGGCGAGCCGTTGATCGATGCACTCGCCCGCTTCGGAGACGGGCTCCCGGCGAATGTCCTTCCGGTTCGCGTCAATGAGGTAACGCAGGTCGGCTTGGAGGCGATTGCGGCGCTGTTCGCCTATGGCGCCGTCGGGGTGCGCTTCCTCACCCGCGCCAAACCGAGGCACGATATCGGTGCGCTGGAGCGCACGACGGCGCTCGCGGAGACGATCGTCGGCGCACTCGGGTTTGGCGCGGCGAACCGTTCCCCGGTCGTCAGCCTGATCCAGACCGATGATCCCGACGCATTGGGTGCGGCCCTCGCAGATGCGGCTTTCGGTTCGTCGCCGCCGAATCCAGCGAGCTTCATGCCCGTCGGCTCGAAGCGTAGCGTGCTAGAGTTCAGCTTCCGCGAACTGCACTTGGCCGCGCCGAGCCCAATCGATGTCGTACCGCTCGCCGCCGGGGCACCGTTTGGCAGCCTTGACATAAACATTGCCGGCTGCACGCTGTGTCTATCCTGCGTCTCCGCCTGTCCGACGCACGCGCTCAGCGACAATGCCGAGCGGCCGATGCTGCGTTTTATGGAATCGCTCTGCGTGCAATGCGGTCTTTGCGCCGCCACCTGCCCGGAAGACGTGATTACGCTGAAGCCGCAGATCGATTTCGTTGCGTGGAAGGCCCCTGCCCGGATCGTCAAGGAAGAGGAACCGTTCGATTGCGTCGAATGCGGCAAGCCCTTCGGCACGCGCGCGAGCATCGAGCGGGTGATTGAAAAGCTCGAGAACCGCCACTGGATGTTTTCGGGAAGTGCGGGGCAGAGCCGCACTCGTGTTCTGATGATGTGCGAGGATTGCCGCGTCGAAGTTGTCGTCAAGGAAAGCTTCGATCCGCACAGCGCGCCGCAGCGGTCGAAAGTGCGCACGAGCGAGGACTACCTCGCCGAGCGCACAACAGGGAGAACCGAGACCTCGCCAACTCGCGAGCAACTCGATCCTCTAGCTAATTCGTAGTTGCCTTTTCGAGAAATCTTATCAGCGCCGCTCGATCTGCTGCATCTTCGATGCGCTGCTCCGGCATCTTGGTGCCCGGCGTGTAGCGGCTCGGACCGATCTCGAAGAGCTTGCTGATCGTGTCCGCGCTCCAAATGATGTCGAGCTTCTTCAGGGCCGGCGAAAAGTTGTAGCCGGGAGCGGTGGCGATACGCCGGCCGAAAACGCGATCGAGCGAAGGGCCGGCGCGGTTTTCCGCATCGCGCTTCAATGTGTGGCAGGCAATGCACGCGCGAAACAGGTCTGCGCCGCGATCTCCCGCGAAGTCGGCCAATATGTCCGTCGATCGAGCCTCCGTGACATTGCCGATCGGCTGTCCGGTCGTGGCGTCCCAACGGCGTATCAGGCGATCGTTGCCGCCGGAAAGGAGTTCCCCGCGATCCGGCCGGAATGAAAGCGCCCAAACCGGCTGCTTCGTGCCGGCGATCTGAAACAGCACTTTTGCGGCGACGCGGTCGATCATCGTAATCGTGCCGCCGATCGAGGCTGCAGCGATCTTCGAGCCGTCGGAGGAAAGGGCGAGGGAGGTGATCGGCACCTCCTGGGTATCCACGGACGCTCTAAGCGTGCCGTCGGATTTTAGGAGACTCACAGCGCCGTCCGCGCCGGCGGCGACGATCTCGCCATCCGGCGAAACGGCAAGCGCGTTCAGCGGCGAGGCAAGCGTCACAACCGACGCCGTTGAGTCCGCCTCTCTCGGCCAAATCCGCACGGTTGCGTCATAACCCGCTGAGACCAGTCTGCCGTCCGGCAGAAAACCGACGGCGTTTACATTGCCGTGGTGACCTTGAAAACTCTTCGACTGTCCTGTCCTCAGCGATGTCACGCTCGCCGTTTCATCCCACGATGCGGAAGCGATCTCCTGTTCATCGGGCGCGATGGCGAGGGCAAGAATCGGTCCTTTGTGCGCTTCGAACGTTTGGACCGGAGCGGGCTCGCCAGTTTTCCAGATTGCGATCCGTCCGTCTTCGCCGGCGCTGACGAAGCGGCCCTTCGACATCGCTGCCACGGCATTGACCGCGCCTTCGTGGAAGCGCAGGACGGCGAGTGCCGCCCCGTTTTCGAGCCGCCAGATGATCGCGGATTGATCGAAGCTGCCGGATATCGCCGTGCCGCCGTCCGGCGCAATCGCGAGCGATCGCACCGGCCCGCCATGTCCCCGGAACGCTGCCTCCGCTCCATCTGCGGGTGACGTGAAAGCGGAGACGGGCCCCAAGATCAGGCCGGCGGAGCAAACCAAGCAATAAGCGAGCATCAGGAGGTTCGTCTCGCGTGATGGCATAAACAAAGAACTTTCCGCCGACGCGTGCAACATGGGCGGCAGCACCCTTATCGCCGTCGCGCACGATCGAAGTCACGGCAGGCCAGGCTGAAATGGTGGGCGCGACAGGGATCGAACCTGTGACCCCTACGATGTCAACGTAGTGCTCTCCCGCTGAGCTACGCGCCCATACCGTCAGGGTGGCGGCGGTATAGAGGCTGGGCTGCGGTGGCGCAAGCTCGGCCTGATCAGGCCGCGGCGCGCCGCTCAAGGCCGCTATAGAGCCAGGCGAGGTGATCGTGGTAATCCCTAGAGGTTTTGGCGCCCATGATCGAGTTGCGCAAAGCCGCATGCACCCCGGCGGGGTGGTAGATATGATCGCCGATCGCGCGCGACTGCAATTGCACGCGCGCGGTGCGCAGCACCCGCTGGCGGCGATAGGCTTCCAGCGCACCGTCGAGATCGGCGGGCGTGGCGGCGATCATCTCGGATAAGCAGACCGCATCTTCAAGCGCCATGCAGGCGCCTTGCGCGAAATACTGCATCATCGGGTGCGCGGCATCGCCGAGCAGCACGGCACGCCCCTCCACCCATTTGTCGACCGGCTCGCGGTCACAGAGCACCCAACGCTTCCAATCCCGGCCATGACTGATGATTTTGCGGGCGCGCTCGTGCACATGTTCGAAGCCGCGGCGCACTTCCTCTTCGCAGACGGGCAGCCCCGCCGCCGGCTCCGGCGCGTCGTTATGGTAGGTGACGACGAGGTTGAACACTTTCCACCCGGAGAGCGGGTAATGCACGATGTGGCATTTCGGCCCGGCCCAGAGCGTCGCGGCGTTCCAGCGCAGATCTTTCGGCATCTCATGCGTCGGAATCACCGAGCGATAGGTCGTATGGCCGGACACGCGCGGGCGGCCGTCACCAACGAGCTGCTTGCGCACGTTCGACCATAGTCCATCGGCGCCAATCAAAAGCGAGCCGGTGACGCGCTCGCCGGAGGCAAGAAGCGCGATGATCGAGGAGCCCTCGTTCTCATAGGCCGCGACTTCGCTCTTGACGCGCAGTTCGACGAGCGGATGCTCGCGGCAGGCGCGCAGGAAGACGCCATGGAGATCGCCCCGGTGCACGACCGCATACGGGTTGCCGAAGCGGGCCCGGAATTCCTCGCCGAGATCGATATGCGTGATCTCTTCCGCGCTGAGCGCGTCCATGAGCCGGAGCTGGTCGATATAGACCGCCATGCCGCGCGCGGCCTCGCCGATTGCGAGATGATCGAAGCAATGGAAGGCATTCGGCCCGAGCTGGATGCCGGCGCCGATCTCGCCGAGGGCAGCGGCCTTCTCCAGAACGAGCGCGCGGAAGCCCTTCCGCGCGAGACCGAGGGCGGTGGCAAGCCCGCCGATCCCGCCGCCGACCACGATGACCGGCGCGTCCTTCGTTCCGATAGCCACCGTAAACTGCCTCCTGTCTGCCAACTTGGCTGCCGACTTATGTACTCCGCGCCGGCGCTCTATAATATCGGCCAACAGGTCGGACGGCACGCATTTCGTCCGGGAGGAGCGACATATGGAACACGCCGTCCAGCAGACGCCGGAACGCCAGGCTTTTTACAACAAGATCGACGGGGAGAATCTGTCGGCCCTGTGGAACGTGCTCGGCGCGCTGATCACGCCTGAACCTAAGAGCGCCTGCCAGCCGTTTCTTTGGAGCTTCGATGCGATCCGCAAGCGGATGGTGGAAGCCGGCGCGCTGATCACGGCGAAAGAAGCCGAGCGCCGCGTGTTAATCCTGGAGAATCCCGGCCTCCGGGGCCAGTCCAAGATCACGACATCCCTCTACGCCGGTATTCAGGCCGTCCTGCCGGGCGAAGTCGCGCACGCGCATCGGCATACGCAATCGGCCTTGCGCTTTGTGCTCGAAGGCAAGGGCGCGCATACGGCCGTCGATGGCGAGCGCACGATGATGTCGCCCGGTGATTTCGTGATCACACCGGCGATGACCTGGCACGACCACGGCAACACCTCGTCCGAGCCGATGTTCTGGCTCGACGGGCTCGACATTCCTGTCGTGCAGTTCCTCGATGCGTCTTTCGCGGAAGGGCTCGACGACGAAGAGCAGCCGATCACGCGACCTATCGGCGACAGCTACGCGCGCTATGGCCACAATCTCTTGCCGGTCGATCTGAAGCGCGGCTCGAAGACCTCGCCGGTCTTCAGCTACCCGTGGGAACATACCCGCGAGGCGCTGGAGCAGATGAAGGACGCGGAGGCGTGGGACGCCTGCCATGGCCTGAAACTGCGCTACACCAATCCCGTCACCGGCGATTACGCCATGCCGACGATGGGCACGTTCATTCAGCTCTTGCCCAAGGGCTTTTCGACATCGCGTTATCGCTCCACCGACGCGACGGTGTATGTGCCGATGGAAGGGCGAGGGCGCACGCGCATCGGCGACAAGGTATTCGAATGGGGCCCGCGCGATATCTTCGTCGTGCCGAGCTGGCATCCGGTCAGCCACGAAGCGGAGGACGAGAGCGTGCTTTTCAGCTTCTCCGATCGGCCGATCCAGGAGAAGCTCGATCTCTTCCGCGAGGATCGCGGCAACGCATAAGACATTGCAGGGGAACGCCATGAATCGACGCGAAATGATCCAGCTGGCCGGAGCAGTCAGTGCAACAGCTGCCGTGGGCGCGGAGAGCGCATCGGCGCAAAGCGCGAAACAAACCTTCGTGCTGGTGCACGGCGCTTGGCATGGCGGATGGTGCTGGCGCCGGGTCGCGGACCGGCTTCGCACCGCGGGCCACAATGTCTTCACCCCAACCTGTACGGGGCTAGGGGATAAAGCGCATCTTCTCTCGAAAGAGATCACGCTCGACACGTTTACAAACGACATTGCCGGTGTAATCGAGGCCGAGGAACTGAATGACGTCATCCTCGTCGGCCATTCTTTTGGAGGCAATCCAACGAGCGGCGTCGCAGATCGCATGCCGAACCGCATCAAACATCTCGTCTATCTCGATTCCTTGATGGTCGAGCCGGGCAAGTCGCCTTTCGACAGTCTGCCCGCGGATGTCGTGGCCGCGCGCAAAAAGGCGTCGCAGGAGACGAGCGGCGGCTTGAGTCTTCCCGCTCCTCCGCCCTCGGCGTTCGGCGTGCCCGACGGGCCGGATGCGGACTGGGTGAAGCGCCGTCTGACGCCGCATCCGATCAGCACGTATGAAAGCAAACTGAACATCAAAGGTCCGGTCGGAAACAATCTGCCGCGGACCTACATCCACTGCACGAATCCGTCCTACGCGGCGTTGCAGGCGAGCCGCGATTGGGTGAAGAGCCAGCAGGGCTGGCGCTGGATGGAAATAGCGACCGGGCACGACGCGATGGTAATGGCGCCTGACGAGCTTGCGAAGATGCTCACAGGCATTATGCAAGCGTGATGTGCAACGGCTGGTTCGCTGTCGCCGTGAGCAGGCCGGCTTCTTGGTTTAGCGCCTTTACCTTACAGCCGATTCTTCTCACGCATCGCCTTGTGATCTTTGCCAGGCGACATTAGCATTGCATCGTCGTGCCTATTGTTCCGGAGCACACGAATATGCGCAAGATCGTGTTGGTTGTTGCTGCCCTTCTCTGTTTGCCCGGATTTGCCCTCGCAAAGACCGCGAAGCTCACCCCGGCCGACACGGTTGCTTCACTCGATTTTCCGGATTCGTGGAAAATCTCAAATATCAAGCGCGGCCTGCAAGCGAAATCGCCGGATGAGGAGGTCTATGTCTGGGCCGAACTCGTGCCGTCGGACGAGGTCGACACCGTTCAGAAGGAACATGACGATTATTTCGAGAAGCAGAAGGTGACGATGTCGAAGGCCGACCCTGACGGCAAAGAGGTCGATGGGCGAAATTGGGCCTTCATCAACCCCCAGGCCACATATAACGGAAAGCCGACCATGATCCGCTACATCATCATCAATCCGAAGGTGGCGAGCGGCAAGATCATTGTATTCACCTACTGGGCTTCGCCCGAAGGCGATAAGAACTACGACAAGGAAATGGACGGCGTCATCAACAGTCTCAGGGCAAGCATCGCGAAGAACGGCGCTTAAGCTCTATCTCTGGAACCTTAGCCCGAGCAGGAACACGTTGGCGGTATAATCGTTGCCGATCGACGTGCTCTTCAGCTTCTCGAATGTGTAACTCGCGCGCACCGCGACCGTGCGCGTCAAATTGTATTCGGCGCGCAAGGTGCCGTTGAAATATTTCTCTTCGAGCGTGACGCCGCGATACTGCGTGTCCTGGAACGTCCCGAGGGCGGTGAGCGTCACGTTTCGCAAGAGCGCGTGCGATACTTCCAGCGTGAGGCGGCGCACGACCGCGCCCGAGGCGTTGGGGACGCTGGTTTCCTCGAAGCTCGTCGTGCCACGCAATGTGACCTTCGTCAGCGGGGTCGGCGTATAGATGAGCGATGCATCCACCAAGGGCCCACGGAGATTCGACAGTCGCGGATCTTCGTATTTGCGTTGTCCGTACCCCGCCGACGCTTCGCCGCTGATCAGGCTGGTGATCTGATACACGGCGCCGCCGCGCGCGGAGACGCCGTTCGAGGTCCTTTCAAACCCGTTCTGGTCGAGGCGCTGGTCATAGCGGCGTGTGTCGACCGTGGTCTCGACAAACGGCTTCAGTTTCGGCGAGATTTCATATGCGACGCGCGCCGTCGTGCCGTACGCATTGAAATTATTCGCGGCGAGATTGATGATCGTGCCGTCCGACTGCGTCGCATTCTGATTAACGGTGCGATCGAGCGTGCCTTTCAGCGAAACTTCGAGCCGGTTGAAGCGCTGCGTCGCGCCGAGCGTCGCGCCGCTCGAAAAGATGATGGGTTGATTGGTGACGGTCACACCGCCTGAGCCGGCCGGCAGTTCCGGCGAGCCGGGCCGTTGCGTCGCAAGTGTGTAGCGTGCGCCGAGATCGATTTGCGTGTCGCGGGTGACGTCGATGCGGCCGGTCAGCGTGCCGGCACCGTCAGGTCGATTTGCCTTCGGTACCTGCGGAAAATCCGCATAGCCGAGCCGCAGGTCGCCTTTGAGTTCGTGGTTCGACCATTCGGATTGAATATTGAGCGCACCATCGGCGCGCAGCTCAGACGAGCCCCGCAACGGCGTGGCAACACGATTCGGATTGGAATCGTAGCCGGCGCTCGTCTCGAAAGAGGGCCGCAGGCGCACATTGCCGATGCCGATGCCGATCGGCGCGTAAGGGCCATCGTCGCCCTTCGGCCTCGGTTTGATCAGGATCGTCGGCAGGATGGCGACGGTCGGCGGCGGATTGCTGGGAGCCGGCACGCCGAGGGTGGGGTCGAAGACCCTTGGTGGACCTCCCGTCGTATCGCGCAGGGCCCTCGGGTCCGCGACGCGGATTCCGCGCTTCAGGAGATCGCGTGCGATCTTGGATGTCCTGTAGGCCTCGAGCGGCGGCAATTGGCGGGCGCTTGGGCGCGGCGGCGGCCGCGGCCTGATTGGGCCGAGGATCTTCACCCGCGGCCTGCCGTAATAAGGCGCGGTCGAATACGGGCTTTGCCCGAAGGTTTGCTGTGGTGCCGGCTCGGTTTCGCCTGGCGCTCCGAAGGGGCTCGTGGTCGGCCGGAGTTCATCGAGTCCGCGGCCCGCCGGCAGGCCCGAAAGGCCGGAGCCGCTTGTGGTCGAGGGCGGGGTGATCGCGAGCGGGCTTGGCGCGTCTGTGACGCGCAGCGTGGAGCCCGCCTGCTGGGCGAGTGCGGGCAGCGGCGACGCGGCGAGAATGGCGGCCGACGCTCCTGCAAACAGGGATGTTCTGCGACGGCCCACGATCGTCGGCACCGAGCTTTCAAGACGCTGCCGGCGCCGGGTGGCGGCTGGCCCCCCATGTTTATGACTTTATGGTTAATGCGCGCTTACTGCTGACCCTTCGCAAGCCGTTGCGGCGGCCTACGCGGTTGCGTGCATGCCGAGCGCCGACAGATAGAGATCGAGGATCTCCTCCTCTTCGCGGCGCTTGTTCAGATCCTGGCGGCGCAGCGACACGACCTTGCGCATGATCTTCACGTCAAAGCCGTTGCCCTTGGCCTCGGCATAGACGTCCTTGATGTCGTCGGCGATTGTCCGCTTCTCTTCTTGTAGCCGCTCGATCCGCTCCACGAAGGCACGAAGCTGGCCCGATTCCACACCGCTTTTGGTTTTGTCCAGCATCACCTTCGCCCCTCAACTCGCGGGCGCATCAGCCGCCGCGGGAAAGGGCAGGGATGCTAGGTCCAAAGGATAGGGTCAAGACGAGGCAGCAGGTCTTCCCCGTTATCCCGAGCGGAGAGAACTCGGGTGGGCTCGCGTCCCAAAATGCTTGACCTGATGTAGCTCGGGATCAGCCAGAATCGGGGAGAGCAGGCGGCCCAGGCGCTCCGCCCACGCCGCCTCGCCCGCGGCATCGGCGACGACATCCTGCCGTATCTCGATGAGCATGTGCGGCAGGCCGCCCATCGTGCCGTGGTGGTACATCGTGTCGCCTTCGAGCGCGCCGTCATAGGGCTCGTTGTCGCCGACGACGAGATTGTCGTCGGCTTTGAGGGCGGTAATCGTCGGCCGCGCCAGCCGGTCGTCGACGTCCCATAGGATGCCGACATGCCAGGGGCGCGGATCGGCTTTCCACGATGGCGTGAACGAGTGGATCGCGATCACCGCCGGCACCGGTCCCGCCGTGAGCATCTCGTCGAGCGATCCGCTGACACAGTCGCGGTAGGGCTGCCAGAATTCGCGCCTGCGCCGCCCGATCTCTTCGGCACTGACCCGCGCATTGCCCGGAACGATCGCACCGTCCGAGAGGCGCATGATCAACGTCGGGTCATCGGCGCCGCGGTTCGGATCGATCAGCAGCCGCGAAAAGGTCGTCAGCACCGCCGGGCATTGAAGCAAATTTGCTAGACGCCGCGTCACGCCGGCGGCGCCGATATCGTAGGCGATGTGGCGCGCAAACGCCTCGCCCGGCAGGCCGAGCGAGCCGTATTCGGCCGGCAGCGCGTTGGAGGCGTGGTCGCAGAGCAGAAGGAGGCCCGCGTCTCGCCGCCCGTCGATGATCTCGACGGGCGAAACGCCGGCCACGTCGGTCGGGCGGCTCAGTGCGTCAGCACGATGAAATCGGTGCCGCGCCCGGTCTCGCTGCCGAGACCTTTATCTGAAATGATGAGCGACGAGCCGGGCGTGATCATCCCAGCGATGCGGTCGCGTATTTCCGGCGTGAGCTGCACCCGGTCCAGGGCCTCGCTGGCGGTCGAGCCGGAGAACGCGGACGGAGCCAGCGCCAACGCTTTTCCGCGCGGTTCGGCTAGCCCGGGGGCTCGTCGCGTCGGGGGTTCGGGGGCAAACGCGGCATTCGCGATCGACACGGTCATCCAATGCAGTACCGTGCCGTCGGCCGGCGCGTTCGTCGCCGTATAGACATGCGTGCCGAGCGGGCGATCGCCCTCAAAGGCGATGGGCGTCTGGTAAATCGGCTCGAAGCCGCGCCGAACGAAAAGCTTCTTCTCTTTCTGGCTCACGAAAATCGAGATCGGACTGGTTTTCTTCGGTGCAGCCGGTTGCGCTGCGTCGCCGGAGGTCGTGGCGTCGGGCTTCGCTTCAGGCGCGAGCGCCGCCTGAGGCGAAGCATCGACATTGCTGCCGTTTGTCGCCCGTCGCAGACCATCCAACGCCCCTGCGGTTGCAATCTCCTCCGCGGTCGGCGCCATTTCGTCGTAAGCCGAAGGCAAACGAGCGGCAGCAGCTTCTTGAAGACCTGCAGGCGGAACAGGAACGCTGGCCAAGGAAGCCACCTGTCCGGCCGCGCGGCTGCGGTCCGTCGCATCCACCGGATCGAGCGCAGCACCGCGGCCGGGGCTCGCAGCTGCGGTCGGTGCCGCGGATGTATCGCGCAGCGTGAACAGGCGCGGATCATGGAACTCGGCAGGCGTAAGCTCGTTACGTGCGACGATCACGCGTACGCCGATTTTGGTCATGCCCCAGAGGCGCACAGCGAAGTCGCGCGGCAGGCGAATGCAGCCATGCGAAGCGGCATGACCGGGAAGGAGGCCGGAATGCAGAGCCACGCCCGACCAGGTGATGCGCTGCATGTAGGGCATCGGCGCATCGTCGTAGAGGTTCGAGTGGTGCAGGATTTCCTTCTGGATGACGCTGAACACTCCGAGTGGCGTCTCGTGCCCCATCTTGCCCGTCGAAACCGGTGACGACACGATCGGGCGGTCGCCGTCATAGACTGTCAGGCGCTGCCGGTCGACCGACACCACGATCATCAGCGGGCCGACGACAGGCTTCTGTCCGGTGTCCCGCTTTGCTGCCGTCTTAATTGCGGACCTCAGGGTGTCGAGGCTGGGCCCTGGCCGGGTCCGCACCCGGCGCACATAAGGCTGCACGGGCCCAGCCTGCATGACCGGCGCGGCCTGCATGCCGAACCAGGAGAAGCCGAACTGGGCATGTGCCGGTGCGGCGAGACTCGCGAACAGGAGCGTGAGGCCGGCGGAAAGAGCGAGCCGCGACACTCCGGACAGAGCGCGCGTATCCATCAAGTCCTCAGCCGCTCGGCCAGCGGCGGAACGCGTTTTCACGAACACCTCGTCACGGAAGTTGCTCGGCGTGCGGTGCGCACAAGCAACGGCACAGCTAACAACAGCTAAGCTTTTTAGCTAGCGATTGGTTCCCGCCCGGTTTAAATTTCTCACCCGAGCGGAAAATCTGTCACAGAGACCGAGCCTCGCAGGTGCGGTTCGTCACTTGCGAGTGCTATTGGCGCGCCCAAGCGAGCGAGATCCCCGCAATGGATGCAATCGACCGCAAGATCCTCACGCTGCTGCAGGCCAATGCCAATCTCTCGATTGCCGAACTCGCCGACAAGGTGGGTCTGTCGCAGACGCCGTGCTGGAAGCGGGTGCAGAAGCTCGAATCGACCGGAATCATCACCGGCCGTGTCGCGCTGGTCTCCCCCGAAAAACTGGGGCTCGGGCTCACGGTATTCGTGGAGATAGAGACCAGCGATCATTCCAAGGAATGGCTCGGCAGCTTCGCGCAGCGGGCGGCGGCGATGCCTGAGGTGATGGAATTTTACCGGATGGCAGGGGACGTCGACTACATGCTGCGTGTCGTCGTGGCCGACATGGCCGCCTACGATGCCTTCTACAAGCGGCTGATCGAGACAGTCCCGTTGAAGAACGTGACCTCGCGATTCGCAATGGAGCGGATCAAGTCGACGACGGCCTACCCGGTGTCAAGCGCCTGAGGCAGGCGGCGCCCTGCGGCACCGCCTCGATTGCGCCGCTGCCGCCTTATATGGGTGTTTCGAAGAACGAAGAATTCCAGGCAAGCCAATTCTCCAGAATGCGCGCCCCCAACGAAATCGATTTTTGGCGCGGCTTCGCACTGGCGACGATCTTCATCAATCACGTCCCCGGCATCTTTTATGAGCGGTTCACGCACCGAAACTTCTCGCTCTCCGATTCAGCGGAGATGTTCGTGTTTCTCGCCGGATGGTCGCTGCGCTACGTCGTCTCCGATCCGGGCCGGCCGGTCCCCGCCTTCCGCCTCGTGCTGCGGCTCGTCGGCCGCGCCGTCGTCATCTATGCGGCGCAGATCCTGATCACGGTGCTTGCGATCGCGCTGATCGCGGCGGCGGCGCTTTATTTCGACGCGTCACCCATCCTCGAGTGGCACAATGCGGCCGCGGTCTTCGAGGAGCCCGTCGCGGCGCATATCGGCCTCGTCCTTCTGTCGCACCAGCTCGGCTACTTCAATATCCTGCCGCTCTACGTCGTGCTGATGATCGGGGCGCCAGTCATCGCGCTGCTCGATCGCGCCTCGCCCTGGCTGCTGCTGGCCGCATCTCTCGCGCTTTACGTCTATGCGCTGCTTGGCGGCCTAAACCTGCCGACCTGGCCGGTCGAGGGCCGCTGGTTCCTCGACCCGCTGACCTGGCAGCTCATTTTCGTCCTCGGCTTTCTCATCGCGGCTCCGGACACGGGTCTTGGCGCCTTCGTCCGGCGCCATCGCCAGGCGCTCCGTATCCTCGCCGTCCCCTTCGTCGTCGCCGGCGGGCTTGCCGCCTGGTTCCACTACTCGCCGGACCCGCTCCGGGTGCCGGACCCAAAACTGTTCTTCATGTTCGACAAGACCTTCCTGTCGCCGGCGCGGCTCGTCCATGCCATCGCCCTGGTTGGTCTCTTTGCCGGCAGCTTCCGCTACATCGCGCGGCCCCTCCCGCCGCTGGCGGGGTATCTCTCGATGCTTGGCCGCAACTCGCTGAACGTGTTCTGCGTCGGCTCCGTGTTAAGCCTCGCCGGACAGATTGCCCGGTTCGAGTATGGCGGCGGTATCGGGACCGATACGGTCGTGATAATTATAGGGATTGTGGCTCTGGGGGTGACCGGTTGGGTCTCGGAATGGCGCGAACGCTTGCGGGCTCGACAAGAGCCGCAACCCTCACCCTCTTCGTCACCGCAAGTCTCCTCGCCGCCAGTCTCCTCGCGGCGAGCCCAACCGACCTGAGCGCGGAGGATGCCCCCCCGCTTAGTCCGCAATGCGACGTGCCGTCGTCGTCGATTGCTGCGCCGGCCCCGTTGCCGAACGTCACGGCCACGCTCGAGACACGCAAGACCATCCGGGTGCTGGCGATCGGCTCGTCGTCCACTTACGGGGTGGGCGCCTCTTCCGGCTCGAAGAACTATCCGGCGCAGCTCACCGACATCCTCGAAAAGGCGTTGAAGGGCATAAATGTCGAGATCATCAACCGCGGCGTCTCCGGCGAAGTCGCCAAGAGCACGGCGGAGCGACTGCGCGTCGAGGTGGCGCTCACGCATCCGGACCTCGTTCTCTGGCAATTGGGAACCAACGATGCCCTGGCGCGCGTCCCCATCGATGAATTCGAAGATACGGTGACGAGCACGATCGCGTGGCTCAAAGAGAACAAAATCGACGTCGTTCTCGTCGGTCTGCAATACACGGCGCGTTTTGCCAGAGATGACAACTACGCCGGGATCCGCGACGCGTTGCGAAAAATCGCGGCGCAGCAGAACATCCTTTATGTGCGCCGGTTCGAAGCGATGCGCTATATTTCCAGCGTGCGCAATCAGCAGGCAATGGTCTCCGGCGACGACCTGCATCTGAACGACTTAGGCTATCGCTGCATGGCTGAGCATGTCGCGCATGCGGTGATCGCGAACTTGTTTGTGCGAAGGTTCAGGCCGCCGACGAATTGACACTCCTCATCCCTGAGGAGCCGCGAAGCGGTGTCTCGAAGGATGGGCAAACACGCTGCCTTTGCCATCCTTTGAGACGCGCGGCATTTGGTGCGCTCCTCAGGATGACGCCGCGCCGACCTTCGCATCCTTAAATCCCTTGCCTTCGCCCGCGAGCTTTTCGAGCAGCGACGACGGCTTGAAATCGTCACCCATCCTGCCCTCGAACTCCTTCATCTTGGCGAGCACCTTCTCGAGCCCGATCGTCTCGCCATAAAACATTGGGCCGCCGCGATAGACCGGCCAGCCATAGCCGTTGATCCAGACGATATCGATATCGGAGGCGCGGATCGCTTTGCCCTCTTCAAGAATCTTCGCGCCTTCATTGATCATAGGATAGATGCAGCGCTCAAGGATTTCCTCGTCGGAAATTGTGCGGCGATTGATGCCCTTCTTCTGCGCGAAATCCAGGATGATTTTTTCGACGACAGGCGATGGCTTGGCGCGCCGGTTCTCGTCGTAATCGTAGAACCCAGCGCCGGTCTTCTGGCCACGCCTGTCCATCTCACAAAGCACTTCGCGCACGGTCGAACTCGACGATGTCTCCTTCGACCAGCCGATGTCGAGACCGGCGAGATCACTCATCGCGAAGGGGCCCATCGGCAAGCCGAAATCGTAGAGCACGCGGTCAACGTCCCACGGCATTGCGCCTTCAAGGATCAGCTTCTGCGCTTCGCGCTGGCGCTGCGCCAGCATGCGGTTGCCGACAAAGCCGTGGCATACGCCGACGAGCACGCCGATCTTGCCGATCTTGCGGGCAAGCTGCATGCAGGTCGCGATCACGCTCTTCGACGTTTTCTCGCCGCGCACGATTTCGAGAAGCCGCATGACGTTGGCGGGTGAGAAGAAATGCAGGCCGATGACAAACTCCGGCCGCTTCGTCACCGAGGCGATCTCGTCGACATTTAGATAGGACGTGTTGGTGGCGAGGATCGCGCCCTGTTTGACGATCCCATCGAGCTTGCGAAAGATATCCTTCTTGATGTCCATGTTCTCGAACACCGCTTCGATGACGAGATCGCAATCGGTGAGCTTCTGTAAGTCCAACGTGCCGGTGAGCAGGCCCATGCGGGTCTCGACATCGGCTTGCGTCACGCGGCCTTTCTTCGCCGTGTTCTCGTAATTCCCGCGCATGACCTTCATGCCGCGATCGAGCGCATCCTGCTTCATCTCGACGATTGTCACCGGAATGCCGGCGGACAGAAAATTCATCGATATGCCGCCGCCCATCGTGCCGGCGCCGATGACGCCAACTTTCTTGATCGGAATGACAGACGTATCATCCGGCACGTCGGGAATCTTCGTCACCTGCCGCTCGGCGAAGAAGACGTAGCGCTGCGCGGCGGACTGGTTCGTTTTCAGAAGATCGAGAAACATCTGCCGCTCGGTCGTCATCGCCTCGTCGAACGGCATGTTGACGGCGTTCTCAACCGACTTGATCGCCTGCTCCGGCGCCTCGAAGCCGCGGAATTTGCGCGCATTCGCCTTGCGGAAATTGTCGAAGATTTCGGGCCGCCCGCGCGCGGCTTCGATCTTCGTGTTCTGATCGCGGATTTTCTTCAAGGGCCGCTTCTCAGCGACCACTTTACGCGCGAAGGCGAGCGCGCCCTCGCGCAGTTTTCCCTCTTCGACGATCTCGTCGACGATCCCGGAGCCCTGCGCCTCCTTGGCGCCGATCGGCGTGCCGGACGTGATCATATCGAGCGCCTTCTCGACGCCGACGAGCCGGGGCAGGCGGATCGTGCCGCCGGCACCCGGAATCAATCCGAGCTTGATCTCGGGCAGTCCGACTTTCGCGGACGGAACGGCCACGCGGTAATGCGCCATCAGCGCGACCTCGAATCCACCGCCGAGCGCGGTGCCGTGGATCGCGGCAATGACCGGCTTCGGCGCGCTCTCGATCGCTGCCTGCGTCGCGGGCAGTGAAGCGCCTTTTGAAGGTTTGCCAAACTCGGTGATATCTGCGCCGGCGATGAAGGTGCGGCCCTCGCAGATCAGCACGATTGCCTTGGCATTCGGGTCGGCGCCGGCCTTCTCCATCCCTTCCTTGATGCCGTCGCGCACCGCGGCGGAGAGCGCATTGACCGGCGGCGAATTCACCGTCAGCACTGCGATATCGCCGTCGAGGCTGAGATCGGTTACGGAATTGATGGCCGCCATGGTCGCTCCCTTGCGTTCGTGTTTGCGGACGCATAGCACGGGAAAGTTTGGGCAGACCAGACGGCTCTCTCAAGCTTGCTTTCGGGCGGTTTGCGGCCTAGGTCTGCCGCAAATTCGGGAGGATGCCCTGACGCTTTTCGATCTCACCGGCAAGGTTGCCGTCGTCACCGGCTCGTCGCGCGGCATCGGCCGCGCCATCGTCGAGCGCATGGCCGAGCACGGCGCGAAGGTGGTGGTGTCGTCGCGCAAAGCTGGTCCATGCGAGGAGGTCGTCAAGGCCATCGAGGCGAAGCACGGCAACGGCCGCGCGGCCGCGATTCCTGCGAACATTTCGTCGAAGGACGACTTGAAGCATCTCGTCGAAGAGGCGACGCGGCACTTCGGCAAGATCGACGCGTTGGTCTGCAACGCCGCGTCAAATCCTTATTATGGGCCGCTGATGGGGATCAACGACGATCAGTTCCGCAAAATTCTCGACAATAACGTGATCGCCAATCACTGGCTGATCCAGTTCGCCTCGCCGCAGATGATCGAGCGCAAGGATGGTGCGATCATCATCGTGTCGTCCGTTGGCGGGTTGAAGGGGAACGCGATCATCGGCGCCTACAATATTTCGAAAGCTGCCGACTTCCAGCTCGCGCGCAATCTCGCCGCTGAGTTCGGCCCGCATAATGTGCGGGTCAACTGCATCGCGCCAGGCCTGATCAAGACGGATTTCGCCCGCGCGCTGTGGGAGGATCCGGAGAACCTCAAGCGCTCGACCTCGCGCACTCCGCTCGGGCGGATCGGCACTCCCGATGAGATAGCCGGCGCCGCGGTGTTTCTGGCGTCCGCGGCGGGAACGTTCATGACTGGGCAGTCGATTGTGATTGACGGCGGCGCGACGATCACCTGATTTGCCGCACGAGAGTACGCTCATGACCGACCTCGACTTATTCCGCACGGAAACGCGGGCGTGGCTCGGAGCGAATTGCCCGCCGACGATGCGCCTGCCGCTTGAAGATGACGAGGATCGCTGCTGGGGCGGCCGCAACTGGACATTCAGATCGGACGACCAAAAGCGCTGGCTCGAACGCATGGCGGAGCGCGGCTGGACCGCGCCGACATGGCCGAAGGAATATGGCGGCGGCGGTCTATCGCGCGATGAAGCCAAGGTGCTGCGCGAGGAAATGCGCGCGATCAATGCGCGCTCGCCGCTCGACAGTTTCGGTATTTGGATGCTCGGTCCGGCGCTGTTGAAGTACGGCAGCGAAGAGCAGAAGAAAAAGTATCTGCCGGAGATCACGCTCGGTGAAATCCGCTGGTGCCAGGGTTATTCCGAGCCGAATTCAGGTTCGGATCTCGCCTCCCTGCAGACGCGCGCGGAGGATAAGGGCGATCATTTCCTGGTGAATGGCCAGAAGGTCTGGACCTCCTACGCCGACAAGGCCGACTGGATTTTCTGTTTGGTGCGCACGAACCCAGCTGCGAAAAAGCACGAAGGCATCAGCTTCATCCTGTTCGACATGCAGTTGCCTGGCGTGTCAACGCGCCCAATTGTGCTCATCTCGGGTAAGTCGCCGTTCTGCGAGACGTTCTTCGATGATGTGCACGTGCCGAAGGAGAACCTCGTCGGCGAACTCAACAAAGGCTGGGATGTCGCCAAGTATCTGCTCACGCACGAGCGCGAGATGATCAGCGGCATCGGCCTCAGTGCCGGGCGTCCGCTCGGACAGGTCGCCGCCGATACGGTTGGAGCCGAGGACGGCATGCTCGCCGATCCCCTGCTGCGCGGACAGATCGCCGCTTTCGACATAGACGCCGCCGCCTTCCAGCTTGCGCTGGAACGTGTCGGCGACCTTGCCAAGGCGAAGCAGGCGCATCCCGCCATGTCATCGATGCTGAAATATTACGGCGCCGAGCTGAACAAGCGCCGCCATGAGCTTTTGATGTCGGCCGGCGGCTCGGACGCGCTCGAATGGGAAGGCGAGCGCTCGCGCGGCGGCGATCGCGCGCGTTCGTGGTTGCGCACCAAAGCGAACTCGATCGAGGGCGGCACGAGCGAAGTGCAGTTGAATATCATTGCCAAGCGTCTGCTCGAATTGCCGGGGGCGTAGGTTCGATGGCGCTCGCTCTCGATGAACAACAGGCGATGCTTCAGGAGAGCGCGCGCAATTTTCTCGCCGACAAGGCCCCTGTCGCGCATTTGCGAAAATTGCGCGACAGCCGCGACGCCGACGGCTTCTCGCGCGACCTCTGGAAAGAATTCGCCGAGATGGGATTCACTGGCGTGCTCGTGCCGGAGGAGCATGGCGGCCTTGGTCTCGGCAATGTCGAGGCCGGCACGATCATGGAAGAGATCGGCCGCAACCTGACGCCGTCGCCGTTTTTGTCGACTGCGATCGTCGGCGTTAGTGCGTTGCTCCGTGCCAACGGCGAACGCAAGAGCGAGTTGTTGCCGAAGATCGCCGCCGGCGATCTGTTGATGGCGCTGGCGGTAGACGAGCGCGCCAAGCACGGCCCTCGGCAGATCGCGATGTCGGCGAAGCGCTCCGCCAACGGATTTGCACTCTCGGGTACGAAGACCTTCGTTGTCGACGGCCATGTCGCCGATCTGTTGATTGTTGCCGCGCGCACGGCCGGCGCGCCCGGAGAGAGCGATGGCCTCACGCTCTTCCTTGTCGATCCCAAGACGAAGGGCGTCGACATCGAGCGCACGATCATGGTGGACAGCCACAATGCGGCGCGGCTCACTTTCGATAATGTGCAGGTCAACGCCGACGCCGTGCTTGGCGAAGTCGACGGCGGCTGGCCGGTCCTCGAAGGCGTGCTCAATGTCGGGCGCGGGGCTGTCGCGGCGGAGCTCGTCGGCTGCGGCGAGGAGGCGTTCGGGCGCACGGTGTCTTACCTCAAAGAGCGCAACCAATTTGGCCGCGCCATCGGCGAGTTCCAGGCGCTGCAGCATCGCGCCGCGCATCTTTACAGCGAGATCGAGATCACCCGCGCCGCCGTCCTGAAGGCACTGCAGCAGCTCGATCAAAAGCCCGATAAGGCGGAACCGTTTGTTTCAATAGCGAAAGCGCGCGCCGGCAAGACCGCGACGCTTGCCGTGCAGGAGGCCGTGCAGATGCACGGCGGCATCGGCATGACCGACGCGATCGACATCGGTCTGTTCATGAAACGCGTGCGCGTCGCGGAGGAACTGTTCGGCGACACCAATTTCCATGCCGATCGCTTGGCGCGGCTCAAGCAATACTGAAAGCGATGCCGGACGCTTCCGCAAAAGCCTGGGCGGTGATGTCGCTTGCCGAAGCCGACGCGCGCCTGAACGCTTCGGGCTCGCCCTTCGAATGGGAGGCGATCGAGATTCGCGGCGTGAAAACGCGCGTCTGGAAGAACGCGCCACCTACATTGCGTGAGGTTTTCCTCAATTCACGCGCCGCCTTCGGGTCGCGCACGTTTCTCGTGTACCAGGATGATCGCGCCACGTTCGAGGCCTTTGCACGCGCCGCGCTCACGATTGCGCACCGCCTCACGCAGGAAGGCGTAAATAAGGGCGATCGCGTCGCGATCGCCATGCGTAATCTGCCGGAATGGCCGGCGGCTTTCTTCGGCTCGCTGCTCGCCGGCGCGATCGCGACGCCACTCAACGCTTGGTGGACGGGCCCGGAGCTCGAATACGCGCTGCAGGACTCGGGCGCGAAGGTCGCCTTCCTTGATTCCGAACGCTTCGAGCGCCTCAGCGAGCATTTGCACAACCTGCCGGACCTCTCCCGCGTCTTTGTCTGCCGCTCCACAGAGCCGATCGCGCATCCGCATGTGACGAAGCTCGAAAGCGTAATCGGCCTCGTGAACAGCTGGGGTGATCTTGCCGATCTGTCGGTTCCCGATGTTCCGACCGCGCCCGATGACGACGCGACGATCTTCTACACGTCAGGCACGACAGGCAAACCGAAAGGGGCGCTTGGCACGCATCGCAACTCGATCTCTTCGCTGCTCGCACATCCCGTTTCCTTCGCGCGTTCGTGTTTGCGACGCGGCGAGCCCGTGCCGCAGCCTGATCCAAACGCGCCACAGAAGGCGTCTCTCGTGTGCGTCCCTTTCTTCCACACGACGGGGTGCCAGGCGATCCTTACCGTGGCGCTGATGGGTGGCGCGAAGCTGGTAATCATGCATCGCTGGAACGCCGACGTCGCGATGCAATTGATCGAGCGCGAGCGCTGCACCAGCGCCGGCGGCGTGCCGACAATCGCGTGGCAACTCGTCGAACATCCCGCGCTGACGAAATACGATCTGTCGTCGCTTGAATCGATTTCATATGGCGGCGCGCCTGCCGCCGGCGAGCTCGTGCGCCGCATAAAAGCGGTGTTTCCGTTCGCCAGAGCCGGAACCGGATGGGGCATGACGGAAACGTCATCGACGTTCACGCATATTCAGGCGGAGGATTACGAGCATCGCCCCGATTCGTGCGGCCCGCCGCTGCCGGTCTGCGAATTGAAGATCGTTTCGGAAGATGGACGCACGCTGCCGCCGGGCGAAGTTGGCGAGCTCTGGGCCAAAGGTCCGAATGTCGTGAAGGAATATTGGCGCAACCCCGAAGCCACCGCCGAAACCTTCGTCGAAGAGGGCTGGCTGAAGACCGGCGATGTCGCGCGGCTCGATGAGGAAGGCTTTTGTTATATTGTCGATCGTGCCAAGGACATGCTGATCCGCGGCGGCGAGAACATTTACTGCGTCGAGGTCGAGAACGTCCTTTACCGACATCCTGCTGTGGTCGATGCCGCGTTGGTCGCGATCCCGCACCGCACGCTTGGCGAGGAGCCGGGTGCGGTCGTGACGCTCGCACCCGGCGCGCAGGCGACCGAAGACGAAATCCGCGCTTTTGTCGCCGAGCAACTCGCCGCGTTCAAAGTGCCGACGCGTGTCGTCTTCTGGCCGGAAGTCCTGCCGCGCAACATCAACGGCAAGATCATGAAGAACGAGTTGCGCAAGGTGTTTACCGGCGGTGAGGTGAACGCCGGCGCGTGGTGACTACCTTCGCGGCTTTGTAAAGGGATGCGTGCTGGACAGGCCGCCGTCGACGGCGAAGGCCTGCCCGTTCACGTAAGATGCATCGTCGCTCGCTAGAAACAGCGCCATCGCGGCAATCTCACGCGGCACGCCATAGCGGCTCAGCGGATTGAGCTGGCCGATCTTATCCTCCGTGCCGCGCTCGCGCGCCATCTCGAAAATCGGCTTGGTCATGCCGGTCTCGATGAGACCAGGGCACACCGCATTGACGCGCACGCCGGTGCCGAGCAGCGAATTCGCCGCGGTCTGCGCGAGCGAGATCACGCCGGCCTTGCTGGCGCTGTAGGGATTGCCGCCGGCATTGGCGCGCAAGCCCGCAACGGAAGCGGTGAGCACGATCGAACCCTGCTTTTGCGAGACCATGTGGGGTGCCGCGTGTTTGATCGCCAAGAACGGCCCGATCAAATTGATGCGCAGGATCTCCTGCCAGTGCTCGACCGATTGCTCGAACAGCGGCACGAGGCCCCCGCTGATGCCGGCATTGGCATAGACGACGTCGAGCTTGCCAAAACGGCGCAGCGCTTCGTCGATATAGGCCTTCACGTCGGATTCGAGGCCGGCGTCGGCAGGCTGTGCGATGGCGTGCAGGCCCGCATCGGTCGCTTCCTTCACCGTCTGCTGGAGGCCCGCGTCGTCGCGGTCCACCGCGAGTACCTGTGCCCCTTCTTGCGCAAAAAGCAGTGCGCTGGCGCGGCCAATGCCGCTGCCGGCGCCGGTGATGATTGCGGCTTTGCCTTCGAGACGTCCCATGTTTCCTCCTCGGATGCGGCGAGAATACACGGGTGTCCGCGCGCTCGAAAGCGCGCTAGAGAAAGCCCACAGGAAGGCAGAGAAAGCATGGTCGACCGGCCGGAGATCGCGAGAATTCACGACGGGGGCTTCGCGCGCACGCGCTTTTTCTGGGTGCGCCACGCGCCGGTGCGTGATGATGGCGGCCGCATTTACGGCCAACGCGATCTTTCCTGCGATTGCAGCGAGCGCCATGTCTTCGTTGCGCTAGGGCGCATCCTGCCGCGCGATGCGGTTTGGGTCGCGAGCCATCTTCGGCGCACGCACGAGACGGCGCGCGCGATCTGGGCCGCCGATCGCAACAAGTTCGACCGCATCACATTCCGAGAGGTGGCCAATCTCGCCGAACAGAATCTTGGGCAATGGCAGGGCCTCGACCGCGCGAGCTTCTTCAAGCAGCGAAAAGCGACGCCGGGAAGCTTTTGGTTTGCACCCGCCGACGAGCGCGCACCGGGCGGGGAAAGCTTCGCCGACCTCGTCGCACGTGTCCGCATTGCGATCGGCGATCTTATCAAAGCATATCGCGGCCGCGACATCATTGCCGTCGCGCATGGCGGCACCATTCGTGCGGCGATTGCCATTGCGCTCGACTTGGAGCCGCAAGCCGGGCTCGCCTTCGCGACCGATAATTGCGCGATCACCGGGCTCGATTTCTATCAAGGCGATGGCGGCGAGGGCTGGCGCGTGGCGACGATCAATCACCAGCCGTGGGAGGGGTTCGCTGAGGCGCAGCCTGCCGGGCCCGAGATTGTTGCGCCGGCGGAAAAGCTGGCGTGAGCCGATTTATTCCAGCGCGCCGTAAACCAGCGTGCGGAACAGCGCGCGATAATAATCCCGCTGGCCCGGCGCCTGGATGAGCATCATCGCATAGAGGTCTTCCGCCGGATCGATCCAGAACGTCGTGCCGGCAATGCCGCCCCAGTAATACAGGCCAGGCGAGCCGGGCATGACCGACATGCCGGGTTTGGTGCGCACCGCGAAGCCGAGGCCAAAGCCATGGCCCGGCTGCAACAGCTCCGATCCTCTGCGGACATTTGGTCCGAGATGGTCGGAACGCATCAGGTCGATGGTCTTGCGCGCGAGCAGCCGTTGGCCGTCGCGTATGCCGCCGGCCGCGAGCATGTCGAGGAAGCGCGCGTAATCGCCAATGGTGGAGACGAGTCCGCCGCCGCCCGATTCAAATTTCGCAGGCCTGCGGATGTCAAGCAGCCGCACCGCGTCGCCCGTGTCCGGATCATTGGCGAAGGGCTCAGCGATGCGGCTTTGCTTCTCGGTTGGAACAGGAAAGCCGGTGTCAGTCATGCCGAGCGGGTCGAAGATGCGCTTCTGCAGAAATTGTCCAAGCGTCTCGCCGGAGACGATCTCGGCGATGCGCCCGAGCACGTCGGTCGAGCGGCTGTAATCCCATTGCCGCCCCGGTTGACTGAACAGCGGTAAGCTCGCGAGCCGTTCGACGTGCTCGGCGTTCGTCTGGTCCGTGCTCGGCAGCTTCTTGTCAAAATACATGCGTTGCACGGCCCCCGTGCCGACGAATTCGTAGGTCAGGCCCGACGTGTGGCGTAAAAGATCCTGGATCGTGATCGGCCGCTCGGCGGGTACAAGATCGACGCGGCCGTCGCGCTCGACCGCGACCCTCGGATCGGCGAAGGCGGGCACATATTTGGCAAGCGGATCGCCGAGGAACAGCCGACCCTCTTCCACCAGCATCATGATCGCGACGGAGACGATCGGTTTCGTCATGGAATAGATGCGGAAGATAGAATCGATCTGCATCGGCTTGCCGCTCGCCGGGTCCTGCACACCGAACGCTTCAAGGAAGCCGAGCTTGCCCTGCCGCGCGATCATGGCGACTGCTCCCGGCAGGCGCTTCTGATGGATCTCGCGCTTGAGAACCCGCCGCAGCCGATCCAGGCCGCTCGGCGAAAAGCCTAGGTTCTGCGGATCGGCGAGCGTGCTGGTCGCCGGAGTCGTCCGTACTGCCTGATTCATTGTTCCATCCCAATTCCATCTGCGATATTGCGCAGGGAATTTCGGAGGGCAATGGCCCACCGCTGCCGTGCTTCATCGGACACTGCGTCATGCCACTGGAACAGGAACTGCAAAAGGATTTTGGGACGATCCCGGACCTCGTCCGCTACCATGCGGATGAGGCGCCCGAGCGGATCGCGCTGATCGACGAAGCGCGTCAGGTGACCTATCGCGAGTTCGACGCGCTCTGTGACGGTGTCGCCGCCACGCTGCAGCAGGAAGGGCTCGCGCCGCAGAGTGCAATTGCTGTCTGCGCGGTATCGTCCATTGAATATGCCGCGGTGTTTCTCGGCGGACTGCGCGCCGGAATCGCGGTCTCGCCGCTTGCGCCGTCCTCCACGCCGGAGAGTCTCGCGGTGATGGTCGCGGATTGCGGCAGTCCGCTCCTCTTCTACGATGCGTCCACGGAGCCGGTGCTGCGAAACGTCGGCGCCAAAATCACGCGTATCACACTCGACGGCAGCGCGGGCGGCAAACCTTTCCGCGACTGGCTGATGCCGGAAGGCGCAAAGCCGAAGCCGGTTGAGATCAAACCTGAATGGCCGTTCAACATCATCTATTCCTCCGGCACCACCGGCGTACCAAAGGGGATCGTGCAGTCGCACGGCATGCGCTGGCAGCATGTCCGCCGGGCCAACCTCTTTGCGTATGGGCCCGATGCGATCGCGATTATCTCGACGCCGCTTTATTCGAACACGACGCTCGTGAGCTTCTTTCCGACACTAGCGCTCGGCGGCACGGCCGTGCTGATGAAGAAGTTCGACGCGTCGAAATTCCTCGACCTGGCAGAGAAACATCGCGCCACGCACGCCATGTTGGTTCCAATCCAATACAGCCGCATCATGGCGCTGCCTGATTTCGATGAGCACGACTTGTCGAGTTTCCGCATGAAATTCTCGACGAGTGCACCGTTCAATGCTGCACTAAAAACGGACATCTTAAAGCGCTGGCCGGGCGGTCTCGTCGAATATTACGGGATGACGGAAGGCGGCGGCACGTGCATTCTCGCTGCGCACGAATTTCCCAACAAATTGCACACAGTGGGACGCCCGTCGGAGGAGCACGAGATCCGTCTGATCGACGAGGACGGACGCGAGGTCGGGCCCGGTGAAGTAGGCGAGGTCGTGGGCCATTCTCCGGCAATGATGAACGGCTACCACAATCAGCCGGAAAAGACTGCGGAGGCCGAATGGCGCGATCCCGCAGGCAAGCGATTCATCCGCACCGGCGACGTTGGGCGCTTTGATGCCGATGGTTTTCTTCAGTTGATGGATCGCCGCAAGGACATGATCATCTCGGGCGGCTTCAACATCTATCCGAGCGACCTCGAAGCGGTGATGGCGGCCCATCCGGATGTGGCGGAGGCGAGCGTCATCGGGGTGCCATCTGAAGCGTGGGGCGAAACGCCCGTTGCATTTGTTGTATTACGCGAGGGGAGCAACGCTTCAGTGGAGGCATTACGCGAATGGGCAAATGGCAGGCTCGGCAAGACGCAGCGTCTGAATACGGTGGAGATCGTCGACGCGCTGCCGCGCAGCGCAATCGGAAAGGTGCTGAAGCGCGAATTGCGCGATGAATGGATCGCCAGCGGCCGCCGCGCCTAACTTAGAAGCCGGCGCAGGCGAGCCCGGCTTTTTCGAGCGCGAGTGGATCCCGCTCGCCGGTATGGGCGGTATCGATGATGGCGCGTGCGATTCGTTCGCGTGCCGTGCGCTCGTCGCTAACGCCAGCGCGCTGGCCGCCGCGCTGGACGACTTCCGCCCAGGCGCGGTTGAAGGCGTGGCTTAGAAGCCGCGTTTCCTTCGGACCGAAGGGTTCGCCAGGAGTTCGGGGGCGGCGTCGAGAGGATGGTCTGGGCATATGCGGGACACTCCTTGAGGCGGGGAGCGCAGCGGCTAAGTTCTTGAACTGCTCAGCCTCAGCCCTCATCCACCACGGGACACAGTTCCAGCGCAAATCGACTCAAGAATCCAAGCTTTTCAAAGGGTTGTGGTATTTGCCCCACATCAATAGCCAAGCTTATCGCGCAGAAAATCTGTAACGTTTACAGCGTCTTACGCCCTAAGAAGCTAAGCTATACCGTTTTTGCCGCAAACTCGCCAAAAAATCGCCCGAAAGCAGCTTGCCAACAAAGTTTTTTGCGCTAGGGCGCTGCTGTTGGTTTACCGGCGGTGACGGCAAAGCAGAAGAGTCGCCCAACCATCCCGGAGGTCGCGGCGAAGCAGCACAAAACCATGGGCCCGATAAACGGCAGCTACCCCCGGGAGATCGGGCGCAAGCAGGCCTGATAGGATCAGCTTGCACCCCGAGTCGGCTACTTGGGCGATCTCGCCCGCAAGCCGCTTCAGGGGTCGGGCAAGGATATTGGCGAGGATCAGGTCATACTTGCCCGCGAGCGCCGGGTGGCGCGCTCCGCTCGCCTGCACCGGCCGCACATATGGCCCTGCGCCATTGCGGATGGTGTTGTTGCGGGCGGTCGCGACTGCGGTCGCGTCGATGTCGGAGGCCGTCACGTTGCGCTTCCAGCGCTTTGCCGCCGCGATCGCGAGAATCCCGCTACCGGTGCCGATATCTAGAATGCGTTGTGGCCGCTTCTGGCGCGCAAGCCGATCGAGAGCGTAGAGGCACCCCATCGTCGTGCCGTGATGGCCCGTGCCGAAGGCGAGCGCCGCCTCGATCTCGATGACGATGTCGTTGGCCCGCGCCGCCTGCCGCGCATGGCTGCCGATGACGAGAAAACGCCCGGCGCGAACCGGGTCGAAGCCCGCAAGCGACGCTGCGATCCAGTCGGCGCGTTCCACGTGATCGAACATGATCCGCTCGGCGGTTTCCGCACCCGCGGCGATAGCGACGAGATCGCGAACCATCGACTCGTCGGGTGCGGAGCCGAAGTAAACTTCGACAATCCATTGGCCTGCTTGCCATTGGCCTGCTTGCCATTGGCCCGCTTGTTGCGAGGCGCTTGGCTCTTTCTCGAAAGCCGACGCCGCGGTTTCAGCCGGATCGAAGGTTTCAACGAGAAGATCCGCAACCGCGCGCGCGTGCGCTTCGTTGCAGATAAGGCGCATGATATGCGTCGCGTCGTTGGGCGGGAGGCCTTCGAGCATGCGCGCGATTAGCACGCATCCCGGTGTATCGCCATGCGGGGTGCTTTGGCGCTTCACGCGCCCCTTTTTGCACGTCTGTGTCGGATTATTTGTGATCGTGTCGTCAACCGCGCGCGCAGACCAGGCCAAAACACCTTCCGTGCGGGCGCCCCACCCGGTTCCCATCCAGGCCTATGCCACTGACAATCCGTCCTGTCTCGAATGGACCGACGGCTGCACGATCTGCGCAAAATCCGATACAGGCGCGGTCGCCTGCTCGACGCCGGGCATCGCCTGCCAACCGGCGGGCCTGCAGTGCAAGAAGAACGCGCGCTGAGCTGCAGCTATTTCGGCCGCAGCGGCCAGAACGCCGAGCCGGTAAATTCATAGGCGAGCACGCCATCCTGATTGATGCCGGTGTTGTGGCTGAAGATCAGCCCCCAACCCGGGCGTGACGTCACGCGCTTGTCGGCAAGGTCGCTCGCGAAGGAAATCGTATCGCCGGCAGAGACGGGACGGTGCCACCGGAGTTTGGTGAAGCCAGGCGACGGACCGGGCCGCGGCGCCGGTTCGCTGCTCGGCCCGCGCTCATTCTCGAACTTCGTGCGCGTGTCGACGAACTGCTTCATCCACATTGAAGCGGTGTGCCAGCCGGATGCGGCGAGTCGGCCGAAGAGACTGCTTCTCGCCGCCTCATCATCGACGTGAAACGGCTGCGGATCATATTTCTGTGCAAACTCGATGATCGACTCGCGCGTAAACGTCTCGGCTCCGAGTGCCGTTCTCGTTCCGACTTGCAGGTCCTCAAACCAGGCGGAGAGGGGCGGTGTTTGCGGTGCGTGATTCGCTGATGGTGCCGGTGCTTCGTCTCCCGGCGGCGGCGCGAAGTTGGCTTCCGTGGCGCCGCGGCGCCGGATGATTTGCGTATGCTTCTGCGTCAGCACGACTTCGCCCGCTTCATTCTCGACTGTGCACGCCATTCCGACGAGCCCCATCTCCGGGCGCGATTTCGATGTGCGCGTCTGGGTGATTTCCAGCCGTCCGCTGAGCCGATCGCCCGGCCGCACCGGTTTGGTCCAACGCAATTCGTCGATGCCCGGCGCGCCAAGCGACGCCGTGTCCTTCAGCCAGCTATCGTAGTTCATGCGCATGATGACACAGGCAGTATGCCAACCGGACGCCGCCAACCCGCCGAGCATCAACTTCTTGGCGGCTTCCTCGTCGATGTGAAAAGGCTGCGCGTCATAGACCGAGGCATAGGTGATGATTTCGTCTTTCGTGATGTCACGCTCGCCGATCGGCAGCACGTCGCCAGGGTGAAAATCCTCGAAGTAGCGCTGCAGCATTCTTTCTTCCTATTTTGATGTGATGCGCCCAACACAAAGGCTCGAACGCGCGCGGGTGTGTGCGTGGAGTGGCGGTCTTATCGCTGCTTCTGTGCGTAGCCTTCTGCTAGCATCGCAAACAGCGATCGCGCGACCTGGATCTCCCCGCCTTCCGGGCGGCCGGGCAGCGTCTTCGGATTCCAGGCATAGACGTCGAAATGCGCCCATGCCTTCGCGCGTTCGACAAAACGACGCAGGAACAGCGCTGCGGTGATCGAGCCGGCAAACGGACCTGACGATACGTTGACGAGATCGGAGATTTTTCCATCGAGCTGCTTGTCGTAAGGCGTCCAGAGTGGCATGCGCCAAACGGGAT
>JAXDNJ010000078.1:0-26195 GCA_034669505.1 Methylobacteriaceae bacterium
TTCAGCGCAGACGGCAAGATCACGCATTTCAAGGTGATGGTTCGTCCGCTCAAGGCGATCAACCTGCTGCATCGGCTGATGGGAGAGCAACTCATGAAGCAGGCAAGTGCCGGCGGCGTCGCAAAGTCGCAACCGCTGTCCTGATAGAAACGACCTTTGATAGTGCTTCGGACCACCGGAACCGGTTAAGGTCCATTTCTGGAACCCAAGGATTGCTGCGCTATGTGAACTCCCCCAAGGGAGCCGCCAGCCAGCCGGGAGAACACCATGCCGATCTATAAAGCCCCCGTCGAAGATGTGAATTTTCTGCTCAACGACGTGTTCCAGATCGATCGCTACGACAACCTCCCCGGTTTCAGCGATGCTTCCGCCGATGTGCGGGAAGCGATTTTGGGCGAAGCCGCCAAGCTTAGTGAGGAAGTGCTGCAGCCGCTCAATCGCACCGGCGATCTCGAGGGCTGCGTCCGTCATGACGAGAACAGCGTGACCACCCCGAAAGGCTTCAAGGAAGCCTTCAGGCAGGTGGCCGAGGGCGGCTGGCTCGGCCTGTCCGCGCCGGCGGAGTATGGCGGGCAGGGCCTGCCGGTGACGCTGTCGCAGACCGTCACCGAATTCCAATGCTCGGCCAACATGGCGTTTTCGATGTATGGCGGCCTCACCATGGGCGCGACGGCGGCGCTGATAGTGCACGGCAAGCCCGAACAGAAGACGATGTTCGTGCCGAAGATGGTGGCGGGCGAGTGGACCGGCACCATGAATCTCACCGAGCCGCAATGCGGCACCGATCTCGGCCTCTTGCGCACCAAGGCCGTCAAGCAGGCCGACGGCAGCTACAAGATCACCGGCACCAAGATCTTTATCTCGGCCGGCGAGCACGATCTCGCTCCCAACATCATCCATCTCGTGCTGGCGCGGATCGAAGGCGCCCCCGAGGGCACCCGCGGCATCTCACTGTTCGTCTGTCCGAAAATATTGCCGAAGCCTGACGGATCGCTGGGCGCGCGCAATGCCGTGGCGTGCGGCTCGCTCGAAGAGAAGATGGGCATCCACGGCAACTCGACCTGCGTCATGAACTATGACGGCGCTAAGGGTTATCTCCTTGGCGAAGCCAATCGCGGCCTCAACGCGATGTTCGTGATGATGAACCACGCGCGACTTGGGGTATCTGTGCAGGGGCTTGCACAATCCGAGGTCGCCTATCAGAATGCCGCGGCCTACGCCAAGGATCGCCTACAGGGGCGCTCGATCTCCGGCGTGAAGAATCCCGAAAAACCCGCCGATCCGATCATCGTCCACCCGGATATTCGGCGCAATCTCCTCGAGATCAAAGCCTTCAACGAGGCCGCACGCGCGCTCGTTCTTTGGACGGCGATGCGCAGCGACATCGGACATCATTCCGAAGATCCGAAGGTGCATGCCGCGTCCGAGGATTATCTTGGGCTGATGACGCCCGTCTTGAAGGGCGTGCTCACCGATGTCGGCTTCGACAACACGGTGAAAGCCCAGCAGGTGCTCGGTGGCCATGGCTATGTCGGCGAATGGGGCATGGAGCAGTTCGTCCGCGATGCCCGAATCGCCATGATCTACGAAGGCGCGAACGGCATCCAGGCGCTCGACCTTGTCGGCCGCAAGCTGCCGAAGGACGGCGGCCGTGCCATCATGACCTTCTTCAATGAAGTGGCGCAGTTCGCCAAGGAGAATGAAAGCGACGAGGCGCTGAAGCCGTACATAGCGCCGTTGCAGAAGGCCGTCGGCCATCTGCAGCAGGCAACCATGTGGTTCATGCAGAACAGCATGGCGAAACCCGACAATGCCGGCGCCGGCTCATATGATTATATGCACCTCTTTGGTTTGGTGGCACTCGGCTATATGTGGGCGCAGATCGCCAAGGCCGCACTCGCCAAGAAGTCGGCCGGCAACGGCGTGGCGGAAAGGATGGACGCCAAGCTCATGACAGGTAAGTTCTTCATGGAGCGCATGCTGCCGGAAAGCAGCGTCCGCCTGGCGCGGATCACATCGGGCGCCGACACGATGATGTCGCTGCCGGCCGAGATGTTCTGACCTTAACTACGCATCGCGCACCTACGAGGCGCGCAATCAAGACAGCCCTGGGAGGCTTGAGGAATGGCCGACGCATTCATCTATGATCACGTGCGCACGCCGCGCGGCCGCGGCAAAGTGGACGGATCGCTGCACGAAGTCTCGACGCTCGGCCTAGCGACCGCAGCCCTGAAATCGGTGCGCGACCGCAACGAGCTCGACACGCATCTGGTCGACGACGTCGTCATGGGCTGCGTCGATCCGGTCGGCGAGGCCGGCAGCTGCGTGCCGCGTATTGCGGCCCTCGCGGCGGGCTACGGCGATCACGTGCCGGGCATTCAGATCAATCGCTTCTGTGCGTCCGGGCTCGACGCCGTGAATTTCGCCGCGGCGCAGGTCATGTCAGGCCAGCACGACATGACGATCGGCGGTGGCGTCGAGTCGATGAGCCGCGTCGGCATCGGCTCGTCCGGCGGCGCCTGGGCGATGGATCCGGCAGCGGCAATCCCGACCTATTTCATGCCGCAGGGCATTTCCGCCGATCTCATGGCCACAAAATACGGCTTCTCGCGCGATGACGTAGACGCGTACGCCGTCGAGTCGCAAAAGCGTGCCGCGGCCGCATGGAGCGAGGGCCGCTTCAAGAAATCGGTGGTGCCGGTGAAGGACATCAACGGCATCACGCTGCTCGATCGCGACGAGCATATGCGGCCCGAGACGAACATGCAGTCGCTTGCGTCGCTGAAGCCGGCGTTCACAATAATCGGCGAGCAGGCCGGCTTCGATTCAGTCGCCATCCAGAAGCACCCGGAGGTCGAGAGCATCAACCACGTGCATCATGCCGGTAACTCCTCCGGCATCGTCGATGGTGCAGCCGCCGTGCTCATGGGGTCGTCGGAGGCCGGCAATAAGGCGGGCCTGAAGCCGCGCGCGCGAATCCGCGCGTTCGCGAATATTGGCTCCGAGCCCGCAATCATGCTGACAGGTCCGGTCGACGTGACGAAGAAAGTTCTGAGGAAGGCCGGGATGAATATCGAAGACATCGATCTCTTCGAGGTCAACGAAGCCTTCGCCTCCGTCGTGCTGCGCTTCTTGCAAGCGTTCAACATCGATCACGCGAAGGTCAACGTGAATGGCGGCGCGATCGCGCTTGGTCATCCACTCGGCGCGACCGGGGCGATGCTGGTCGGCACGGTCATCGATGAGTTGGAGCGTACCGGCAAGCAGACCGCGCTCGTCACGCTCTGCATCGGCGCCGGTATGGGCACCGCGACGATCGTCGAGCGCGTTTGACTATGTTGACCATACTGACCATTCAGCTTACGCTGGCCCCTGGGGCAGCGAACTGGAGGTCGGAATGCCAAAGCGAATGACTGCAAGCGGGAGGAACAAACCCGCGCAACTCCACAAAGCTTCTGCTTCCGTTTCGAAGACCGAAAAGGACTGGTCCGTTGCCGACGCAAAGGCGCGATTTTCTGAGATGCTCGATACCGTGACCCGGTCGCCGCAAACCATCACGCGGAACGGCAAACCCGTCGCAGTGGTCGTGAGCGTCGATGAATGGAAACGAAAGACCCAGCGCAAGGGCACGCTAGCGGATTTCTTTCTGTCTTCTCCCTTGCGAGACAGCAATCTTGATTTGGAACGATCGAAGGATCTCCCGCGCGATATCGACCTGTGACCTTTCTCCTCGACACAAACGTCGTCTCGGAATTCATGAAGCCGGACCCGGATCAGAATGTTCTGCACTGGCTGGAAAAAGCAGATGAGGATATCACCTTCATGTCCGTAGTCTCCTTGGCCGAGCTTCGTCTTGGGATCGAGCTTTTAGATGCAGGACGTCGCAAGAGCGCGCTTCATTCCTGGCTGTCCGAACACGTACCGGAGCGGTTTGCCGGCAGAATTATCGCAATCGACTCAATTGTTGCCGATCACTGGGGGCGTTTGAGTGCTGCTGCGCGCCGACAGGGTATTGGCTTGCAGGTGATGGACGGCTTTATAGCCGCGACCGCGCTGGCCCATTCACATGTTGTAGTGACACGTAACGTCCGGGATTTTCGGCGCCTCGACGTAGCGGTTGTTGATCCTTGGCAACCCTGATGCTCGCCTGACGGAGTCTTCCATGAACCTCAAAAACTTCCGTTTCGAAACCGATGCCGACGGAATCGCGCTTCTGACCTGGGACATGCCGGGCCGCGCCATGAATGTGCTTAACCCCGAGGTGATCGCCGAACTCGGTCAGGTGGTCGATCAAGTCGCGTCCGACGCGGCGATCAAGGGCTGCGTCGTCACGTCGGGCAAAGACACGTTTTCCGCCGGCGCCGATCTCACCATGCTCGAGAAGGGTGCCAGTGATTATGCAAAAGCGCTGAAGGAGCGCGGCGAAGAAGAGGCGATGCGGCTCTTCGTCGACAATGCCGGCGCGCTGTCGCGGCTCTATCGCAAGCTCGAGACATCCGGCAAGCCATGGGCGGCGGCAATCAACGGCACGTGCCTCGGCGGCGGCTTCGAACTTACGCTCGCCTGCCATTATCGCGTGATGTCGGATTCGGAGAAGACGCGTGTCGGCTTGCCCGAGATTAAGGTCGGCCTCTTCCCGGGCGCGGGCGGCACGCAACGCATTCCCCGGCTGATGCAGACCGCCGATGCGTTGCAAATGCTGTTCAAGGGTGAGCAGATCAGGCCCGCCGCGGCACTAAAGATGAACCTAGTGCATGCGGTCGCGCCGGCGGGCGAGATCGTCGGGAAGGCGAAAGAGTGGATCAGGGGTGGCGGCAAGGGCATCGCGCCGTGGGACGAGAAGGGCTTCAAACTGCCGTCAGGCAAAGTCTTCTCGCCGACCGGCATGATGACCTGGCCTGCTGCGAACGCGCTCTATCGCCGCGAGACGATGGACAACTATCCCGCAGCGAAAGCGATCCTGCACTGCGTCTTCGAAGGCCTGCAGCTGCCGATGGATCTGGCGCTGAAGGTCGAGGCGCGATGGTTTGCGAAAATCCTCCGCTCCCCGGAGGCGGCCGCGATGATCCGCTCGCTGTTCCTCTCGATGGGCGAGCTCAACAAGGGCGCGCGGCGGCCGAAGAACGTGCCGGCGACGAACCTCCGCAGGATCGGCGTCCTCGGCGCCGGTTTCATGGGCGCGGGGATCGCTTATGTCACCGCGCAAGCGGGCATGGATGTCGTCTTGATCGATCGCGATCAGGCAAGCGCCGACAAGGGCAAGGAATATTCGAATAAGCTCATTTCCGGCCAGATCATGAAGGGCCGCGCCAAGAGCGCCGATCGCGATGCTCTGCTCGGCCGCATCACTGCGACGGATGACTATGCCGCGTTGAAGGGCTGCGATCTCGTTGTCGAGGCGGTATTCGAGCATCGTGGCATCAAGGGCGAAGCAACGAAGAAGGCCGAGGCGGTCGTCGGTCCTGATGTGATCTTCGCATCAAACACCTCGACGCTGCCGATCACCTCGCTCGCCGAGAACCATTCGCGCGCGGAAAACTTTGTCGGCATCCATTTCTTCTCGCCGGTCGAGAGGATGATGCTCGTCGAGATCATCAAGGGGAAGAGTACGGGGGACCGCGCGCTTGCAACGGCGCTCGACTATGTGCGCGCGATTAAAAAGACGCCGATCGTCGTCAACGACACGCGCGGCTTCTACGCCAATCGCTGCGTCGGCAATTACATCCGCGAGGCGCATCTGATGCTCGTCGAGGGCATTCCGCCGGCAATGATCGAGAATGCCGCCAAGATGGCCGGCATGCCGGTTGGGCCGCTCGCACTCAACGATGAAGTCGGCGTCGATCTCGGCTGGAACATTGTTGAAGCAACGAAGAAGGATCTCGGCCAGGGTGCCGTCGATCCGGCGCAGGAGAAAGTGCTGCGTACGCTCGTCGTCGACAAGGGCCGCAACGGCCGCAAGAACGGCAAGGGTTTTTACGATTATCCGGAAAAGGGCCAGGGCCAGAAGCGGCTCTGGCCCGGCCTCGCGGATCTCGCGGAGCGCAAGCTCCATCCGGACGAGATCGACGTGGACGAGCTGAAGCAGCGTTTCCTCGTCGTGCAAGCGGTGGAGGCGGCACGTACATTCGAGGAGGGCGTGGTCACCGATCCGCGCGAGGCGGACGTCGGCTCGATCCTCGGCTTCGGCTTTGCGCCTTATACCGGCGGTACGCTGAGCTACATCGACGGAATGGGCGTCGGCAATTTCGTCCTGCTCTGCGACAAGCTCGCCAAGAAATATGGCGACCGCTTCTCGCCGCCGGGCCTGCTTCTCGACATGGCGAAATCGCACGAGTCCTTCTACGGCCGTGCCGCCGCGCAGGCCAAAGCGGCGGCGTAACTCTGGCGCGCTGACGAAATCCATGTAACTTCGCGGGTTGTACCGGGAGGTTACATGGCGCGCCGCATCACCTGCTATTTCACGACCGTCAGTCCGTGGGCCTATATCGGCCACGCGCTGTTCCTTGCTATCGCCCGCGAGCATGACGTCGCAATCGACTGGAAGCCGGTGAATCTCGGCGAGATTTTTCCGCAGACGGGCGGTCTGCCGCTGGCGAAGCGTCCTCCCGCACGCCAGCGCTATCGCATGCTCGAACTTCAGCGCTGGCGCGACAAGCGCGGCCTGAGTTTCTCTCTACATCCGAAAAACTGGCCGTTCGATTGTGCGTTTGCCGACCGCACCGTAATCGCGGTGGTGCAGAGCGGCAAAGACGCTGCGCCTTACATCGGTAGCGTGTTCAAGGCTGTGTTTGAAGAGGAGCGCAATTGCGCCGACGAAGTCGTGCTCGGTGATATCTTACGCACATCCGGCCACGATGCGGAATCGGTGCTGGCCGCGGCCAAAGCGCCGCAAAGCGAGGCCGCCTACAAAGTCAACATCGCCGCGGCGCTCGCCGCCTGCGTCTTCGGCTCGCCGACTTACATCCTCGACGGCGAGCTTTTCTGGGGCCAGGACCGCCTCGAATTGCTCCACGACGCGCTGCGCTCCGGTCGCAAATCTTTCTCGCCGGATGCGTGACTATTCCGCTGCCGTTCTGGCGACGCGCGTCTGTGCGAGAACGGCGCGCAACGACGCTGGCTTCAGCGGCTTGTAGAGCAAGTATACATTTTCATCCGCCGCGCGGTCGCGCACCTCCGCCGTGCGGTCGGCGGTGATCAGAAGCGCGGGTATTTCGCTGCCATAGAGCCCACGTAAGCTTGCGATTGCGTCGAGGCCGTTTCCCTCATCGTCGAGATGATAATCGGCCAGAATAATGTGCGGCGGCATGTGTGCCGCCTGTAGCAACCTCACGGCCTCGGCACCGCTTTCGGCACAGACGGGGACGCATTGCCATTGCTCCAGCAGCGTCTGCATCCCATGGAGAATGCGCGGATCGTTGTCGATGGCGACGACGACCATGCCGCCCACCTCTTCCTTGCGCGTCCCGCGCCGCAGCGGCGTTGCCTTCGCCACTTCGATGTCCGGCGCAGCATTCGGCACTTCGACCGAAAAGACCGAGCCGCGACCTGGCGCGGAGCGCAGCGCAACCGGATGATCGAGCACGCGGCCGAGACGCTCGACAATGGACAGGCCGAGACCGAGACCCGGCGCGCTCTGTTGCGCAGATTCGAGGCGGGTGAATTCGTGAAAGATAATTCGCTGCTGATCCTCCGGAATGCCGATACCGTTATCCCAGACTTCCAGACGGAGGCCCCCTGCTCTGCGCCGCGCGCCGACGACGATGCGGCCCCCGGGCGTCGTGTATTTCAGCGCGTTCGAAACAAGGTTGCGGAGCAGCCGGCGGAGCAGCCGGCGGTCGGAGAGAATCGGCACGGAGCACGCGATCACTTTGAGATCGAGCCGCTTCTCGCGCGCCATCGGTTGAAATTCGATACGCAGCTGATCGAAAATAGTCTTGGCCGAAAAGGCGTGAAGTTGCGGCTTCATCGCGCCCGCATCGAGTCGGGAAATCTCGAGAATGGCCGTCAGTATTTCTTCGACCGCTTCGAGGGAGAGATCGACGTTGCGCGCCAGCGTACGCATCTCGCCCGCGGCGGCGCTTCGGCGGGACGCGGCTGTCTCGTTCAGGGACGTCGCATAGAGCCGGGCGGCATTCAGCGGCTGCAAGATGTCGTGGCTCGCCGCGGCGAGAAACCGCGTCTTCGAAAGATTTGCATCTTCGGCTTGCGCCTTCGCGCCGGCGAGCTCGATATTGAGGCGCATCAGCTCTTCCGTGCGCTCCGCGACGCGCCTCTCCAACGATTCTTCGGCGGCGACCTGCGCGGTTACATCGGTATACGTCGTCACCAAGCCGCCGTCCGGCATTCTGGCCGAACGTATCTCGATCACCTCGCCGGACGGATGCAGTCTAACGCGCGAGGGCTCGTCCTCGGAAGTCAGCGCCACCAGCCGGGCGGCGATCTGCGCGTCGATATTTCCCGCTCCGTACAGACCCCGCTCGGCGTTGAAGCGGAGGATTTCCTGCGCGGTGACGCCAACGCGGATCAGCTCGCTCGGAAGCCCGATCAAGTCGCGGAACTCACGGTTCCAGCAGATGAGCCGGAGATCCTTGTCGAAAACTGTGATTCCCTGCCGGGCAAAATCGAGCGCGTATTGCAACAAATCGCGATTGTAGAGAATCGCCGCGGAGGCATCGTCGACCAGCCGCAGCGCCGTCTGGTGCGAGATGTTGCGCCGTTTGAGCAGAACCGACAGGACCAAACGCGAGGAGGCGGCCCCGATCGCCGACGCCAATTCATGCTCGGCGAAACGCAGCAAATGGACATCGGCGGGCTCGTCGGCCGAAACCGGCGAACCGCGATGAGCAAGAAAAGCGGCGAAAGCTTCGCGCGTCCGTTCTGCGCCGAGATAGCGCGCGACCAGCGCTTCGAGCTCGCCGGCCCCAACACTTGCACGCCACAGACGCAAGGGATTGGTCGTCGACGGCGTGCGTTTGCCAACGAAATAATCCGCCTGGACACGCTCGATCCGGGTCGCCGGGCGCGTCACCGAGAACGCCACGAATGCAAGGATGTTGGCAGCCAGGCTCCAGCAAGTTCCATGCACAAGCAGCGGCAGCTCGGTGCCGAACAGCGCCGTCGGCCGCAATAAGGCGATGCCGAACGGACCTTCAGCCCCGATCTGCCCGAGAGGAAGGGATCCCGGATCAAGCGAGGGAATTAGTAGCGTGTAGACCCACACCGCGGTGCCTGCCAGAAGACCGGCGATCGCGCCGCGCGCCGTCGCACGCGTCCAAAACAAGCCCCCCAGGAAAACCGGAGCGATCTGGGCAATGCACGCGAAGGCGACGAGGCCGATCGAGGCAAGCGCCGCCTGCCCGGCGTGGACCAGGTAGAGATAAGCAAACGCGAGCACGGCGACGATGGCGACACGGCGCACGATCAGGATTTTTGCACCAATGTCACCTGAACGGATCGTATCGGCGGCGCGTCCGCTGCGAACAAATAGCGGGACGACGAGATCGTTGGACACCATTGTCGATAGCGCGACGCATTCGACGATGACCATGGCGGTGGCCGCCGACAGGCCGCCGATTAGGGTGATCAGCGCCACGAAATCGAAATTGAACTGCAGCGGCAGGGCCAAGACCGTCATATCCCGATCGATCGCGCCGGGCTGGAAAGTCAGTAACCCCGCCATCGCAAGCGGGATAACGAAGAGATTGATCGCAATGAGATACAGCGGAAACAGCCGGCTTGCCGCTTTGACGTCTTCCACTTCACGGTTTTCGACAATCGTGACGTGGAATTGCCGCGGCAGAAGCAGGATGGCCGACGCCGAGAGAAGCGTCATCGTAAGGAAGTTCACCGGGTCAGGTGCCCTCGCGAACGGATTTGCTTCACCCAAAGCCGCGTGCGTGCGGCCGATCAAATCGTCGACGCCATCGAACGTCACCCAGGTGATGGCGATGCCGACCACAAGGAACGCGACGAGTTTCACGATGGATTCGCTCGCGATCGCGAGCATGAGTCCGCCCTGATGTTCTGTCGCCTCGACCCGTCGCGTGCCGAACGCCATGGCGAAGCCGGCAAGCAGTGCGGCCACCGCAATCAACAAACTTGGCGCGACCGATCCCGAGACGTAATGCGTCGTCTCGATCGAGCTGAGGACCACGGCGAGCGAAGTCGAAATCGCCTTCAGCTGGAGGGCGATGTAGGGCGTCGTCCCGCAGACGCAGATCAGCGTGACCAGCGCGGCGACGCTCTGCGCCTTGCCGTATCGCGCCGCGATGAAGTCGGCCACCGAGGTGATGTTCTGGCCCTTGGCGAGGTGGATGATGCGCGCGAGTCCCGCACGCCCAAAGCCGATCACCAGCAGCGGTCCGATATAGATCGCGAGGAAATCGTAGCCGCTGGAAGAAGCGACACCGACCGAACCGAAAAACGTCCACGACGTGCAGTAGATGCACAGTCCAAGCGCGTAGATGATGGGCCGCACCCGGCCCGCGAGGAACCGCCGGCCAGTCGTGTCGCCATAATGCGCGACCGCAAACAGGCCGCAGATGTAGACAAGCGTCGCGAGGACGGCCATCCAGCCGGTCATCGGCTTACCCTGCGCTCCATCCCGGCATAATATCGCACCTTCAAGGCTACTTCCATTCTCCTACAGCGGGAGGAAAGGGGCTCATGCTCGCGGATTTCAGGAAATTCGCCCTGCGCGGCAACGTCATCGACCTTGCCATCGGCGTGATCATCGGCGCCGCCTTCAGCAAGATCGTCGATTCGCTCGTCACCGACATGATCATGCCGGTGATAGGCGCGATCACCGGCGGCCTCGATTTCTCGAACTATTACGTGCCTTTGACCTCGGTGATCCAGGGTCATCCCGCCTATGCGGATGCCAAGAAAGCCGGCGCCGTTCTCGGCTATGGGCAGTTTTTGACGGTAGCGATCAATTTCCTGATCATCGCTTTCATTCTCTTCCTCGTCGTACGCGAGATCGGCAAGCTCGAGCGGATCGCAGGATTGAAGAAAGAGGAAGCCGCCTTGACGAAAAGCGAGGCGCTGCTCACCGAAATTCGCGACCTCCTGACGAAGCGTTGAGCGATGCAGGATGCGCGGAAAATTCTCCCCGACGACCTTCTTGCGACGCTGCGTGCCGAAGCGCGGGCGGCCCCGCCGAGCGGGATTGTCGAAGTTTTCCATTATGGGGGCAAACGCGAGGGCATCATCCCGCTTTGGGTTGGCGAGGGCGATCTCGCCACGCCAGCCTTCATCCATGAAGCCGCGACGCGATCCTTTGCTGCAGGCGAGACGTTTTACACGAACCAACGCGGGCTGCCTGAACTGCGCGAGGCCATCGCACGATATCTCGTCAGCGTCTACGCGTCCGGGTCTGCGCTACGTGGCTTATACGCGCCGGAGCGCTTCTCCGTCACGATCGGTGGAATGCATGCTGTGCAAATCGCGTTACGCCTTGTCGCGGGTGCAGGCGACGAGGCGGTCGTCATTACGCCGGCATGGCCGAACTTTCGTGGCGCGCTGACCGTCAGCGGTGCGGCAGTTACGGAAGTTCCCTTGCATTTCTGTGGCAAAGGCGCCGCCGGCCAGTGGCACCTTGATCTCGATCAGCTGGTTGGTGCGCTTACCCCGCGCGCACGCGCCATTGTCGTCAATTCGCCGGCTAATCCGACGGGCTGGACGGCCTCGCGTGAGGAGCTCGCTGCTATACTCGACCTCGCGCGCCGACGCGGATTGTGGATCATCGCCGACGAGATTTATGGGCGCTTTTACTACAATGGAGCACGCGCGCCTTCCTTCCGCGATCTGATCGAAGAAAGCGACCGCGTCATGTTCGTCCAGACCTTCTCCAAGAATTGGGCGATGACGGGATGGCGCCTTGGCTGGCTTGAAGCACCGGCGCCGCTCGGGCCGCTCATCGAGAACCTGGTGCAATATTCGACATCGGGCGTCCCCACGTCCATGCAGCGGGCCGGGATCGCGGCGCTCGAGCAAGGGGAAACCTTTGTTGCAAGCCAAGTCGCACGCGCAAAGGCAAACCGTGATCTTCTGTGCGACACGCTCGGACAAACGCGGCGCACGGATTTCGCCGTACCCAACGGTGCTTTTTATTTGTTCTGTTCCTTGCAGACGACACTCGACACGCGCTCGCTGGCCTTCCGTCTCGTCGATGAAGCCCGCGTTGGCGTCGCGCCGGGCACCGCCTTCGGAAGCGGTGGCGAGCGTTTCATTCGCCTCTGTTTCGCGCGCCGAGGCGAGGACATGATCGAAGCCGCGCAGCGCCTGTCCGCCTGGCTGACGCGGTGAGATTTCGGCCAAAGCGCAGCACGCTGCGCAAGGTCCGGGGCGAGATCGTCACGCTTGCCGGCGCGGCAACGGGCGGCTGCGCCCTGGGCTATGCGCAAATTCCCGGCGGCTGGCTTTCCGGCGCGATGATCGGCGTTGCCTGTTTTGCGGCGATCGGCTGGGCGGGGCCGCTTTCGACGCCGTTGCGGCGGCTGGCGCTTACCGGCTCCGGCGTCGCCATCGGCTCGGCGATGACGCCGGCCATGCTGAAAAGCCTCGGCGCTTATCCGGCCAGCCTCGCCTTCATGGCGGCGGCGGTCGCCGCGACCACGTTCGTGTCGGCCTCGATGCTGCGCCGCATATCCGGCTGGTCGCCGCAGACGGCCTTTTTCGCCGCAGTGCCCGGCGCGCTGTCTTACGTGTTCCTGGTTGCCGCCCAGGATAAGAAGGCGGACCTGCCACGGATTGCGGTCGTCCAGGTCTGCCGCGTCTTCTTCCTGATGGCGCTCATCCCGCTGATTGTCGGCGAGACCACCACGGTCGCCCTGCCTCGCACCGGCCCGATCGACCCGCCGCTCCTGGTTCTCCTTGATTTCGCCCTTGGCGGGGCTGCCGGCTATCTTTTGGAGCGGCTCAAGGTCGCCGGCGGCATGCTGTTCGGCGCGATGCTCGTCTCGGGCTTCCTGCATGCGACGGGCCTCGCGCCAGGGCGCTCGCCGGTGCCGATCGTCGAGGCAGCGCAGGTCCTGATCGGCGCCTGGGTAGGAGCGCGGTTCATCGGATTCGACTGGCGGCTGCTGGCGCGCTCGGCGACGGCATCTCTCGGAAGTTTCGTTGCCGGCACGGCGGTCTCTATGGTCTTCGCGGCCGCAGCCTCGCTCTGCCTGGCACTGCCCTTTGCCCAAACGATGGTCGCCTTCTCGCCCGGCGGCCTCGAGGCGATGACCATTCTCGCCTTCGCGCTTGGGCTCGATCCGCTCTACGTCGGCGCGCAGCATCTCGCACGCTTCGTCCTGATCAGCCTGACGCTTCCATTCGCGCTGCGGCTTTGGTTGGCGCACGCCCGCCGACAGGCCCTCGCGTGAAGCTCAGTTCAGCACGCGCGCCGCATGCGGGCTGTCGAGGGAAAAGGCCGGGATTTCGGCCTCGAATGACCGCCCCGCCTCGTCGATGAAGCGGTAAGTGCCGGCCATTATGCCGGACGGCGTCGAAAGCGGACATCCGGACGTGTAGCGGAACGAGCCGCCCGGCGCGAGGATCGGCTGCTCGCCGACGACACCGGGACCGCGCACTTCTTCAAGGTGACCGCGCCCATCGGTGATGCGCCAATGCCGGCTCATCAGCTGCACGGTCCTGTGGCCGAGATTGACGATCTCGATCGTGTAGGCCCAGAAAAACCGCTCCTCGTCCGGATCGGATTGATCGGGCAGGAATTCCGGCATGACCGTGATCTGAACGTCGTGCGAGATCGCTTTGTACATGAGCGCCGCTCATGAGCCGCAGAGCGCGATGTGCAACAGCATGCAGGACCTCTCGCTCGCCGACAAGCCCGCCCGCGGCTCGGGGTGGGTCAGCACTAGGGCGTCGCCCAACGACTGCGGTGGAGGCAACACACAGTTTGTCGCGGGTTATCACCCCAACAACAACAACAGTGATTAGCGTCTGCGAGGGGCGACCGGACACGCGACAGTGGGGACGGGAAGCTGAGCTTGGGCATCGGCGCGGATCGTCGCCTTCTGCGTCGACTCATTCCCGTAATTGCCGGCGCAACTCAAGCTGCCGCGCGCGCGTCGCGCGGTCGCTCTGCCGTCGCAATTGGCGACGAACGTCCAGCTGACATATGGCCCGGCGCCCACCGCTTGCGCGCAGTTATGGCAGTAGTTGATGTTGTGGACATTGCCGGCTCTGTCTCGGCAGAGCACGTGCCCCAGTTGCCAATTGGCGGCCCGGAGAGCCGACGATCCCGCCAGAAGGGCGACTAGGGCAAGGCAGCAACGGCTGGCACGCATAGTGTACTCCGTTCTGATTACTATTTATTGTTGCATTAAAGAAGCCCGACGGCAACTGAACTCGCATTTCCGTGACAACCACTTTCCGCGGTTCAGAGCGGGGCGAGGCCCCGCTGCAGGTCCTCGACCAAATCCTCGACGTCCTCGATTCCGACCGACAGGCGCAGCATGCCGTCGCCGATGCCGATCGCGGCGCGCTGCTCGGGCGTCAAACGCTGGTGCGTTGTTGTTGCTGGATGCGTGATCAAGCTCTTGGCGTCGCCGAGATTGTTGGAAATGTTGATGATTTCGAGCGCATTGGCGAAGCGGAAGGCTTCCGCCTTGCCGCCTGCAACATCAAACGTCACCAGGGTGCCGCCGCCGGTCATCTGCCGCCGCGCCAGGTCGACCTGCGGGTGATCGTCGCGGAAGGGATAGAGCACGCGCGCGATTCCCTTCTTGCCGCTGAGGAAATCGGCAATGCGCATCGCGTTTGCCATCTGCTGGGCGACCCGCAGCGGCAGCGTCTCCACGCCCTTCAGCATCACCCATGCATTGAACGGCGACATTGCCGGGCCGGTCTGGCGCAGGAAATTATGAATGTGCGTGTCGATGAAGTCGCGTGAGGCGAGGATCACGCCGCCGAGGCAGCGGCCCTGCCCGTCGACATGCTTCGTCGTCGAGTAGACGACGCAATCGGCACCGAGCTGGAGCGGCTTCTGCAGCAGCGGCGTCGCAAATACGTTGTCGACGACGAGCCGCGCGCCGCCGGCATGGACGATCTCAGCGATCGCTGGAATGTCGAGGATATCGAGGCCAGGATTGGTCGGGCTCTCGAGGAAGGCGGCCTTGGTCTCCGGCCGCATCGCAGCGCGCCATTGCGAAAGGTCCGTGCCCTCGACGAGCGTCGAAGCGACTCCAAAGCGCGGCAGCAGCTCTTCCACAACGTAGAGGCAAGACCCGAACAGCGCGCGCGCCGCGACGACATGATCGCCGGCCTTGAGCTGGCCCATGAGCGAGGCGGTCACCGCCGCCATGCCGCTCGCGGTGGCACGCGCGGCCTCGGCGCCTTCGAGCAACGCCATCCGCTCTTCGAACATGGCGACCGTCGGATTGGAGAAGCGCGAATAGATGAAGCCCGGATCGGTGCCCTTGAACCGCGCCTCCGCCGCTTCCATGGTCGCGTAGACGAACCCCTGCGTCAGAAACAGCGCCTCCGAGGTCTCGCCGAAGGCGGAGCGCAGGGTCCCGCCGTGGACCAAGGCGGTCGCCGAGCGCATCGGCGGCGAGCGTCGAGCAGGCTTTGCAGATTCAGTCATCGCGAATGGCAATCGGTTGCGCGGAGCGCGGCTACGCTGCTGTTCAAAGCCGGAATGCCGGGTTGTCGGCCCTGCCGTCAAGGCGGTAGGCTCAGGGCCTCTTACCGGGGCGCGTATGCGACCGCTCTGGCACACCCCAGCATGACCGCCGGATCCGGGCACGACAACAGCTATGACTGCTCACGCTAGCCCTCGTCCGCAACTGTTTTCACCCGACGAAGCCGGCACGGACCGGGACTTTGGCAATCGCTTCGGTCTCCTGCCGCAGCAGCGGCTGCGGATCATGGTCAGCCGCGGCATGATCCAGGCGACGCCGGAAATCCACGAGAGCCAGTTTCAGCCGGCGAGCCTCGACCTGCGGCTGGGCGCCCGGGCCTATCGCATCCGGGCGAGTTTCCTGCCCGGGAAGGACAAGACCGTTCAGGAAAAGATCGACGAGTTGAAGTCGCACGAATTCTCGCTGGAGGACGAGGGAGCAATCCTGGAGAAAGGCTACGTCTATGTCGTGCCCCTGCTCGAATACCTGGCGCTGCCGGACAGCATTGTCGGCATCGCCAATCCGAAGAGCTCAACCGGCCGCCTGGATATCTTTACCCGTCTAATCACCGACAAAAGTGAAGTGTTCGACAAGGCCGAAGGCAACTATGACGGGCCGCTTTACGCCGAGATCTCGCCGCGCAGCTTCAGCGTCCGCGTGAGAAAGGGGTCGCGTCTAAATCAAATCCGCTTTCGCCGGCTGAACTCGCAACAATTCCAGAAGTCCGACTTCGCCCTCAAAGACAAAGAACTGCGCGAGTTGCACAAGCAAAGGCAGTTGGTTGACGGCGAACTCAATGTCAGGGGCGGGCTGATCCTGCGCGTCGCGCTAAACGAAGAGACGCTTGGAAACAATTGCGTCGGCTACCGCGCGCAGAAACATACCGACGTTCTCGATGTCGACAAAATCAACCATTACGATGTGAGAGATTTCTGGGAACCGCTGCCCCCGCGGGAGGACAAAAAGCTGATCCTCGATCCCGGGGAATTCTACATCTTGGCTTCATCCGAGCGGATCCACATCCCGCCGGCGCTCGCAGCCGAAATGGTGGCGATCGATCCGTCCATGGGCGAGTTCAGAGTTCATTACGCGGGTTTTTTCGATCCAGGCTTCGGTTTTTCCACGACGGGCTTCCCTGGAAGCAGAGCCGTACTCGAGGTCCGTAGCCATGAAGTGCCGTTCTTTCTCGAGGACGGTCAGGTCATTGGACGCCTGGTTTACGAGAATATGGCGGATCAGCCGGACGTCCTGTACGGCCAGACGTCTTCGTCGAATTACCAAGGCCAAAGCCTGAAATTGTCCAAGCACTTCCGCTCTGCGTGATGATGTCGGTCCCGCCATTCCGCGATGTGAAGCCGGAACTCCCCCGCAGTTTCGCCACACCCGCGGCAATCCCAAACCGTTAGCCCAAGGAACGCGTCAAGCCTCCAATCGTTGTCGCACGTCGAAGGCTCTAAGGCCGGCGCGCAACCGAGGACCCCGCTTGAACCCTGCTCATGCCGGCGTCTGCGTGCCGGAGAAAATGCCGCTGTCGATCACCATCAACAGCCGCCCGCATCAGCTTGAGGTGCGGCCGTGGACGACGCTGCTCGATCTGTTGCGCGAGCAGCTGAAAATGACAGGCACCAAGAAGGGCTGCGATCACGGCCAGTGCGGCGCGTGCACCGTGCTCGTTGACGGCAGACGGATCAATTCGTGCCTCGCCCTTGCAGTCAGCAAAGACGGCGCTGATGTCACGACGATCGAGGGGCTCGCGAGCCAAGCGGGTGAACTGCACCCGATGCAGGCGGCTTTCGTCGAGCATGATGCTTTTCAGTGCGGCTATTGCACGCCGGGGCAAATCTGTTCGGCCATTGGCCTTTTGTCCGAAGGAAAAGCGCATTCCCGCGATGAAATCCGAGAATTGATGAGCGGCAATCTTTGCCGCTGCGGCGCATACGTGAATATCGTCGCCGCGATCGAAGACGTGATGAACGCGCAAGGAAAGCCGGCGCGATGAACGGCTTCTCCTATATGCGCGCGGCGAGCGTCGCGGAGGCGGCGCGGGAGCTTTCCTCCCACGAGGGAGCGAAACTGCTCGCCGGTGGAACCAATCTCATCGATTTGATGAAATACAATGTCGAAAAGCCGACGCGGCTGATCGACATTACGCGCCTGCCGTTGAACGAGATCGAGGAGACCGAGAGCGGTGGGTTGCGCATCGGCGCGCTCGTGCCGAACAGCGACTTGGCTTACGATTCCCGCATCGAGCAGCGCTATCCGCTGCTCGCGAGCGCGATTCTCGCCGGCGCCTCGCAGCAGTTGCGCAATGCCGCATCGACCGGCGGCAATCTCATGCAAAGGACGCGCTGCTATTACTTCTACGATGTCGCGACGCCTTGCAACAAGCGCGAGCCGGGGACGGGCTGCCCGGCAATAGACGGCATCAACCGTATTCATGCTATTTTGGGGACGAGCGAGCACTGCATCGCGACCCATCCCTCCGACATGTGCGTGGCGCTCGCGGCGCTCGGGGCGAGCGTGCACGCGACCGGGCCGAAGGGCGAGCGACCAATCCCGCTTGTCGACTTTCACCGGCTGCCCGGCGCCACACCGCATCTCGACACGATCCTCGGCCGCGGGGAAATTATCACTGCGATCGAGCTTCCGGCTAGCAGGTTCGATACGCATTACAGCTATCTCAAGATTCGCGACCGCCTCTCCTACGCCTTTGCGCTGGTCTCGGTCGCCGCCGCCTTGCGCATCGACGAAGGCGAAATTGCCGAGGCGCGGCTGGCGCTCGGCGGCGTCGCGCATAAGCCGTGGCGCGATATTTCGGCAGAAGATTTGCTGCGCGGCCAGCGCCCGGATCGCGAGATTTTCGCGCGCACCGCCGATCACATTCTACAGGGCGCGCGAGGCTACGCCCACAACGCCTTCAAGGTCGAGATGGCGCGCCGCGCGATCGTGCGCGCGCTTTCGCAAGCCGCCGCCGGCACGCCGCAATCGCAATCCGACAAACGCATCCGGTAGGCCCGCGCGAAATGAACGCACAACCACATTTCGGCCAATCCCGCAGCCGCATCGACGGGCCGGCGAAGGTGACGGGCGCGGCGAAATACGCGGCCGAATTCGACGCGCCGGACCTTGCCCATGGTTACGTTCTGAACTCGGCGATCGCCAAGGGACGCATTGTCGAGATCGACTCCTCCGCGGCGCTGGCTTTGCCCGGCGTCGTCAAAATCTACACGCACGAAAACCGCCCGCGCACGGCGTGGCTCGATTACAATTACCGCGACGAAGTCGCGCCGCCGGGCTCACCCTTCCGGCCACTCTACGATGACAACATCGTCTATAACGGGCAGCCGATCGCGCTTGTCATCGCCGAGGAGCTGGAAATCGCGCGACAAGGCGCCTCCCTCATCAAGGTCAAATACAAGGCGGAGCCTCACGCAACCGATCTCGATGCGCAGCGCGGGCAAGCCTACGAGCCGAAGAAGAAGCGCAATGGTATCAGCCCGCCGCCGAACCCGAAGGGCGACGCGCCGGGCGCGTTCGAACACGCGGCCGTCAGGGTGCACGGCGAATACCGCGTCGCGGTCGAGCATCACAATCCGATGGAGCTGCACGCATCCACCGTCATTTGGGAAAGCGGGGGGAAGCTCACCATCCACGACAAAATACAGGGGGTGCAGAACTCGCATGGCTACGTCACCGCCGTCTTCGGCCTGAAGAAGGACGACGTGCGCGTCATCTCGCCCTATGTGGGCGGCGCCTTCGGCTCCGGTTTGCGGCCGCAATATCAGCTCTTCCTCGCTGTCATGGCGGCACGCGATCTGCAGCGCTCCGTGCGCGTGTCGCTGACGCGCGATCAGATGTTCACGTTCACATACCGGCCCGACGACATTCAGACGGTCTCGCTTGGCACCGGCACGGATGGCAAGCTGCAATCGCTCATGCATGACGCCATCCAATGCACCTCGACGTTTGAAGATTATCAGGAAGTCGTCGTGAACTGGTCGAACATTCTCTACCATTGCGACAACGTGCAACTCAGCTACCGGCTCGCGCAGCTGAATACGTATACGCCGGGCGACATGCGCGCGCCGGGCGCAACAACCGGCGTATATGCAATCGAAGCGGCGATGGACGAACTCGCCTATGCCACGGGCGTCGATCCGATCGAATTACGGCTGCGCAATTACACGGACATCGACGAAGTCGAAGGCAAGCCGTTCACCAGCAAGGAGCTGAAAGCCTGCTACGCGCAAGGCGCTAAACGCTTCGGCTGGTCGCGCCGCGATCCGCAGCCCCGCTCGATGCGCGAGAGCCACGAACTCGTCGGCTTCGGCATGGCGAGCGGCGTGTGGGAGGCGATGTTTACGAAGACGAGCGCTCGGGCACGATTGTTTGCCGACGGGCGGCTCGAAGTGGCGAGCGCGACGGCCGACATCGGGACCGGGACCTACACGATTCTTGCGCAGATCGCGGCGGATGTCTTCGGCATGCCGCTCGACCAAATTGACGTCAAAATTGCCGATTCGACGTTGCCGACATCTCCAGTCGAGGGCGGTTCATGGACTGCGGCCTCAAACGGATCCGCCGTGCAGATGGCGTGCAGGGGCGTGCGCGAGCAATTGTTCAAGCATGCGCGCAGTGCCGACAATTCGCCGCTCGCCAACGCAGACATCGAGCATGTGCGCTTTGCGGATAATCGCATCGCGCTTGCGAGTGATCCCTCGCGTTTCGTGACGTTCGCGGACGCAATCCGTGCGGCCGGCGTCGATCACATCGAGGCCGAGGGAAATTCCGCGCCCGACAAGCTCACCAGCATGCGTTATACCGCCTACACGCACTCGGCAATCTTTGCCGAAGTCCGAGTCGACGAGGAGCTCGGCATTATCCGCGTGACGCGTGTCGTCAGCGCCGTCGCGGCGGGAAAGATCATCAATCCGAAGACCGCGCGCAGCCAGATTCTCGGCGGAGTCGTAATGGGAATCGGCATGGCACTTCATGAAGAATCGATGCTCGATCACAAGCTCGGGCGATTCATGAACCACAATATCGCCGAATACCACATTCCGGTGAATGCCGACATTCACGACGTCGACGTGATCTTCGTCGACGAAAACGAAGACAAGCTGAACCCGCTCGGCGTAAAGGGCTTGGGTGAAATCGGCATCGTCGGCACGGCGGCGGCAATCGCCAACGCGATCTATCACGCGACCGGCAAACGCATCCGTGACCTGCCGATCACCATCGACAAGCTGCTGTAGCGTGAAAGCCCCCTACGCGTCATCCGGGCGGAAATCAACGAGTTCGGCGCCTTCATCGACCTGCTCGCCCGCAGCATAGCGGAACGCGGCAACAAGGCCGTTCGCCGGCGCATGCAGCGTGTGCTCCATCTTCATCGCTTCGAGCACGATCACCGGCTGGTTTGCTTCGACATGGGCGCCGGCTTCAACGAGGAGGGAAATGACGCGGCCGGGCATCGGCGCGACTAACCGGCCGCCGGAAACCTCCGCAGCGTCGGCCTCGTGAAGCGGATCGACCATCGCGAAGCGGCGCGTCCCATCCCTCGTAAACAGCGTGATCTCGTCGCCGCTCCGCATCCAGGTGGCCGAGACCTTCTCGTCGCCGATAGTGCCGGATAGTTTTCCATCTGCAGCGAGTTCGCCATGCGCCTCAAATGTGTGATCCGCGAGCGCAATCCGCCATCCGCCGCCACGGCGATAGATCACCTCGATCAACCTGTCGCCCTCGCCTTCAGCCGAGAGTTCACGCAAGCGCAGTTCACCGCGCGCTTCGTCATTCAATCGCCAGCCATTCCGATGCGCCCACGGGCTCCAGGGATCGGCTGATGCAAGCGCCGCATGCCGCGCCGCCTCCGCCCGTTCGAGCAGAAGTCCGAGCGCCGCCAGCGCGTATGCTTTGTCTGAGGCGGATTCCGGCACCGCAAGAAGATCGGCCTGATGGCGCTCGATGAAGCGCGTGTCGAGATCGGCGGCTTTAAATGCAGGGTGGTTTGCCAGCCTGGCGAGAAAGCCGATGTTGGTTTTAAGTCCGGCGATCTGCGTCTCGCCAAGAGCGAAGCCGAACCGGCGGATCGCCGCGTCGCGATCGGCACCCCAGACGATCAGCTTGGCGATCATCGGATCATAATAGACGGAGATCGCATCGCCGGCCTTGACGCCGGTATCGACGCGTATGTTCTCGCCCTCGGCAAACGACAAATGCGTGAGCCGCCCCGTTTGCGGCAGGAATTCGCGTTCCGGATCTTCCGCATAGAGCCGCGCCTCGATGGCATGGCCGCGGATCGCCAGGTCGTCCTGCCTGAGCGGCAGTTTCTCGCCGGAGGCGACGCGAAGCTGCCATTCGACAAGATCGAGCCCGGTGATCATCTCGGTCACGGGATGCTCGACCTGGAGCCGCGTATTCATCTCCATGAAGTAGAATTGCTCCGCGGCAGCGTCGTACAGAAACTCGATCGTGCCGGCGCCGGCATAGCCGATGGCGCGCGCCGCCTCGACTGCCGCGCGGCCCATGCGCTCACGCATCTCTTCTGAAAAGTTCGGCGCCGGCGCTTCCTCGATCACCTTCTGATGGCGGCGTTGGATCGAGCAATCGCGTTCGAAGAGATAAACGCAATTTCCATCGTTGTCGGCAAAAACCTGGATCTCGACATGGCGCGGGCGCTCAAGATATTTCTCGATCAGCACGCGATCGTCGCCGAAGGACGAAGCCGACTCGCGCTTGGCGCTAGGGAGCTGCGAAGTAAATTCGCTTGGCTGCGCCGCCACTTTCATGCCTTTGCCGCCACCGCCCGCAGAGGCTTTGATCAGCACGGGATAGCCGATGCGCTCCGCTTCGCGCGCCAGAAGATCGGGCGATTGTTCCTCGCCGTGATAGCCGGGCACGAGCGGAATGCCGGCCTTCTCCATCAACGCCTTGGCTTCGGATTTGCCGCCCATGGCGCGAATGGCAGAGGGCGGCGGGCCGATGAACGTGATGCCTGCCGCCGCGCATGCCTCCGCAAATGCAGCATTCTCGGAGAGAAAGCCGTAGCCCGGATGGATCGCTTCCGCGCCGGCACGCTTTGCCGCCGCGATGATCGCGTCCCCATTGAGATAGCTCTCGCGTGCCGGCGGCGGGCCGATGCGATAAGCTTCATCGGCCGCCGCGACATGCATCGCATCGCGATCGGCATCGGAATAGACCGCGACCGTCGCGATACCCATGCGGCGCGCGGTGCGCACGATGCGGCAGGCGATCTCGCCGCGATTGGGGATGAGGATTTTCTCGAACATCCGCCTCACATCCGGAACACGCCGAAGCGCGTCGGCATAATCGGCGCGTTCAGCGCGGCGGAGATGCTCAAACCGAGCACCATACGCGTGTCGGCGGGATCGACGACGCCGTCATCCCAAATCCGGGCGCTGGCGTAATAGGGGTGGCCCTCGTGCTCGAATCGCGCGCGGAGCGGCGCCTTCATCGCCTCTTCCTCTTCCGTCGACCAGGTCTTGCCCGCCGCTTCGATATTGTCACGGCGAACTTGCGCGAGCACGCTGGCCGCCTGCTCGCCGCCCATGACCGAGATGCGCGCATTCGGCCACATCCATAGAAAACGCGGGCCGTAGGCGCGTCCGCACATGCCGTAATTGCCGGCGCCGAAGGAGCCACCGATGATGATTGTGAATTTCGGCACGCTCGCGCAAGCAACGGCGGTCACGAGCTTCGCCCCGTCCTTGGCGATGCCGCCGGATTCATATTTGCGGCCGACCATGAAACCGGTGATGTTCTGCAGGAAGACGAGCGGGATGCCGCGCTGGCAACAGAGCTCGATGAAATGGGCGCCCTTCAGCGCCGATTCCGAAAACAGGATGCCGTTATTGGCCAGAATCCCGACGGGGTAGCCGAAAATATGCGCGAAGCCGCAGATCAGCGTGGCGCCGTAGAGCGCCTTGAACTCGTCGAGTTCGCTGCCGTCGACGATGCGCGCGATGACATCACGCACGTCATAGGGCTTGCGCACGTCGCTTGGGATAATGCCGTAAATCTCGGCTGCATCATACAGCGGCTCGCGTGCCGCCTTCAACTCGATGTTCGGCTGCTTCTGGCGGTTTAGATTGCTGACGATACGCCGCGCGATCGACAACGCATGCGCATCGTTCAATGCATAATGATCAGTGACGCCGGAGGTGCGCGAATGAACGTCGGCGCCGCCGAGATCTTCCGGCGAAACAACCTCGCCCGTCGCCGCTTTGACGAGCGGCGGACCGCCCAAGAAAATCGTACCCTGATTCTTGACGATGATCGCCTCGTCGCTCATCGCCGGCACATAGGCGCCGCCGGCCGTGCACGACCCCATCACCACCGCAATCTGCGGAATGCCGGCGGCAGACATATTCGCCTGATTATAAAAGATGCGGCCGAAATGCTCGCGATCGGGAAAGACCTGATCCTGGTTCGGCAGATTGGCGCCGCCGGAATCGACGAGATAGATGCAGGGCAGATTGTTTTCGCGGGCGATCTCTTGCGCGCGCAGATGCTTTTTCACCGTCAGCGGGTAGTAGGTTCCGCCCTTCACTGTCGCGTCGTTGGCGACGATCACGCATTCGCGCCCGGCCACACGCCCAATGCCGGTCAGGATGCCGGCCGCGGGAATCGGCTCTTCGTAGACGTTGTGCGCCGCGAGCTGCGACAGTTCGAGATAGGGCGTGCCCGAATCGAGCAGCGTGCGCACGCGATCGCGCGGCAGAAGCTTGCCGCGTGAAAGATGCCGCTCGCGCGACCGCGCACCGCCGCCCTGCTTGATCTGCGCTACGGTCGCGTGCAGATCGGCGACAAGACCTCGCATCGTTTCGCTGTTCTTGGCAAAATCGGCGCTGCGGGTGTCGATCGTGGATTTGAGAACGGTCATGCGGACACTCTGCGAGTCCCGCGACGGTGCCCGGTTCGAGACCTCCGCGTCAACTGGCCGTCTCAGTAGGTCTCGACGTGGTAGCGGCCGCTCGAGCGCATCTCGCTTTTCAGCGCGGCCCAGTCGGTTGTCGCCTGCCGGCAAACATCCGCGAACGCTTCGTCGACGCCGCTCTCCATTCCTTTGAGGCCGCAGATATAGACATGCGTTGCGGGCTCACGCAGCAGCCTGCCGACCACTTCGCTTTCGAGGCGAATGCGGTCCTGCACGTACGTCTTCGGCGTGCCGGCAACGCGCGAGTAGCAGAGGAATTGGCTGAGAACGCGCGCAGGCACTTTCTGCAGCGGGCCGAAATAGGGCAGCTCCTCCGGCCGCCGCGCGCCGAAAAACAGCACGAGCCGCCCCGGGGCTTGCGGCATGGCGCGACGGCGGCGTTCGGTAAAGGCGCGGAACGGCGCCGATCCGGTTCCCGTGCAGATCATAATGATGGTGGCGGCGGGATCGTTCGGCATGAGGAACGTCGCGCCGAACGGGCCGGTCACTGCGACCTCGGCACCCCTGGCAAGATCGCAGATATAGTTCGAGCAGACTCCGTTCGGCTCGCGTTTGACCGTCAGCGCGACATTGTTGGCGTTCGGCTTCTCGCCATCGCGCGGGCTCGCGATCGAGTAGAGCCGCACGACATGCGGCTTGCCGTTGGTGTCGAGCCCAGGCGGAACCATGCCGATGCTCTGGCCTTCGAGGACCGGAAACGACTGATCGCCGAAGTCAAGAATGATATGGCGCGTGTCGGTCTCGGCGTCCGCGGCGGTAATGCGGTAATTGCCGCGCACGGTGGCAATCGCCGGTTTGCCGCGATTGTAGAGATTGATCGTGGGCTTCGTCGCGGACGCCGGCGCGATCGCTTTGCCGCCGACGCCCTTATGCGCCTCGGCGAGGATCGCGGCGACATCGTCTTCAAGCGTCTCGACGGCGTCGCTCGCCTCCGGTGTCGCAACATCCTCCTGGGCTGGCAGCTCCTCCCAGGAGAATTGTTCCTCGAGCGAATAGGTGCGCGCGACGACGCGCCAATTGTCGATGGCGCCGGTCGGGCACGGCGAGATGCAGTCCATGCAATAATTGCAGATCGACGCGTCGACGACGTAATTATTGTTGTCGTGCGTCACTGCGTCGATCGGGCAGGTCTCCTCACACGTATTGCACCGGATGCAGATTTCCGGGTCGATGAGATGTTGCTTCAGAACGGCGGCGTTCATCGCATGTGCGCTACGCGGGCATCTTCACATATTCGAAATCGCCGGGCTTGTTGTCGATACCGACCTTCGGCGCCGCGATCCAGCCGGCGAATTTTCCCGGCTCGGCGACCGGCTGCATCAAGGATTCGATGAAGTCCCCGTCCTCCTTCGACGGCAGATATTCGTCCCGTGTCCTGGCCCAGGTCGCATCGTCGACAAGCATACCCTTCGGTGTCGCGTTCACATCCCTAAACTCGCCGATCTGGCGATGGAAGGTCGTCGCCGGCAATTCGAGCCGGAATTTCACGCCGGTCTTCTCGATGATCTTGTTCCAACGCTCGACGCCTTTGGCGCAGTCGACGACATAATCATCGCGCAGCCGCATGTTGAGCGCGGTCAATGCCGGCTCATCCACCATCTTGATCTGCCCGT
>JAXDNJ010000079.1:0-65792 GCA_034669505.1 Methylobacteriaceae bacterium
CTGGGACAGGGCGGCGTCGAGCGCCTTGGTCTTGTCCACGGAAGGTCCTTCTACGACGCGGAGATTCGGCTGGCTCACGGCAAGATTCCTTCTGGCACGGGCGGCGCGAGAGACGCAACGTTCTGACGCAACGTCCCGGCGCAATGTCGATGCGCAAATGTACATGCTTTGTTCGCGCCCGCAAGTTCTTTTTTTGTCGCATATATGTACTTTACTGACCGGGCCATGGCGGGGGAATCCCCGGCTTGCACCGGGGGGTCGAATGTGATTCTGTGTCCACAGGTGATGGGTGCGGCCCGTCGCCTTTCTTAGAGGCTCACTACCGTCTTTCAGCTTGGGAGCTTACCGGGACGGAAACGAGCGGCAATGAGCGGTAACATGCTCAAGCCTGCCGAACCTGATTCGGACGTAGTTGCATACGTGAACCGGTTTCGGCCAAGAACACACGACCATTGTCATTGTCGTAGCCTCCTGGGGAGCTAGGTCAAAGCCTAGCGCTCCGGGAGCGCCTCATCGCGCCCCGGCGGTATCAGGGCAGCTAGAGGCGTGGAGGCGGCGACGGGACGCAGGAGCTATCTCGCATAGCGGCAGGGATTCGTCAAACCCGCCAAGTGTTCTGCTATTGTTCCAATTTGTCCGCGTCCCGGTTGTTCCTGTGCATTGCGCGGCAGTCGAATCCCCAAGGGGCTTGCAAAGTCATTCCTATCGGCGCATGATTGCGCTATGCCCACTCCCGCAGACCTCGCCATCCTTAGAGAAGCTAAGAAGGCCCTCGAAGCCGAGCTTGATAAGCTCACTCTCGAATTCGAGTCGCGCGCCGAGCCGATCAAGAAGCAGCTCGCCGACTTCGAAGCGGCTGAGAGGGTCTGGACCTCGCTTATCGCCAAGCCGTTTGAGACCAACCCGAGGCCGAAGCCCCTTCGGGCCATTCGCCCGGCGACGAGCAAAAAGCCGGACCACCTTCCGACCGTGCCCGATATGATCGTCAGGGTCCTAGAGCACGTTCAGGCAAACACGCTAGAGGATGGCCTTACGCCTGAGGCGATCCTTGCCGAAATCCGCAGTCGATACTGGCCCGAAGCTCGGTCGAACGATGTTGGTCCGATTGTTTGGAGGATGGCCGTGAAGGAAGGCCGTCTACAGAAGATTGGAGCGCTCTATAGCCTGCTTCCGCAGGCGAGAAAGGCCGCGGCTGAATGAATTAGCCGCCGACCCTTTTGGGGTCAGCGGCAGAGTTTGAGGCATAGTGTAAGGACGCACACCTCCGGGGCATCTTGAGACGGCTGGCCACCGACCCCAGGGGAAGAGAGAGGTTCGAATTCCTCTCAGCCTCACCATTATACGCCCTCAAGGACGGGGATGCACGCGAAAAATGATTCGCGTGCATCAATTTCCTGTGGAATCAAGCCCTTGGCAGAAAAGTCCGAGTCGGAACAACCGCTTACCGACGCTGAGATCGCCGAACGCATGGACAAGGCGATCCGTCGCTCGTTCACGATGCCTCCCGGCAAGAAACCCGCACCGAAACGGAAGCCTAAGGCTTCTCCTTCCGCAAAGCCCGAAACTCCTTCCTCGTAATCCGCCGCTTAGGCCGCACGCTCACCAAGGCGGCGATAGGTCAGCCGCTTGCCATCGGCTCCCTGAATGGCAAGCGTGGTCCGCAAGCCATCTTCAATCCCGAGCTTCGATCGGTTGGAGTACCGGAAATCAAACTCTGAGAGATACCGCTGCAAGTGCTGTTCCCCGCAATGTTGATAAACCCCCGTCATTCCCCTCTTGAAGATCGAAAAAAAGCCTTCGACGGAATTGGTGCTGGCACTACCCCGCGCATACTCTTTCTGTGAGTGGTTGACCGCTTCATGGGCGGCGAATTTCTTCCCTATGGCTTTGTAGTGTTGGGCTTCGTCGGTATTGAGCGTGCTGTCCAGGACCACGTTTGCACCGATGATCTGCTTCAACGTGGCAATGTCGATATTCTCGACCTTGACCGAAATGGACCGGCCACCCCGCTCGACCAAAGAAACGACCTTCCGCTTGGTCTTGGTGCCCCGTTTCCGCTGCCACCCCTTGTCATTGACGAAAACCGAATCAGCGGGTCCGATGAACGTCTCATCGACCTCGACCGTCTTTCCGTCGCCGCCTAGCGGCTCCGGGTCTTGGTCTGCCATGGCTTCCCTAATCCGATGGCTGAGAAACCAAGCGGACTTGTAGGTGATATTCAGGGTCCGATGCAGTTGGTGCGTCGAGATACCCTTTTTGGAACTGGCCATAAGCCGGAAGGCCAGCAACCACTTGTGCAAAGGAATGTGCGACCGCTCATAAACGGTGCCCATCCGTACCGTGAATTTGTCTTTGCAATCAGCGCAGTAGTACCAGCCCGGTCCCATGGACTTTCCAGCGAGGGGCCGGCTACCCCCGACCACGCCACAGTGAGGGCAGACCGGCCCGTTGGGCCACCTAGTTGCCTCCAAGTGCGCCCGCGCGGCGTCCTCATCGTGATAGATTGGGTCGGAAAGCTCAGTCGGTGTCATAGCGCCATACCTCTTAGCGCCAATATGGCTTAGCTGAACCTTTCAGTCAAGTATATAATCGCGTTTTTTGTTCACACAGGGCAAAGCGTTTGGCCCGTCCGAATGGCCGGGCTTGAGGCGGCCTAATTTGCCCAAAAGCGCGGGGTAGTTTACCCGGCCCTAACAATTGTTAACGACAGTCACGAGCGTGCCGAAGCGTAAAGCCGATCACTACCTGAAGCAGGCCGAGGAATGCCGCGAGCAGGCCGCCCGCGCGCTCCGCGACGAGGACCGCGAGTCCTGGCTGAAGCTCGCAGCCAAATGGCAGCGCATGGCCGAAGGCACGCACCAACCCGCCCAGCAGGCGCAGCAGCCGCAGGGAGAGCGGGAGGGGTAGGTCCCCCCGCTAACCGCGCCGCCATTTCGCTGGCGGCCGGTGCCGCCTTAACTATGTGAAAGTCCCCAAGGGAGCGCCGCATGTCAGCGTCCGGAGTCCAAGAATATCGCCGCAAGGCCCGCAGCACCGTGCATCCGGAGCCCTCTGGTCATCTTGCACATTGGATTGGGACAATTCACCAGCTTTGAGATTTAAATCCCCATTTAGTGATTCGGGGTCACTTCTGAAGCATGGCTGAGCACTCCAAGATCGAATGGACTGATCATACCTTTAATCCCTGGACTGGATGCACGAAGGTCAGCCCAGGGTGCGACCATTGCTATGCGGAGGCGTGGTCCAAGCGATCTGGCCACGTGAAATGGGGTAATTTCCCACGTAAACGTACGACATCAGACTACTGGAAAGGGCCGCGCATCTGGAATAATCGCGCAGACCGATTTTTCGTAGCGTACGGCAGACGGCAGCGCGTATTTTGTGCTTCGTTGGCTGATGTCTTCGACAACAAAGTGCCAGGGGAATGGCGAGGTGATCTTTTCTCCCTCATCGCGAAGTGCCCTTCTCTCGATTGGCTTTTGCTTACAAAACGCCCCCAAAACATTGGCAAGATGCTCCCGCGAAACTGGGGTTCCGGGTATCCGAATGTTTGGCTAGGCATGACCGCCGAGAACCAGCAGCAGTTCGATCTCCGCTGGCCGGTTCTTGCCGCTATCGAAGCTTCCGTGCGGTTTGTTTCTTACGAACCGGCCATCGGCCCTTTGCGACTCCCCTCGTCGGCTACCCGCCTCCACTGGCTGATCTGCGGAGGTGAAAGCGGCGCGAGTTCACGCCCGTTGCAGCCGCAGTGGGTCAGGGACGTGATCACTGACTGTCGTCACCTCGGGATCGCGCCTTTTATGAAGCAATGGGGTTCGTACACGAATAATCCCATTGTCGTCGAAGCCGGACTTGACGAGGCTGAGGCGAAAGGCTCCGATCCTTACGGAAAGGGCGGCGGCTTAGTTGATGGAAAACTGGTTCGTGAATTTCCGGCCGATTTTGTCATAATTCAAGGGAACCGGCTGCCTAATTAGGGGCGTATGGCACAACTTCCTTTATTTCCAAGTCTGCCGGATCATCCGGCACCGGAGTTTCTGTTCAAAAACATCAGAAATCCTGTTTGGACAGAAAACAAAGCCCGCCTGGTAGCCAACTATCTGCGGTATTTCGTATATATAACGAAGCATGGCTGCTATATTGACGGCTTCGCAGGCCCGAGAACCCCTGACGTGGCTGACAGCTGGGCAGCGAAACTCGTCGTCGAATCAGAACCTAAATTCCTGCGTGATTTTTACCTTTGCGATCTCGATTCGAGGAAGGTCGAACGTCTTGAAGATCTTCGGGACCATCAGCCGCATGTACCGAAGCGCAGCATCAACATCTTAGAAGGCGATTTCAACAACCTTGTGCATGCTATCCTTGCGTCGGGCAACATAACACTGAGTACAGCCACGTTCTGCCTCATCGACCAATTTACGGCGGAATGTCATTGGCGCACGGTCGAAGCTCTTGCTCGACACAAGGCGGGCACGAATAAGATAGAAATCTTCTACTTCTTGGCATCTGGCTGGCTCGATCGCGCCCTCAGCGGCTTTACACGGAACATCCAAATTCCAGAGCTATGGTGGGGACGATCAGATTGGCATGCCCTACGGCAGCTAAAGAGTCTGAATCGTGCGCTGCTGCTCTGCGACCGCTTCAAGAAAGAACTCGGCTACAAGTTTGCTCACCCGTGGGCGATTATGGAACGCTCGGATGGCGGTCGCGTCATGTTTCACATGATCCACGCCACAGATCATGCGGAAGCACCGAAGCTCATGGCAAGAGCTTACCGGAATGCCAACCTGCCTCCAGACGCACGCGAGCAGTTGAACTTTGCGCTTGAAGAATTCAGCGGCCTCGCGGACGCATACCGGTCAACTTAGCTCAAATTCCTTGAGTTAACCAGCCGCGATCTGTGCTCGCTGCGACAGCTCTCATTCGTAGAGCGGGCTTGCATTTTCGCCCAGCATCCCGGCCTTTGTTCAACCTTCTAAATACTCCAGTACAGCCTTACTAAGCGTTTCGGCGAGTTCATCCATGGAGCTGGAGAATGAGAGTACCGTCACAAGCTTAGTGCACCCATGCGAAAGCATCGCGTTGAGTCCCTCGTGTTCAGAAGCGCGGAAGTCGGTTCGGTAGCCAAGCACAGGTTTGAGGCTCCCTAAGGCGAGACCAATCTCAAGGCACGTCCCCGAATCCGCGTCCGATCCGTCCAAACAAGCCAAGATCAAATCAGCAGCTCGCACTTGACTAAAACAGTCCTCCACCACTGCTCGAAGGTCGGGTAGAAATCGTTCAGACCGGACCTGCGGAAGAATATATTGTATCTGAGCAGGTGTCTTTTGCTGAAGCAGGTTTCGCAGCTCTTCATTAAACACGCGCTCAGCCATCGTGAAAAGAGGACCGGCCATATAGACTTTTTTCAAGCTCGTGCCTCCTGTGCCGTAGATTCGGATGGGAAGTAGTAGCTGGCATTATAAAGATAATCCCATAACGCTAGTGTTATCGAAAGTACCGCAGCTATGTACGCTGTTACAGCATCCGGAATTTGGTATCTATATCTGGCTGCCTCTATCAGCGCTAGCACAGCCAGAAACACTCCGTTGCTAATTACCCATTGCGTTTCCATTTTCGTATGAATCCGCTTCACAAGGAATACAACAAGCCAAAATGTATCCCAAGCAATTACGATGCAAAAGCAGATTATGAATTGATCAGTTCTCTTTACGCTAAGAGCCACCACGAAAAACAGCATCGCTTGTGTCATCAGCGCCATCATGTCCCACTGCCATTTGTTTCGGCCAGTTAAAGCGGAAAGATGAAGAATAGACCCGTGTGCAAATCTTATTATGGTGAACAGAAATGCGAGCAGGAGCAATACTTGCACGCGATTGCCTTCCTTAAAAATTTCGACGCCTAAAAACTCACCTGGACTACTGGTTAAGGCTCCCAACAACGCTTGGGTGATGGAGAAACCCACTATGACAAGATATATCCGTTGCATCGCGTCACAGGTGGCTTTCCTGACGTCCTCCGGCTTCACTGGTGCGGTCATTATGTCCCCGACAAGTTCAGACCGTCGCAAATTTGCACGCTTACGTTGCTTTGGCAACGACGTAAGCATCAGCTTATCAAAGCAGGGGGCACTGCTTAGAAGCGGAAGCGCGATGCCGAGGGTGATGCAATGAGACAAATCTGGATCACCAAAGCCGGAGGGCCGGAGGTCCTGCAAATCAGGCACGCGCCGGATCCCGCGCCGGCGGCGGGCGAAGTGCGCATCCGCGTCGAGGCGAGCGGCGTCAACTTCGCCGACATTATGGGCCGCATGGGCCTCTATCCCGACCTGCCGCGCATGCCTGTCGTGCCGGGCTACGAGGTCAGCGGGCGCATCGACGCCGTCGGCAGCGGCGTCGACATGAGCTGGGCCGGCCGCGACGTGCTCGCGCTGACCCGCTTCGGCGGATATTCCGAAATGATCTCTGTGCCGTTAAACCAGGTGTTTCCGCGCCCGCCGGCTCTCTCGGCGATGGAAGCCGCGGCGCTGCCGGTGAACTACTTCACCGCATGGCAACTCATCGTCGTCATGGGCGGCCTCAAGCACGGCGAGAGCGTCCTCATCCATTCGGCCGGCGGCGGGGTCGGGATCGCAGCGACGCAGATCGCCAGGCACATCGGCGCGACAATCATCGGCACGGCATCGGCCGGCAAACACGATGAGCTGCGCCGGATCGGCGTCGATCATCTCATCGATTACCGCACCGAGGATTTCGAGGCGCGGGCTCGCGCGATCACCGGCGGACGCGGCGTCGAGCTCATTCTCGATGCCGTCGGCGGCGAGTCGCTCAAGAAAGGTTATCGCCTGCTCGCCCCGACCGGGCGGCTCGGCATATTCGGCATGTCGTCTGCCGCAACCGGCAAGCAGCGGAATCTCTTGGGGCTAGTGCGGGCGCTGGCGCGCACGCCGTGGCTGCAATTCAATCCCGTAGCGTTGATGAACGCCAACAAGGGTGTGTTCGGCGTCAATCTCGGTCACCTGTGGAGCGAGGTCGACCGCATCCGCTTCTGGGCCGATCAGATCCTCGATCTCGCCGCGCAAGGCGTGCTGAAGCCTAGAATTGCGCGGGCCTTCTCATTCGACGAGGCCGCCGCTGCGCATGAGTATGTGCAGGAGCGGCGGAACATCGGCAAGGTTCTGCTGGTGCCGTAAACTCGGCGGGGTCGTTCGGATCGATCGAAGTCCCGGTGATGGCGTGATAGGAGGGGCTCATGCCCCTCCGCACCCTCCTCCTCGCCGCTGCCCTCGCCTGCGCTGCCACCCACTCTCACGCGCAGGTGTCGCGCGAAGCCGCGGCGGACGTCGAGCGCATCACCGCGAGCGCACCGTACAAAGCCGCGATGGCGGCGCTATCGGCCGATCACGACCGCATCGTTGAAGAGAACATCGCGCTCACCGAAATCCCGGCGCCGCCGTTCAAGGAAGCGGCGAAAGCGAAAGCCTTCCTCGAACTGTTCGCGAAGCTCGGCCTCGCAGACGCTGGCATCGACGCGGAAGGCAACGTCACCGGCCTGCGCCGCGGCAAGGGCGGCGATAACGCCGGCGGCCCGCTCCTCGCGGTGGCGGCGCATCTCGATACGGTCTTTCCGCAAGGCACCGACGTGCATGTAAAGCGCGACGGAACGGTCCTGCGCGCTCCCGGAGTGGGCGACGACACGCGCGGCCTCGCCGTGATGCTCGGCATCATCCGCGCGATGGCCAGCGCGCATGTCGAGACTGAGTGCGACGTCCTCTTCGTGGCGAGCGTCGGCGAGGAGGGGCTCGGCGATCTCCGCGGCATGAAATACCTGTTCGGCAAAGGCCCCTACAAAGACCGGATCAGGACCTTCATCGCCATCGACGGGCTGACGCCGCAGGCGATCATGACGACGGCGCTCGGCTCGAAGCGCTACCGGCTGACATTCACCGGGCCGGGCGGGCACAGCTACGCCGCCTTCGGCCTCGTCAACCCGATGTATGCAATGGGCGCCTTCCTGGTCGAGTTTGCGAGGACCGAAGTGCCGGCGCTGACGACGTATAATATCGGCGTGATCGGCGGCGGCACGTCGGTGAATTCGATTCCTTTGCAGTCGTGGGCGGAGATCGATATCCGCTCGGTGTCACCGGCGGAGGTGGACAAGGTCGCCGCGCGCATGAATGCGCTCGCCGAGGAAGCGGCGGAAGCCGAGAACAGCGCGCGCTCGACGAAGGCGGGTCGGATCGTGGTGAAGATCGAGCTGATCGGCGACCGGCCGGCGGGCTCGACCTCGCATCCGTTCCTCGGCGCGCGGCAGCCGGCAGCGGCAGCGCAGCCCGGGGATGCGCAGCGCAACGAGCGGCTGGTCGAGTACGCCTGGGCCGCGGCGCTCGCCGCCGGCATGGAGCCGAAGCTGACGACGCAGAGCACCGATGCCAATATCGCGATGAGCCTCGGCATTCCGGCTATCACGCTCGCCTCGGGCTCGGGCGACCGCATGCACGCGCTCGACGAATGGATCGATGTCGAGACGGGGAAGAGCCTCCGCTCCATGGGGATGCTGCTGACGACGCTGCTCGCCAGCGCGGGGTTGCGGGAGTGAGGCGGCGCGGCTTGTTGCGATGACGCTCATCTACAAGATCGTGTCCGAGGCACTTTGGCGCGCGGCGGAAGCGCTGGCTGAGTTCGACGGGGCGCCGGTCGATCTCGCCGACGGGTTCATCCATTTCTCCACGGCCGCACAGGTGCGCGAGACCGCCGCAAAACATTTTGCCGGTGAGCGCGATCTGTTGCTGGTCACGGTGGAGGCGGAGCGCCTCGGTGACGCGCTGCGCTTCGAGCCCTCGCGCGGCGGCGATCTTTTCTCGCATCTCTATGGCCCGCTACAGCTCGCCGATGTGCTGCGCGTCGACCCGCTGCCGCTGCGTGACGACGGCACGCACGATTTCACCGGGCTTGTGCCGTGATCGGCAGTTTGTTCCAGCTCGCGCGGCCGTTCCTGCACGCGCTCGATCCGGAGACCGCGCATCACGCGACGCTCTTGGCCTTGCAATTCGCCGTGCTGCCGGGCGCCGCACGGGACGATCCACGGCTGGCGGTCAGCGCGTTCGGCCTCGATTTCTCCAGCCCGATCGGCCTCGCGGCCGGCTTTGACAAGGATGGCGTCGCGCCGGATAATCTGCTGGCGCTCGGCTTCGGCTTTGTCGAGGTCGGCACGATCACTCCGGAGCCGCAATCCGGAAATCCGCGCCCGCGCCTGTTCCGGCTCGATCGAGACGAAGGCGTCATCAACCGGCTCGGCTTCAACAGCGCCGGCCACGCGAAGGCGCACGCAAATTTGGCGCGGCGGCGCGGGACGGGAATTATCGGCGTCAATCTCGGCGCTAACAAAGATTCTTCCGATCGCATCGGCGATTACGTCGCCGGCATCGAAGTGTTCGCCGATCTCGCGAGCTATTTCACGATCAACGTGTCGTCGCCGAACACGCCGGGCCTGCGCGATCTGCAGCAGGCGCCGGCGCTTGACGAGCTTTTGGCGCGCGCGCTGGAAGCGCGTGACCGCGCTGCCATTCGGCGCCCGCTGTTACTCAAAATCGCGCCGGATCTTTCGCTCGGCGAACTCGACGAGATCGTGCGCGTGGCGCGCGAGCGGAAGATCGAGGGGATGATCGTGTCGAACACGACGATCTCGCGGCCGAAGAGTCTCGTGTCCTTCCACGCGAAGGAAAGCGGCGGGCTATCCGGCCGACCGCTGTTCGATGCGTCGACGCAGATGCTCGCGGAGACACATCGGCGCGTGGAAGGACAGTTCCCACTGATCGGCGTCGGCGGCATCGATGGGCCGGAGGCGGCGCTCGCGAAACTCGAAGCCGGCGCGACTTTGATACAGCTTTACTCGTCGTTCGTATTCGACGGGCCGGAACTGATCGGGAAGATCAAGCGCGGCATCGTGCGTCGCCTAGAGCAAGAGAAGTCCCGAAGTCTGCACGACGTGGTCGGCCGGCGGGCGAGTTCCGGCATTGGCTAGCCATCGCGGCTCATTCAAGGCATGATCCCATGCGCGCCGCGCTTCAGACGCGGGTCAGGGAGAAAATCATGCACGCCCGAAAGAAGCCGCTTCTGCTTGCCGCCGCGTTTGTCGCGCTGGCCGTGTCGACAATAGGACGCGCGAGCCCGTTCCTGATCATCGGCAACGACGAGAAGATCCTCTGGGATGACGAGGGCAAGCCGGTCATGTCGGCCCCCGGCAGGGACAGCGTCGTCATTGTCGACCTCGCCACACCTGAAGAGCCGAAAATTATCGCCACTCTGCCGCTGGAAAATAGCGTCGTCGGACCGCCGGTGAACATGGCGATTTCCCCGAAAGGCGATATCGCGCTTGTCGCAAATTCGATCGACCTCGTTCAGGACGGCGGCGCGCTGAAACAAGTGCCTGACGATCGCATCTGGGTAATCGATCTGAAGGCGGATCCACCGAAGCTCGCTGCGACTGTCAAAAGCGGCAAGCAACCCTCCGGCCTGTCGATCTCGCCGTCAGGCGACATGGCGCTTGTCGCCAACCGCGAGGACAAGTCGATCACCGTGCTGTCGATCAACGGTGCGGACGTGAAAGTGACTGATACGATCGCGATGGGCGATTCCGTCGCGCATGTCGCGATCTCGCCGGATGGCAAGCGCGCGCTCGCGGTCAAATTCCCCGCGCATAAAGTCGCATTGCTCGAAATCGCCAACGGCAAGGTGACGTACAACAAATACGATATCGCGACAGGCCTCTGGCCCTATAATGTGGACTTCACGCCCGACGGAAAGCTTGCGATGACCGCGGACAATGGCGGCGCGGGATCGGCGGACGGCAACGTCGACACGATCAGCATCATCGACATGCAAGCCAATCCGCCGCGCGTCATCGATAAGGTTGTCGTCGGCGATGGTCCCGAAGGTTTCACCATCAGTCCGCGCGGTGATTTCGCCGCCGCTGCATTGCTCCGCGGCTCGAACGCAAGCAAGAAAGCGTTCTTCTACAATAAGAATGGATCGGCAGTTCTTCTGCGCATCGACGGCAACAAAGTGACGAAGCTGAAAGAAGTGGAAGTCGGCGGCCTGCCGGAACCCGTCGCCTTCACGCCCGACGGCAAATACCTCTACGTCGGTAATTTCCTCGACAAGAATTTCTCGATTCTGCGCGTCGATAACAACGATCTCGTCGACACCGGCAAGAAGCTCATGCTCGAGGGCCATCCCGCGGCGGCACGCATGAGCCCGAAGTAAACTAATCTTTGTCGGAACCTAAACGCACCGGGAGCTCCATCCCGGTGCAAGCCGTACCTCACGCCCGCCCGCCGCGGCTCACGCCCTCCCTGGCGACTTGATTGTTCGGCGCGAGCACCAAAGCGCGCTGGTAGGATTCGACCGCCTTCTGGCGATTGCCGGAGCGCTCATAAGCGAGGCCCAACCCCGCCCAGGCATCCGCGTTCTTGTTGTCGACATTGAGCGCGGCGTTGAAATCCTCGATCGCTTGATCGTTCTTACCCGTGGCGACGAGGCTCTGGCCGCGCGCTTGATAAGGCGCCGCCGCAAAGGGATCGCGGTCGATCGCATTGTCGAAATCGGTGATCGCGCGGGCATTATCGCCCTGGCGCTGATAGATCAGGCCGCGCGCGTGGAAGGCTTGCGCATTCTCCGGATTGAGCCGGATCGCCTGATCGAGATCGGCCAGCGCCTGGTCGAGAGTGCCTTGCGCGCGCAGGAGGTTGGCGCGTCCGACATAAGCCGGCGCGTGGTTCGGATTGGCCTGGATGGCGTGGTCGAAATCGGCGAGCGCCGCGTCATCGCGCTTGATCTGGCGGTAGGCGAGTGCGCGATTGGTGAAGGCCGCGGCGTTGTTCGGGTCGGCTTTGATCGCCTGACTGAAATCGCCGATCGCCTCCTGGTAACGGCCAGCCCGGGCGTATGCGACGCCGCGAGTGTTGAATGCTTCCGGGCTCGGGCTGCGTTTCACGACCTCGGAAAGCGAGGCGAGGTTGGCGGAGGCGGCATTGGGATCGGTGTCGACCACCTCGGCGGCCCCGACGCCACGATGCGCGCTACCCGTCGTCTCGCAGCCGGCAAGCCCGACGCACAGCAGCGCGAGAGCGCCGAAAGCGGAGCTCCGAATCAATACGGAGCGGAGTGCTTGTTCCGCGGCCTTCGGAGCTTTGCTCATGATTGTCCTGTCCGCCGCAACGGATTTGAAAGTTCAATGACCTCCAGAAGCCCAATCAATCTGGCAACAATGGGACCCTGCTCGACAAAGCGGCAGGGCGGTCAAAATTTTGTTGAGATGAGGGAAAAGGGCACCAGGAGGTGCGCGGCCCGCCTTAGCGGGCGGGGGCGCCGAGCAGGGTCGGCTTCGGCTTCATTGGCAGGAGGCCCTCGCGCTGCATCTTCTTGCGGGCGAGCTTGCGAGCGCGGCGAACGGCTTCGGCCCTTTCGCGGGCGCGCTTCTCGGACGGCTTCTCGTAGTGACCACGCAGCTTCATCTCGCGGAAGATGCCCTCGCGCTGCATCTTCTTCTTGAGCGCCTTGAGGGCCTGATCGACATTGTTGTCGCGGACGAGAACCTGCACGCTTTGTTCCTGCCTTGAGGGCAAAGAGCCCGAATCTGAGAAAAACGAAGACGCGGCGCTTTGCGGCGCACCTCGCCGGCGGGGTGCCGCTTAGCAGAATGGGGTGAGTCTGTCCAGCTGCCGGTGCCTCGTTTGACAGGCTCAGAACGGCTCGGCATTAGGACGCGCCGCCGGTCCCACGCGCGACGCAGCTGACCCAAACCCTCAGGCCCCAAACCGTTCGCCCATGTCGCGCCTCGTCATGAAATTCGGCGGCACGTCTGTCGCCAATATCGAGCGCATCCGCAACGTTGCCCTGCATGTGAAGCGCGAGGTCGAGGCCGGCCACCAAGTCGCCGTCGTCGTCTCGGCCATGGCCGGGCGGACCGACGAGCTCGCCGGCTGGTGCCGCGAGGCGGCACCCCTCCAGAACGGGCCGGAATACGACGCGGTTGTCGCCTCGGGCGAGCAGGTGACCGCCGGCCTGCTCGCCGTCGTGCTGGAGGAGATGGGCGTCCCGGCGCGGTCCTGGCTGGGGTGGCAGATCCCGATCCTGACCACAGACGCGCACGGCGCCGCCCGTATCGAGTCGATCGACGGAGCTGAGATCGTGCGCCGTTTCGATCGCTTCAAGGAAGTCGCCGTCATTGCTGGCTTCCAGGGGTTGCACGAGCCGACCGGCCGCATCACGACGCTCGGGCGCGGCGGCTCGGATACGAGCGCGGTGGCGATCGCCGCCGCCACCCATGCCGAGCGTTGCGACATCTATACCGACGTCGACGGCGTCTACACGACCGACCCGCGCATCGTGCCGCGGGCGAAACGGATGGAGCGCGTCGCGTTCGAGGAAATGCTGGAAATGGCCTCGCTCGGGGCCAAGGTGCTGCAGGTGCGCTCGGTCGAGCTCGCGATGCTGTATAAGATGCCGACTTATGTCCGCTCGTCGTTCGACGATCCGGCGGCACCCGGCACCGGCACGCTGATCTGCTCAGAGGAGGATATTTTGGAACAGCAGGTCGTGACCGGCATCGCCTTCTCGCGCGACGAGGCGCAGATCACGCTGCGCCGTGTCGCCGACAAACCGGGCGTCGCCGCCGGGATTTTCGGGCCGCTCGCCGAAGCCAACATCAACGTCGACATGATCATCCAGGTCGTCTCGGACGACACCACGACCACGGACCTCACCTTCACCGTCGGCACCGCGGATTACGAGCGGGCCCGCGCGATACTCGAATCAGGACGCGAGCAGATCGGCTACGCCGACATTCAGGGCCAGACCGAGGTCGTCAAAGTCTCGGCGATCGGCATCGGCATGCGCAGCCATGCCGGCGTCGCGGCGCGCGCCTTCCGCGCGCTTGCCGAGAAGGGCATCAACATCCGCGCCATCACGACCTCGGAAATCAAGTTCTCTGTGCTGATCGACGAGGCCTATACCGAGCTTGCGGTGCGCACGCTGCATTCGCTTTATGGGCTGGATAGAGCGGCTTGAGCTACTCAGGCCATGGGGACCCATACGACGGCAGAAGTATTTGCGTGCCGTCTTTCCTGTCCCATAATCCGCCACGAACAAAGGCTGCGGGAGATCGGCGGCCAAAGAACCGGCTCGGGAGGAAGCGTAATGGAGGAGCACATCCACGAGGTCAGCCCTGACTGGAAACAGCGCGCCTATGTCGATGAGGCAAAGTATGAGGGCTGGTATCGCCGCTCCATTGCCGATCCGAACGGCTTCTGGGCCGAGCATGGCAAGCGCATCGACTGGCTGAAGCCGTTCCACAAGGTGAAGAACGCGAGCTTCGGGCCGGGCAACGTCTCGATCAAATGGTTCGAGGATGGCACGACGAACGTCGCCTACAATTGCATCGACCGGCATCTCGACAAGCGCGGCAATCAGGCCGCAATCATCTGGGAGGGCGACGATCCCTCGGAATCGCGCAAGATCACCTATCGTGAATTGCACGACGAAGTCTGCCGCTTCGCCAACATCCTGCGCAACCGCAATATCGGCAAGGGCGACACCGTCACGATCTACATGCCGATGATACCGGAAGCCGCTTACGCGATGCTCGCGTGCGCGCGCATCGGCGCCGTGCATTCGGTCGTGTTCGGCGGCTTTTCGCCGGATTCGCTGGCAAGCCGCATCGAAGGCTGCAAGTCGCGCGTCGTCATCACCGCGGATGAGGGGTTGCGCGGCGGCCGCAAAGTGCCGCTCAAAGCCAATGTCGATGCAGCAATCGCTAAAGCCGGCGACGTTGTCGAGCAGGTGATTGTCGTGCGCCGCACAGGTGGCGCGGTCGACATGGACCCGGCACGCGACGTCTATTACCACGACGCGGCCAGCATGCTCACGCACGAATGCCCGTGCGAAGAAATGTCAGCGGAGGATCCGCTCTTTATTCTTTACACGTCAGGTTCAACTGGCGCGCCGAAAGGTGTCGTGCACACGACCGGCGGCTATCTCGTCTATGCCGCGATGACGCATCAATACGTCTTCGATTATCACGACGGCGACATCTACTGGTGCACGGCGGACGTCGGCTGGGTGACCGGCCACAGCTACATCGTCTACGGCCCGCTCGCCAACGGCGCAACGACGCTGATGTTTGAAGGCATTCCGAACTACCCCTCGATATCGCGCTTCTGGGAAGTCGTCGACAAGCACCAAGTCAACATCTTCTATACCGCGCCGACGGCAATCCGCTCGCTGATGGGCGCGGGCGAAGCGCCGGTGAAGAAGACGAGCCGCAGATCGCTGCGGCTACTCGGCTCGGTCGGCGAGCCGATCAACCCCGAAGCCTGGGAATGGTATTATCGCGTCGTCGGCGACAGCTGCTGCCCGATCGTCGATACGTGGTGGCAGACGGAGACCGGCGGCATCATGATCACGCCGCTGCCCGGCGCGATTGCGCAAAAGCCGGGATCGGCCACGCGGCCGTTCTTCGGCGTAAAGCCTGAAATCGTCGACGCCGACGGCAAGGTTCTGGAAGGCGCCTGCGAAGGCAATCTCTGCATTGCCGATTCGTGGCCGGGCCAGATGCGCACTGTCTATGGCGATCACGAGCGCTTCGTGCAGACCTATTTCTCGACCTACAAAGGCAAGTACTTCACCGGCGACGGCTGCCGTCGCGACGCGGATGGCTATTATTGGATCACCGGCCGCGTCGACGATGTCATCAACGTGTCCGGCCATCGCATGGGCACGGCAGAGGTCGAGAGCGCGCTTGTCGCGCATATTAAAGTGTCGGAGGCGGCCGTTGTTGGTTTCCCACACGACATCAAGGGCCAGGGCATCTACGCCTATGTGACTCTCATGTCGGGCGAGGCGCCGTCGGATGCGCTGCGCAAGGAACTGGTCGCCTGGGTGCGCAAGGAAATCGGGCCGATCGCCTCGCCCGATGTGATCCAGTTCGCGCCCGGCTTGCCGAAGACGCGCTCAGGCAAGATCATGCGCCGCATCCTGCGCAAGATTGCCGAGAACGAGTTCGGCGCGCTGGGCGATACGTCGACGCTTGCCGACCCGAGCGTCGTCGACGATCTCATCAAGAATCGGAATGCTGCATGAGGCTAATTGATCTCGCGCAAGAATTACGCCGGTTCTCCGCTGTTGTTCTTTGCTGCGCGATCGCCTGTTCTGCAACATCTGCTGCGGCGCAGAAGACAGACACTGCCGCTGAGGCGCAGGCGGTCGGCAACGACCTGAACACGTTTTACCGCGCAGCGAAGAAGCCGGATGTCGGCGATCTCGTCGCGCGCTGGGAGCGTTTGGCCTCCACCGATCAGCCGCCGGCGCTGCCGCCGATGATCGGCTTTCTTGCGGCCTATTTCGAAAAGAACCCGAAAGAGGTCGATCGCGTCGCCAACCATACCTTCGAGCGTAAGGGGCAGACGGTCTTTCTGATTTCCCTCGAAGCGGCCGGCAACGATGCAGCGGCGCGCCGCATCGCTGGCAAATGGCACTGGAGCGATGGGGAGGTGGCGAAGCTCGTCGAGATCAAACCGCTCGCGCAACTCGTGCCAGAGAACCCGAGCGATCTCGACACCTTATGGGGCGCGGCGTTCGCCACCGGCGATCCGCCTTATGTGCGGAAGATCTACGATTTCTACGCCAAGATCGCCAACGATCCGAAGGTGGAGTTCGGGGACATCGTGCGGGTGATCCAGGCGCGGCGCAGCAACAAGCCGGATTCGCTGCGCGGCATCGGCGAGCGCTATTCGACCGAGATGGCGCAGAAGATCGTCTTCGCCGCGTCCGCGATCTGGTCGCTCATGGCGAACGCCACCCTGCATCCGTTCATCAAGGCGGAGCTCGACCGCATCGAAAAAGAGGGCGCAACAACAAACGCCGTCAAGGCGATGGTTGCGCTCAGACAACCACAATAGGACAAGAGGTCCGACTCGCGCCGGACCTCTTGAAGCGGTTCTTACCAGTAAGAGGGGTACGGATACCCGCCGCACGCATACGGGCCGTAGCCATAGCCGTAATAGTCGTCGTAGGGATCGCAGCCGTAATAGTAGGGATAGCCGTAGCCGTAGGCTGCCGCGCCGACTAGCCCCGCAGCTGCGAGGCCGAGCCCGACGCCGAAACCGCGATGGCGGAAGCCACGCCCGCCCCAGGCAAAGTTGCGACCACCCCAGTTACGGCCGGCAAAGCCCGCGCCGGCAAAGCTGCGCGTAGCGAAGCCCGGATGTGCCGCAACACTGCGTCCCGCAAACATTGGGCCGGCCCCGCCGAAGCCGCGCGCCGCAAGCCCACCGCCGCCGAAGCCGCGCGCGGCGAACCCGCCGCCACCAAAGCCATGGCCACCGCCGAAGCCGCCGCCGCCGCCTTTGAAGGCCAGAGCCTCTGTAGAGGCCGTCGCGATCGTGGCGCCGAACGTCAGTGCCGCGACCGCGGCAATTCCAACTTTCCTCATCTTTCCTGTCATCACCTTACTCTCCTCGAGTTTCTGAGGGCCCTGGCGATGAACTGGCAGTAAGGACGGTGGTTTCGCGCATGCGGCAATCCGTGGCGCTCTTTCGATCACGAGTGGTTGATCGAGACGCTGCTTCCAAAACGAACGCTCCGCCTTCTTGGGCCGAAGGGCGGCACTTTTCCGCCGCGGGCGTGGCAGCTTAACCGTTGTGCGGGTGCAACACGTAACGAAATCTTATGGTTAAGGCTTAACCGCGACAACGAATACTCTTCGGCGAAATCGTGACCTTCGGTAAGGGTTAACGCACGTCCGGCCAAGCTGGAACCCTTCTCAAACCGGAGTTCGGATTCGCCCATGACAAACACTCGTGTTCGTGCGACCGGCCGCATGCGCGCGGTCGCCCTCTCAGCCGCCGCGGCGGCCTTGTTGGCCACCCTCCCGTTTGGCTCGACCGCTGCCTCCGCCGCCGAAGGCCGCGTCGTCCTGCGCGGCGCACAGGATTACCCCGCCGGCACCATCGTGATTCGCGCCCGCGAGAAGCGGCTTTACTACACGCTCGGCGACGGCACTGCGATCCGCTACCCCGTCGCCGTCGCCAAGCACGGCAAGGAATGGCAGGGTTCGGCTCGAGTGAACGGCAAGTTCCTGAACCCGGATTGGATGCCGCCGCCGGTCGTCAAGCGCGATCACCCGGAGCTCCCCAACCTCATCCGCGGCGGCTCGCCCGGCAATCCGATGGGCGTCGCCGCGCTCACCCTGGACCGTGACGAGATCGCCATCCACGGCACCACGAAAAAAATGCGCGCCTCCGTCGGCACCTCCGCCTCCTACGGCTGCATCCGCATGCTGAACGAGGACGTGAGCGACCTCTATTCCCGGGTCAGCGTCGGCACGCCGGTTGTGATGGTCTACTGAGGCTTTAGAGGAAGCTCTGCGGGTCGACGTCCACGTCGACCCATATCCCGCCGCGTGGGCTCGGCGCCTCCGCCAGTATGCGGCGCAGAAAAGCCTGGACGTCCAGGCGCCGCGGCGCCTTCACCAGAATCCGGAAGCGGTAGCGCCCGCGCACCATGGCGATGGGCGCTTCCGCGGGTCCCAGGACCAAGACATCGCTTGCCTCGGGTAATCCGCCGATAGGCGCGACCGCGAAACCCTCCTGCATCGGCAGGCAATAGGCGGCGCGGACGAGCGCCCGCGCATGCGCTTCGCTCGCGAGGCGATCGGCGCCGGACACGATCAGCGCCGCGAGCCGCCCGAACGGCGGCAGCCCGGCTTTGAGCCGCACCTCCGTCTCCTCGGCATAGAAGCGAGCGGCGTCGCCGGAGATGAGCGCCTTCATCACCGGGTGATCGGGTTGATATGTCTGCACCAGGCCGCGCCCCGGCCGGTCGCCGCGGCCGGCGCGTCCGGTCACCTGGTTCAACAATTGAAACGTGCGCTCCGCCGCCCGCGGATCGCCGCTCGACAGGCCAAGATCGGCGTCGATCACCCCGACAAGCGTCAGCGACGGGAAATTATGCCCCTTCGCCACCAACTGCGTGCCGATGACAATGTCGAACTCGCGCCGGGCGATGGCATCGATCTCGCGCCGCAGCCGCTCCGTCCCACCCGGAAAGTCCGACGACAAGACCAACGTCCGCGCCTCGGGAAAGGTGAGCGCCACCTCTTCCGCCAGCCGCTCCACGCCAGGACCGCAGGCGGCAAGCGAATCGGCGGTCTCGCATTCGACGCAGATGTCCGGCCGCCGCTCGACATGACCACATTGATGGCAGATCAGCGCGCGGCGAAAACGGTGCTCGACCAGCCATGCCGTGCAATGCGGGCATTGGTGGCGATGGCCGCAGGCGCGGCAGACGGTCAGCGGCGCGTACCCGCGGCGGTTCAAAAAAAGCAGCGCCTGTTCGCCGCGCGCGATCGTCTCACCGACCGCGTCGCGCAGAACGGGCGACATCCAGCGCCCGCGCGGCGGCGAATCGCGCCGGAGATCGATCGCGGCGAGATCGGGGAGCGCCCGGCCGGCATGGCGGCTCGTCAGCGCGACATGACCGTAGCGGCCTTGCGCGGCGTTCACCCGCGTTTCGATCGACGGCGTCGCGGAGGCAAGCACCACGGCCGCGCCCTCGATGTGGCCGCGCACCACCGCCATGTCGCGCGCGTGATAGGTGACGCCGTCCTCCTGCTTGTAGGCGGGCTCATGCTCCTCATCGACGATTATGAGCCGCAGCCGCTCGAACGGCAGGAACAAAGCCGAACGCGCGCCGGCAACGACCCGCACCTCGCTCGACGCGACGCCGGACCAGATGCGGGCACGCCGGCGGTTCGCGACGCCGGAATGCCACTCCGCCGGACGCACGCCGAAGCGGCGGGCGAAGCGGTCGAGGAATTGCCCCGTCAGCGCGATTTCCGGCATCAGGATCAGAACCTGACCGCCGGTCGCCAGCGCCGCGGCGACCGCTTCGAAATAGACCTCGGTCTTGCCGGAGCCGGTGACGCCTTCGAGCAGCGTGGTGGAAAAGCCGCCGCGCGCGATTGTGGCGCGAAGGCAATCGGCGGCGTCGGCCTGCGCCGGATCGAGTAGCGGCTCGGCAAAGGCGATGTCCGGCGGCAGCGCCGCGGGCTCGGGCGCCATCAGCACGGTCTCGAGCGCGCCTTCGTCGATGAGGCCGTCGATCACGCCGGTCGAGCAGGCGGCGGCCTCGGCAAGCGCCGATTTGCGGAAGGCAAGGCCGCCTTCGGCCGCCCTGAGCACCCGCGCCCGCGCCGGCGTGATGCGCAGCGGCTCGCCGTCACGGGGCGTCCCGGCCAAGCGCACGCCGATGCGCGGCGCCCCGCCTTCGTCGGCGGGGATGCGTGCCACCATGCGCAGCACCATGCCGCGCGGCGCCAGGGTGTAGCGCGCGATCCAATCGATGAAGTGCAGGAGCTTTTCGTCGAGCCGCGGCAGGTCGCGGCGCGACGCGATCTCCTTCAGATTGCCGCCGCTCCGGGAGCCCTTGACTGACCATACAATGCCGGTCGTCTCGCGCGTGCCGAGCGGCACGGTGACGAAATCGCCGGCGGCGACCTCCATGCCCGCCGGCACGCGATAGGAATAGGCATTGTCGAGCGCGACCGGCACGAGCACGTCGGCAACCTGCGGGAGGCCCGCGTCGTCGCGGACCTCGTCAGCTTCGAGAACCGATTCGAGAAGCATGAACCGAGTTTAGCACCAGGAAGCGCGTGCCACACGCCGGTCGCCCCGGTAGTGCATCGGCTTGAATTCTAGACGACCGTAGGGGCGGCCTCGGTTGCCCTAAAATCCAGCCGAAAGAGAGCGGCCCCGGAATCGTCCGTGACTTCTATGTGCCAGTCGCAGCCTTCCCAGAAGGTCTCCGGTTGATCCATCAGCAATCGCCCTGCGAGCTTCGCCGCCTCCATCCGAGCGGACCTGAGATCGGCGCGATTTACGTTGCGCCTGTATTCAGTCGGTCGGCGGGGGCCTTGCCGTCCCGCGCAAGGCATAGGGCCTTTCAGGCCTCAACGCTTGGAGGCCTTCTCTCTTCGGCAACGACTCGTCACTTCGCAGGACCCTCAGCAACTAAAGCAGCGCTGTTCGCGTTAGCCTTGCAGAGGTTCGCCATGCAGTCTGTTAAACGCGCCGACGATCTGGAATCCCGCTTGTTTGGGCGGCTGAACGAACGTGAAAGCGCAAGAGTCCTGCGATTTGCCGCGGAACTAACCCAGCGCCGGGCGGGCTACGGGCGTCCGCCTGCCCGCGTTAATCAGAGCGCTATAGAGGCGTCGCCGAAGTGACCCGAAATACGCGGGGAATGCGGGTTCTGCCCAACATAATTGGCGTATTCGTTTTCTTCTTCGGCTGTGCGTGGGTTCTTGCCGGCATTGGTTACGTGCGTGAAACCTCGATGAGCGGCAGCTATATTTGGACGGGTGTTGGTATTGTCGCGGCCCTGTTCGGCGCAGTGATCCTCGCAAGCGTCAATCGTGCGCGTTTCCACCTATGGCGCGCCAAAAGGTCAGTTTTGGGATAAGTTCGAAAGGTCGGCACGACCGTGTCGCGTCCGGCCCGTGCAACCGGGCACGACCTGACGTATAACGGCCTCAACGAATGGCAGCGTAAGCCGATGCGACGCGCTCCCGGCCCGCGGAACCCCCTCACTACCCCGCTGTTATCCAGCCGCGTTCGGGCCAAGGGGTGAGATGAGCGAATTCCTAAAACCCCCGCCGCCCCGCGTTGCCGCCCCGGTCGATCAGGCCGCGCTCCTGGAAAAGGTCGCAACGCTGATCACCCTCGCCTTGGTGATCACCGCGCTCTATGTCGGACGCGCCGTCTTCATCCCGATCGCCATCGCGGTTCTATTGAGCTTCGCGCTGGCGCCGCTTGTCCGTTTGCTGCGGCGCTGGCGTGTTCCGCGGGTGCCTTCGGTCGGACTCGTTGTCTTGCTGGCCGTTGCGATCCTCGGCGGCATCGGCGCCATTATCGCGCAGCAATTCGCGGATCTGACAAAAGAACTGCCGAATTACGAGTTCACGATCAGCCGCAAAATCGATTCGATAAAGCAGCTGACGGCCGGCAGCGGTTCCTTGGAGCGCGCCGCCAAAGCTCTGCGGAACCTCGGCGGCCAGATTACGGATGCGGCACCGGGCGCGGCGAAGCCGCCGGAAGCTTCTCCGGGTCCACAATCGGCTCTGTCGCAGAAAAAAACGGAGCCCGTACCCGTCCAGGTGCTGCCTCAGTCCGAGCCGCTTTCGATCGAGCGGCTGCAATCCGTCGCCGGTACGATTCTCGAGCCGTTGGCGACGGCGGGCATCATCCTGGTCTTCGTCGTCTTCATCCTGTTTCAGCGCGAGGATTTGCGCGACCGCTTCATCCGGCTTGCCGGCTCCGGCGACCTGCAGCGCACGACGGCGGCGATGAATGACGCGGCGCGGCGTCTCAGCCGGTATTTTCTGTTCCAGACCATCATAAACGCCACGTTCGGGGTCCTGATTGGAATCGGGCTTTGGTTCATCGGCGTGCCGAGCCCGTTTCTGTGCGGCGCGCTCGCGGCGCTCATGCGCTTCGTGCCGTATGTCGGCGCGTTTGTTGCGGCCGCCATTCCCCTCCTCCTTGCCGCCGCGGTCGCGCCCAGTTGGACGATGATGCTCGAAGTCGCGGCCCTGTTCGCGATAACCGAGCCGATCGTGGGCCAAGTGATCGAGCCCATGCTCTATGGGCATTCAACCGGCATCTCGCCTATCGCCGTGGTGGTGTCGGCAACGTTCTGGACCTGGCTCTGGGGACCGGTCGGCTTGCTTCTCTCAACGCCGCTCACCGTCTGTCTTGTCGTGCTCGGCCGCCATGTCGAGCGCCTCGAATTCCTGGACGTGCTCCTGGGCGATGCACCGGCGCTGACCCCGGTCGAGAGTTTTTACCAGCGCATGCTTGCGGCGGATTCCTCCGAAGTTGCCGAACAGGCCGAGGAGTTCATCAAGGAGCGCCCGCTCGCCGAGTATTTTGACGAGATCGCGCTCGAGGCGCTGCTCATGGCGCAGGCCGACGTGAAGCGGGGCGCGCTCGAGCCGGCACGGCAGGCCAAAATCCGCGAAACCATCGACGAGCTCGTCGAAGATTTGCAGGACGATGAGCCCCCTCCGCCAGCGGACGGCGAGGAGGCCGGCGCGTCGCGCGAGCCCCCGGCGGAGCTCTCTGTCATATGTATCGGCGGACGCACGCCGCTCGACGAGGCGGCGGCGGCTCTGTTCGTCCATTTGCTGCATGGCGAAGAGGGGATCACTGCGCGGGTCGAGCCGGCTCAAGCGCTCACCCCGGCCGGACTGCTGCGCCTCGACGCGGCGCAGATCGACGTGATCTGCCTGTCTTATCTCGACTCCGAAGCCGGCCACGCGCAGGTGCGCTACGCGGTGCGCCGGGTCCGCCGCCGTTTCCCGCACGCCACGATTTTCGCCTGCTTCTGGACCGCGGACGAAGGGCCGGGCCGCGCGCAGCAATTGTGCGACGCGGCCAAGGCGGACAAATGCGCGTTCCGCTTTGGGCAGGCCCTGGAAGTGGTCCGCGAGATTGCCGGCGAACGGATGGGAGCCCAGGGGACAGAGGAGCCGGGCACGCCGCGGGATGCGCGTGAGCCGGCCGCGGCTCTGAAGGGGGCCGCCTGAGCATTTCGTGCACGTTGATTGGCTGGCTCTTTCGGTCCATCTGAGCGGGATGCTCTTTCGTAAATGTGCCGCCGTGTGGACCGCATTTCTTGTGTTCGCCATGCCGCTCGGTTTCAGCTTCGCTCAGCCGGCGCAGACGCCTTCCATGTCGATCGCGGTCGGCGTGCTGCGCAGCACGCACTCGAAAGAGACGATCTCGATCCTCGACATTCCGACCGACAACGATCTCCTCGCCGGCGCCGAACTCGGCCTCCAAGATAACGAGACGACGGGCAAATTCACCAACCAGGAATTCACGCTGCAAGACAGAAAGCTTGCGGAACGGGAAGATGCGGCCGAGGCGGTGCGCAAATTTGCAAGCGACGGCATTCGGCTGATCATCGCGGACTTGCCGGCGGCGCAATTGCTTGCCGCGGCCGATGCGGGAAAAGACACGAACACGCTTCTCTTCAATGCGAGCGCGCCGGATGACCGGCTGCGCGAAGAGGATTGTCGCGCCAACGTGTTCCACACCGCGCCGACGCGCTCGATGCTGGCCGACGGGCTTGCGGAATATCTCATCTGGAAACAATGGCGCCGCTGGTTCCTGGTCTTCGGCTCGCATCCGGAGGACGCGCTCTTTGCCGACGCGATCCGCCGCTCGGGGAAGAAATTCGGTGCGAAGATTGTCGAGGAGCGGCTGTATCAGGATACTGGCGGGGGGCGGCGATCGGATTCCGGCAGCGTGCAGACGCAGCGCCAGATTCCAGTGCTGACGCAAAACGCCGCAGCTTACGACGTGCTCGTCGCGGCGGACGAGAGCGACGTGTTTGCCGGCTATCTACCGTACCGCACCTGGGATCCGCGGCCAGTCGCTGGCTCCGGCGGACTGAAGCCCACAAGCTGGGACGCAACGCACGAGCAATGGGGCGCGGCGCAATTGCAGAACCGCTTCACCCGCTTGTTCAAGCGCACGATGAACGCCCGCGACAACCAGGCCTGGATGGCGATGCGCATGATCGGCGAGGCGGCAACGCGCACGCATTCCAGCGATCCCGTGAGATTACGCGCGTTCCTGGTCGGGCCGGACTTCTCCTTCGCCGCTTTCAAAGGCCAGCGCCTGACGCTACGCTCGTGGAACCTGCAGGTGCGCCAGCCAATCCTGCTCGGCGACGGCCGCAGCATCGTCTCGGTATCGCCGCAGGAGGGTTTTCTGCATCAGACGTCCGAGCTCGATACGCTCGGCTATGACAAACCGGAAACGAAATGCGTGCTCCATTAGTTGGCTTCTTGGTTGCAGCGTGCCTGCTCGGCACGAGCCGCGCGCCCGCGCTCGCCTACATGGCGTACATCACCAACGAGAAGGGCAATTCGATCAGCGTCATCGATCTCGACAAGCTCGAAGTGGTGAAGACCGCGAAGGTCGGACAGCGGCCGCGCGGGATTGTCGTCAACAAAGAAGGCACGCAGATTTTCATCTGCGCCGGCGATGACGACACGATCAACATCATCGATGCGAAGACGCTGGAAGCGGTGGGCAGCCTGCCGTCGGGTCCCGATCCGGAACTTCTCATCCTCAGCCCCGACGGCAAGCTCGTTTATCTCTCGAACGAGAACGACAATCTCGTCACGCTGATCGATCTCAATACGCGCAAGGTCGTCGCCGAAATTCCTGTCGGCGTCGAGCCCGAGGGCATGGCGATCAGCCCGGACGGCAAGATTCTGGTCAACACCTCCGAGACGACCAACATGGCGCATCTCATCGACCCGCAAAAGAAAGAGATCGTCGCCAACATTCTTGTCGGCGCGCGCCCGCGCTTTGCAGAGTTTACGCCTGACGGGTCCGAGCTCTGGGTCTCGGCCGAAGTCGGGGGCACGATCAGCGTCATTGATCCGGCAAAACACCAGGTGAAGCAAAAGATCGAGTTTGCGATACCCGGCTTGCCGAAAGAAGCGATCCAGCCGGTCGGAATAAGGATCGCGCGGGATGGGAAGACGGCGTTCGCCGCGCTCGGACCCGCCAATCGCGTCGCGGTGATCGATGTTCAATCAAAAAAGGTCACGAAATACCTTTTGGTCGGCCAGCGGGTCTGGCAGCTCGCCTTCACGCCCGATGAAAAATACCTGCTGTCGACGAATGGCGTCTCGAACGACGTGTCGGTGATCGATGTCGCTGGATTGAAGGTGGTGAAATCGATTCCGGTCGGCTCGTTCCCATGGGGCGTCGCCGTGTCGCCGCAATGACGCTTTCAGAACAGATGCGCGGCTCGCAAGCACATGCTGCCGCGAGTGTCCCAGCGCTGGCTATAAAAGACATCGGCCATTTCTATCGGGCGCGCCGTGCGCTTGACGAGGTCAGCTTCGACGTGCGGCAGGGCGCGTTCGCTGTGCTCCTAGGCCTGAACGGCGCTGGCAAGACGACGCTGTTCTCGCTGATCACGCGGCTCTACGCGGCGCAACGCGGATCTATTTCCGTGCTCGCCTTCGATGTCGCGCGCCACCCGACGCAGGCCCTGAGCCGGCTCGGTGTCGTGTTTCAGGCGCGCACGCTCGATCTCGATCTCACCGTGATGCAAAACCTGCTCTACCACGCGTCCCTGCACGGCATTGGCGGACACGAGGGCAGAGAGCTCGCCGCGCAGACGCTGGCGCGCACCGAAATGCGCGAGCGGGCGCACGACAAAGCCCGCGTCCTCTCAGGCGGGCAGATGCGCCGCATCGAAATCGCCCGCGCGCTTCTGCACCGGCCCTCGCTTTTGCTCCTCGACGAGCCAACCGTCGGGCTCGACGTGAATGCGCGCAAAGGCATCATCAGATATGTGCGCGAGCTCGTCGCCGACGAGAATATCGGCGTCCTATGGACGACGCATCTGATCGACGAGGTCGACGCGAGCGACGATCTCATCGTCCTGCATCGCGGACGCGTGCTCGCCAACGGAATTGCCGGTGATCTCGTAGCGAGCGCCGGGGCGGCGAATGTGGGCGAAGCCTTCGAGCGCATCATCGCCGCCGCGCCGGACGAGGTCGAGACGTGAGGACGTCTTTGGCCGCGCGACGAAGCGACTCGACCCGTTCTCATTTCGGCCTGCGGGATTACGCGGTCTGTCTCGCCGGCATCGTCTGGCGCGAGGGTCTGCGCTTTCTGCATCAGCGCGAGCGCTTCGTCTCCGCGCTGGTGCGTCCGCTCGTCTGGCTGTTCATCTTCGCCGCCGGCTTCCGCCAGGTGCTCGGCGTCTCGATCGTTCCCCCTTACGAGACCTACGTTCTCTACGAAGTCTACATCACGCCCGGCCTGATCGCGATGATCCAGCTCTTCAACGGCATGCAATCGTCGCTATCGATGGTCTACGACCGCGAGATGGGCAACATGCGCACGCTCCTGGTCAGCCCGATGCCGCGCTGGTTCCTGCTCGCATCGAAGCTGATCGCGGGCACGGCGGTGTCGCTCCTGCAGGTCTACGCTTATCTCATCATCGCCTATTTCTGGGAAATCGAGCCGCCGACCTTTTGGGGTTATCTCACCGTGCTGCCCGCGCTCATCCTCGTCGGGCTGATGCTCGGCTCGTTCGGTCTGCTTCTCTCGTCGCTGATTAAGCAGCTCGAAAATTTCGCCGGCGTCATGAATTTCGTCATCTTCCCGATGTTCTTCGCCTCCTCTGCACTTTATCCGCTGTGGCGCGTGCAGGAATCGAGCCCTTGGCTTTACTATGTGTGCCAAGCAAACCCGTTCACCCATGCGGTCGAACTGATCCGCTTTGCCTTCTACCACCAGCTCAATCCGCAGGCGCTAGCAATCGTTGTGGGTTGCGGTATCGCCTTCATGGCCGGCGCGGTCCTCGCCTACAATCCGGCGGTCGGGCTGTCGCTGCGCCGCGGCGCGTGAACCATCTCGTGCGGCGCGCCCGCGGGTGTTAATGTCGGCCCGGATCAGGAGGGCACGCGCTGGTGTCACGGCTTGAGGAAGCACGAAGCGTTCTACGCGACCGCTTCGGCCACGACGATTTCCGGCCCGGTCAGGCCGAGATCATCGCCGCCATTCTCGACGGCCGCGATATTCTCGCGATCCTGCCCACAGGCTCCGGTAAATCGCTGCTGTATCAGCTGCCCGCGCTGCTACTGCCATCGCTTACCCTTGTCGTCTCGCCGCTCGTCTCGTTGATGCGCGATCAGGTGCATCATCTCGTGGCGCTCGGCATTCCCGCCGCGACATTGCACTCAGCGGCCGAGCCGCACGAAACAGCGGAGGTTCTGGCGCGCCTGAGACACGGCAGCATAAAGCTTCTCTATGTTGCGCCGGAGCGCTTGGACCAGCCGGCAATGATCGCGGCGTTGCGCGCCGCGCATGCGCAGATCATGGCAGTCGACGAAGCCCACTGCATCGCGCATTGGGGACACGAGTTCCGCCCCGAATATCGGGGGTTACGCAAAGCCGCGGCCGCGATCGGCGTCCGACAGATCGTCGCGGTGACGGCGACCGCAGCCCCGCCGACGCGTGCCGAAATTGTTGAGAACCTATTTGCCTCGCCGCCCACTGTTTTTACCGGCTCGTTCGAGCGGTCGAATTTGTCGCATCGCGTCGAGCGGCGCCGCAACGGCGTGGGACAAATCCATCGCTTCCTCGGTGCGCATATCGGTCAGTGCGGCATCCTCTATTGCGCAACCCGGGAAAAGACCGATCGTCTCGCGCTGCAGTTGCGTGACGCCGGATTCAAGACGCTCGCCTATCATGCCGGTCTCGACGGCGGCACGCGCCATGCGCATCAGGATGAATTCGTGTCTGATAAAGGCGTCGTGATGGTGGCGACGATCGCCTTCGGCATGGGCATCGACAAAGCCGACGTGCGTTTCATCTGCCACGTCGATCTGCCCTCGTCGATGGAGACTTACTATCAGGAGACCGGGCGTGCCGGCCGCGATGGTCTGCCGGCGCAGACGCTGCTCTTATACGGGCCGCGCGATTTCGACGCGCGTCGGCTGCAACTCGCGAGCATCGCGGACCCGGATCGGCAGCATGAGGCTGCAACGAAGCTGGCGTTGCTCGAACAATTCTGCCGCGCGCCATTGTGCCGGCAGCAGATGCTTCTGCGTGCGCTCGGCGACGACGCGGTCCCTTGCGGTAAATGCGACAATTGCCGCAAGGGATTTGTGCAGCTGCGCAGGGCCGCACGATTACCAATGGCAGGTGCTGCATACGTGCGCGCGCAGACCGAAAGGCTAATCGCATCCGTTGTTGAGGCGCGCAGGCCGGCAGAGGATGGTTTTTCGGATACACACACCGACCCCGGCATCAACCGCAATAATCTGCCCGAACGCCTAGCGCTGACGGTCGCGCAGCAAAGAGCGCTTCTGCGGATGAAGTCCGCCCGTCTGTCGATCGCGCGCAGGCGGCGATGCGCTCCGCCGAGCGTCGCGCCGGACGCGGCCTTGCATGATGTGGCGCTCGCCAATGCGACTTCGGTAAGCGAGATACGCGCTGCGCTCGCGCGTCATCAGATCGGAGATGAAGGGCTGGCAACCCTTTTCGCAGAGATTCTCCACCACGAACTGCAAAATGTCTGAGTTACAGAGAGCCTTGGCTTGGGACCGCTAAACGGACTGACGATTATCGAGATGGCGGGCATCGGTCCCGGCCCGTTCTGCGCGATGCTGTTGGCCGACATGGGCGCCGACGTGATCCGCATCGATCGCATCGGCGGCAGCGACCTTGGCGTACCAACAACGAAGAGCACGGATTTCGTCGCCCGCAATCGCCGTTCCGTCGCAGTCGACTTGAAGCAGCCGCAAGCAATCGAGATTGCTCTGAAGCTGATCGAGCGTGCGGATGCGCTCATCGAAGGCTTTCGTCCAGGGGTCATGGAGCGGCTCGGCCTCGGGCCCGACATTTGCCTGAAGCGCAACCCGCGGCTCGTCTACGGCCGCATGACCGGGTTCGGCCAGGAGGGGCCGCTGTCGCAAGCGGCTGGACACGACATCAATTACATTGCGCTGACCGGCGCGCTGGCGAGCATCGGCGAGCGCGGACGCAAGCCCGTGCCGCCGCTCAATCTGATCGGCGATTATGGCGGCGGATCGCTTTATCTCGCGATCGGAATCCTGGCGGGCGTGATCCGTGCACGCGCAACCGGACAAGGCGATGTCGTCGATGCCGCGATGGTCGACGGCGCGGCGTCGCTGATGACCATCTTCTACAGTTTGAAAGCTTCGGACCGCTGGCATTGCGAGCGCGGCGACAACATCCTCGATGGCGGCGCGCCGTGGTATGATACATATGAGACGCGGGACGGACTCTATCTCGCGGTTGGCGCGATCGAAGCAAAGTTTTTCCAGGAGCTGGCGCGGCGCATCGGCCTCGATGAGGAAGATGTCAAACGCCAGCACGATCGTGAACACTGGCCGGCGCTGCGCGGGAAGATGGCGGCAATTTTCAAGATCCGCACTCGCGCCGAATGGTGCAGGGTTCTTGAAGGCACCGATTCCTGCGTGACGCCGGTGCTCACGTTAGAGGAAGCGCCGGAGCATCCGCACATGATTGCGCGCCATACGTTCGATCGCACAGGGGGCCATTCGCGTCCCGCCGCCGCGCCGCGTTTTCGCGAGGCCGACACGGCAAATAGCGGCGCCGCACCGAATGAGGGGACTGAGACCCATGCCGTTCTGAGCCAATGCGGGTTATCAAGGGAGGAAATCCGTTCACTCCACCGGTCAGGGATCGTTGGCGGGCTTATCAAAAGTTAAAGATTAGCCTGCAAGCGCGAGCTAGACCGGAACCTTTGTAGATGCTGACCGTTTGGGGATGGGCAGCATTCCTGGTATCTATCAGTATTCAATAACAAATTTGCTCCAACTTCGAAACCTTGCGGATGAGGTGGGATGCACGCGCTGAATGGGCGAATTCGAGACGAAGCGGAACCGCTTCGTCTCGGCCAAGTTGGCTGCAAGGGCAGCCCCGAATTAACATTTGTTATAAGCTCCGCTCGGCCCTACCATGAGTGAGACCATCCTCGTCACCGGCGGCGCGGGATTCATCGGTCGCCAGGTGGTAAAAGAGGCCCTTCAGCGCGGCAATGGCGTTCGCGTTCTCGATTCCTTCGTCGAACAAGTTCACGGGCGCGAGCCTGCAAAGCAGGACATCTGGAAAGATGTCGAGCTTCTCATCGGCGATGTGCGTGATGCCGACCGTCTGGCGCGCGCGCTTTCAGGCGTGGATGCGGTCATCCACCTCGCAGCAGAGGTCGGGGTCGGCCAGAGCATGTATGAGATCGAGCGCTATGTCGGCGGCAACGATCTCGCGACCGCTGCTCTCTTTCAGGCGCTGATCGATCGTCCGGTGCGCCGTGTCGTCACCGCGTCGTCGATGAGCATTTACGGCGAAGGGCTGTACCGCACCGAAAGCGGCGACGTCGTCGAAGACGCCGAACGCGGCACGCGGCGCGCCGGTCAATCCTATGATCCGCTCGATCGCAACGGCCGGCCGCTGTTTGCCGTGCCGACGCCGGAATGGAAACGCCCGGCACTGACATCCGTCTATGCATTGACTAAGTATGTGCAGGAACGCCTGACGCTCACCGTTGCGCCGGCGTACGGCATCGAAGCCGCCGCATTGCGGCTCTTCAACGTCTACGGCCCGGGCCAGGCGCTCTCCAACCCTTATACCGGCGTGCTCGCCATTTTCGCGTCGCGCCTGTTGAACGGCGAGCGTCCGATGGTTTTTGAGGACGGTCAGCAGCGCCGCGATTTCGTGCATGTGAAGGATGTCGGGCGCGCATTCCTGATCGCGCTCCAGCATCCTGGCGCCGTCGGCAAAGTGTTCAACATCGGCAGCGGCCGATCGCAAACGGTTGAAGACGTGGCGATCGGTCTGGCCCAGGCCATGAACCGCGACAACCTCGTTCCTGAAATGACGGGAAAGCTGCGTACCGGGGATATCAGGCATTGCTTTGCTGCGGTCGGCAAGGCCGAGCAGGAACTCGGCTTCGTCCCCGAGCAGGATTTTGCTGCCGGCCTCGCCGAGCTCGCGGATTGGGTTGCCAAACAGACGGCGCACGATCGCGTCGATCAGGCGCGCCATGAACTTGAAGCGAGAGGACTTGTCGCGTGACTCCTGCCGCGCCATCGCTGCTTAGCACGCGCCCCGTTCTCGTCACCGGAGGGGCCGGCTTTATCGGCGTCAACCTTGCCGACCGGTTGGCGCGCGAAGGTTATTCCGTGCTGATCTTCGATTCGCTCGCGCGTCCGGGCGTCGAATCGAATCTCGAATGGCTGAAGAGTAGTCACTCAGACAAGATATCGTTCGCTTGCTGCGATGTGAGAGATCGTGCAGCGCTGGGGGAAGCGGTCCGCGATTGCCGGGCCGTTTTCCATTTTGCGGCGCAGGTTGCAGTGACGACCAGCCTCGTCGAGCCGCGTTTTGACTTCGACGTGAATGTCGGCGGCACGATTTCGCTTCTGGAAGCCCTGCGCGTCAACAATCCGCGGACGCCGATGCTCTTTGCCAGCACCAACAAAGTCTATGGCGATCTGGGCGACGTCGCGCTCGAACGCGATGGCGACCGTTATTTGCCGAGCGATCCAGGCCTGCGCGCGCACGGAATCCACGAGCGTCGGCCTCTCGACTTCCACACGCCTTACGGCTGCTCCAAAGGGGCCGCGGATCAGTATGTCCTCGATTACGCCCGCAGTTTCGGTTTGCGAACCGCGGTGCTGCGCATGAGCTGCATCTACGGCCCCCATCAGATGGGGACCGAAGATCAGGGCTGGGTCGCGCATTTCGTCTATCGCGCGCTCGCGGAGGAGCAGATCGCGATCTATGGTGACGGATGTCAGGTCCGCGACGTGTTGCATGTGTCCGACGCGATCGAAGCCTATCTCGCGGCATGGCGGAATATCGGCCGTGTCGCCGGACGCGCGTTCAATCTCGGCGGCGGTCCCGCCAATGCGGTCAGCCTGAAGCGCATTCTGCGCTTTATCGAGTCGAGACTCGACCGGCCCGTGAATATCGAGTTCGCGGATTGGCGCGCCGGCGACCAGCGTTATTACGTCAGCGATACGCGCGCGGTTATGGACGAACTGGAACTTCCTGCGCCCAAGGGTTGGGAACAGGGGGTCAGCGAACTGATCACATGGGTTTCCGAACGCAAGACGTCCGTTCGCAGAGGCGCGCGGACGGTCGGAGCGGTATCATGAAGGCGCACATGAAAGCGCGCGCCTGCGCGTATCAGATCAGGTCTCATGCCTGACATCCGCCTCCTGATGACGGCAGATGCTGCGGGCGGCATCTGGACCTATGCGCTCGAGACCGCGCGTGCGCTGGCCGAGCGGGAAATTGCGACCACGCTCGCGGTTTTGGGCGACCGGCCGAGCGACTCGGCCCTCCATGACGCGCAGTCCATTGCAGGACTCGAGGTGGAGCTAACCGGCTTGCCGCTCGACTGGACGGCAACGGAAACGTCAGAGGTTACGCATGCCGGCGAACAAATCGCGCACCTGGCGCGGCGGGCCGGCGCCGATCTTGTGCAACTCAACGCGCCAGCGCTCGCAGCAACGGCGTCGTTCCGAGTTCCTACGATCGGCGCATTGCACTCCTGCGTCGGGACCTGGTGGGAGGCAGTGCACGGGCATGTCCCGTTGCCTGCCGATCTCGAATGGCGGGCGAAGCTGACGCGCGCAGGTCTAAGCCGCGTCGATATGACGATTGCGCCGTCGGCGGCGCTTGCACGGCAAGCGCAGCGGATTTACGCGCTGCCGAGCACGCCAATCGTTATTCACAATGGCAGATTATCCCCCGCTGCCAAACGAGCCTCGACACGCGACATTTCCGTCCTGACCGCCGGGCGGCTTTGGGATCAGGGAAAAAATAGCGCCGCGCTCGATCGCGCGGCCAAGCATCTGCCGTTTAAGATTTGCGCCGCAGGCCCATTGCACGGTCCGAACGGCGCCTTGATCGAGTTCCAACGCCTCGACTGGCTCGGCGTGCTCGATCCGCGGACCTTGAGAGATGTGATGGCGCGCGCGGCCGTGTTCGTCTCGACAGCGCTCTACGAACCTTTCGGCCTGGCGGTGCTTGAAGCGGCACAGGCAGGTTGCGCGCTCGTCCTCTCCGACATCTCAACCTTTCGAGAATTGTGGGATGGGGCGGCCTTGTTTGTCCCACCGTCGGATCCGCGCACCATCGCTGATGCGCTGGACCACATCACCGCGGATCACGGGCTGCGCACGCGCCTTGCCGCTGCTGCGGAACAGCGGGCCGCGCATTATACGATCGGCAAATCGGCCGATGCACTCGCCGCGCTCATGCGCTCGCTTCTCGCCGAACCGCAGCTGCGTGCGTCATGAAGTTCGTCTACTTTACCCACTCGCTCGCGTCGTGCTGGAACCACGGTAACGCGCATTTCCTGCGCGGCGTGATCCGCGAGCTGATCGCCACCGGCCACGATGTTGCCATCTATGAGCCGGAGGGGAGTTGGAGTCTTAGCAATCTCTTGGCCGATGCGGGCGAACAGGCACTTGGCGCGTACAAAGCGGCCTATCCCGAACTCCACTCGCAGACCTATTCCCGCGACATCGACCTCGCGCGCGTGACGCAGGGTGCCGACGCCGTCATCGTGCACGAATGGAACGAGGAATGGCTCGTCGCCGCGCTCGGCGGTCTGCGTAAAAGCCGCGCCGCATTCCGGCTGCTGTTTCACGACACGCATCATCGCGCCGTCAGCGATCCCGCGGCCATGCGGCGCTATGATCTCGACGGCTACGACGGCGTGCTCGCATTCGGCGAAGTGCTTGCGGATGTGTACCGCAAATGGGGCTGGGGCAATCGCGTCTTCGCCTGGCATGAGGCGGCCGATATCCGGCACTTCCATCCGCCGGCGCACGAAGTCGCGCGTCAGGGCATCGTCTGGATCGGCAATTGGGGCGATGGTGAGCGCTCCGCTGAATTGCAGGACTTCCTGTTCGGTCCGGCAAAGGCCGCGGGTTTACCGCTCGACATCTACGGCGTGCGTTTTCCCGCCGAGGCGGTCGATATCATCCGTGCCTCGGGTGCAAGATATCGCGGCTTTCTGCCGAATGCGCGTGCGCCGGAAGTGTTCGCGCGACATCTTGGAACCGTGCACGTCCCGCGCCGGTTTTACGTGACTGCGCTGCCCGGCATTCCAACGATCCGCGTCTTTGAAGCGCTTGCCTGCGGTATCCCGCTTATCTGCTCGCCCTGGGAGGATCGTGAGCATTTGTTTCGCCCCGGCAGAGACTATCTCGTGGCGAACGACCCGGCAGAGATGACCAAACATCTGCGCGCGCTCGCGCACGATCCGGCGCTGCGCAACGAACTCGCGTCGAGCGGCCTCGAGACGATTCGCGCGCGGCATACATGCGCCCATCGGGTGAAAGAGCTTCTGGCCACTGTTGCCAATCTCACGGGCGCCCGCGAGCTGGAGGCAGTCGCATGAAGATTGCCTTCTACGGCTCGAGTCTTGTCTCGTCGTACTGGAACGGCGCCGCAACCTATTACCGCGGTATCATTCGCGATCTCGCGCGCCGCAATTATGACGTCACCTTCTACGAGCCCGATGCTTACGACCGGCAATCGCACCGTGACATCGATCCGCCGGATTGGTGCCGCGTCGTCGTCTATCCCGCAACCATCGAGCATATGAAGGAGGCGGTCGCCCGCGCCGCGGACGCCGACGTCGTCGTCAAAGCGAGCGGCGTCGGCGTTTTCGACAATGAATTGCTCGAAGGCGTCATGAATGCGGCGATGCCGGACGCGATCCGTATCTTCTGGGACGTCGACGCCGCGGCGACCGTTGCGGAATTGCGCGGCGACCCGGACCACCCTTTGCATGCAGCGCTGCCCGAACTCGACGCCGTGCTTACCTATGGCGGCGGGCCGCAGATCATTGCCGCGTACAAGTCCTTGGGCGCACGCGACTGCCGGCCGATCTACAACGCGCTCGATCCTGAGACGCATCATCCGGTGCTGCCGGACGACAAATTCAGATGCGATCTGGCGTTTCTCGCTAATCGCCTGCCCGATCGCGAGCACCGCGTCGAAGATTTCTTCTTGAGCGCCGCGGAGCAACTGCCGGAGCGATCCTTTCTGCTTGGAGGTGCGGGTTGGGAAGACAAGCGGAAATCGGCGAACGTGCGCTACATCGGGCATGTGCCGACGCGCGATCACAACGTCTTCAACGCAACGCCGCTCGCCGTGCTCAACGTTGCGCGCGACAGCATGGCAACCCTTGGATATTCGCCCGCGACCCGCGTGTTCGAGGCGGCTGGCGCCGCGGCGTGCATAGTCACCGACGCGTGGGAAGGCCTCGAGATATTTCTCAAGCCCGGCGAGGAAATTCTGGTCGCGCGCGACGGCAAGGATGTCGCCGGCGCGGTCGCGGAGCTGAATCCGGCCCGCGCTGCGGCCATCGGCGAGCGCGCACTCGCGCGGGTGCTGCGCGAGCACACCTATGCGCATCGTGGGGCGGAGGTGGATGCGTTCTTCCGCAAATTCCGTGAGAGCGGCCGCTTTGGAAAGATCGGAGGCAAGACCGGCGTGAGTGCGGAGGGCCTCGCTTGAAGCTCGTTGTCTTCGGCCTGACCTTATCTTCCTCGTGGGGTAATGGCCACGCCACGACCTATCGCGCCTTGTTGAAGGCGTTTGCGGCGCGTGGCCACGACGTCACGTTCTTCGAGCGCAATGAATCCTGGTATGCCGATAACAGGGATCTTGCAGCCCCGGAGTTTTGTCGGCTCGTCCTTTACAAAGGCATCAAGGATCTCGCCCGCTATCAAGCCATAGTGGACGACGCCGATGCCGTCATTCTCGGCTCCTTTGTGCGTGACGGTGTCACTCTTGCCAAAAGACTGTGTGCTGGCAGCGAGGCCGTTACCGCCTTCTATGACATTGACACTCCCGTCACCATGGCGAAGCTCGCGACGGGTGAGTGGGATTATCTCGCGCCCGACGTGATCCCGGATTTCGATCTGTATCTGTCTTTCACCGGCGGGCCGCTGTTGAAAGGGATCGAGAAACGCTATGGCGCAAAGCGCGCTGTGCCGCTCTATTGTTCCGTCGACGATACCCTGTATCGACCGCTGCCGGCGAAGCAACGCTGGGATATGAGCTACATCGGCACATATAGTGAGGACCGTCAGCCGACTCTGACGCGGCTTCTCATTGAGACGGCGCGGCGGCGATCCGATATGAAGTTCGCCGTCGCCGGCCCGCAATATCCCGACGGCATTTCGTGGCCCGACAATGTCGAGCGTTTCGAACATGTCTCGCCGGAGGATCACCCCGCTTTCTACGCGGCCTCGCGGTTCACCCTAAACGTCACTCGCCGCGACATGATTGAGGCGGGATATAGTCCAAGTGTGCGCCTCTTTGAAGCTGGCGCCTGCGGATGTCCGGTTCTCTCGGACTCATGGGAGGGCCTGCAAACATTCTTCGAGCGTGGCCACGAGATCATCATCTGCGCCGACACGGCGGATGCGCTTGCTACGCTCGCGATGTCGGACGCCCGCCGTCGCGGTGTCGCGCGGGCGTACCGTCAGCGTGTGCTGAGCGAGCACACGGGCGAGCATCGTGCCCGGGAACTTGAAACCTACCTCATGTCGGCACAAAGGGAGGGGCTCCCGTTGCGGATCGCCGCGGAGCTCGGGGAGGGGGTGGCGTGAGTTCGCGCAAACTCAGGGTGGCCATTGTCGGCGTCGGCAATTGCGCGTCGTCTTTCGTGCAAGGGCTCACCCATTATGCGGATGCGCGCAGCAACGTTCCGGTTCCGGGCCTCATGAATGTGGAACTCGGCGGCTATCACATCGGCGATATCGAACTGAGTTCCGCTTTCGACATCAACAAGGCCAAAGTCGGCAAGGACATCGCGGAAGCGGTCTTCGCTCCACCCAACAATGCGCATCAATTCGCGACGCCGAAGCCGACCGGGATCGCCGTTCGCCGCGGCCCGACGCTGGACGGATTAGGCAGCTATCTTCGCGATCGTGTCGAGGAAGCCGATTCCGCTCCGATCGATGTGCGGCGCGCGCTGCAGGACAGCGGCACCGAGATCGTAGTTTCCTATCTTCCCGTTGGTTCGCAAAAGGCGACCGAGTTCTATGCCGAACAGGCGCTGGAAGCGGGTTGTGCCTTCGTGAACTGCATTCCCGTGTTCATCGCGTCCGAGCCGAAATGGCGTGCCCGGTTCGAACAGCGGCGTCTGCCGATCATCGGGGACGACATTAAGAGCCAGGTCGGTGCCACGATCGTCCACCGCGTTCTTGCTAATCTGTTCAAGACGCGCGGCGTGCAGATCGACCGCACATATCAGCTCAACGTCGGCGGCAATGCCGACTTCCTGAACATGCTCGAACGCAGCCGTCTGGAGTCCAAAAAGATTTCAAAGACACAGTCGGTGACAAGCCAGTTCGACATCCCCATTGCGCCGGAGAATATTCATGTCGGGCCGAGCGACTACGTACCGTGGCTTGAGGATCGTAAGCTTGCCTTCATCCGGCTTGAGGGCACCACGTTCGGCGGCGTTCCGCTCAACATTGAACTGAAGCTGGAAGTGTGCGATTCGCCGAATTCCGCCGGTGTCGTCATCGACGCGGTCCGCTGCGCGAAGATCGCGCTCGAGCGCGGCGTCGGCGGCGCGCTGACGGGTCCATCGAGCTACTTCATGAAGTCGCCGCCCATCCAGTTCAGCGATGATGAAGCGCGCCTTCGCGTGGAGCGCTTCGTCGATGGCCTCGACGAGGAGGGCTCGTGAGCACCACATTTCATCTCGTTCGGCACGGTGAACATGATCGGGTCGATCGTACGCTGTGCGGGCGGATGCCGGGTGTGGTGTTGAACGCGAGGGGCAGGGCGCAGGCATGCGCCGCGGGACGCCGTCTCGCGGCTTTACAGCCCGTGCGTATTTTCTCGAGCCCGCTAGAGCGCGCCCGCGGCAGTGCCGATATCATCGCTCAGGAGACGGGCTGTCCTGTCGAGGAGGCGCCGGCCCTGCAGGAAATCGATTGCGGCGAATGGACGGGCAAAGCCTTCGAGGATTTGCATAACGAACGGCGCTGGAAGGATTGGAACGAAGCGCGCTCCGTGACGCGTCCGCCCGGTGGCGAGATGATGATCGAAGTGCAAGCTCGCGTCGTGAACTACCTCGCGTTCCTGCGCCGCATCTACGAGCGCGCGCGGCTGGTCCTCGTAAGCCATTCCGATGTGATCAAGGCGGCCATTCTGTTCCATATCGGCATGTCGCTCGATCTGTTCTCGCGGATTGAAGTCGCGCCTGGCTCAATCTCGACCATGATCGTCGGAAACGGGGGTGCCAAGCTCGTGTCTTTGAACGAGACCTTTGCATGAAGATCGTCGTCTTCGGTCTGACGATTTCTTCCTCCTGGGGCAACGGGCATGCAACGTTGTGGCGCGGATTTGCGCATGCTTGCGCAGAGCGCGGCTATCGATTCACTTTCTTTGAGCGCGACACGCCCTATTACGCGATGAACCGCGATTCATATCCCGAATATGGCGAGACCGTCCTGTATAAGGATTGGGAGGGCATTCGCGATGCCGCGGCGCGCGCTCTGTCGGACGCGGATGTGGCGATCGTCTCGTCCTACTGTCCCGACGGGATAGCCGCGGGCGCTCTTGTCTGCGATGCGCCGCGCGCGGTCTCCGTGTTTTACGATCTCGACACACCCGTCACGCTAGCTAATCTCGCGCGCGGTGAGTCGACGACCTATATAGGGACGCGCAAACTCGCTGATTTCGATCTCGTGCTGAGTTTCACGGGCGGCCCCGTGCTCGATGCGCTCCGCGATGAACTCGGGGCTCGCCATGTCGCGCCGCTCTACGGTCACGTCGATCCCGATCAGCACCGCCGCACCGAGCCAAACGGGCTATATGTCAACGACTTCTCTTATCTCGGTACCTATGCCGCCGACCGGCAGAGCGCGCTCGACAAATTTTTCGTGGAAGCAGCGCGCGGGCGCCCCCAAAGCAAATTCATGATTGCCGGCGCGCAATATCCGCTCGACTTCCCCTGGACAGACAACATCTACTTCGTGCGTCATCTGCCACCGTCCGAGCATTCGGCTTTTTTCTCTTCATCCACGCTCACTCTGAACATCACCCGTGCGGACATGGCCGCCAATGGGTGGTGTCCGTCCGGGCGTCTGTTCGAAGCGGCGGCCTGCGAAACCGCGATTGTCTCCGATTGGTTTGACGGGCTCGATCATTTTCTCGCGCCCGGCTCAGAAATAGCCGTGGTTCGAACGACCGAGGATGCACTCGCGGCGCTCGATCTCGACGAGGCCACCAAACGGCGGATGGGGCGCGACGCACGCGACCGCATCCTGGCGGAGCATACGAGTGCGATCAGGCTTTCCGAATTCGAGCGCCACGTCGGTGCAGCGCGGGCAACTCCTGCGCCGCGGCTCGCGCATGCGGAGAGTGCGTGAGATGTGGGGCATTGTCCCGGCCGCAGGCAAAGGCAGCCGCATTCAGCCGCTCGCCTTTTCGAAGGAATTGCTACCGGTCGGCAGCCGGCTCGATGTGGGGATCGAGCGTCCATGCGCCGTCAGCGAATACCTGCTGGAGCGAATGGTGCTCGCGGGCGCAGACAAAATTTGCTTCGTGATCTCGCCGGGCAAGTCCGACATCATGGAATATTTTGGTGCGAGCTATGCCGGTGCTGCGATTGCTTACGTCGTGCAGCCGCAAGCAGCCGGACTGTGCGACGCACTGTTTCGTGCGGCGCCGCTCGTGAGCCCCGAGGAAAGTGTCGTCGTCGGCCTTCCCGACACGATCTGGTTTCCCGACCACGCGCTCCGCGAGCTCGCGGACGATCGCCTGTCGCTGCTTCTGTTTCCGGTCGAGAACCCCCAGGTGTTCGATGCGGTGTCGACGCAGCGCGACGGCAGCGTTGATGTGATCGAAGTCAAGGCCGTACGGCCCCGCTCATGCTGGATTTGGGGGGCGTTCAAAATGCCGGGTCACGTTCTGCACGCGCTGTCGTCATTGTGGAAAGAGCGCGCCGAGAAGGATGAGTATTTCGGCACGCTTGTGAACGCCTATCTGGCAAGCGGCGGTGTCGCGGATGGTGTCAAGGCCGGAACCGATTATGTCGACGTCGGCACGCTCGGCGGCTATCGTGCCGCCATTCAGCTTCTGGATCGTATGGGGGCGGATGCGGCGCCGCGCGGTCGCGACTCCCGTTTCGTTGAGAAGCTTCTGGAAAATGCGGGAGTGCGGCGGTGAACGCCCGCCTGCTCGATGGCGATCGGACCGACGAGCAGATCAAGGCGCTCGGCCCCTGGTTTCACAATATGAACCTCAACGGCGTCTGGACGGCGCCGGATCACCCGTTAGGTGATTATCCCGCGATCAAATGGAACCGCTTCGCCGCGGCTCTTCCCGTTGATCTCAGCGGCAAGAGCGTGCTCGATATCGGCTGCAACGGCGGCTTCTACTCCATCGAGATGAAGCGGCGTGGTGCACGCCGTGTCGTCGGCATCGATCATGATCCCGATTACCTCGCGCAGGCGCGATTTGCCGCGGATGTGCTGCGGCTCGACATCGAATTCCACCAGCTTTCGGTGTTCGACGTTGCGCTGCTCGGCGAGCGTTTCGACGTCGTCATCTTCATGGGCGTTCTTTATCACCTGCGCCATCCGCTTCTCGCGCTTGATCTCATCCGCGCCCATGCCGCGGACGACATGCTGATCTTCCAGTCGATGCAGCGGGGCAGCAAGGACATTGCCGAATTCGCGGACGATTATCCGATCACCGAGATCGGGATTTTTGACCAGCCGGATTATCCGAAGCTGCATTTCATCGAGAATCGCTACGCGCACGATCCGACCAACTGGTTCGTGCCGAATCGCGCCGGGGCAGAAGCCATGCTGCGCAGCGCCGGCTTCGTGATCGAGGCGCATCCCGAGGAAGAAGTCTATATCTGTCGCTGTGGACCGCAAACGTCGGATGCAGCCGTCTATCCGCCGAAGAGGGCCGCGCCATGATCGAAGCGGCGATGATCTGGAATGAACCCAACAACAAGTCGCATTGGGATCCGGAGATCGATCCCGGCTGGAACAAATTCGCCGAGATGGCCGGCCTTGCTGCCGGGGCGATCAGGAAGACAAATCCCAACGTCCTGCGCGTGCTCGGCGGAATGTCGCCGATCGATCCCCTATTCGTGCAAAACCTCTCCGCCAAAGGCGCGCTCGATGACATCGACATTGTCGCGGTGCATGGCTTTCCGCTGGACTGGAATTTGTGGCCGCTGAACGACTGGCCGAAGAAGATCGATGAAATCCGTGCCGTGACTGGCAAGCCGATTTGGGTGTCGGAAGTCGGCGTATCCAGTTTTGGCGCCGAAGAAGTGCAGGATTGGGGGCTGGCGCGAACCGCCGAACTTCTCATCGGCTGTGTGCCGCGCGTTCATTGGTATTCGCTTTGCGATCTGCCGCAGGCCTGGGGCGCAACCACGCGCCACAAGGAGGCGGAGGGCTCCTCGTATTATCGGCATTTCTACATGGGCCTCGTGCGCGAGGACGGCACGCGCAAGCACGCTTTCGATACCTTCCGGCGTTTCGCGCCCCAAGTCGGTCTTTGCCAATGGTTTCATTTCGAGGATCCGCGGCTGGACTCCTCGGTGGCGCTGATGAAGGAGCTTGGCGTCGCTTATCTGCGCACCGGCCTGTCGTGGGCCGACTATTTCCGTCCCGGTGCAATCGATTGGTTCGACCGCCAGATGGAAGCTCTTGCCGATTTCGAAGTAACGGTCACCTTCTGCTTCACGCCCGAGCATCGCGGCCTTGCCCCCCATCATACAAGTGCGCCGGTTGTGCCGGAGGAATTCGCGGAATTCTGCGCCATGATGATATCGCGCTATGCGAGCCGGAGCTTGTCAGCGGCGGCGGAGTAGCCGCATGGCCCTAACGGTGCTGCAGGTCGCCTATCCCTTTGCTCCGGTCAGCCCGGACTCCGTCGGCGGCGCCGAGCAGATTCTCTTGGCCTGCGATCGGGCCGTCGTTGCCGCCGGACACCGGTCGATCGTCATTGCCTGTAAAGGATCCCAGGTGGCCGGCGAGTTGGTTTGCGTGCCACGGACAGCCCGGCCCGACGACACAAGCGCTCGCGCCGTGGCACACGCCAACCACAAGCGGGCGATCGAGGCTGCAATCTCCCGGTTTTCCGTCGATTTGGTTCACTGCCACGGAATCGATTTCGCTGCTTATCTTCCGGCGGAGGGCGCGGACGTGTTGATCACGCTGCACCTTGATCCGGCGAGCTACGCCGAAACGGCTCTTGCAACAAAACGCGTCGGGATGTTCTTCAACTGCGTGTCGCAGAGCCAACAGGCGCGCTGCCCCACTAGTCCGAGTTTGCTTGCGCCGATCACCAACGGTGTCGATGTCGAGCGGCTTTGGCCGGACCCGTGGGCCTGCCGAACGCATGCGCTTGCTCTGGCGCGCATCTGTCCGGAAAAGGGCATTCATCTCGCGATAGAGGCGGCAAAAAGAGCGGACACCGATCTCGTGATCGCTGGCGAGGTTTTCCCCTATGCGGAGCATGAGCGGTATTTTGCCAATGAAGTTCAGCCGCGCCTCGACAGCAGACGCGTATTCGTAGGAGCGGTCGGATTCGAGGCAAAGCGGAAGCTTATGCAAACGGCGCGCTGTCTGCTCGTGCCTTCGGTCATAGATGAAACGAGTTCGCTCGTCGCAATGGAGGCTTTGGCCTGCGGCACGCCCGTCATCGGCTTCCGGCGCGGCGCGCTGGCCGAAATTGTCGAGAGCGGAGTCACCGGCGCGCTGGTCGACAATGTCGACGAGATGACCGGGGCCATCACGAATGCAGGCTCTTTTCAAATGGCCGCTTGCGCCAGCGCGGCAGTGCGGCGGTTCAGCGCGGTGCGAATGACGGGCGAATATATCCGCGTTTACGAGACACTCGGCGCAGACAGATCGGCTCGAGGGGACATTCAGCGGGCCGCATCGTGAATATCGAGTCGCAGGCGATCGGGGTGCTGATGGAACTTGAGCGGATGGCGCCGGCATGGCGGGCGTTGTGGAAGCGCTCTCCTGCGGCGAGTGTGTTTCAGTCTCCGGACTGGCTGATCCCTTGGTGGCGGCATTTCGCTCCTGGGCGGCTCATGTGCATCGCGCTCTGGAGGGGCGAAGACCTTGTCGGCTTTGCACCTTTGTACCGGGGCGAGGACAGCCGAACTCTTCTGCCGCTCGGCATATCGTTGAGCGATTACCTTGATGTTCTCATAGCAGAAAAGAGCGAAGTTGCCGTCCGTCTTGCGATGCAGGCGGGAATTGTTCGAGCGTTCGGCTGTACCGGGATTTGCTTTCCAGACGTCGCGCCGAATGCTGCCATCCTCTCGCTGACAGTGAACGGATTTCGCCTCGACAAGGTCGCGGGACAGCCAGTCCCTGAGCTTGCACTTGGCCCTGCCGGCAATCCCCTCAAAAATGTACCCGCGCATCAGCGGCAAAACCTGCGCACGGCAGAAAATCGGGCACGTCGGCGCGAGTGCATTGTGAGCGATGTTGCCGCCGAACATCTCTCGCGATTCATCCCTGCGCTCATGCAGCTCCATTCCGCTCGACAACAGCAGCTCGGGCATGAAGGGCTCGCCAAAGACATGCGGGTGCTTCCCTTCTTTACCGAGGCATTCGGCGCGATCGCGCGCGAGTGCGTCGTTCGCGCCTATTCGCTTGAGTGCGAAGCGCGCCTGATCGGCGGCTATCTCGGCTTCCTTCATAGCGGCCGCGCCAGCTACTATCTCGGCGGCTTCGACCCGGCTTTCGCATTCGAGAGCCCCGGCACGATCCTGATCGGGCATGCGATGCGCTGCGCGGCACTTGAGGGTGCGCAGACCTTCGATTTTCTTCGTGGCGCCGAGCCGTATAAATATGCGTGGGGCGCGCGCGATCGGCAGCTCGCGTCCGTTTCCTTCGCGCGCCGGTTCAGCGATGTCGAATTGGCCTCCTGATTGGCTGCGTGCCTATCCTTCATCGGTGCAGGACACGTTGGATGCGGCCCTCAGTGGCAGCCTCGATCCTCCGATCGTCCTCACGCGGCTGTTTCTGCAGCTCGGAGATGCCGACGCGATCTCATCGCTGCTCTCGCGCGCCGAATCGGAAAGGCGCGCCGCGGCTGATGCCGAGGGTGGTGATCGATTCGAGGCGATCCGCGATCTCCTCTCCGGCCATCCCACAGCCTTCGGCAAAATGCGCGACGTTCTCGCGACCCTGCACGGCGAGCACTCGCATAAATCCGTGGACATAGCTTCCGTAGCCGCGGCTTTCGACGCCGCCGTGGAACTCTCGCCCACGGCGAGCGTCGCGCTCTATTCGCTTGGTGAGGTGAGGCTTCTCGCAAGTGCGACGCTGGAAATCGTGCTCCTCCTGAAGGAACGCAAGCTCATTTCGGGTAAGGCGCGGGTATTTGAGATCGGTTGCGGTATCGGCCGCTTCGCCCAGGCACTCGCGGACGAGGTCAGATCGTTCACCGGAACCGACCTATCGAAGAACATGATCCGCGTCGCGCGCGAGGGCTGCGCCGATCTGCCGAACGTCACCTTTTCCGTGACCTCAGGTCGCGATCTCCGCGACCATCCCGACGGCAGCTTCGATCTCGTTCTCGCGGTCGACTCTTTTCCCTACATCGTTGCGACGCAACCCGGCCTCGCAGAGCTGCACATAGCGGAATCGGCACGCGTGCTCGCGCCGGGCGGCAGTCTCGCCATCTTTAATTTTTCCTACGAGGAGGATTTCGGTGCCAGCCGCGACAGGCTGCGACGCATTTCCGGTGAGGTCGGTTTTAACCTGGTCGCCGCCGAGCCGACACCGCTGCGCAGCTGGGATGGCAGCCTTTTTCACCTACGAAAGCAGAGCAGCCTCTCGCAAGATCGGGGTTGCCGAACCGGTTTGTCCCGCTAAGAACCTCATCATTCCCAAGGAAGAATGATGACGGACGGTTCTGGCGGCGTGACATCTCTGGAGCATCGGGAGATTCTCTCAATCATTTTAGGGCTCCTGCTGGCGATGCTGCTGGCTGCGCTGGATCAGACGATCGTCGCGACCGCGATGCCGACGATTGGCCAGGACCTGCACGATATCGAACACCTGCCGTGGATCGTCACGGCATATCTGCTCGCATCCACAGCCGTGACCCCGCTCTACGGAAAGCTAAGCGACATTCATGGACGAAGGCCGGTTCTCCTCGTCGCGATTTCGACTTTCATTATCGGGTCCATCGCCTGCGCGCTTGCGCCTTCAATGCTCATCCTAATCCTTGCCCGCGGCTTGCAAGGCATCGGCGGCGGCGGCCTCATATCGCTCGCGCAAACGATCATCGCCGACATCGTGTCGCCACGCGAGCGGGGACGCTATCAGGTCTATATCGCGAGCGTGTTCATCACATCGAGTTTGGCCGGCCCGGTTCTCGGCGGCTTTTTCGCCGAGCATGTGCACTGGTCGGCGATTTTCTGGATCAATTTGCCGCTCGGTCTCGGCGCATTCGCGATGACGTATTCGAAGTTGAAGCGGCTGCCGCGCCACCAGCGGCCCCACAAGCTCGACCTCATCGGGGCTGCGTTTCTGGTCACAGCTTCAACGAGCCTGCTGCTGGCTCTGACATGGGGCGGCGTGCGGTACCCGTGGTTCTCGATTGAGATGGCACTTCTGCTTCTGCTGTCCACTTCTTTCTGGGTGACGTTCTTCGTTCGCACGCAAATGGCGAGCGAGCCGCTGATCCCGGTCAGCGTTCTGCAGAATCAGGTGGTGCGCACGGGAACGCTGTCGGCAAGTCTTGCCATGGGGACGTTCATTGGCCTCTCGATCTACATGCCGATCTATTTCGAAGGTATCGGAAAATTGTCCGCCAGCGGCTCGGGTTTGGCGTTAATTCCGCTGATGGTCGGAACGGTCGTCGGCGCGACGATATCCGGCCGCTCGATGACGCATATCTCGCACTACAAACGCCTGCCGCTGATCGCGCTGATCTTTTCGCTCGCCGCGACGGCGGCGATGGCATACGCGCAGCGATATCCGCTGGTGCTGATCGAAATCCTGCTCGCAACGATCAGCATTGGGCTCGGTACGGTTCTGCCGGTGACGACTGTCGCGATCCAGAACGCTGTCGGCGTGCACGAGCTTGGCACGGCAACGGCAAGCATGAACTTCTTCCGCCAGCTTGGTGGCGCTTTCATCGTCGCGGTTTTCGGCACGATCGTTTTGAACGGTGCGGGCATCGCAGGCGCCGACCTCACGCATGGCATCGTGGAGACGCCTGAACTTGTGCGCGCCTTTCGCGCGGTGTTTCTGACGGCGACGGGCGGCGTGCTCGTATGCATGCTCTTTCTATTGCGGATGGAAGAGAAGCCCCTGCTCGAGCGCCGCCCCGACCCGCTGGCGGAAAGCGGCGTCGAGCTTACACCGCAGGAGGACTAGGCAGGCGCCCTTACGCGGCCTTGCTGTCGGGTCCGGCGCCGCCGTGATCTGGGTGCAGCATCGGCGCGAGCGCGCCGCGCACGCGCTCGAACTCTTCTTCCAGCATTTGCATATATTGCGAGCCGGAAGCTGCGATTTCCTGTGCGTCGAGGTCGCGCCAGGCGAGACACATGCGATAGACGTTTTGCGCGCCGACATTGGCGGCACAGCTGCGCAGGGCGTGCGCCTGCTCACGGAACGCCTTTTGATCGCGCGATGCGATTGCGGCGGAGAGACTTGCCAATACGGAGGCGGCGTCCGCTACGAATTGCGCGACGATGTCGCGCACAAAATCGCGTCCGCCAAGGCTTTCCAGGTCTCCCAGCGCGCGCGAGTCGAGCGGCTCGGCTTCGAGCCGCGGTACTTCCCGGTGAGGAGCGGTCCGCGGTTGTGAGCTCGCCCTGGCGGTACGGGGCGCGATGAGCTCCGCCGCCTTGCGCGCAAGATCGCGTGGGACAATCGGCATTGCTACGATTGCGTCTGCTGCCAATTCAGCGGCTTCGCTCTCTGTATCAGCCAATGCCAGGAGGGGTATTCCTTTCTCCTGCAATAATGCCCGAACGTCCGAGGACCGACGGCTTGCGAGCCAGGCTGCGTCAGCGATCGCGATATCGTATGCGTTGCTGCCAAGCGCATCCCGCGCCGCCGATTCGTCAGTCACGCAATGACAGGCGATGCCGCCTTTTGCGAGACTGTTTTCGACGATCGCTTGAATCGTGAGAGTATCCTGAACAACCAGCGCGCGCGGCATCTGCGGATCGGCAGAAGTTGCTCGGTCCTGGATTTCGGGTGTGGAAACCGGGTTTCGGCGGTCGTCGCCTCTTTGCTCCTGCCTTGGCTCTTGCGCGGCCGCGGTGAGCAAGTTGCGCAGCGAAAAAAGAATGCAGGCCGAAAGCGCGAACAGCCCCAGGCAGACGGTCACGGCATAACCCGGCTCCGCCGTCCAGACCTGCATCGGCATCATCCCGGCGATCGAAAACAGCTGGATTAAAAGGGCTGCGGCGATAAAGCCGTTCGCGCTCTTATGGATGCTGAACGGGAACAGCCGGCGCGCTTTGGCCATCATTCCGGCAGAGTGATCGTCAGTGCCATGTTCACCGGGCGACGTCGGAAGCGGCAGAATGAACATGGCTGCACTCAGGCTATACGTGCGAACGGCATGTCGGCGGCAAGCACCTGCCGGAACTGGTGCGCGGGCATGGGCCGCCCGAAATAATAGCCCTGCACCTCATCGCATCCTTCTTCTCGCAGCTTGGCGAGCTGGTCCGCCGTTTCGACACCTTCGGCGACGACCACCAGTTCGAGGCTGTGGCCAAGCGTCACGATCGCCCGGACGATGGCGGCGTCGTTCGGATCGTGCGCCATGTTGCGCACGAAGCTCTGATCGATCTTGATCCGAGTGACCGGCAAACGCTTGACGTAGCTCAGCGAGGAGTAGCCCGTGCCAAAGTCGTCGATCGAGATGCCTACACCTAGCTCGAGCAGCTGACGCAAGTCCTGGGCGACGGACTCCAGATCCTCCATCAGAATGCTTTCGGTGAGCTCCAGGTCGAGACGGCCCGGTTCGAGCCCGGTCTCACCAAGAACCTGCGCAACGAGAAGCGGGACCGACCGGCGTCGGAACTGGATGGGCGACAGGTTGACGCTCACGCGGGGACGATCGATGCCGCCACGCTGCCACGTTTTTGCCTCGCGGCAGGCCTCGCGCAACACCCATTCGCTGATTGGCAGAATGAGGCCGTTCTCTTCCGCGCGCGAGAGGAAAACGCCGGGTCCGACGATTCCGAGGCCCGGCCTGTTCCATCGCAGTAACGCCTCGGCGCCGACAACGCGGCCGCCGGCGAGATCGACTTGCGGCTGGTAGAACAAGACAAACTGATTTTCGGCAACCGCAGTTCTGAGTTCTGCATCGAGGTTGGCGGCATGCCGCGCTCGCGCCTGCATGTCGGCCGCGTAGAAGCAAAAGGCGTTGCCGCCCTCGGCCTTCGCTTTGTACATTGCGAGGTCGGCGTTCTTGAGCAGATCTTCGGCGTCCGCGCCGTCTGCCGGATGCACCGCAATGCCGACGCTGGCAGTTGTCGTGACCCGGCCCGACTCGAACCCGGTGAAGTTCTGTACCACTTCGGTGATGCGCTGGGCGAACTCGGCCGCGTCGTCGCCGGTGGAAACATTCGTCTGCAGAATCGCAAATTCGTCACCGCCCAACCGGGCGAGCACATCGGCCTCACGCATATGGATCTGCAGCCGCTGCGCGATCAGCTTGAGGAATCTGTCGCCGGCCGAATGCCCGTAGAGATCATTGACTGCCTTGAAGCCGTCGAGGTCGAGAAGGTGAAGCGCAAAGAGCTGGTCGCCGCGGCGAGCCCGCGTGATCAAGTTGCGCAGCCGCTCCTGCAAGAGCGTGCGATTTGGCAAGTCCGTCAGCGGATCGTGGTGCGCGAGATGATGGAGATGCGCCTCGTTCTCTTTCCGCGCCGTTATATCGAGCGCACTGGTCAGGACGCCGGTGACGTTATTGGCATTGTCCTTGAGCGGTGACTTCGTCGTGACAAAGAATCGCTTGCGCCCCGTACTATCGGTGAGTTGCTCTTCGAAGCTTGGAAGCGCGGTGCCCGTGTCGAAGACCATGCGATCAAGCGCTATGCTTCGTGCACCGCTCTCCTCGCCCAGCATCAGAGACGCCGGTTTGTCGACGCAATCAACGTGATCCAAACCGAAGAATTTGGTCTGGCAAGCATTCACGAAGAGAATCCTTCCGTCGTGGCCGCTGGCACTGATCATCACCGGCAACGTATCGATGACCTGCGCCAACCGCTCTGACGAATCCCGCAGGGCCATCTCGCGCGAGCGCTCGCTATGTTCGAGTTCCCGCTCCAGAGTATTGGCACGATTGGCGAGCAAGAGCTGGTGTTTGCGGATGGTCAGCAGATTGCGCGCGCGCGTGATGAATTCATAATGATCGACGGGAGAATGGAGGAAATCCGTTGCGCCGGCCTCGAGTGCGCGCAACCGGAAGCTTCTCTCCTCGTAGACGGTGATGACCACGACGGGAATTTCCGAGCCATGGTCCATCGCCCGGAAACGCCGAATGAACTCCGCACCATCCAGGTGAGGCATCTTATAATCTGTGATGATAAGATCGGGCGTGTGATTTTGCAGCCAGTCCAGGGCTTCAAGCGGATCGCCAAACGCCCGCACCTCGACTTCCGGTTCGATCGAAGCCGCAAGTTTCGAAAAGATGTTCCGGTTTGTTACACGATCGTCGACGATTACTATTATCGACATCAGCCCCAGCTCGCTCGCGGACCTCGCGTCTGCTCCCGACGGTCCGATCGACACAATGCCCGGATATAATTAAGGGAATCCCAACCGGAGCTGGCCGCAGCGGGTACTTCGGCTGGCGCTGAAGGCCGGGAACGGACAGGAGGGGCGAGGGACTGATGGACATCGGCGACCTCTCGGCGATCGAACTCGCGGACCGCTTTGCCAAGCGCAGCCTGTCCCCGGTCGAGGCGCTCCGCGCGGTGCTCGCGGCGGTCCAGCGATGGGAACCGCATCTGAAGGCGACCTATGCGATTGATCCTGAAGGGGCTTACACTGCGGCCCGCGCTTCCGAGGCGCGCCGGCGTGGCGGCCGTCCGCTGAGCCAGCTCGATGGCGTTCCGGTCACGGTCAAGGAGAACATCGCTTCAAAAGGCGTTCCGGTCCCGCTCGGGACACTTGCAACAACCCTTGTCGCAGCCGCGGAAGATGCTCCGCCGGTTGCCCGCTTGCGGGAAGCTGGCGCGGTTATTTTTTCGAAAACAACGATGCCCGACTACGGCATGCTGTCGTCGAGCCTATCGAGCTTCCACCCGCTGACCCGCAACCCCTGGGACTTGGCGAAGACGCCTGGCGGTTCATCGAGCGGGGCAGGGGCGGGGGCGGCGGCCGGCTACGGGCCGCTGCATATCGGGACGGACATTGGCGGTTCGGTCCGGCTCCCGGCGGCCTGGTGCGGGATTTTCGCGTTGAAGCCGAGCCTCGGGCGGATTCCGATCGATCCTCCCTATATGGGGCGGGTCGTGGGGCCGATGACCCGCAACGTCGCCGATGCCGCACGCCTGATGGCGGTGCTCGCCCGGCCCGACGACCGCGATCACATGAGCCTGCCGCCCTCCGAACTCGACTGGGAGCGCCTCGATCGGGACGTGAGAGATGTCCGCATCGGCTATTGCCCCGATATCGGCAGCGGCCTCGCGGTCAACCCGGAAGTTGGCGCCGCAGTGGAGGCTGCGGTCCGCATTTTCCAGCAGGCGGGCGCGATCGTCGAGCCGCTGGCGCCGTTCGTGACGACCGAGATGATCGAGGGGCTCGACCGTTTCTGGCGCGCGCGTGCTTATTCGGAGATGGCGAAACTGCCGGCAAGCACCGCCGGGAAGGTACTGCCGTTCATTCGAGCGTGGGTGCAAAAGGCCAGCGCCTATTCCGGTGAAGACGTCTTTTCCGGCTATGCGCAGACATTCGCGCTCCGGAAAGCCGCCAACGACGCAACGCGCGCGTTCGATTACGTGCTGACGCCGACCGTCTCAATCGTGGCCTTTGATGCCGAATTGCCGTGCCCGACCAACGATCCCGACCGGCCCTTCGAGCACATCGCCTTTACAGCGCCATTCAATATGTCCGAACAGCCGGCGGCCTCGATCAATTGCGGCTATACCGCAGCCGGCCTGCCGATCGGATTGCAAATCGTCGGGCGGCGCTTCGACGATCTCGGGGTTCTGCAGATGTCCCGCGCCTGGGAGCGCATGCGGCCGCCGCAGCGTCCCTGGCCCAAGCCGCCGCCGGCTTGAACGAATTCAGCCGAGGTTTTCGGCGAGAAAAGCGAAGGTACGCGCTTGCGCTTCCTTGGCGCTCTTCGCGTCATAGCTCTCGCGTTCGTCGCAATTGAAACCGTGGTCGGCCGGATAAACGAACACGGGAATCTCCGGATGCGCGGCTCTGATCTTCTCGACGTCGCTCAGCGGGATATGCTTGTCGCGCTCGCCGAAATGCAGCATCACCGGCGCGCGCGGCTGCTCGTTCAGCATGCCGGCGATGCCGCCGCCATAATATCCGACCGCTGCGGAAATACCGGACAGGCGCGTCGCCGCGGCCCAGGCGAGCGAGCCGCCCCAGCAATAGCCGACGACGCCGACGCTACCGCCGGCCGATGCGAGAGCCACGGCAGCTTCGATGTCGGCAAGCGTCTCGTCGAGTTTAGTCTTGCTGCGGATCTCCATCGCACGTGGACGGTCGGCCTCGCTGTAGCCTAGTTCCACGCCCGGCTCGACGCGATCGAACAAGGCGGGTGCGATGGCAAGATATCCCGTCGCGGCGTAGCGGTCGGCGACGGTACGTATGTGGTGATTGACGCCGAAAATCTCCTGCAGCACGACGATGCCGCCTTTCGGCTCGTCCGCTGGGGCAGACCGATAAGCGCCGATCGTGGCCCCGTCCTTCGCAGTCAGATTGATATTCTCACCCATGCCGCCTTCCTCCGCCGCTTCGGATATACTTCGAGCTGATTTCTTGCGCGAGCCGCGCATCAACCCTGCAGTTGCGCCCACATCTCGCGGTCGCGCTCCGCCGTCCAGATCACCGGATCATCGATTCCCGACGCCTCGTCATAGGCGCGTGAGACATTGAACGGCAGGCAATGTTCGTAGATGGCGAAAGAGCCGAAGCGGGGGTCCATGGCGGCGCGGCAGGCGGCGAAAGCCTCCTTCAAGCTCGCGCCACGCGCCACCGCAAGTTCCGCGGCTCCATAGAGCGTGTTGACGAAGTCGCGCGTCATCGCAATCGCCTCGCGCACTTTGGTCTTGCCGACAAGCGCATCGCCACGGCCCGGAACGATCGCACGTGGCTCAAACTCGAGAATGGCATCGAGCGTCGCCGGCCATTCGCGCAAGTAGGCGTCGCCGCAATAGCACGCGGAGTGATATTCGACGAGATCGCCCGTAAACATCACATCGGCATCGGGAACATAGGCGACGATGTCACCGGAGGTGTGGCCGGCGCCGAGCTGCATCAGCCGCACCTCGCGATTGCCGAGATACAATGTGAGTTCGCCGGCGAATGTCACGTTCGGCCAGGTCAGGCCGGGAATGGACTCCGCGTCGCTGAACAGACGCGGGAACCGGCCGTATTCCGAATCCCAATCCTGTTTGCCGCGCTCCGCAATTAGACGGCGCGTCTCCTGCGAGGCGACGATCGCCTGCGCATTGTAGGCGGAAGCACCGAGAACGCGCACCGCGTGATAATGCGAGAGTACGACGTACTTGATAGGCTTGTCGGTCACCTGCCGCACGCGCTCGATGACGAGTGAGGCCATCGCCGGCGTTGCCTGCGCGTCCATGACGAGGCAGCCGTCATCGCCGACGATAATGCCGGAATTCGGATCGCCTTCGGCGGTAAACGCATAGAGGGCCGATCCGATTTCGGCGAAGGTGATTTTCTTAGCCTGGAGATCGCCGCTAGACGCGAAACCGGGTTTGCTCATTGCGTGTCCTCAGTCCTTAATTTGCTTCCCATCTCTCGATCCCGTCTCGATCGATCGCGCGTGCCGCGTCGCCAATCTTTCGCCCGGCAATCATAAGATCCGGCGCGATCTCCGCTAGCGGAACCAGCACGAAGGCCCGGCGAAAAAGCTCCCGATGCGGCAAGGTGAGGTCCGCGTCTGCCGTTTCGAGATCATCATAGAAAAGGATGTCGATGTCGATGAGCCGCGGCCCCCAACGGATACTGTCGGTGCGGCCGAGGTCCCTCTCCAAACTCTTCAGGGCGGACAGGAGTTCGGATGGCGAAAGTCGCGTCTCTGCAAGGGCGCAGAGATTGGCAAAATCCTCCTGCGCCGTGTAGCCCCAGGGCGCCGTGCGCCAGATCGAAGATTGCGCGGTGATCCGAGCGATAGCGCGCGCCTCGATCTCGTCGAGCGCGCGCCGGATGTTTGCGGCGCCGTCCCCGATATTGCTGCCGAGGCCGAGGCCGATCGGCGCCGGGCCTTCTGCATCAGGCGTTATCGATGGCATCGAGCACCGTGAAGGCGGCGCGGTGTTCGGCCGGATCGTGAACGCGGAAGATTTTTGCACCATAGATTGCGGTGACGAGATTGGCGGCGATGGTGCCGATGAGACGCCCTTCCACAGTCGCGCCGAGAAGCGCGCCGAAGATCGATTTGCGTGAAATGCCGATGAGGATCGGCAGGCCGTATTCCTGAAGCTGCGTCGTTGCGGCAAGGGCGGCGAGGTTCTGCTGCTTTGTCTTGCCGAAGCCGATGCCGGGATCGAGGATTATGCGCTCCTTCGGGATGCCGGCGCGCTGCGCGAGCTCGAGCGAGCGGTCGAAGAAGCGCCTGAGATCGGCGACGATATCGAGTGCGGGATCGACATCGTTCCTGTTGTGCATAACGACAACCGCCGCCTCTGCTTTGGCGACGGCATCAGGCATGGCGGGATCACGCTGCAAGCCCCAGACGTCGTTTACCACAACGGCGCCAAGGGCAGTGGCGCGGCGCGCCGTCGCGGCTTTATATGTATCGATTGAAAACGGTGCATCGACCTTCTCGAGCAGCGGTGCGAGCAAAGGTTCGAGCCGAGCCCATTCGTCTTCAGAGGAAATCGGTGTGTGCCCCGGGCGCGTCGATTCGGCGCCGAGATCGATGATATCTGCGCCATCCGAGACGAGCTTCCGTGCCTGCTGAAGGGCGCGATCGGGCGCGTTGAAGCGCCCGCCATCCGAGAACGAATCCGGCGTGACGTTAAGAATGCCCATGATCGTCTTGCGCGAATGCGCCGCCGCGAGGAAGGTGTCGCGCTTTTCGGCGAACGTCGCGCGCTGATCAATCTGCAGCAACGAGAACCTCGCCTTTGCCGAGCACGGACATGTCGCCGGCATAACGCTCGAAAGAACCTTTTAGCAGGCGGGCGGCGGCGCGGCTTTCAGGTTTGAGACTGTCCGCGAAAAGCCGTGCAAAGCCGAACGCAAACGTGCCGCATGGCAGGAAGGCCGGCGAAAGCGATGGCTTTTCGCGGAGAAGCAGCGATCCCCGGCGCATCAGATATCCGGGCAGGCGGCCCGTCGCTCCCAACACCAGGAGCGTGCCGGCGATCATGCGGCTCGCGACATAATCGCCGCTGCCCTTTTCTATCACGATGATGCCGCGCCGCATGCGGTCGCCTGCGCGATCGCCCGCTCGTCCGCGCACGACGATGAGGCCGCCGCGCATGCCCTGCATCTCGCCGGGAAAAGGACCGCCGAGAAAATCGCCGGCACTGCCCGTGATCTCGATACGCCCGCCGGACAAGCCGGAGCCGGCAAAGGGTCCGGCATCGCCTGATATCGTCAGCCGGCCGCCCGACATCTTGCGCCCGGCAGCCTTGCCGACCGGCCCTTCGACATCGAGCGCGCCCGCCGCAAGGCCTTCGCCGATATTGTCGAGACGCTCGGACCCGCCCTCGAATCGGATTGCAGCGAGATCGCCGGCGCGAATATGAAACGCGTCACCCGCCGTGATCTTCTGCTTGGTCGTGTTCAGCGCAATGCGGGCGATCTCGGCGGGGCCGAGACCGGCCAGCCGATGCGGAACAAGCGCCGCGCAATCGAGCCGCTGATCCGGCTCGCCGCGCAGGCTGAACGTGAACGGCTTCACGAAACTAGATCCTTCAAATGGAATTTGAAGGGGCCCAGGCCGCCGCCATAATTCCCGGCGCCGACGCGCACGACGCCGCGCTTCGGCCCGAGCCGCACGATTGCGCGCAGCCCCGCGCGCATCGCACCCGCAACCGCGGCTTCGCTCAATCCGTCGATGACGATTTCGAGCACACAGGCGATGCTCGGATCGAGCACGGACTCGACCGCGCCGCGCAGCGTCGGACAATAGGCGTTGTTGGTCGAAGCGAGCATCCCTTTGTATTTTCCGCCGATCTTGGTGCCCGATCGGACGATGCCGCCCGGGAACGGCATGATTGCGTCGGGAACGGCGCGCATCGCGTCGATTGCTGCTTCGGCTGCGTGCAACGTCGTCTCATAAGAGCGGCCCATCAGCAAAAGATTGCCGCCGCCAACCGCGTCGGTGACGAGGCCGGTTGTCGCCTCGCACAGGAACTCGCCGTCCATGACCGGCACGCGCCAGAAATGCCGCCCGTCATCGAGGCGCTTCGATATCTGCCAGCCGTCGCCGAAATAACGGATGGCGTCCCCGAGCTTAAGCCGCGTGCCGCCGTCGACGCCGGCAAAGCAGGCCGAGCCGGGGGCGGTGAGTACGCATTGTCCGACGCGGTTCGCGAGCTGCTTCTGCAGCTCGTCGGGCGACATCGACAGAATGAGCACGCGCATGCCGGGCCGCCGGTCCGGGGTTTCGCGCGCGCCGAGCTCGCGGTCGATGCCGGCTTCGCAGCCGCAGCCGATGATCGATGTCGCAAAGCCGGTCATGCTCATCGCCGCGTTGAGCGCCCAACGGCGCGTCGGCCCGGTGATGGTGATCGCGGTGCCGCTCATCGCGAAAGCTTCCGCGAATGTGTCGTCGATCTCGACGCCGCGGACGTTCATGATCGAAGGCCGACATCTTCGAAGAGGTCCGGCCGCGGCAGCGCCTCGGCATGGACCAAGAAAAGATCGCGCGGCGCGCGGTAGATCTCGTCGTAATAGGCATCGAGCCGCCGCTCGATGCCGCGGTCGAAGTCAGGCAGCGATTGCAGCGTGCGCCCGGCGCGATAATGCGTGACTTCGCCGTCGCGCACGACGAGGTCGCCATCCTTGAAGACGAGATGTGCGGCGCGGAACATGCGCGCGCGATCCTTGTCGTCGTCGTAGATCGCGACGTCGGCACGCGCGCCAGGTCCGAGATGGCCGCGATCGGCAAGGCCGAGCAGCTTGGCCGGCGCGGCCCGCGTCATGGTGGCGATTTCTTCGAGCGTGTATTCGCGGCCGATCGAGGCGAGTGTGGTCATCTCGGCCACCGAGCGGGGCATCTCCGCGAGCCATTCCGCGCGCAGATCGCGGCTCATCAGCAGCGCGAGGAGATCGGGATAGGTCGTGAACGGCGCACCGTTCGGGTGATCGGTCGTGAAGAAGACACGGCTCGGATCATCGATCAGCAGGAACAGCTCGAGCCCGCAGGCCCATTGCACGGCGTTGTAGAAGTCGCTGCGGCGGTAGTCGTACGGCACGATACCGCCGCCATTGGCGTCGCCGTCGAAGATCACCGACTTGTTCGGCCGCGCATTGCGGCTGCCATTGTATTGGCGCAGCACGTCGAGCGAAACCGTGAATGTCTGGCCGAACATCACCTGGCCGACATCGACCGTCACGTTTTTTGCAGCATTTACCGCTTCGGCAAGCCGCGCCGCGGCGGAGGAGAAGCCGCGCTTGCCCTCGGTGCCGTAGGAATAGAATTGCACATGCGCGAGGTGCAGCGGCAGGTCGCGCGCGGCATCTATCGTGGCAATTGCGGTATCGACGTTTCCGGCGATGCCGAGATTGTTCATGTGAAGATGCAGCGGATTCACGATTTTGAGGTCGATGACCGCACGCTGCAGCGCCTCGACAATCGTGCGCGAGGTGACACCATAGTGGGGCACGACGTCATCCAGCGAGAAAGCGCGCGCGTTGTACTTAAATGCCGTTGCGCCTCCCGCATTGATGCATTTGATGCCGAGGCCGCGCGTTGCCGTGAGCGTTGCGCCGACATATTCGGCGACCGCGGCCGAACTCTCGCCGTCGCGCAGCATCGAAAGCAAGAAGTCATCGTTGCCCAGCACTGTCAGGATGGCCTTGTCGATGATCGGCGTATCGGCAAGCTCGAGATGCGCATGCAGCGCGTGGTGCGGCGACACCGCCGGTTCGACGACCGTCGTAAAGCCCATCTTGGCGTAGAGGCAGCCGGTCTCGAATGTCGACCAGCGCGCCGTGGACAGCGGTAGATTTGCCGATGAAGGGGTTTGTCCCGGATGCAGTTCCGGCAACAGCAGCCGGCCGGTATTTACGTTGCCGCCGGCGATGTGCGAGTGGATGTCGATCCCGCCAGCCATGATGATCTTGGCGGTGACGTCGTATGTTTGGTCTGCCTTTCGGCCCACGGGCGGCGCGATGATGCGATCATCTTCGATGAAGAGATCGCCAGCGCGCTCGCCGCCATTCGCCGGATCGATGATGCGCCCGCCGCGGAGGCACGTCAGCATGCGGCGGCCTCGTGCGGAAGCGATGCGCTGATCTCTTCAAGAGCGGCAGCAGCGGTTGCGAGGTCGCTCGCGTGGCTGGCGCGGCGCCATGCGAGCGATTGCGTCTCGCGCGCAAACGCGGCGCTGTCGTGATCGCGTCCAGGCTGGCCGACGGTGATGTGGACCTTGCTTTGCGATGCGGCAGAATTCGCAGCGCTTAACGCGACAAGCGGCGTGCGCGAGGCCCAAGACGGCAACTCTCCCTCACACGAGATCCAGACAAGCGCATCGGCCTCCCCGCTTTCGATGAGACGCGCCGAGTCGAAGCGCCACGGATCGTGCTCGGGATAGCCCCGCCCGAATCCGGTACGGACAGGAAATCCCGTCATCCATCCCGCCGTCTGCATCGACGTCTCGGCGTTGCCGGAGCCGCCGATCGACAAAGTCGAAAACCGCGTGCTTTTGTTCAAGTCCGCGACGAGGCCGGCAAGCATCTCGATTGCGAGTACATCGAGCGACGTTGGGCTGTATACAACAAGTCCGAATTGCGCGCGCTGCAGCCTCTCCGCAATTGCGTCGAGAGCGCTCTTATCAGATACCGAAAGCGCTACGCGACGCCCGGCATTGCAGGCGCGCAGTGCCGCAATGACTGCGGGAAGCGCTTCGCTGCGGGCTGCAATCTTGTGAGTGACGAGTCTCGACAGACTCTCCTCATCGCTCTCCGCTCCGATCCACAGGATTTGCCGCCGCTCCGGCTGGAGCGCCAGCCGCGGCACCTCCGCAAGCCCAAGCCTTTCGACCATATCGGGCCAAAACTTCGTCAGGTCGGAGCCGATCAGAAGAACCGTGTCGGCGCGCTGCCGCGCCTCGTTCGGTGTGATGATGAACTTGCCGAAGCTTCGCATGACATCGAGTTCGCGAAACGCAATTCCAGACTCGATGTGATCGACCACGCCGCCAACACGTTCCGCCAGCCAGATCGCCGCCCGTATGCCGGCGACATCACACGATCCGAGAAGAAACACCGGCAGCCGGCTCGCCGCAATCAATCCCGCCGCAGCACGAGCCGCTTCGGCAAACGGGACAGACCTGCCGTCGATGAAACACACGCTCTGCGGCATTCACGTCGGCCAGATCAGTCGTACTTCACATAGGCGAAGCGCTGGTCACCTGCAGGCGTGCCCTCGAGCGCGCCTCCCTCTTTGCCAGGCTGCCAATGCACGACCTCTTCGATTTTCTTCGCCAGTTCAAAGTCCTTGTCGGTCACGCCGCGCGCTGCATGATTTTGCAGGCGCACTTCAACCCAAGCATAAGACGCGGTGAGGTCAGGGTGATGCCAAGCAGCTTCGGCAAGATGGCCGACCGTATTGATGACCATCAGCGTACCCTTCCAGCCATTCGTACGGTATTTCCGCCTGATCCATCCGTCCTCAAAATACCAGTGCGGCAGATCGCGCTTGAGCCGCGCCTCGATTTCTTCGGGCGCGTAGGTGCGCTCCTTCGCCCTCTCGCTCATGGCGGCGTCCTCCGGGCGTTGCAGTCAGGTGTTGCAAGCCGATGATTTTTGCGCAGTGTAGAGGGCGAGCCTTGCGAAGCAAGTCTGCCCACCTCTCCCTCCGCGAGCGATGATCGATAGCGTAACCGTCCGGGCACCGGCTCGTCTGCATCTCGGCTTTCTCGATATGAATGGCGAGCTCGGCCGCCGCTTCGGCAGTATCGGGCTCGCGATCGACGCATACGAAACCTGCGTCACAATGCGCCGTGCGGCGCACATGAGTGTGCGCGGGCCTGAGGCGGCACGCGCCGAGCGCATTCTGGCGAAGAAGCTCAACGCTGCGACTGATAACCCCAGCGGCTATGAAGTCTGCGTTGAGCAGGCGATTCCCGCGCATGGGGGACTCGGCTCGGGAACGCAGCTGGCGCTGGCACTTGCCGCAGCCATGCATCGCTTGGAAGGCCGTGCCGGCGATCTCTCGCAATATGCGTTACTGGCCGGGCGCGGGGCGCGATCAGGCGCCGGAACCGGGCTTTTCGCGACCGGTGGCTTGGTGGTCGATGGCGGCCGCGGCGCCGCCACGCGCGTTCCGCCGATCGTCGCCCGCGCCGTCTTCCCCGAAGCCTGGCGGATCATCCTGGTCACCGACAGGTCAGAGGTTGGAATCAGCGGCCCGGCCGAGATCGAAGCCTTCGCTGCACTGCCGCAATTTTCCGCCGGGCACGCCGGTGAAATCTGCCGCCGCCTGCTGATGCAGGTCCTGCCGGGCCTGGCTGAAGCGGATATTCGCAGCTTCGGCGCCGGCATCTCGGCCATTCAGGTGATCGTCGGCGACCATTTCGCCGCGGTGCAAGGCGGTTCGCGATTCCGGAGCCGTGCAGTGGAAGCTCTGCTGGGCGACCTCGCCGCCGCAGGCGCAACCGGCATTGGGCAAAGCTCGTGGGGACCGACCGGATTTGCCTTTGTGCCGGATGCCGGCGTCGCGGAAGGGCTCGTCGCGCATGTCTCCCGCAAAGCCGCCGAGCTGCAGCTGGACATCCGCCTGTGCAAAGGGCTCAATCGCGGCGCTATGATCGACGAAAACACGCCGGCAAGCGCGTGATCTTGCGGCCAAGAAAATACGGGGCGCAACGATGGCATCGAAATTTATCCTGCACATGATCACGCCGCTGAAGCACATGAGTCCTTTCGACGTGAACATGGCGCTCGATGCCGGCTTCGATGCTGTCCTGCCTTACACCAACGTCGACGCGAAGGAAGTAACCGGGCTTGTGCAGGACGCGATGTTCTCGCGCCCGCCACAGGATGCGGTGCGCACCGGCGTTTTTATCGGCGGCAAAGACGCGATTCTCGCGCTCGATATGCTCGATGCCGCGAAGAAGGCTTTGTTCAAGCCGTTCGAGCTTTCAATCTTTGCCGATCCGGCGGGATCGTTCACGACGGCAGCGGCGATGGTCGCCTGCGTCGAGAAGCTTCTCAAAGAGCAGCACAGGCGCGATCTCAAGGGCGCGAAGATCGTCGTCTATGGTGCAACGGGAGTCGTCGGTTTCACCGCCGGCGTGATCGCCTCGCTCGAAGGCGCCGACTTGACGCTTGCGGGCTATGACGGCGCGGCGCGCGTCGAACGGGCAGCGCAGGAAATCACGCAGCGGTTCGACACGTCAGTGAAAGCGGCGGACGCGAGCACGCCGGATAAGATTCGCGCCCTTTTGCAGAAGAGCGAGATCGCGCTGTGCGCCGGACGTGCCGGCGTTCAGATTTTGTCCGAAGCGGATGTGAAAGCCGCAAACAATCTCCTGATCGCGGCGGATGTGAACGCGGTCCCGCCACCGGGCGTGGCCGGGCTCGACGCCCAAAACAAGGGCGAGCCGATCGCGGCTACGAAGGTTCTTGGTATCGGTGCCTTCGCCATCGGCAACGTGAAGTACCAGACGGAATCGGGCCTTTTCAAACGCATGGTCAAATCGAAAGAAGCACTGGCGCTCGACTTCCGCGATGCTTTTCGTCTCGCCCGTGAACTCGCCTGATCGCCCCGCAATCGTGCTGATTGCTGCCCTGTCCGGGCGCTCGCTCGCCGAGCTTGCGCGCCGAGCCGGCTACCGTCCGCTCGTCGCCGATCTTTTCGGCGATATGGATACGCGGCGATATGCGCAGGCGGTGCGCGTGGTGCGCGGAAATCTGACGGAAGGGCCAGATCCCGGCGATCTCTTTCTCGCGCTCGCGGACTTGGCGCGAGACGCCGATGAGCTGCCGATCGGAATTGTCTATGGCGCGGGTTCCGAGCAGCGCTCCGCAATTCTCGATGAACTCGCGCGAAAATGGCCGCTGCTCGGCTGCTCGGCGGATGTGGTGAAGCGGGTGAAGGACCCGGTGAGCCTGGCGAGCCTCTGCGCAAAGCTTGAGATTCCGCACCCGGAGATTCGCTTCGATCCTCCCGGTGATCCGAGAGGCTGGCTGGCGAAAAGCGTCGGCGGCTCGGGCGGCTGGCACATTTCGAGCGCGAGTGCCCGTGCGTCGGAGCCGGGCGTATACTTCCAGAGGCAGGTTTCCGGCGAAGCGATTTCAGCACTGGTAGTCGCCACGGGCCGCGACGCGGCGGTGATCGGCTGGTCCTCGCAGTGGACCTCGCCCATTGCCGAGGCGCCATACCGCTGGGCCGGCGCCGTACAGCCGGCGCGGATCGAGGCCGCATCGCAAACACTTCTTTCTCGTAAGGCCATCGATCTTGCCCTCGATGCCGGTATTGTTGGGATAGCGAGCCTGGATTTTCTCATCGATCGCGGCGCCTGGCATCTTCTCGAGATCAATCCGCGTCCCGGCGGGACGTTGGATATTTTCGACGATGACACGGGCCGGCTGTTCGAGATGCACGTCGAGGCATGTCGCGGCCGCTTAATCGGGCCGCCGCGCTATCGTTGCGCGCAGGCTTGCGCGATCGCCTTTGCCGAGCGCGACATCGAGCATATGCCGGACCTGCAATGGCCGGATTGGTGCGCCGATCTGCAGCGGGCGGGGACACGTGTCGAGACAGGCGCTCCTGTCTGTACCGTCCGCGCGTTCGCCGCTGATCCGGAAAGCGCGCGGCGGCTCGTCGAGGATCGCAGGCGCATGCTCTTGCGGCGGGTGCATGAACCGGAGTTCGCCGTGTGCTGAGGCGGACAGAGATAAGCGTCAACGCACTTGCCGGCATTTGCCTTGACCGCCTCGTCGCCGATGCTGCGTCGTTGCGGATCGAGATTGCGCGCGGGTCGCGGGGCGAGCTCTTGATCGATGCTGGTCAGGAAGCGCGAGGCGGAATCGCCGCGGGGTTGCGGATGGCGGAGATTTGCATGGGTGGTCTCGGCACCTGCACACTTTCCGATTCAGGATCGGCGACCGCGCCGTTCAAGCTGACGACGCGTACCAGCAATCCAGTGATCGCGTGCTTGGCGAGTCAGTACGCTGGATGGAAACTCGCCTCCGAGAGCGAGGATGGTTTTTTTGCGCTCGGCTCCGGGCCGGCGCGTGCGCTCGCGGCGAAAGAAGAGATCTTTGCCGATATGGGCTACAGCGACAAAGGCGATCGCGGCATATTGGTGCTTGAGGGCGAGCGCCCGCCGCCATCGGATGTTGTCGACTATGTCGCGCGCGAATGCGGTCTCGCGGCCGACCGCCTCGCCTTCATCTATGCGCCGACGCAAAGCCTCACCGGCACGGTGCAGGTTACCGCGCGCGTGCTCGAAGTCGCGTTGCACAAGGCCCATGCACTGCATTTTCCTTTGGCCGACATCGTCGACGGCCTCGGCTCGGCGCCGCTGCCGCCGCCCCATCCCGATTTCATCACGGCGATGGGCCGTACCAACGATGCCATCATCTATGGCGGCCAGGTGCAGCTCTTCGTGAACGGCCCGTCGGCGCGTGCGCGCGACCTTGCGGAGAACCTGCCGAGCCTGAAATCGAAAGATCACGGCCGGCCCTTTGCCGAGGTTTTTCGCGCCTATGAGGGCGACTTCTACAAGGTCGATCCGATGCTGTTCAGTCCGGCGCTAGCGATCGTCACGGCACTGGAAACCGGCGAGACGTTCCGCGCCGGCAAAATCGATCATGAGCTAATCGGTGCCTCGTTTGGCTGAAGCGCTCGCGGTGCGCTGCGGCGGAAGAGATGGCACGCGCATCGCGCTCGCGGCCGATCGCGTCGATTGGCATGTGAAGGAGCTTGCCGAGGCGTTCGCGCGCTCTGGCGCTCAGGCGATCCCGGTCAGGCTTTCCGCTTGCGGCTTTGACACGCGCCGCGCCTCGGGGCTGACGATCAAGGGATTCGGTACCGGCCTGCCGGAGGCTATGTTCGTGCGTGCGATCGGCGCCGGAAGCTTCGAGGAAATCACGCTGCGGCTCGGCCTCTTGCATGCGCTCGGCGAGAGCGGAATCGTGGTGCACAACAGCGCGCGCGCCGTCGAGCACTGCGTCGACAAGGCGGCGACGTCTTTTCTGCTGGCGCGCCACGACATTTCGACGCCGCCGACATGGACGGTGCAGTCGCGCGCGCAAGCCGAGTCGATCGTGCGGCGGGAGGCCGCGCGCGGACCATTGGTCCTGAAACCGCTGTTTGGCGCGCAAGGTCGCGGCCTCAAACTGGTGCGCCGCGCAGAGGATCTGCCGCCGCGCGAGGAAATTGCCGGCGTTTATTACCTGCAGCGCTTCGTCGGATTCGATCGCGGCGGTTTCAGCGACATACGCCTTCTCGTCTCGCGCGGCCGCGTGGTCGCCGCGATGCGCCGCCACGCCTCGCAATGGATCACGAACGTGAAACTCGGCGGCCGGCCGGAAGCTCATATTCCGCGCGACGACGAAGCCGATCTCGCAATCCGCGCCGCCGCCGCCGTCGGCGCCGATTTCGCCGGCGTCGATCTCATCCGCGGCCGTGACGACATCGCATACGTCCTCGAAGTCAACAGCATGCCCGGATGGCGCGGGCTGCAGAGCGTGACGCAAACGCGGATCGCCGACGTGCTGGCGCGCGATCTTCTCGCAGCGTTGGGGAGTCGGCATTCGGCTGCTATCCCGGCGTGAGCTCCCTCACCCGGGATGAGATCGCCGCCGCGTTCATCGCCTCCTGCCACGACGAGATCGAGGCGCCGAAGCCCGGCAACGTGCACGCCGTTGCCGGCGGACACGATATGGAGGCACGCCATTTCCACAACAGCGCCCGAGTTGCTGCGCCGGCGATTGCCGCGCCCGGAGCGCGCGTTGGCCTCCGCGTCCGGCATGCCGTTGAAGCGACGGTTGCCGAAGTTCAGATGAACACCAACCTTGGCATCATCCTTCTCTGCGCGCCGCTCGGCTGCGCCGCAGAGGTGGGTTCTCGCAATTTGCGCGGCGCGCTCGTCGCCGTGCTTGAAGCGCTCGACGCAGAGGACGCCGCCAACGTCTACGCAGCGATCGCTCGGGCCTCGCCGGGGGGCCTCGGCCGGGCCGCGCGCTACGATGTGCACGACGCGCCGCCATCCTCGCTCCTCGCGGCAATGCGGGAAGCAGCCGATCGCGACATCATCGCGCGGCAATATGTGACGGACTTTGCCGACATATTTAATACCGGCCTTTCGGCTGTGGATGAGACACGAGCCCGCGGCAGCGATCATTCGATCGCGCTCGGCGTCTATCTCGCATTCCTGTCGCGATTTCCTGACAGCCATATTGCGCGCAAACAGGGAATTGCGGCGGCAAACGCCGTGATGCGAGAGGCGCAAGGTTTTGCGGCGCGAATAGGAAGGGAGGCAAGGGAACCGGCGTTCTTGTGCGATCTGCTTGGCTTCGATGCCCGGCTCAAAGCCAAGCGCATCAACCCAGGCACAAGCGCCGACTTGACCGTGGCCACATTGTTCGCAGCCCGGCTATGCGCCGTCTTGCCGATACCGCCGGGGGATGGTTGATTGCGGTGTGCGGGAGAACCGCTCTATCTGGCCAACCGGTCCGGGATCGGACGCTGTCAACAAGGATAGTTCTGCGTATCCGGTGAATGCCGGGCGCCT
>JAXDNJ010000080.1:0-17168 GCA_034669505.1 Methylobacteriaceae bacterium
AATGAACTCGATCTCGTCGCCCGGCACCCTACCGAAACGGCCCTGCTTCCATTCCTCGCGCGCCTGGTCGATACGCTCCTTGCGCGAGGAGACGAAATTCCACCAGATGTAGCGCGGGCCGTCCATCGGCGCGCCGCCGAGCAGCAGGAAACGCGCCGGTGTCGCGGCGCTCACCGTGATGCGGTCGCCGGGGCGGAAGATCAAAAGCTGCCCCGGGCCAAAACGGTCGCCGGCGATTTCGACCGTGCCGGACACGAGATAGATCCCGCGCTCCTCGTGATCGACGTCGATCGGCACCGACGCACCCGGCTCCAGCGCGACATCGGCATAGATCATCTCGGATTCGGTGCGCACCGGCGAGGTCTTGCCGAAGGCGCTGCCGACGATGAGCCGCACGCTTTTGTCCCTCTCCTCGATTAAGGGCAGCGCGTGCGCATCATGATGCGCAAAATTCGGCGCGCTCTCTTCGAAGGCGGCAGGCAGCGCCACCCAGCTCTGGATACCGAACAGTTTTTGGCCCTTGGCCTTGCGCTCCGGCGCGGTGCGCTCGGAGTGGACGATGCCGCGCCCGGCGCTCATCCAATTGACCGCGCCTGGCCGTATCGGCTGCTCCGTGCCGAGCGAATCGCGATGCATGATCTCGCCCTCGAAGAGATAGGTGACGGTCGCGAGGTTGATGTGGGGATGCGGGCGCACGTCGATGCCCTCGCCGGTGATGAACTCGGCCGGGCCCATCTGGTCGAAGAAGATGAACGGGCCGACCATCTGCCGGCGCGCCGAGGGCAGCGCGCGGCGCACCTCGAAGCCGCCGAGATCGCGCGCGCGCGGCACGATGATCATCTTGATCGCGTCGCAGGACAGCTTGTCGCCGGGGCGCGGATCGTCTGCGGTGAGCCAGCTCATGCGGCGTTCTCCCTGGTGTCGCGCGCGAAATGCTCGCGCAGCCAATACGCGCTCGCCTGCAGATCGGGCTCTGCCAGATTGTGGCCAAGCGGCTGGCGCTTCAGCGTGACCTCCGCGCCCGCACTCTGCAACAGGTTTGCGAGGTGCAGAATGTTCGCCGCCGGAACGATCGGATCGTGTTGGCCAGCGCTGATGAGGACGGGCTGGCCGGTGAGGGCCGGGAGCTCCGGCGGGATCAGCGGCACCATCGCCCGCAGCAGGATCGCGCCGGCGAGTACGTGCGGATGCAGGAGCAACAAAGAAGCGGCGATATTGGCGCCGTTGGAGAAACCGAGCGCGACAATGCGTGCCGGATCGAAATGATAGGTCTGCGCCGCCGCGCCGACGAACTCGGCGAGCGCCCCCGCCTCTTGCTTTAAGTTTGCTTCATCGAAGCGCCCTTCACCGAAGCGGCGGAAAAACCGCGGCATGCCGTTCTCGTTGATGCGGCCGCGCGGGCTGAGCAAAGCCGCGCCGGGCAGCACCGCTTGGCCGAGCGGGATGAGATCGCTCTCATCGCCGCCTGTGCCGTGCAGCAAAAGCAGTGTCGGCGCGCCGCTTCCCGTTTGCGCCGGAACGAAGCGATGAATGAAGGCGAGATCGGCGCTCATGCCGCGGCCTCCTCTTTGGTCTTCAGCGGCTTCAGTCCCGCTTCGATTTGTTTGCGCTGGGATTCGAGGAACGGCGGCAGCGACAGTTTCTCGCCAAGCGTTTCCAGCGGCTCGTCGGTCGCAAAGCCCGGACCATCCGTCGCGATTTCGAACAGGATGCCGTTCGGCTCGCGGAAATACAGGCTGCGGAAATAGAAGCGATCGACCGGCCCGCTCGATGGAATGCGCAATCCCTGCAAGCGCGCGTTCCAGGCTTCGTAGCCCGCCTCGTCCGGTGTGCGGAAGGCGACGTGATGCACGGCGCCCGCGCCTTGCCGCGCCGGCGGCAAATCCGGCTCGATCATGACATGCACTTCCGCCGCGGGACCGCCTTCGCCCATGGAATAGACGTGCACCTCGCGCCCGTTTTCTTCGAACGCGCTTATGTCCTGCATGTTCATGATAGCGGTCAGCGCCGCATCGGTTCGCGGCAAATCGGGAACGCTGAGCGTCACCGGGCCAAGACCGCGGATCTGATGTTCCGCGGAAACGGGGCTGCGCGACCAGGGATGCGCGTCGCCCACCCCGCCATCGTCGACCAGCGATAGCCGCTGACCTTCGAAATCCTCGAAGTCGAGCACCGCGCGGCCGTTACGCTCGGCGATATCGCCGCTCGCGACGCCGTGCTCGCGCAAGCGCTTCGCCCAGAACGCAAGCGCATTCTGGCCGCCGACGCGCAGGCTGGTGCGCACGATGGAATTCGTGCCGCGCCGCTCGCGCCCGACCGGCCAATCGAAGAAGGTGAGATCGGAGCCGGGGCTGGCGAGGCCATCGGCGAAGAAGAGGTGATAGGCCGAGACGTCGTCCTGGTTCACGGTCTTCTTCACGAGGCGCAGGCCGAGCGTCTTGGTGTAGAAATCGTAGTTGCGCGGCGCGTCTGATGTCACCGCGGTGACGTGGTGGAGTCCGGTGAGTTGCATGATGTGCTCCTATGCCTGCGCGGCTTTGAGGGCGCGGGCGACCTGCGTCACGCGTTTGCCCTGGAAACGGGCGACGGCGAGATCGTCTTCGTTCGGTGGGGCGGCGGTGTTCGCCGACACCGATGAGGCGCCGTAGGGTGTCCCCGCCTTGAACAGCGATGGATCGGCATAGCCGAGCGGCACGATGATCAAGCCGAGATGCGCCATCGGATTATAGAGCGAGATCGAGGTCGACTCGTTGCCGCCATGCGTGGTGGAGGAGGAGGTGAAGACGGAGCCGGCTTTTCCGTTGAGTTTTCCTTGCGCCCAGAGGCCGCCGAGCCCGTCAATATAGGCCTTCAGCTCGGCCGAAGCGTTGCCGAACCGCGTCGGCGTACCGAAGACGATCGCGTCGGCCCAGACGGCGTCGTCGGCGGTCGGCGCCTCGTAGCGGCCGTTCATCGCCGCGGCGCCTTCGGCCCAGCCGGGCGCGAGAGCCATCACCTCAGGACCGACGAATTCGCGGGCGCGGCGCAGCCGTACCTCGCCGCCCTCGGCTTGCGCGCCCTCGGCGATGGCCTTGGCGAGCGCCTCGGTGACGCCGCTGCGCGAATAGAAGGCGATCAGAACATTGGTGGCCATTGAAATCTCCTTGGGTCTTTACCGCTTGCCTGCAATATGGCGTTTACTGGAGGAGGCCGATAGCCGGACGGTCGGCAACTCAGTGTTGACCGGAGCGGAACGATCAGATGAGCGACTTCGACGACATCCTGGCCTTCACCCGCGTCGTCGAACTTGAGAGCTACACGAAGGCGGCGCGCCGGCTCGGCATTTCGAAGTCGATGGTCAGCCGGCGCGTGGCTCGCCTTGAAGCAAAACTTGGGACGCGACTCCTCGTTCGATCCACGCGTGGGCTTGTCCCAACGGAAGCCGGCCGCCTTTTTGCCGAGCGGACAGGCCGCGCCCTCGCGGACCTTGAAGAGGCACAGGCTGCCGTTACCGAGGGCGAGCGCGATCCTTCCGGGTCCCTTCGGATCGCCGCGCCGCTCTCCTTCGGCATCATGCATCTGGGTCCGGCGCTCGCCGAGTTCGCGCAGCAACATCCGCGCATTGCGATCGATGTCGCCTTCAGCGACCGCTTCGTCGATCTCGTCGAGGACGGCTTCGATGCCGCGGTGCGAATCGGCATCTTGAAAGGTTCGAGTCTGGTCGGACGGAAGCTCTCCCCGATCCGCGCGCTACTCGCCGCGAGCCCCGATTATCTCGCCCGGCATGGCCGCCCGGCTACGCCGCGCGACCTCTTGCAGCATCGCTGCCTGACTTACAGCGCCGGCTCGGAAGAGCAATGGCGCTTCCGGGTCGGTGGACGCTGGCAAGCGATCAAGCCGGCGGGCCTCTTCCGGGCTGACAACGGCGAGGCGTTGCGCGATGCGGCCGTGGCGGGGCTCGGGATCACAGCACTCCCAAGTTTCATTCTGTCGCCAGCGCTTGAAAGCGGCGCACTCGAGCCGATCCTTACCGATTTCGCCGTGCCCGAACGCGGTCTATACGTTCTGCGCCATGGCGGGGCGCCGCCGCTCAGGCTCAGGCTGCTTATCGACTTCCTGGCGGCGCGGTTCGGGCCCGAGCCCTACTGGGATCCATGCTGGCGGCGGGAGCCGGCTGAGACTGCCCGTGCCGCCAGCTGATCCCGCTTCTCAGCCACATCACAGCCTGGCAAGTCCCGCCTCGGCGAGTTTGCCAGCGGCGCGCATGAAGCTTTCCTGCAATGCGTTGCTCGCGCTTTCCCGGCTGCCGCGTTCGAACTGAGCTGCCATCACGACTAGATCGGAGCCGGTGACCCGTTGTTCGAGCCAATGAGGGCCTGGGCCGGGGACCGGGGGATGTAACCTGAATCCATTGCCGCAAAATTCGTCGACAAGTCTGTCGACGTAGCCGCTGACGATGATGATACCGCGCTGCTCTTCTTGGCCGCTCACCGCGCCTACGACCTCATGGATAAGTTCGGCGCGGCTCATCACGGTTTCCGCCATCGCAATCAGGAGCGCATAGCGCGGCGGAAGCGGTTGCGGATTGAGCTCGACCTCGCTGCCGAAGCGACGACCGCCACCGATGACATCCCAAATCTCAGGATGTCGCGCCAGTAAGGCCGAGAGCGCAAGCCGAGCCTCGCCCGAAATTGATCCCTTCCAAGGCTCGGGCGAAGGTCCAAAAACGCTTATACGATCCCACGCTGCGCGAATGATCGGACCCCAAGGTCCGGGCCGCAAGGGATGCTCGTCGTCGGGGCGCCCGCTATTCTGCCCAGTGAACGCGCGAACCAGTTCTGAAATCTTCTCGACGCTGACGGCTTGGCTAAATTTCTCCACGTGTTGATCCTTCCCGGTGCGCTCGCAGCCGCATCACGACGGCCCACCCGTGACTTTCCAACAAGGCTGTGATCGTCAAGCAAAGAAGATACGCTGCAATTGTCCAATGCCGCCATGGAATCTAGCGCGGCGTCCGCGGCAGGGACGCAGAAAATTGCCACACCCACTCGGCAACGACGTAAGCTGCTCAGGCGTACCGCGGTGCGCGCGGCGCGCAATGAACGGATGACACAGGATGGGTATGGAGGATGCGCGGGCAAAGCCGTCGCGGTCGCTCGCACTCGGCATCGAGCGGATCGGCCTGATCTCGCTGGGCTTTCCGGCCATCGCTACGGTCCTGCTTGTCATTCTGGCGGTGCTCGGCGGCTTCGGCGTCGCGCGGCTCAAGGTCGACGATTCATTAAGCCAGCTCTTCCGCTCGAGCACACCGGAATACCGCCAGTTCGAAGAGACGGTCCGCCGCTTTCCCTCCGCTGAATACGACGTCCTCGTCGTCGTGGAAGCCAAGGACCTGCTCGCCCGCGAAAGCATCGAGAAGCTGCGCGATGCTGTCACCGACCTGCAGCTCATCGACGGAACCCGCGGGCTGATCTCGCTTTTCTCGGCGCGGCAGCCGCCGGAAGGCAACGAGCTGCCGGCCCCCGTCTTCCCCGAGCAACTGCCGCAAGGCGCGGCTTATGAGAAACTGGTCGAGCGCCTGAAGTCGAACGAACTCATCCGCGGCAAGCTCTTGTCGGAAGACGGCCAACTCGCTCTGATTGTGCTCTCGCTGAAGCCGGAAATCGTCGCAACCGAGGGCTTGCGCAAAGTCGTCGGCGAGATTCGCGAGACGATGGACCAGGATCTCGCCGGCTCCGACTTGAAGAGCGAGCTTTCCGGCGTGCCGGTGATGCAGCTCGAAATCCGCAACGCGGTCGAGCGCGACCGCATCCTCTACAACGCGATCGGTTTCTTCGCCGGCTGCGGCATTGCGATCCTGTTCTTCCGCCGCATCTCGTTCATGATCATTGCGGCGGCGCCGCCATTGATCGCGATCCTGCTCGCGCTCGGCACGTTCGGCTGGTTCGGTTTCCGCTTAAATATGTTTTTGAACGTGATGACGCCGCTGATCATGGTGATCAGTTTCGCCGATTCGATGCAGCTGACATTCGCGGCGCGCGACCGGCTCATCGCCGGCGAAGACAAATACACCGCGTTCCGAAATGTCCTGGCGATCGTCGGTCCAGCCTGCGTACTGACACACGCGACGGCGGGACTGTCGTTCGTCGCGCTTCTGTTCTCGCAGTCCGATCTCATCCGCGCCTTCGGCGAGGCGGGACTCCTTGCGACCATCATCGCGCTGCTGACCGTGCTACTGGTCCTGCCGCTGCTTGGCGTGCTGCTCCTGCGCGATACCAGCGGATTTGCCGGGAAGGTTAGAGGTGCCGATACCGGCGTCGATCTGTTGCGCCGTTTCTGCGCCTGGATCGCCGCGCGGATGGTCAGCCGGCCGGGCTTCTTCAGCCTGATTGGCATCGCGGTCGTGGTGGCGCTCGGCATCGTCTACGCCAATCTGCAGCCGCGCTATCGCCTTGCCGATCAGGTGCCCGACCGCGAGCAGGCGGTATCGGCGAGCAACCGCCTCGACACGAAACTAACCGGCGCGCAGCCGATCGACGTGCTCATCCAATTTCCGAAGGGCGAGTCGCTGTATTCGCCGCAGACGCTTGCGACCATCACCGACGTGCACAACGCCGTCGAACGCCAAGCCGGTGTCGGCAACGTGCTCTCCGTCGAGACGCTCCGCCGCTGGCTGGCGGAGAAGGCTGGCAAATCCGATGTCGCGACTCTGAAGCAGTATGTCGACATCCTGCCACCCTTCCTGACGCGGCGCTTCGTCTCCGCCGAGCAGGACGCCGTGCTGGTGTCGGGCCGCATTCCCGATCTCGACGCCAACCAATTACTGCCGGTCGTCGACAGCCTGGACAAAACGCTGAACGACGTTCGCGCCAAACATCCGGGCTATGAGATTGCGGTGACCGGCCTCTCGGCGGTCGCCGCCCGCAACAGCGCCAATATGATCGGCAAGCTCAATCGCGGACTGACCATCGAGATCGTCTTTGTCGCGGCGTTTATCGGGCTCGCCTTCCGCTCGTTCGTGGTGATGCTGGTCAGCATCCTTCCAGGCGTGTTTCCGATCCTTCTGTCGGGTGCGCTGCTTTATGCGATGGGCGAGGGTCTGCAATTCGCCAGCATCGTCGCGCTGACCGTGTCGTTCGGTCTGGGACTCTCCGCAACAATCCACTTCCTCAACCGCTTGCGCCTTGAGGACAGTCCCGACCGCGATCCCTCAATCGCGGTGGAACGCGCGACGGTGCTGGTCGGCCCTGCGCTTATTCTCACATCCGTCGTGCTTGCCTGCGGATTGGCGGTGACGGTCTTTTCCGATCTGCCGTCGCTGCGGCTTTTTGGCTGGCTCAGCGCCTTCGCGATGATTGCGGCACTGGTTGCAGATCTGCTGATCCTGCGTCCGACGGCGATGTATCTGTTCGCACTGACGCGCAGACACAGGCGCGCGGCGGAGCCGAAGCCGGCGGAGTGACACGCTCCTATGCGACTAGCCCGCCCTTACTCACGATAAACCGCTCGACAACTTCCACGCCCTCCCCCGCCTTGATATTCGTGAACACAAACGGCCGCTCGGCGCGCATGCGTTTGGCGTCGCGCTCCATCACGCCGAGATCGGCGCCGACGAACGGCGCGAGATCGATCTTGTTGATGACGAGTAGGTCGGAGCGCGTGATGCCCGGGCCGCCTTTGCGCGGGATCTTCTCGCCGCCGGAGACATCGATCACATAGATCGTGAGGTCGGCGAGTTCCGGAGAGAAGGTCGCGGCGAGATTGTCGCCGCCGGATTCGACTAGAACGAGATCCAAGTTAGGAAAGCGCCGGTTCATCGTCTCGACCGCGGCGAGATTCATCGAGCAATCCTCGCGGATCGCGGTGTGTGGACAGCCGCCGGTCTCGACGCCCATGATGCGCTCCGGCGGCAGCGCGCCGACGCGCGTCAGGATTTCCGCATCTTCCTTCGTGTAAATGTCGTTGGTGATCGCGCAGAGTTCGTAACGCCCGACGAGGCGTTTGCACAATGCTTCCATGAGTGCCGTCTTGCCCGAGCCAACGGGGCCGCCGATGCCGACGCGCAAAGGACCGTGTGGCGAGGTCACTGAGCTCTCCTTAGCAGGCCGTCATTGCGAGCGAAGCGAAGCAATCCAGGGGCAGGTGCTGCAATCATCGGGGAGTTTGCCCCTGGATTGCTTCGTCGCTTTGCTCCTCGCAATGACGGACTCACGAGCGGAATAGACGCGTGTACTGCGTCTCATGCTGTAGCGATGCTAGATCGGAACGGAAGGCGGAGGCGCCGAGATCGTCGGGGTCCTTGTTCGCGCAAGCTTGTGCGGTGTCGCGGATGACCGGCATGAGTGCCGCGATAACCCTCTGTCCGCCGCTTTGCCCGATGATCCCCAGCCGTATCGCCGCCGAAACCAGATTGGAGACAAAGCCGAGGCAGTACATGTCGAGCGTCGCATCGAGCGGGAGATCATGTCCGGCGGCAGCCATTGCGATAGCAATGGGATAAGCGACATCTTGGCTTGCGGGCATCAAATCCAGGCTTGCGCAGGGCCAGGATTTGCGAATCGCCAGCAAAAAGGCATTGCCCTGCGTCGCCGTCTCGAGCCGGCGCTCGCGGCTCGTGGCCATCGCCAACGCGAGGTCGTTGATCTCGGCGAGCCGTTGCGCGTCGCCTTGGACGCCGCCGCGATACGCCGCACCGAGCACGATAGCGTCGTTGTGCAAAGCCCCGCGTTGCGCGAGCGTCGTCAGCCAATCGCGCAAGTCCTCCGCATTGGAGATGTCGCCGGCTTCATAGGCCCATTCGAGTCCGTGCGAATAAGCGAAAGCTCCGATCGGAAACATCGGCGAAAACCACACCGCGAGGGGTAGTTCCGTCGCGCTCATTCGGCACCCGCATGCGCGTGCCCGTGATCATAGGCTCCCCCCTCCGGGCGGAACGGGCGCGTCACCGGCGTGACGCTGCAGCCTCGACCGCGCACCATTTCGGCGAGCACGTGATCCTCTTCTATATAGATTGCATCGGCGGTGATCTCGGCCGGCGTGTGCCGGTTGCCGATATGCCATGCGATGCGCAGCAGCCGCAGCGGATTCTCGGCGCGTATTTCGAGCAGCTTTTGCGGGGCGGCTTTCACGACGATGAGCCGATCGTCTTCGAGTTTTAAGGCATCGCCGTCGTCGAGACCACTCGCTTTGTCGAGGTCGAGCAGGAATTCGAGATCGCCGTCGCTGGTCAGCCGGATGCGACGGCGATGCCGGTGCTCGTGATCGAGCGTGACGCTGTCGCTGACGCGCTCGGGCTTCACCGCGAGCTTGCGCACGATTGAGATGGCGCGAATCACCTTAAAACAAAAAGTAGCGCTGCGCCAGCGGCAGCACTTTCGCCGGCTCGCAGACGAGTAGCTCGCCATCGGCGGTGACCGCATATGTCTCGGGATCGACGCGGATGTCAGGAGTCGCATCGTTGTGGATGAGCGACTTCTTACTGATCCCGCCGCGCACATTCTCGACCGGCACGAGCTCCTTGTGCACGCCGAGCTTGCCGCGCAAGCCGCTCTCCGCCGCCGCTTTCGACACGAAGGTCACGCTGGTATTCGTGCGCGCCTTGCCGTAGGCGCCGAACATCGGGCGGTAATGCACGGGCTGCGGCGTCGGAATCGAGGCGTTCGGGTCGCCCATCGCCGCGCCGACGATCATCCCGCCTTTGATGATCATGTCCGGCTTCACGCCGAAAAATGCTGGCGACCATAGAACGAGATCGGCGAGCTTGCCCACTTCGACAGAGCCGATGTGCTTCGACACGCCATGCGAAATCGCCGGGTTGATCGTGTATTTCGCAATGTAGCGCTTGATGCGGTTATTATCGTTATCGCCGTCGCCCTTGAGCGCGCCGCGCTGCACCTTCATCTTGTGCGCCGTCTGCCAGGTGCGGATCACGACCTCGCCGATGCGGCCCATCGCCTGGCTGTCGGACGACATCATCGAAAGCGCCCCTATGTCGTGCAGGATGTCTTCCGCCGCGATCGTCTCCTTGCGGATGCGGCTTTCGGCAAATGCCAAATCCTCCGCAATCGACGGATCGAGATGGTGGCACACCATCAGCATGTCCAAGTGCTCGTCGAGCGTGTTCACCGTGAACGGCCGCGTCGGATTCGTGGACGACGGCAGCACGTTCGGCAGGCTCGCGACCTTGATGATGTCGGGCGCATGTCCACCGCCGGCGCCTTCCGTGTGGAACGCGTGGATCGTGCGGCCCTTGAACGCGGCGATCGTGTCCTCGACAAAGCCCGACTCGTTCAGCGTGTCGGAATGCAGCATGACCTGGACGTCGTAATCGTCGGCGACCGACAGACAGCAATCGATAGCCGCCGGCGTCGTGCCCCAGTCCTCGTGCAATTTGAGCGCGCAGGCGCCGGCCTCGATCTGCTCGATAAGTCCGCCGGGCAGCGATGCGTTGCCCTTGCCGGCAAAACCGATGTTGACCGGAAACGCATCCGCCGCCTCGATCATCTTGTGGATGTGCCACGGTCCCGGCGTCGCGGTGGTCGCCGCCGTGCCGGTGGCAGGTCCCGTGCCGCCGCCGAGCAGCGTTGTCACGCCGGACATCAAGGCATCGTCGATCTGTTGCGGGCAGATCATGTGGATGTGGGAATCGAAGCCGCCGGCGGTGAGGATTTTGCCCTCGCCGGCGATCACTTCCGTCCCGGGGCCGACAATGATCGTCACGCCCGGCTGAATGTCGGGATTGCCGGCCTTGCCGATTCCGGCGATGCGGCCTCCTTTAAGCGCGACGTCGGCTTTGACGATGCCCCAATGATCGAGCACGACGGCATTGGTGATGACGCAATCGACGGCGCCGTCTTTGTTGGCGATCTGGCTCTGGCCCATGCCGTCGCGGATCACCTTGCCGCCGCCGAACTTCACCTCGTCGCCATAGACCGTGAAATCCTTCTCGACTTCGAGAATGAGATCGGTGTCGGCGAGCCGCATGCGGTCGCCTTTTGTCGGGCCGAACATGTCGGCATAAGCGGCGCGTGGAAATTTATGAGCCATCAGAGCGCGCCCATCACCTCTTGGCGGAAACCGTAAACTTTCCTGTCACCGGCAAGCGCGACCAGATTGACGCTGCGCGTCTGCCCCGGCTCGAAACGCACCGCCGTGCCGGCCGGAATATCGAGCCGCATGCCGCGGGCTTTGGCGCGATCGAATTTGAGGCCGGGATTGGTCTCGAAAAAATGATAGTGCGAGCCGACCTGGATTGGCCGGTCGCCGGTGTTCGATACATCGAGCGTCACGGTCGCGCGGCCTTCGTTCAGCGTCAGCTCGCCGTGCTGTGGCATGACTTCGCCGGGCACGAGTGTCGCTTTGGCGCCACGGATCGGCTCGTGCACGGTCACAAGCTTGGTGCCGTCGGGGAACGTCGCCTCGACCTGCACGTCGTGGATCATGCTGGCGACGCCGTCCATCACCTGATCGGGCGAGAGAACATGCGCGCCGGCTTCCATAAGATCGGCGACGGAGCGGCCGTCGCGCGCGCCCTCGACGATAAAGTCGGTGATCAGCGCAATCGTCTCGGGATAGTTCAACTTCACGCCGCGTTCGAGCCGGCGGCGCGCTACCATCGCGGCCGTGGCGATGAGGAGCTTGTCTTTCTCATGCGGCGTGAGTTGCATCGAGCCTCCTTATCCCCACGAGCGCGGCATCGGCACGCGCCGAAAGCCTTCGAGAAAGCGCACGAGATCGGCGCGTAACGCTTGCGGATCGCGCGACAGCAGGCGCACGAGAAGCATGCCGCTCCAGGCGCTGGCGCCGCATTCGCACGAGGCATTTGCTAGCAAGTCCCGCGCCTCATCGATGCGTTGCTCGGCGTCGGGCGTGACATGCAGGATGGTCGCGAGCGCGCGTGCGCCATTGCCGGAAGCTTTTGCCGCGAGCAGACCCGCGGGATTGCCGTCGAGCCGCATATCTTCGGCGAAGATGAGGTTGCCGCCGCGGCGGATGCGCCAACGGTCGCGACAGAAGCCGCGGTCGACGGTCTCATCCATCGCGAGGCGGCCGAACACGACGCTCTCGGCGATGGTGAGACTCGCATCGGCGGCGATGTCCGCCGCGAGTTTGCGCCGCCAGCGGCTGCCACAAAACAGAATCATCTCTTGCGGCAGCCATTCGAGGCGGCTGGCGGACGCGAGCGCAAGATCAATGTCGATTTCGGTGAGCGCCCCTTGCGAACGATACAGCTTTTCCGCGGCTTGCGTCGTCACGATCGCGGCGGAAGCCGCATCGAGCGCAATCTCCACCCGCATCTGATCGCCGCCGGCCATGCCGCCGCCGGTATTGATCAGCACCGCCTCGCGGGTTTCTCGCGTGCGGGGAAAGCGTACGCGATAGCCGCCGCTTTCGGCGCGCTCGATAGCCTGCGTGCGTCCAGCATGTGCAGCAAAGCGCACGCGCACGCTGCCCGATGCGCGGACGAAATCCGGGACGAGCGGCATTGCGGACTGGACGATCTCGGTTTGAGAGCCGCTGAACAATGCGCTGCCCCTTGTCGCCGGAAGGCGCGGGCATTTCGCGCGGAGAGTTAGCTCCCCGTCAAGGCTAGGCCGCTGCGGCGCGCACGCCCCAGGCCGGCGCCATCTCGTCGAGGACGCGGCGCACCGCCGGATGCGCGCCGACCGCCCCGACATAGCGCAACAGCGGGGGATAAGCCGCGAGCAGCTTGGGCTTGCCGATCTGCCGCGCGATTTTCGGCAGCAGAAACAGCGCCGGCGCGAGCTGGCAATCCGCGAGCGTCAGCTGCGGGCCCGTGGCGAGTCCGTCCTCGCGCAGATAAATCTGCAGCGACGAAAGCCCGCGGATCAGCCGCGTCAGCCATGTGGAGAACGTCGGATCGGAGATCGCGTGGCCATCGAGCCGCGCGAGCTCGACGAGCGGCGTCGTGATCTGCAATTCGCCGATGCGCTGCAGGAGCCGCACATGCGCACGCGCCTCCGCGGTTTCGGGCCGCAGCGGCGGGCGCGGGAATTTGTCTTCGAGATATTCGAGGATCGCGACCGATTCGGGCAGCGGAGCGCCATTCTCCAGCATCAGGCAGGGAATCGTGCCAAGCGGATTGATCGTGTGGAATTTCGCCGAGAGCAGCCCGCCGGGCGGCGGCTCGATGTCAGCGTCGAGCCCTTTCGCGTATATTGCGAGCCGCACGGGAGCGGAGAAGGGCGAGCTGTTTTCCGAATAGAGCTTCATTGCGATGCGCACGGTTAAGCTTGCCTCGCGGCGAGGATCAGTCCTCTTTGACCTTCAAATCCTTCAGCTTGGCGAAGACTGAGTCGAGGTTGACATCGGCTTCGGGCTGGGTCGCGGGAGCGGGCGCAGCGGCCCCGAAAACTTCCGCCTGCGTCGCCCGCGGCGGCTCGCGGCGGGTCGTGACCTCAGCGGGAACCAGGGTTTGGCCGCGGTCCTCAACCTGCTGGGGCCGCTCCTTGGCGGCGCGCGCAACCTCGAAATCGAGATCGATTTGCGAGCACAAGCCGAGCGTCACGGGGTCGAGCGGCTGAAGCTGAGAGGAATTCCAGTGGGTGCGGTCGCGGATCGCCTGCAGGGTGGACTTCGTCGTCCCGGCGAGCCGCATGATCTGCGCGTCCTTGAGCTCGGGATGATTGCGCACGAGCCAGAGGATTGCGTTCGGCCGGTCCTGGCGGCGCGACAGCGGCGTGTAACGGGCGCCGCGGCGCGGCTTCGCCTCGGGCAGCCGCACCTTCGACACCGCAAGCCTCAGTTGGTATTCCGGATCGGCCTCGGCCTTGGCGATTTCCTCGCGGGTCAGCTGACCGGAGGTGATCGGATCGTGGCCGCGGATGCCGGCGCCGACCTCGCCGTCGGCGATCCCCTTCACTTCGAGGGGGTGCAGTTTGCAGAACGCGGCGATCTGATCGAACGTCAGCGACGTATTCTCGACCAGCCAGATGGCCGTCGCTTTCGGCATCAGCGGGGCGTTGCTCATGAAATTCTCCTGGTGGGCGCTCGTCGAACGAGCCTCCCCGACCCACGGTCCGGCCGAGGCAAATCCTCACTCATGACAGTCGATGACGGGAATGGGCCCATATAATCCCGGGGTTGCCGAAACGCAATCGGGATCGGTGGCTTAGCGCCCTTTTTGAGGACCACGGAGGGAGGAGTTTTCGATGGCCCGCGAGGACGAAGAGCCGCTGAAGCCGGTACGAAAATTGGGTCATCAGGCGGGCGAGCCGCTCGATGCGTTGTCAATCGAGGAGATCGACGCGCGCGTGCGTGAGCTTCACAACGAGATCCAGCGACTTGAGGAAGACAAGCGCACGAAGCTTGCCTCGAAAAATGCGGCGAGTGCCGTGTTCAAGATGGGGAGCTGAGCGGGCGCATGTTCCTCGACGCGGGCAGCTCCGCGCGATAGGCTCACATACGAAGAGAAAGCCCGTAGCAATGAACGAAATGACCGCGCCGCCGCGCGCCGCGCGGCTTACCAGCCGTATCGATGCACCCGCCATCGAAGCGGTGACGCGCGCGCTCGCGGCGCGTTTCGGCAACCGGCTGGTGACCTCGCAGGCGGTGCGCGAACAGCACGGCCACACGCTGACGTGGACTCCGAACGAGCCGCCGGATGCGGTCGTTTATGCGCAGAGCACGGAGGATGTCGCCGACATCGTAAAGCTCTGCGCCGAGCACCTCGTGCCGGTCATCGCCTTTGGTACGGGCACGTCGCTCGAGGGTCACGTCAATGCACCGCTCGGCGGCGTCTGTATCGATCTCAGCATGATGAAGAACATCCTTGCCGTGCACACCGAGGATCTCGATTGCGTGGTCGAGGCGGGCGTGACACGCAAAGAAGTCAACGAATATCTGCGCGACACCGGGTTATTCTTCCCGATTGATCCCGGCGCCGACGCTTCGATCGGCGGCATGGCGGCGACGCGCGCTTCCGGGACGAATGCCGTGCGCTACGGCACGATGAAAGATAATGTGCTGGCGCTGACCGTGGTGACGCCGGACGGCGAGATACTCAAAACAGCAACGCGGGCGAAGAAGTCGTCCGCCGGTTATGATCTGACGCGCCTCTTCATCGGCTCGGAAGGCACGCTCGGCATCATCACCGAGATCACGCTGAAACTTTACGGCATCCCGGAAGCGATCTCGGCCGCAACATGCCAATTTCCGAGCGTCAAGGCGGCGTGTGATGCGGTGATCGAGACGATCCAGACCGGCCTGCCGATCGCGCGCATCGAACTCGCCGATGCACTGACCGTGCGGTCGTTTAACAATCACGCCAAGCTCGGCCTTGTCGAAGCGCCGATGCTGTTCCTCGAATTCCACGGTACGGAAACCGGCGTTGCCGAGCAGACGCAGCGCTTCGGCGAGATCGCCGAGGGCCATGGCGGCGGCCCCTTCCAATGGGCAACGAAGCCGGAAGATCGCAGCCGGCTTTGGCAAGCGCGCCACGACGTGTACTGGGCACATCAAACGCTGCGACCGGGCGTTCGTCCGCTTGCGACAGACGTGTGCGTGCCGATCTCGCGCCTTGCCGATTGCGTGACAGAAACGGCGCGCGATGCGGAGGAGACAGGTATCCTTGCGCCGATCGTCGGACATGTCGGCGACGGCAATTTCCATTGCGGTCCGCTGGTGGATGTGAACGATCCGGATGAGGTCGATCGCGTCAAAGGCTTTCTCGAACGCCTCGTGCGGCGCGGACTTGAAATGGGCGGCACCTGCACAGGAGAGCACGGCGTCGGTCAGGCGAAGATGAAGTATATGCTGGAAGAGCACTCGCCTGCCGCGCTTGAGTTGATGCGCACGATCAAGCGCTCCCTCGATCCCAAAAACATCATGAATCCGGGAAAAGTGGTCGCGATTTAGTGCACGCGGTCCGCAGCTCGGAGATTTGCGCGTGACGATTCATTTCATCGGCGCCGGCCCGGGTGCACCTGACCTCATCACGGTGCGCGGCCGCGATCTCATCGCGCGCTGCCCGGTCTGCCTTTATGCGGGATCACTCGTGCCGCGCGAATTGCTGGCGCATTGCCCCGAAGGCGCGCGCATCATCGATACCGCGCCGATGTCGCTCGATGAAATTACCGCTGAGTTCGTTCGGGCGGAGGCGGAGCAGAAGGAGGTCGCGCGGCTGCATTCCGGTGATCTCTCGATCTGGAGCGCTTTCGGCGAACAGGCGCGGCGACTGGACGAACTTGGTATTCCGTACACCGTGACGCCGGGCGTTCCTGCGTTTGCAGCGGCGGCCGCGGCGTTGCGGAAGGAACTCACCGTGCCTGAGCTCGCCCAGTCGCTTGTTTTGACGCGCACGCAAGGGCGCGCCTCGCCGATGCCGCCCAACGAAACGTTGCGGACGCTCGCGGCGGCGCGAACCACGATGGTGATTCATCTCTCGCTCCATGCGATCGATCGTGTGGTCTCCGAGCTGATGCCGGCCTATGGCGCGGATTGCCCGGTCGCGGTGGTTTATCGCGCCTCATGGCCGGACGAGCGCATTCTGCGCGGAACATTGGCAACAATCGCCGAAATGGTTGCGAACGCGGCACTCGAACGCAGCGCGCTCATTCTCGTCGGGCCGGCACTCGGCGAAGGCGACTTCGCCGAAAGCGCTCTCTACAATTCCGATTACCGGCGCCGCTTCCGCGAAAATACCGGCGGCGCGCGGTGAGCCGCGGGCTCGTCATCGCGGCCTTGCGTTCGGGCAGCGGCAAGACGGTGCTGACGCTCGGTCTCATGCGAGCGTTCGCGCGCCGCGGCCTTGCGGTCGCCGGCGCCAAATGCGGCCCGGACTATATCGACCCGGCCTTCCACGCCGCGGCGACGGGGCGGCCGAGCTACAATCTTGACAGCTGGGCGATGTCGCCGAGTGAGATCGGCAGTCTGGCCGCCGAGACCGCCGAGCGGGCCGACTTGGTGATCGCCGAAGCCTCTATGGGCCTGTTCGACGGCGTGCCCGCCGGCGACGGACGCAGCGGCGCCTCCGCCGACATCGCGGCGGCGACCGGTTGGCCGGTTCTGCTGGTCCATGATGTCACGGGTCAGGCGCAATCGGCGGCGGCAATGGTTTCGGGTGCCGCGCACCATGATCCCCGGATTCGTATTGTGGGCGTTGTACTCAACAAGGTCGGCTCGGACCGGCATCTGCGGCTGGTGAAGGATGCGATCGAGGCGATCGGGCT
>JAXDNJ010000081.1:0-3026 GCA_034669505.1 Methylobacteriaceae bacterium
ACCAAGCATTTGCGAAATCCATGCCCTGTGTTCGGCCGCCATTTTTGCAAACGCGCGGCGGCCAAGCGGCGTCAAGCGGACGACCCGTGCGCGCCTGTCGTCGGCGTCGGTCCGCCGCTCGACATGACCGGAGGCGACCAGCGTTCCGACAAGCCCCGTGATGTTGCCATTGGAGACCATCATCCGTTTCGACAGTTCTGATAGCGACATCCCGTCCAAACAGCGGTCAAGTTGCGCCATCAGATCGAAACGCGGCAACGTCACACCGAAACGGCGGCGTAGCCGCTGTCTGACTTCGGCTTCAATCGCATTGGTCAGCGACAACAGTCGCAGCCACAATCGGATCTCTTCTTGCTGCCGGGAACGGATTTCGGCAAAGCCGGCGCGCGGGGCATCACCAGCGGCATGATGCGCCGCTCGTTTTGCCAGGGCGGCAGCTCCGGGCATTGAAGGCATGGGTAGCTCCGACCCGAGCCACGCCTCGACCAGAGGCGCTTGCGGAAAACTATTTTAAGCCTAAAATATCTTCCGCCGTCAAGGCGAAGTGCTTTTCGGAGGCGGTTCGATGAGGATTGCGATCATCGGGGGCGGTCCGGCCGGGCTTTACTTCGCCATCCTGACGAAGCGGTCCTTCCCGGGCCACGCCATCACTATCTACGAGCGCAATCGGCCCGACGATACGTTCGGCTTCGGCGTGGTCTTCTCCGATGAGACGCTGGACAATATCGAACGCGCCGATCCCACAACGTTTGCCGCGCTAAAAAGCGAGTTCAGCTATTGGGACGACATCGAGATCAATTTCAAAGGAACGACCCGCCGGATCGGCGGCAACGGCTTTTGCGGCTGTGCACGGTCGCGGCTCCTCGCCGTGCTGCAGAGGCAGGCAAGAAGCCTTGGCGTCGATCTCAGGTTTCAGCACGAGATCGAAGACGTCAGCGAGATATCGGCCGATCTCGTCGTCGCCGCGGACGGCATCAACAGCCGCGTTCGCGACGGATATAAGGATGTCTTCAGTCCACAGATCGATCAGCGTCCCAACCGCTTCTCCTGGATGGGATCAACGCGCACGCTCGACGCATTCACCTTCCATTTTCGCGAAACCGAGCACGGCATTTTCATTGCACATTGCTATCAATACGAGCCCGATCGCTCGACTTGGGTCCTCGAGACCGATCCCGAGACGTTCGCGAGGTCGGGCTTAAACGATCTGGACGAGGAGGAAGGCGCGCGTTTCATGCAGCGCGTTTTCGCCAAGGAATTGGCCGGCCACCCATTGTTCATCAACCGCTCGATTTGGCGTACTTTTCCGATGATCCGCTGCGAAGGGTGGGTCAAGGACAATATCGTGCTCATCGGAGATGCGAAAGCGACCGCGCATTTTTCTATCGGTTCGGGCACGAAGCTGGCGATCGAAGATGCGATCGAACTGCACCGCGCCTTCGTTCGCCATCCGCGCAGCGTCGAAGATGCACTAGCGGGCTTCGAGGTCGGACGGCGTGAAGAGGTCGAAAGGACACAGCATGCGGCCGATGTGTCGCTCGTCTGGTTCGAGCATGTCCGCCGATTCTGGCACATGCATCCGACGCAGTTTGCCTTCGGGCTAATGACGCGCTCGAAGGCGATCACCTACGACAATCTTGCGCTGCGCGCGCCGGATTTCGTTGCCGACGTGGATGAACTGATCGCCTCTCCAAAATACGGTATAGTCGGGGAGGCGGTGGAGGAGAGCCACCCGCCGGCTTTTCAGCCGTTCCGCCTGCGCGAAATGCAGATTGCCAATCGCATCGTCGTGTCGCCCATGTGTCAATACTCGGCGGTCAATGGCCTCCCCACCGATTGGCACCTCGTCCATTACGGCAGCCGCGCCATCGGCGGTGCCGGCCTCGTGTTCACCGAGATGACCAATGTTGCCGCAGAAGCTCGCATCTCGCCGGGTTGCACGGGCATTTACAATGACGAACAGGAGCGCGCCTGGGCGCGCATCGTCGATTTCGTCCACAACAACTCCGCGACAAAATTTTGCCTGCAGCTCGGCCACGCCGGCCGCAAAGGCGCAACCAAGCTCATGTGGGAAGGAATCGACGAGCCGCTGGAGGAGGGCGCCTGGGAGATCATGGCGGCCTCACCGCTGGCTTACTTTCCCCATAGCCAAGTGCCGCGTGAAATGTCGCGATCAGACATGGACAAGGTGCGCGACGATTACATCGCCGCGGCACGCCGGGGCGAACGCGCCGGTTTCGACATGCTCGAATTGCATTGTGCGCACGGATATCTGCTGGCGAGTTTCATCTCGCCGCTGACCAACCATCGCAAGGATGAATATGGCGGATCGCTCGACAATCGCCTCCACTACCCGCTCGAAATCTTCCGCGCCATTCGCGATGTGTGGCCGATTCACAAGCCTATGTCGGTGCGTATCTCCGCGACGGATTGGGCCGAAGGAGGTATCACCGGGGAGGAATCTGTCGAGATCTCCCGCGCCTTCGCCGAAGCCGGGTGTGATCTCATCGATGTCTCGACGGGCCAGACGGTTGCCGATGCCGAGCCGATCTTCGGCCGGATGTTCCAGACACCGTTTTCCGACGCGATCAGGAACGAAGCGGGCCTTGCAACGATGTGCGTCGGCAACATCACAACACCCGACCAGGCAAACACGATTGTCGCGGCAGGCCGCGCCGATCTTGTGGCGTTTGCACGTCCGCACCTCGTCGATCCGTCCCTCACCATGCGTGCTGCAGCGTGGTATGGGGTTGCCGATATGCCATGTCCGCCGCAATATCTCGCGGGTAAGGATCAGCTGATGCGCAACAGCGTGCGCGATCGAAACGACATGAACGAATTGAAGCGCCGTGCGCGTCCCGCTTCGCGGGCGCAGCCGCCCATCGCGCGCGCGGCGGAATAATGCCGGCGCGATCGGCGGCAGGGACGCAGCCGGTCGAGGAGCGCGTTGCAAGTAGCTCCATGACCGTGGCGCCTCGCTACTCGCAGGAGAAGCGGCCATCCTCGGCCGTGTTCACCTTTATTTC
>JAXDNJ010000082.1:0-16260 GCA_034669505.1 Methylobacteriaceae bacterium
ATGTGCCGAGCTGTCCCTCGGAGACCGTCACGGTCCCCGGGCGCACCGGCGAACCACAGACCGGCAGCGTCATGCGGTGCTACTGATCGCAAGACGAGAGCGAGATCGGACCTGACGCGGCGGCCGCCCGCGTCACTCCTTCTTGCCGGTGAGGGCATTCAGGACCTGCGCGGCGGTTTCGGCGATCACGTGTCTGCTGCTCGCGTCGCCCTTCAGCACCGACGACATAAATCCGCGCGCCTCCTTCAGGGTCAGATGCGGCGGCAGCGGGGCGACTTCCGGATCGGTCTTCACTTCGAGTACCACCGGACGGTCGCTGGCGAGCGCCTGCTGCCAGGCCGCGCGCAGCGCGTCCGGCGTGTCGACATAGATGCCCTTGAAGCCGAGCATCTCGGCAAAGCGGGCATAGGGGAAGTTCGGGATCGACTGGGTCGCGTCAAATCGCGGATTGCCCTCCATCACCCGCTGCTCCCAGGTCACCTCGTTGAGGTCCTCATTGTTGAACACGCAGACGATCAGGCGAGGATCGGCCCAGTCCTTCCAGTATTTCTGCGCCGTGATCAGTTCCGCCATGTTGTTCATCTGCATCGCGCCGTCGCCGACAAGCGCGATCACCGGCCGGTCGGCATGCGCGAATTTCGCCGCGATGGCGTACGGCACGGCCGCGCCCATCGAGGCGAGCCCGCCCGATAGCGAGCACATCATGTCGCGGCGGATTTTGAGATCGCGCGCATACCAGTTGGCGCACGAGCCGGAATCGCTTGTCACGATCGCTCGGTCCGGCAAACGCGAGGAAAGCTCCCACACGACGCGCTGCGGGTTTACGGGATCGGCGCTTTGCATCGCGCGCGCTTCGAGCACTTTCCACCACTCGGCGACCCAGCCTTCCACCGTGTTTCGCCAGGAGCGATCGCTCCTCGCTTCGATCAACGGCAGCAGGGCGCGCAACGTCTCGGCCGCGTCGCCGACAAGCGCGACCTCCATCGGATAGCGCAGGCTTAGCATCTCCGGCTCGATGTCGATCTGCACGCCGCGCGCGGCCCCTTCCTTCGGCAGGAATTCCGCATAAGGAAAGCCGGAGCCGATCATGAACAACGTGTCGCACTCATTCATCAGCTTCCAACTCGCGTTCGAGCCGAGAACGCCGATCGGACCGGTCACATAGGAGAGCGCGTCAGGCAGCACCGCCTTGCCGAGCAGCGCTTTGGCGACGCCGGCGCCGAGCTTTTCGGCAACAGCCGCGACTTCTTCGCTCGCATGTAGCGCACCAGCGCCAACGAGGACGGCGACCTTGCTTCCGGAATTGAGCACATCCGCCGCGCGGCGCAGCGCGGCATCATCCGGCACGACGCGCGGCGACGTGAAGCCCACGCCGGAATGCACCGTGCCGTGCTTCCGCGCCGGCTCTTCGTACTCGGCTTCCTGCAGATCGTTCGGGAACACCAGCGCCGTGACGCGCCGTTTGGCGATCGCGGTGCGCATCGCGCGATCGATGAGATGGCGCACCTGCGCCGGCACCATCGCCTGTTCGACGAATTCGCCGGCCACGTCCTTGAACATGTCGGCAATGTCGATCTCTTGCTGATAATGCCCGCCGATGGCGGTGCGCGCCTGCTGGCCGGCAATCGCCAGCACAGGCATGTGATCGAGCCGCGCATCATAGAGGCCGGTGATCAGATGCGAGGCGCCCGGACCAGACGTCGCCAGGCAGACGCCGATTTGGCCGGTGAATTTGGCGTGCGCCGCGGCCATGAATGCGGCCATCTCCTCATGCCGCGCCTGGACGAACTCAATGTCGCCGTTGCGGCGCTCCAGCGCGCCGAGGAGGCCGTTGATGCCATCACCGGGATAGCCGAAGACGCGGCGCACGCCCCAGGCATAGAGCCGTTCCCAGACGAAGTCGCCGACGGTTTTGGCCATGGGTCACCTGCGCTGCACGATGCGCTGCCAACGATCGCAGGTGACGCGGGTTCCCGCGATGCGCGGCTCTGACGCGGAACTCAGCTACCCGCGAGCTGATGCACGTCCTCGAAGAACAGCTCTTTCCAGCTCGCCGGCTTCACCTTGATGCTGCCGACTTGGTGCATGAAATCAGCGAAGCGCATCACCTCTTTCGGCGTCGTCGTGTAGCTGATCTCCGGATCGTTCAGGATGGCGAGAAGGTCGTCGCGCGAGGATTTCGACTTCGTCACATCGACATACATCGACACCGCATCGTCCTTGCGCGTCGCGATGATCTGATTTGCTTCCTCGATTGCCGCCATGAAGGCTTTCACCGTCAGCGGATTGCGGTCGTGGACCGCCTTTGTCGTATAGATCATCGCATAGGTGTGCGGGCCCCCCATGATGGCATAGGAATTCAGCACGCGATGGATGTTCGGCAGCTTCAGCTCTTCGTACTGGAACGGCGCCAGGCTGAAATTGGTGTTGATTTCGCTATTGCTCGAGCGCAGCGCCGTCGTCGCGTCGACCGAGCTCATGCCGACGGTGAGCGGGTCGAGCCGCGCATAATCCTTGTCGCCGAAGGCTTTTGCCGCCGCCATCTGCAACAGAATCGCCTGGATCGAGACTTTCACCGCGCCGAGCGCGATCTTGTCGCTTGGCGTGAAGTCGGCCACCGACTTCACGTTCGGGTTTCGCGTGTTGAGGTAGAGTGGTAGGATCGATTCATTGCAGAGGCCGCGCACTTCGAGCGGCGTGCCGCGCGTCTTCGCCCAAAGGGTGATGATCGGCGGCGGCCCGGCAACGCCGAACGTCAGGCTGCCCGCGAGCAGCGCGTCGTTCATGACGGCGCCGCCGCCGATCGACGACCAGGACACGGTAACGCCCGGCCGGCCGAGCGCCGCGGCGTGTTTCTCGATCAGCTTCTCGTGCTCCATGATCATCAGCGGCAGATGCGGGATGGCGAAGCCGCGCGCGATCGATATCTCGTCGATCTCGGCATGTGCAGGATTGGGCAGCGCGGCCGCAGCCGCAGCGCCAAACGCACCGACCATCGCCTCGCGGCGGTTCATGCTGACCGACCTGACGTATTTCACGGGACCCGCGCCGCTCGATGCATTATCATGCCGTTTCTTCTGCCTTGACCGGGGCCGAACATGAAATAATGTGCATGATCAAGACGAGAATGGCGAGCAGGGCCGCAATCCGCTCGGGGAGGAAAACATGGATTTGAACAGGCGCACATTCGTTTCGCTCAGCGGCACCGCCGGTGCGCTCGCCATAGGCATGCCGTTCATCCGCCCATCCTATGCGCAATCGGGCCCGCTGAAGCTCGGCGTGCTCTTGCCCTATAGCGGCACCTATGCGCCCCTTGGCGAGGCGATTACGCGGGCGATGGAACTCTATGTCAAGCAACAGGGCGGCAAGCTCGCGGGCCGCGACGTCACCTTCATCAAGCTCGACGACGAATCGGCGCCGCCGAAAGCGACCGAGCTGACCAACAAATTGGTGCAAGGCGAGAAGGCGGACGTCATCATCGGCACCGTGCATTCCGGCGTGGCGATGGCGATGGTAAAGATCACCAAAGAAGACGGCGTGCCGACGATCATCCCGAATGCCGGCGCCGACCAGATCACGCGCGGCATGTGCGCGGAAAACGTCTTCCGCACCTCCTTCTCCAACGGTCAGGCGGGTTTTGCCGTCGGTCCGGCGATGCTGAAGGCCGGGCACAAGAAGGTGGTGACCGCGACGTGGAAATATGCCGCCGGCGAAGAGTCGGTTGCGGGCTTCAAGCGCTCGTTCACCAAGGGCGGCGGCGAGGTCATCAAGGACATCACGATTCCGTTCCCCGATGTCGAGTTCCAGTCGGTGCTCGCGGAGATATCATCGCTCAAGCCGGACGGCGTTTATGTTTTCTGGGCCGGCGGCGGCGCGCTGAAATTCATCAAAGATTATGCCTCGGCGCTAAGCGGCAAGATCCCGCTCTGGGGTCCAAGCTTTTTGACGGACGGCGTGGAGCAGGCCGCCGGCGCCGCCGGCGACGGCGTCAAGACCGTCGGGCACTACGTCGAGTCGCTCGACAATCCCGAGAACAAGGCGTTCACGCAATTGTTCAAGGACGCCTACAAGATTCCGCCTGATGTTTATGCCGTGCAGGGCTGGGATTCGATGCAGCTTCTCGACATTGGCCTGAAGGCGGTCGGGGGCGACATCTCGAAGCGCGCGCAGCTCAACGCCGCGATGGCGAAAGCGACCATCGCCAGCCCGCGGGGGCCGCTACGGTTCTCGTCATCGCACAATCCGATCCAGAACTTTTATCTGCGCGAATTGCGTGGCGGCGTGAACAATTATTTGGGGATCGTCGAGAAGGAGTTGAGCGACGACACGACCGGCTGCAAGCTGGCGTAAGTTCTTCGATTGCGTGGATGGCCTGGACAAGCCCGGCCATGACGGATGAGATTTAAGAGAATGGATCTCGTCCTCATCCAAATCCTCAACGGCCTGCAATATGGATTGCTGATTTTTCTCGCGGCGAGCGGCTTGACGCTCGTCTTCGGCATCCTCGGCATCATCAATCTCTCGCATGGCTCGTTCTACATGCTCGGCGCCTATGCCGCGCTGACGCTCACCGAGCCGCTCGGCGACGTCTTTCGCGCGCTCCTCGTCGGCATTCCCCTCGCCTTTCTGTTTGGCCTCGCGATTGAATGGCTGTTCATCCGCCATCTCTATAAGCGCGATCACCTGCAGCAAGTGCTTCTAACATTCGCGTTGATCCTCATCTTCAACGAAATGCAGCAGACGATCTGGGGCTCGCATCCGCATTCGATTCCCACACCGAATTATCTCACGGCGAGCATCCGCCTCACCGACACGCTGAGCTACCCGGTCTATCGCCTGGCACTCACGGCGATCTGCCTCGCACTTGCCCTCGCCATGGTCTTCGTCATCCAGAAGACGCGCGTCGGGCGGTTGATCCGGGCGGCGGAATCCAATCGCGAGATGGTCGAGACGCTCGGCTTTGACTCCGGACTCCTCTTCCGCTTCGTTTTCGCGACTGGCGTAGCGCTTGCCGCGGCTGCCGGAATCATTTCTGCCCCGGTCGAGAGCGCCTATCCCGGCATCGGCGACAAGGTGCTGATCACCTCGTTTGTCGTTGTGGTCATCGGCGGGATCGGCAGCATCCGCGGCGCCTTTGTCGGTGCGCTGCTCATCGGGCTGGCCGACGCGATGGGAAAGGTGTTCCTGCCGTCGCTTGCAAGCGTAATGATCTATGGCGTCATGGCGCTCGTCCTGGTGCTGCGCCCGGCCGGATTGTTCGGGCGCGCCTGATGTTCCGCCGGCCATCGCTGCCCATCGCGATCGCGCTCTGCGCCGCCTTGATGGCGCTTGCCTGCATGCCGTTCGTGCTGAGCCCGTACGCGGTGAAGTTCACGACGCGCGTGCTCGTCCTGGCGATCATGGTGACCAGCCTCGATCTCCTGATCGGCATTACCGGCCTCGTCAGTTTCGGCCACGCGGCGTTCTTCGCGCTCGGCGCTTACGCCGTCTATTTCATCTCGCCCGAAAGCGAGAGCGCCAACGCGCTGCTCGCGCTTGCCGCGGGCGCCGCGCTGGGCGCTGCCGGTGCGTTCGTCATCGGCGTCTTCGCGATGCTGACGCGCGGGTTCTACTTCATCATGGTGACGCTCGCCGCTGGGCAGATGGTCTTTTCCATCTTCTATGACACCGATATCGCCAAAGGTTCGGACGGTGCTTACGTCAATGTAAAACCCGATCTGACGATCGGCGGCTGGACCCTCGTCGATTTCGATAATCGCCGGCAGTTCTTCTACGTCTGTCTTATCATGCTTGCTGCGACGTATCTCTTCCTGCTTTGGCTTGTGCGCTCGCGCTTCGGGCGTGTGCTGCAAGGAATCAGGGTCAACGAGCAGCGGATGCGCGCGCTCGGCTACGACACGTATCGCTACCGGCTTGCTGTCTTTGTAATCGCCGGCGCGATTGCCGGAATTGCCGGTGCGCTCTTCGCTTGCATCGATGGCTTCGTGACGCCGGAACTCGCGAGCTGGCGCGAATCCGGGCTTGCCATCATGATGGTCGTGCTCGGCGGGACCGGCACGCTTTACGGTGCCGTCATCGGGACGTTCGCTTATTCGGTGCTCGAAGAAGCCTTGAAGAGCGCGAGCACGGTCGGCCCGTTCATTTCAGAACATTGGCGTTTCGGGATGGGCGTGGCCCTCGCCGCGGCGGTGCTCGGTGCGCCAAGGGGGCTCGCTGGGCTCTTCAACTCGAGGACGGCTGCCGCGCCACTTTCGCCGGGCGGCGACTTCCTGCATCGCGATCTCGCCCGGCCGGAGCGTCGCGCGCACGCACTTTCCGTGCGCGACCTCGCGCGGCATTTCGGTGGCTTGCACGCCGTCGATGGCGTCAACATTGAGCTTGAGCCCAACCTCGTGCATGCCATCATCGGGCCGAACGGCGCCGGCAAAACGACGTTGATCAATCTGCTTTCGGGCGAAGTGAAACCGAGTGCCGGCCGGGTGTATCTCGATGGTCTCGACATCACGGGCTGGCCGTCACATCGCATCGCGCGCAGCGGCATCGGCCGAAGCTTTCAGCGCACCAATATTTTCGCCGATTTCAGCGTGCGCGAGAACTGCGCGCTTGCCGCACAAGCCCGCGGCGGCGCGGGTGCTCAGCGCATTACGCATGCGCTCGATGTGGCCGGTCTCTCGCATCGCGCGGAAGCGATTGCCGGCCAACTCTCGAGCGGCGAGCAGCGCCAGCTTGAAATCGCGATGCTGATCGCAAGCGGTGCCGACCTGCTCCTGCTCGATGAGCCGCTCGCCGGTATGGGCCCCGAAGAGACGCAACGCGTCGTCGCGCTGCTCCGCGATCTTGCTCGCGATCACACCATCGTGCTGATCGAGCACGACATGGATGCCGTATTCGCCGCCGCTGACACGCTCACCGTGCTTGTGCAGGGCCGGCTTCTGGCGCACGGCAAACCGGCGGACGTGCGCCGCGATCCGGCGGTTCGCGAGGCATATCTCGGGGAAGAGGACGCGGCTTGAAGCGTTCAGTTGATGACGCGGTACCAATCGTCGTTCGTGATGATCTCGGCGACGCGGCGCGCGGCATCCGCCCATGACGATCGGCTGACCCTTGCAGGGTCGGTTCGGATTTCTCCAGCGGACCAGCGGCGGATGGTATCCGCCAGCGCGTCGGGATCGTCGACGCGGAAATAAGCAGCGCCTTCGCCGCCGACTTCGCGGAACACCGGAATGTCGCTGGCGATTGCTGGCCGGTCGCGCCGTGCAGCCTCGGCGATCGGCAGCCCGAAGCCCTCGGCATAAGAGGCGCAAATCACCGCCTCCGTCTGGCCGTAAGCGTAATCGAGTTCGGCGTCGCTGCCGTTCTCAAACCAGAACAGGCGGTGCCCGAATTCAGGATGCGTCGTGATCGCGGCGACTACGCTTTCGACATACCAGCCCCTGCGCCCGAAAATGACAAGCCGCGCGTCGAAGCCGGAACTCCACAGGCGATCGAATGCCGCGAGCGCGACGTCGTACCCCTTGCGCGGCTCGATCGTGCCGACAGCGAGGAATTTGCGCTGCGCCGGTCCGAACGCCTGTTTCACCGCATCCCTTACCGCGGAGGTGCGCCGCGCCGGCAGGTCGGAGCCGCAATGAAACCAGCCGAGCTTCAGGGCCGTGGGATGGTGGACGCCACGGTCGCGGATAAAATCGACGATCTCGTCCGCAACGGTACGCGAGATCGCGATCATTCCGTCGCAAAGCACCGCCGAGGAGCGTAGCCACTTCTCGTGCACCTCCGGCGTGTCGCCCCAGGTGACTGCGGGAAACAGCACGGGAATGAGATCGTAGACGCAGGTGAAGACCGCGCCGCCCTTATCCTGCACCTCGCGAAAGATCGGCGCGAAGCGGTCGAACTCGCGCCATGTATCGGCGAGCATGAACAGCCGGTCGCCGGGTTCGATCTGCACCGGCGCTTCGCGCCGCGTCGGGGCTTGCCGCAAAAGCGAGGCGACGAAGTTCTCGCAAGAGATAAGCGTATCGCCGTCGAGACGCACAGCCAGCGGCCGCAACAAACCATGCTGATCCTGCGCCTTGTAGAACTCGGCAACCAGGCTTTTGACGACGCGCTGTATGCCGGTGTGCGGGTCCATTTTCACAGTCGCCGTCACATCGATCAGGAGCCGGGCGGGTCGCGCTTCCGAGATTGGGATCGGCGACGCTGCACGCTGCGGATGAGCGACGAGCGACGCATCGGGCAGGCTTGCCTTGCGTTGCCTTTGCACCAAAGGCGCCGGTCCACCGCACGAGCCCGTCCAGGCGCGAAGCTTTTTGTTCAGCCAAAACTCCATCGCGAACAGCGCACGAAAGACATGCCAGCTCGCCGTGTAGGTTCTCTGCTCACGCCAGCGATGCAGGAAATGTATTTCGCGGCGAAGGGACCCGGCCTGCGACTCGAGCAGACGAATTCGCTCATTCTTCGCCGTGGCGCTCCGCGGGTCATTCAAAGGCTCTTGCATCAGCAAGCAGCCGCCCGCGCGAGACGTTCGCGCCAATGATGGAGGAGTCGCGCCAGCATCTTATCGGTCGAGCGGCGCGCGGTCCAGCCGGTCGCGGCCCGCAATTTGGCGGCGTCGCCGACGGCGCAGGCGATCTCGGAGGGCCGCAGCCGATCGGGATCGACACTTACCTCGAATTGGGTGCGGGAGAGCGCCTGCAAGCGATCGAGTAAGTCGCTGATCGCGTGGGAACGCCCTGACGCCACGTTGAAAATCACATGCGATGGCAGTCCCGGCGTCTCTAGAAGCCTGACATAAGCGTCGATGACGTCTTCGACGTCCATGAAATCGCGTTGCGCGGCGAGATTGCCGACGCGCAGGCGCGGCTCTTGCTCGCCTCGTTCGATGCGGGCGATCTGCGCCGCGAAGGCGGGCAAGACGAATCTCTCGTCCTGCCCCGCGCCCGTGTGATTGAACGAGCGCGCGACGATCAGGCGCGCTCGCTCCGGCAGCACGTCGGCGAGCATCGCTTCGGCCGCGGCTTTGGAGCGTGCGTAAGCATTGAGCGGCATCAGCGGCGTGTCTTCGCGCGCCGGTCCATCGCGAAAACTGGCGCCGTAAACTTCCGCGCTGGAAATAAACAGGAACGTCGCTGTCGGGCAATGACGCGCGACGGCTTTTGCGAGCCACATCGTGCCGCAGAAATTCACCCGCCATGTCTGCTCGGCGCCGCCGATCGCGTCACCGACAGACGATTGCGCGGCAAGATGGGCGATAAGATCGGGGCGCACTTGTTCCAGCACCGCATCGACCGACGCCTCATCGGTCAAGTCTGTCGTCAGAAACTTCGCGTCGGCGCGCGTTGGCCTCTCGCCAGGCCGGCAGAGCAGAACAAGCTTCGCGCCGGAAAAGCGCGTCGCGAAAGCTGCGCAAAGATGGCTGCCGACGAAGCCCGTGCCGCCGGTGAGCAGCACTGTTTCGAACCGCGCCATTGTCGCTCGCCTCTTCAGGTCCGACGGATCAGGCGGGCTTTTTTAGCCGCGCCAAATCCGCTTCCACCATCTCGATGATCATCTCTTCGAGCGAGGTCTGCGGCGACCAGCCGAGCTTTTCTTTCGCCTTGGCCGGATTGCCGAGAAGCACGTCGACCTCGGCCGGGCGGAAGAAGGCTGGATCGATGACGATGTACTTGTCCATATCGAGACCGGCGTGATCGAAGGCGATCTTGCACATGTCGCGGATTGTCGTCGTGCGGCCCGTCGCGATGACATAATCGTCAGGCTTCTCCTGCTGCAGCATCAGCCACATGGCGCGGACGTAGTCGCGCGCATGGCCCCAATCGCGCTTGGCGTCGATGTTTCCGAGCCTGAGTTCCTTCGCCAGCCCAAACTTGATGCGCGCGACGCCATCGGTCACCTTGCGGGTGACGAACTCAATGCCGCGCAGCGGGCTTTCGTGATTGAACAGGATGCCGGACGAGGCATGCAGGCCGAAGCTCTCGCGGTAATTCACCGTGATCCAGTGGCCGAAGAGCTTGGCCACGGCATAGGGAGAGCGCGGATGAAACGGCGTGAGCTCGTTCTGCATCGGCTCGCGGATCTTTCCGAACATCTCAGAGGAAGATGCCTGGTAAAAGCGCGCCTGCGGTGCGCCAATACGCATCGCCTCCAGCATATTGACCACGCCGACCCCGGTGATCTCTGCCGTCAGTATCGGCTGGTCCCAGGATGAAGCGACGAAACTTTGCGCCGCGAGATTGTAGATTTCATCCGGCTTCACGTCTTGGACGATGCGCAGCAGGCTCGAGAGGTCGGCAAGATCGCCATAGACGAGCTCTACCTGCTTATCGATCTCGAGCCATTGCAGGCGGTGCTCCTCGAGCCCTTTATGCGAGGATCGTCGCACGATCCCCGTCACCTCGTAGCCCTTCGACAGCAGGAATTGCGAGAGATAGGCCCCGTCTTGTCCGGTAATGCCGGTCAGGAGCGCACGCTTGGCCAATTGTCTGTTCCTTCACGCGGCCCGGCGGCGGCGGCGGCGCGGACTTAGCAAGACCGCCCGCGGAATGGCAAGCGCGCCATGCACGACTGGCGCAGGCACGCTGGGTCCCCTAGTTTGCGTGATGCAGTCGCCTTGCGGGCGCGACAGGAGACCTGAATGAGCTTCATCAATCCGGCGCCGTTCACCACCCGACCCGAAATCCAGGGCACGTTCGGCGTGGTTGCCTCCACCCATTGGATCGCGACGGCGGTGGGGATGGCGACTCTGGAGCGCGGCGGCAACGCTTTCGACGCCGGGGTGGCGACCGGCTTCACCTTGCAGGTGGTCGAGCCGCATCTGAACGGGCCGGGCGGCGATGCGCCGCTCCTCGTCCACGACCGCCGGGTCGGAAAGACGGAAGTCATCTGCGGCCAGGGGTCCGCACCAGCCGGCCTCAGCATCGATTATTGCCGCTCGCTCGGCCTGGATCTGATCCCCGGCACCGGGCTGCTCGCGGCGTGCATTCCCGGCACGTTCGACGCGCTGATGGTGTTGTTGCGGGATTACGGCACGCTGCGGCTGCGCGACGTGCTCTCGCCCGCGATCTCCTACGCCCGCAACGGCTATCCCGTGGTCGAGCGCATCTCCGCCACGATCGCAACGGTGGAGGCGCTGTTTCGCGACCACTGGCCGACCTCGGCGGCGATCTACCTGCCAGGCGGCCGCGTTCCCGCGCCGGAATCGATGTTCGCGAACCCGGCGCTGGCGGATACCTTCTATCGTATCCTCGCCGAAGCGGAGGCGGCCGGAGGGGACCGGGTGGCGCAGATCGAGGCGGCCCGCCGCGCTTGGTCGCAGGGCTTCGTCGCCGAGGCGATCGACCGCTTCTGCCGCACCCAGGAGGTCATGGACGTGACCGGCCGCCGCCATCGCGGCGTGCTCAACGGCGCCGACATGGCCGGCTGGCAGGCTACCGTCGAGGCGCCGATCCACTACGATTACGGCCGCTACCGGGTGCAGAAATGCGGGCCGTGGGCGCAGGGATTGGTCACCCTGCAGCAACTCGCGATCCTCGCCGGCTTCGGACTCGACGGGCAAAAGGCGACGGCGCCGGATTTCATCCACGTCCTCGTCGAAGCCTCGAAACTCGCCTTTGCCGACCGCGAAGCCTTCTACGGGGATCCGAAATTCGTCGAGGTCCCGGTCGAGACGCTGCTCTCGGCCGAATACAACGACAGGCGCCGGGCGCTGATCTCGGACAAGGCCTCGCTGGAGCTGCGGCCGGGCCAAATTCCCGGATTCGGCGGCACGGTGCATGCCCGCGTCAGCGGCGACGCGCGCATGGCTGTGAGTGCCACCGGCGCCGGCGAGCCGACCGTCGGCCGCATTTCACAGCTGCCGGAGCCTGCCGTCGCCGGCGACACCGTCCATTTCGACATCATCGACCGCGACGGCAATATGGTCTCGGCGACCCCGTCCGGCGGCTGGCTGCAATCCTCCCCCGTCATCCCCGAGCTCGGCTTCTGCCTCGGCACGCGGGCGCAGATGTTCTGGCTCGACGAGGACCACCCGGCTGCGCTCGCGCCGGGTAAGCGGCCGCGCTCGACGCTCTCGCCGACCATGGCGCTGCGCGATGGCGAGCCCTACCTCGCCTGGGGCTCGCCCGGCGGCGACCAGCAGGACCAGTGGATCCCGCAGATGTTCCTGCGCCACGTCCATTGCGGCATGAACCTGCAGGAGGCGATCGACGCCCCGGCCTGGCACAGTGAGCATTTCCCCTCGTCATTTTGGCCGCGGCAATCGCGGCCGGGCGTGCTCGTTCTCGAGACGCGCGTGCCGGAAAAGACCGTTGGCGAGCTGAAGCGCCGCGGCCACGTCGTCGAGACGGGGGAGGCCTGGAGCGAAGGCCGCCTCACCGCGGCGCGGCAGGACGGGCCGAACCGCCGCGCCGCCGCCAATCCGCGCGGCATGCAGGGCTACGCCGCCGGGCGTTAAGCGGCGATGGCCGAACTCACCAATCTTCAGATCGATGGAACGCGTCTCTGGGATTCGCTTATGGAGATGGCGAAGATCGGCGCGACGCCGAAGGGCGGCTGCAATCGCCTGACGTTGACCGATCTCGACCGGCAGGCGCGCGAGCTTTTTGCGCGCTGGTGCGCCGACGCTGGCTGCAAAATGTCCGTCGACCAGATGGGCAATATGTTCGCGCGCCGCGCCGGCGCGGACGAGGCGCTGCCGCCGGTGATGATCGGCAGCCACCTCGATACGCAGCCGACCGGGGGCAAATTCGACGGCGTCCTCGGCGTCCTCGGCGGGCTCGAAGTTCTGCGGACGCTGAAGGACCTTGGCATCGCGACGCGCCATCCGATCGAGGTGGTCAACTGGACGAACGAGGAAGGCTCGCGCTTTGCGCCGGCGATGATTTCGTCCGGCGTGTTTGCCGGGATTTATGCGCAGGATTACGCCTATGCCTGCGCCGACCAGTCCGGTGCGAGGCTCGGAGATGAGTTGCAGCGCATCGGTTTCAAAGGAGATGCGCCGGTCGGGCAGCGTCCGATCCACGCGATGTTCGAGCTGCATATCGAGCAGGGGCCGATCCTTGAAGCCGAAGGCGTCGATGTTGGCGTGGTCACGCACGGACAGGGACAATTCTGGTACGAGGTGAGGGTAACGGGCTTCGAGAGCCACGCCGGCACGACGCCGATGAATCGGCGCAAGGACGCGCTTGTTTGTGCGGCGCGGGTGATCACCCTGGTGCATGAGATTGGCGAAAAACACGCGCCGCTCGGCGTCGGCACGTGCGGGCTGATCGAAAGCTTTCCAAATTCGCGCAACGTCATTCCCGGCGCGGTGTTTCTCACCTGCGAGTTCCGTAATCCCGATGCGGAAAAGCTTGCGGAGATGGACGGGGTATTTCGCATAAGACTTGACCAGATTGCGACACAAAGCGGCGTCGAATGCGATTTCAAGGTCGTGTTCGATTCGCCGCCGATCGCATTCGACGAATCCTGCGTTAGCGCGGTGCGCACCGCTGCCAGGCGCCTCGGCTACTCGCATCGCGATATCGTCTCCGGCGCCGGGCACGACGCCTGCAACATCGCCCGTGTCGCGCCGACGGCGATGATCTTCACGCCGTGCGTCGACGGCATCAGCCACAACGAGACCGAGACCATTTATCCCGGATGGGCCAGTGCCGGCGTCAATGTGCTGTTGCAGGCGGCGCTGGAGAAGGCGGAGATCGCGCAACCGTAAAGGTTCAAGTTAGATCAGACCTCTATTTTCTCCACGATAACAGCCTGTGCCTAAGTTGCTCCCGGAGGCGAAGCGGTTTTTTGGAACGGCGCATGATTATTGCGGGATGAACTGCTTTAAACGCAATGACCCGATCTTCTGGATGTTCCTTTCCCTGAAATACCGCGCGCGTTGTGGGCAGTACCACCGTCCGACCTAAAATCTCACGGAGTTGTTTTTTGCTGACCGCATAACGTCGATCAAGCGCATCCACAAAGCCGATTTCGCGCACATCAGCGTTGCGCCGTTCTCGGGTGATAAGATCGGCGTCATCGAAGTACTCTTTCTGGATCTCGAACGTCGCAGATGATTGTCCTTCTAACACGAGTGGCAAACCGGGAGGAGAGATATATAACAGATTATCAGGCCCGTCCTCAATGTAAATTTGGCGTAGCGAAAGGGGCTTTGTTCCATGATTTTCAACACGAAATTCGACGTAAAATTCCATAGTTTCTGTATGACCGTAGGGGCTAGTTTTGACCAAAGCCGTGACGAACTGCGCATCTTCTTGCGCGTTTCGAGATTGAAGCTTCGCGTAAGCGCGGATAATTGGTCGAGCGCGCGCTCGATCGAGAATTATTAGGACCGCAAGCGCGGTGGAGAGGGTGGCTCCCCACAAAGATAGGAGAAGGGTGATTTCCATTTGATCCCCGCGGCACCGGCCATTGATGAGAAAGCACAGGGATAAAGTAAAGACCTATCGTCATTGACTTGTTGAACAGCTGTGATGATTTAGCGGTTGCACTCGCAGCATAGGTAGTACTTGCAACATGCCCCTGAAGGCGCATCTCCGCGACCGCATCATCGCCTCGGTCGAACACGGCTTCGCCGAGCAGATCGCGTTTACGCAAGACCTCGTGCGCTTCCGCTCCTTGCGCGGTGAGGAACACGCGATCCAGGATTTCGTCTTCCGCGCGCTGCGCGATCGCGGTTTCGCGATGGAGCGCTTCGCCATGGAACAAGATGCCATCGCACGCCATCCCGGCGGCGCGCCTTTCTCGGATGAGCATTCAAAAGCACCGATCGTCGTTGGCATACATCGCCCGCGCGAGGAGAGGGGGCGCTCGCTGATTCTGCAGGCGCATGTCGATGTCGTGCCGGAAGGGCCGCACGACATGTGGACGCATCCGCCGTTCGAGCCGGTCATCTCCGGCGATTGGCTCTACGGCCGCGGCGGCGCCGACATGAAGGCGGGACACGCGGCCAATCTCTTCGCGCTCGATGCGCTGCGCCGCATCGCATCACAGCCGGCTGCGACCGTGTATGTGCAGTCCGTCCTCGAAGAGGAATCGACCGGCAACGGCGCGCTGATGACGCATCTGCGCGGCTACAAGGCCGATGCCGTGCTCATCCCCGAGCCGGAAGAAGAAATGCTGGTGCGCGCCAACACCGGCGTCCTTTGGTTCCAAGTCGAAGTCCGCGGCATGCCCGTACATGTGCGCGATATGGGCGCCGGCGCCAATGCGATCGATGCCGCCTATCGCATCGTCGCGGAATTGCGCAAGCTCGAAGCCGAGTGGAACGCCGATAAAGCCGGCCGCGTGCATTTTGAGAACGAAGAGCACCCGATCAATCTCAACATCGGCAAGATTCAGGGCGGCGACTGGGCCTCGTCGGTACCCGGATGGTGCCGGCTCGATTGCCGCATCGCCATCTATCCCGGCGTTTCGGCGAAGGATGCCGCGCGCGCGATCACCGAGCGCGTCACCGCTTTCGCCCGCGGCGACCGCTTTCTCGCAAACAACCCGCCAAGTGTGACCTTCAACGGCTTCTATTCCGAGGGGTACGTGCTTGAACCGGGCTCGGAAGCCGAAGCTGTGCTCGCCGAAGCCCATCGCGCCGCGACCGGCAAGGAACTCGAAAGCTTCATGACAGCGGGCTACCTCGACACGCGCGTCTACGCGCTCTACGACAAGATTCCGGCGCTCTGCTACGGACCGATCTCGCAGAACATCCACGGCTTCGACGAGCGCGTCAGCCTCGCCTCCGTGAAGCGAATCACCACGGCGATCGCGCTGTTCATTGCGGAATGGTGCGGCCTCGAGGCGCTGCAAGCCTGAGGAAAATGCTTGCTTTTCAGCCACACCCCTGAAAACTCAGGAAATCAGCCTTTGCCGAGCCGTCCGCGCCATTGACTTCCGCGGACGCAGCCCCGATTTTCTCCCCGGGACCGATCGGGGGCTTCGTGGCGTTAGCTGCGGAGCTTTTTGTTGCACCCGCTCAAGGCCCATACCGCCACCTACATGGAGACCATGCCATTCGCCGTCCAATGAAAGCCATCGCGGCCCCGCAGAAGGAGGGACCCCGCACAAACCGCGACATCCGCGTTCCTACCGTGCAATTGATTGACGCACAGGGCCAGAATCGAGGCCCCACCCCAATCGATGAGGCGCTCCGCCTTGCCGAAGAAGCGGCCTTAGACCTCGTCGAGATCGTCCCGAACGCTACTCCGCCGGTTTGCAAACTTCTCGATTACGGCAAATTCCGATTTCTTGAACAGAAGAAGGCCGCAGAAG
>JAXDNJ010000083.1:0-56395 GCA_034669505.1 Methylobacteriaceae bacterium
CGGAGGGGCTTTCGCAAGAGGCCGCGCGTCACCCAGGGATGCGCGGGAACCTCCAGGTCTCGCCCGGCGGGCACTAAGACCCGTCGCGTGGAATCCACGCCTCTGGGGATGGAAAGGTTGATCTTCAACCGGTCCATCGAAGTGCGGGACGCGGAACTCGTCCAAGTCGCCGCCATGGGACGCCGGGAAACCGGCTCTCTACATAAAACCATCGGGGACCCGGCGTCCCGTGTCCTCTTGGTTTCTTTTCTCGTACGCGGCTTCACGTGCGGCGGTGATGGCGCGCGCCTATGTTTCTATCCCGGCAGCACCAGCATCCACAACGAGACCAAGCCGAAGATCGCGCAATAGATTTGCTGACAATTGACGGCGTGCGCCACATGCCTAGTCTCCTGCGCGGGACGTTTCGTCTTTCCTCCGAGGACCTCACCATGTCACTGCGATTGTCTTCCGCTCTTCATGCGATCACTGTCTCCTGCGCGTTGTCGGCTGCTGCCGTGCTGTTCGCCTCCGGCGCGGACGCGCAAAGCCCGGCAAAGCAGTGCGGCGACGAATGGAAGACCGCGAAAGCCGCAGGCACGGTCGCCGCCGGACAGAAGCGCGCCGACTTCATCAAGGAATGCCGCGATCGTCTGGCCGCGCAGCCGGGCGCTGCCGCGCCGGCCGCCGCTCCGATGGCCCCCGCCGCGCAGACCGCCCCGGCCAATCCGCTGAAGCCGGCGCCAGCCGCGCCCGCCGCCGAGGCGGCGAAGTCGCCGGCTGCCCCCGCCGGAGCCGCGCCGGCCGCGCCTGCCGGCAGCGAAAAGGTGAAGAAGCCGATGAGCCCGGGCATGGCGGCGTTCCACGAACGCGAAAAGAAGTGCGGCGAGGAGTGGCGCACGAACACCGATCAGATCAAGGCGCAGACGCCCGGCATCACCTGGCCGAAATATCTCAGCGCCTGCAACAAGCGGCTGAAAGCGGCGGGACAGTAACCCCGCTATACGAACGGGACCCGAGACCCATGCCGCCCGATTATACCGCCTTACGTCGCACGATGGTCGAACGGCAGGTCCGCACGTTCGACGTGACAGACCAGGCGGTGATCGCGCGCATGTTTGCCGTGCCGCGCGAGAAATTTCTGCCCGAGACTCTCGCGACCCTGGCCTATTCCGACCTCGCGCTCGAGCTTCCCACGTCGGCAGGCGGCCCTTCGCGGCGGCTTCTGCCGCCGCTCATTTTCGCGCGGATGCTGCAGGCCTGCCTGGTCTTGCCGCAGGACCGCGTTCTCGATGTCGGCGGGGCGACCGGCTATTCCGCCGCGATCCTCGGCGGGCTCGCACTCTCGGTCGTGGCGCTCGAAAGAGACGATGGCTTCGTGGCGCGAGCGAGAACCTGCCTCGCCGAGGAGCCGATTCCGGTGAAGGTAGTCCAAGGCGATCTCACAAAACCGCCGGCCGGCGAGGGCCCGTTCGACCTCATCTTCATCAACGGCGCCGTCGAAGCCAATCTTGAGGCCCATCTCGACGCGCTCGCGCCGCACGGACGTCTCGTCGCGATTTATCGCGAGTCGGGTCTCGTCCCCCGCGCGGTACGCTTCGACAGGGACGATCTTGGCGAGGTCGGCCGACGCGCGCTGTTCGACGCCCCCGCGCCGACCCTGCCGGGCTTCGGTAAGGCTCCGGCCTTCGTCTTCTAACTGGGCAGGTGTCGCATTTTTGCGCCACCCCACGGCTTTTCCTTGGGAATCGGCGTTTGTAACGCGCCAGGCCGCCGTCTCGGACATAAATTCGCCCGGCGGCGCTCCCGATGGTGCCCGCAGCCCGTCGGCTAAGCCGATAAGGCAGCCTGCAAGCGGCGTTGAGGTTCTATGTCGAGGTGGAAAAGCACGTCTCGCCCGGCCGACCGATTCGGCCGGAAGGCGAGCGTGCTGAAGAATTCGTTAACAATCGCGGCTTGCCTCTGTGCCGTTCTGGCATTCGTCCCGGCTCGGGCCGATGCGGAGACGATGTCGAGTGCGTTGTCGCGCGCCTACATGGGCAACCCCGACATCAATCAGCAGCGGGCGAGCGTGCGGGCGACCGACGAGAATCTGCCGCGGGCCCTTTCCGGATTCCGGCCGACGGTGACGGGGACCGCCAATGCCGGCGCCCAGTATGAGGATCTTCGCGAACCATCCTCGGCTACCAGCGGCGGCACTTCGGGCAGCAGTTCGAGCGGCGGCAGCGGTTCGAGCGCCAGAATCCACATCCGTTCGCTCACCTTCCCGCGGGCCGCCGGCGTCACTGTCCAGCAGAACTTCTACAATGGCGAACGCACCCGGAACTCGTCAAAGCAGGCGGAATCACAGATCGACGCCGCCCGTGAGACGATGCGGCTGACCGAACAGAACACGCTGCAGAACGGCGCCACCGCCTACATGAACGTGTTGCGGGACACCGCGATTCTGAACCTGCGCAAGAACAACATCACGGTTCTCGAAGAGCAGCTGCGGCAAACGCGCGACCGCTTCGAGGTCGGCGAGGTGACGCGCACCGACGTCGCGCAGGCGCAATCGAGTCTCGCGCAGGCGCGTTCGGACTTTTATACGGCGCAAGCCAATCTGCAGAACAGTATCGCCAATTTTCGCCAGATCATCGGCGTCGAGCCGCGGCGGCTCGAGCCGGCACAGACAATCGAGCGGCTTTTGCCGCAGACGCTGACGGCGGCAATCGCGCTCGGATTGGTGGAACATCCCGGAATTGTGGCGGCGTTCCATCAGGTAGATATCGCGGCGCTGAATGTGAAAATTCAGGAGGGTGCGCTGCTGCCGACCCTTAACGCTGTCGGATCGGTCACGCAGAATTACGATATTTCGGGCACGCCGAGGAGCCAGGTTTTAACGGCGTCCGGCCAATTGCAGCTCAATGTGCCGCTCTATCAAGGCGGTATCGAATACGCGAACATCCGGCAGGCGAAGGAGCAGCTTGGGCAGTCGCGGCTCAACGCCGATCTGCAGCGCGATACTGTACGGGCGACGATTGTTTCTTCCTGGGGACTTCTCGAAACGGCGCGCGCGACCATCTATTCCGCGCAATCGGCCGTCACGGCCGCCGAAATCGCCCTCGCCGGCACGCGCGAGGAAGCCCGCGTAGGCCAGCGCACGACGCTCGATGTCCTCAACGCCCAGCAGACGCTGCTTAATGCGCGTGTGAGCCTCGTCAGTGCACAACGCGACCGCGTCGTCGCTTCGTATGCTGTCTTTGGAGCGATCGGGCGCCTCAACGCAGAGAATCTCGGCCTCGACGTGATCCTCTATGACCCGACGGTGCATTTCGATCAGGTCAAGGGCAAGTGGTGGGGCACGCAGACATCTGATTGGCGGTAAGTCGGAATTTCCCGCCGCTTCGGTTCACGCGAGATTTCTACAGGCGCGTGTGCCTGGCAGCCTTGCGGACGCCACGCACGCGTGAGACTCTTTCCACGTCGTCGCGACTCGGCGTGAGAAGCATGATGTGGCGCGCGCTCGCCTGAGCGCCGGGCTGCGCGACGCAAGAGCGCCTGAGGCCATGAGCACATCGAATCCTCTACCGCAATCGCAGCCTCCGAACCTCGAATCAGAGCAGCGGGCGCATGAACCTTCCATGGAGGAGATTCTCGCCTCGATTCGGCGCATCATTGCGGACGACGACGCGCTGCCGCTGATGCGCCGGCCGGGACCTTCGTTGGTTCCGCGCGAAGCGAGTCCGGTAGGGGCAGCGGTCGCGCCCGAGCCCGGTGCCGATGCGTCGCGGCATCCGCCTGCGCCCCCGCTGTCCGCGTCCACTGTCCATTTGGTGGCCGTGCCGCCGCTCGAGCCGAATGCGGCGATCGAGCCGCATGTGACGGCGTCCGAACACATTGAGGAGGCGCTTCTCGCCGTCGACGCGCACGCGCTCGATCGCAGCGAGGAAGAGTATGCCGCGCAAGATGGCGTGGCCGATGAGTACGAATTGCGCCCCGCGATGCCGTCGGGCGAGGAGGAAGAGGTTGCTTCGGTGACCGCCTCGCACCTGGACAGAGGGGGCCGCCTTTCAGCGCCGATGGCGGGTGAGCGTGGCGCCGGCGAAAACACGCGGCTCGTCTCACCATCCACAGATGCTTCGGTGGCCTCCTCGTTTCACTCCCTCGCGACCAGCATGTTCCTGCGCGATTCCGACCTCATCGCCCGCACGGCGCGCGAGATGCTTCGGCCGATGCTGAAACAGTGGCTCGACGACAACCTGCCGGTCATGGTCGAGCGCCTTGTCCGCGCTGAGATCGAGCGGGTCGCGCGCGGCGGGCGGTAGGCGCGCCGCGGCTCCTTTCTTGCCCATTCATTGACTTCCCCGCGAGGGATCGCGTTTAAGCGGCTCGTTGCCGCGCCATCCCGAGACCTCATGGACAAGACGTTTGACCCTGCCGCCGTGGAACGCCGCGTCTCGGATGCGTGGCAGCGGGCAGGGGCTTTCCGCGCCGGACGCCCCGATCGCGTCAACGCGCCGCCATTCTCGGTCGTCATTCCGCCGCCGAACGTCACCGGCTCGCTTCACATGGGGCATGCGCTCAACAACACGCTGCAGGACATCCTCTGCCGCTTCGAGCGCATGCGCGGCAAGGACGTGCTGTGGCAGCCGGGCACCGATCACGCCGGGATCGCAACGCAGATGGTCGTCGAGCGCCAGCTCATGGAACGGCAGGAGCCGAACCGCCGCGATCTCGGCCGCGAAGAATTCGTGAAACGCGTCTGGGTGTGGAAGGCCGAATCCGGCGGCACCATCGTCAACCAGCTGAAGCGCCTCGGCGCCTCGTGCGATTGGTCGCGCGAGCGCTTCACGATGGACGAGGGCCTATCGCGCGCCGTCGCCAAAGTGTTCGTGCAGCTCTATCGCGAAGGGCTGATTTACAAAGACAAGCGGCTAGTCAATTACGATCCGAAGCTGCAGACGGCGATCTCTGATCTAGAGGTTCAGCAAGTCGAAGTAAAAGGCTACCTCTGGCACCTCAAATATGCCGTGGTGGACGACGCGGGGAAAGAGACAGGCGACTTCATCACCGTCGCGACGACGCGACCCGAAACGATGCTCGGTGATACGGGAGTCGCCGTGCATCCTAACGACGACCGTTACAGAGATCTGCACGGTCGGCGCGTGCGTCTGCCGCTCGTCGGCCGCCTGATTCCGATCGTCACGGATTCGTATTCCGATCCAGAGAAGGGTACCGGTGCGGTGAAGATCACGCCGGCCCACGATTTCAACGATTTCGAAGTCGGTCGGCGCCACGATCTGCCGCTCGTCAATGTGCTCGATGCGGACGCAAAGATCACGTTGCGCGACAATGAATCTTTTCTCGCGGGCGTGCCGCAGGCCGCTGAAGTTGATGAAATGATCACGACCCTGGAGGGACAGGATCGCTTCGACGCGCGAAAACTCGTCGTGGAAATGATGGAGGCGCGCGGGCTTCTCGCCGCAACGGAGCCGCATACACATGTCGTGCCGCATGGCGAACGGTCCGGCGCCGTCGTGGAGCCCTGGCTCACCGACCAATGGTATGTCGATGCGAAAACGCTCGCGCAGCCCGCGCTCGCCGCAGTGCGCGACGGCCGTGCGAACTTCATCCCAAAAAACTGGGAAAAAACTTATTTCGATTGGCTCGACCATATCGAGCCCTGGTGTATTTCGCGGCAGCTCTGGTGGGGCCATCAGATCCCCGCTTGGTACGCGCCCTGGGGCGCGGTCTACGTCGCCGAAACGGAAGAGGAGGCGATCGCGGAAGCGCTCGGCGACGCCGTCACGCGCGAAATCTACGACGATGACGAAGCAGCGCGCATCGCCGAAGACCCGCGGCGCTCGGGCGAGCTTCTGACGCGCGACGAGGACGTCCTCGATACCTGGTTTTCATCCGCGCTGTGGCCGTTCTCGACGCTCGGCTGGCCCGGCGAGACGCCGGAGCTGAAACGCTATTATCCGACAAGCGTCCTCGTCACCGGTTTCGACATCATCTTCTTCTGGGTGGCCCGGATGATGATGATGGGCTTGCATTTCCGCGGCGAAGTGCCGTTCCGCGACGTCTACATCCATGCGCTCGTCCGTGACGAGAAGGGCGCCAAGATGTCGAAGTCGAAAGGCAACGTCATCGATCCCTTGCATCTCATCGACGAATACGGCGCCGACGCCTTGCGCTTCACGCTTGCCGCACTTGCCGCTCAGGGACGCGACGTGAAACTCTCGACCCAGCGCGTCGAAGGCTATCGCAATTTCGCGACGAAACTCTGGAACGCGTTCCGCTTCGCCGAGATGAACCAATGCGTCCATCTCGACGCCTATGAGTTCCGCTTGAATTCGGTCGAAATCAACCGCTGGATTCTGTCGCAGGCTGCGTCCGCTGCTGCCGAGGTGACGGGCTCGATCGAGGCGTACCGCTTCAACGACGCGGCGCAGGCGGTCTATCGCTTCATCTGGAACGTCGTTTGCGATTGGTATCTGGAACTCGTGAAGCCGCTGCTCTCGGGCGGCAGCGAAGAGGAACAGCAGGAGACACGCGAGACGATCGGTTTCGTGCTTGAGATTTGCCTGAAGCTCTTGCATCCCTTCATGCCGTTTCTCACCGAGGAGCTTTGGCATCAGACCCGCGCCGCGCCTGCGTCCGACAACGTGCTGGCGCTGGCGCCTTGGCCCGATCTTGCCGGCTACGAGAGCGCCGAGGACGAAGCGCAGATCGGCTGGATGATCGACCTGATTTCGGAAATCCGTTCGATCCGCGCCGAGCTGAATGTGCCGGCCGCAGCGCAGATTCCGCTGGTTCTCGTCGAGGCGGCGCCGGATGTGGCCACGCGCGCGGCCAAGTGGAACGAGACCATTCGGCGACTGGCGCGGCTTGCCGATATCACAACGGCGCCGGCTGTACCCGCGGGTGCCGTGCAAGCGATTGTCGATCAGACGGTGATCGCGCTGCCGCTCGGCGAGTTTATCGACATCGCTGCCGAACGCGCCCGCCTCGCAAAAGAGATCGCACGGGAGGAAAAAGACGTCGCCAAGACGGACGCGAAACTCGCCAATGCCGACTTTCTCGAGCGCGCGCCCGAAGAGGTGGTCGAGGAGAACCGCCAGCGCCGCGTAAACGCACTGGCTCGCATTGCTAAAATGCTCGCCGCGCTGGAGCGTCTCGCCGCAGTTTAGCGGGCAGGATTAGGCGTCGTGGAACTCGCGACTTCGGGCGCGGGCCGGCGCGACGGCTTCGTCTCGGCGCCGAGCGGCTTTTGCGGTGTCAGCCGGCTCGCCTTCTCGAGCGAGATCAGCGTCTGTTTGTTGGCAACGAGACCCGACGCATTCGCCACGCTCACGAACTCGCTTTGGCTATGCGAATGACCGCCGTCGCCGCGATAGACCATGAGGCCCTTCGTCGTCACGACGACGTCGCCGGCCCGCAGCGTCGGATCGTTCAGGAAGGGCCCGAGCGGACCTTTGCCCGGCTTCACAGCCTTGATCGCCGCCATCACTTCCTTGGGCGATTGCCCATGGCGGACGCCGTCGAGCTCCACAGGACGCGGTTGCGGCCGATATTCGGGGCGCCGCGGCTCAAAAGTATCGGGAGCGGAATATCCCGGCACGGACGAATAGCCATAGGGACGCGAGCCGTAGCCATAGGAGGGGGCCGGCACATAGGCCGGCGCCGGCACATAGGCGGACCGGCCTTCCTGGGGCGAGCCGCCAAACAGGAAGGCAAAAGGACTGGCGCTCTGGGCCGACGCGGCACCCGCCAACGACACTCCTGCAAGCAGCGCAAGGAGAGTAGGTGCTTTAATCCACGGTTTACGGCCGGTCATCTTGGTCCCCTTCATCCCCCGCCCGTGTAACAGCACAGGTAGCGAATGGGTTGCGTGCCGAATCGCACAGAAAGACCGCGCTTCGGTGAAATGGGATCGCCTGTAGCGTTAGGGTTATCGGGTGCAAGCCCTCACGGGAGCCCGGACATCAGGGAGCGGACGGCGGGTGTGACCAAAGGGTCACTCTCCTGCTAATATGCACGTCGGGACCGACCATGCCATTGAGGAAATCGCCAGATCCCGGCTTACTGCGGGAGCCGTAGGAAGGGTGACTCTATGCTTTGCAAGCCGCTTTTCTCGGCGCTCCTCACGACGTGCGTGGTCGGCTCGGCATTTGCCGCTGACCTTCCGTCGCGAAAGGCGCCGCCGCCGGCCCCCTATATCTCACCGGTCCCGGTCTCCAGCTGGACCGGCTTTTACATCGGCGTGAATGCCGGGGCGGCATTCAGCGGCGCCTCCACAATCGCGCTGACGCCTTCCTCTGATTTCGGGCCGTTCCCGTCCGGATTTGCATCCGCGCAGGCGATCGGCGCTTTTCCGACCTTCCTTGCGAGCCGGCGGACGGGCTTCATCGGCGGCGGCCAAGCCGGCTTCAATTATCAATTCGGGTTGTTCGTCGCTGGCTTCGAAGCCGACATTCAGGGTCTTCCGCAGCGGAACACCGTGTCGGCGACACTGTTCAGTCCTGCTCCGCCGCCGGCGAATTTCAGCGCTCCTGTGTTCGGCACCGCCACTGTCGCGCGCCGCCTGGATTATCTCGGAACTGCGCGCGGCCGTCTCGGTGTCACGTTCGGTCCCGCTCTCGTCTATGCGACGGGCGGTCTCGCTTATGGGCGCACTGACCTAGCCTATACGGGGACGATCGGTTTCCCTATCGCCCCGATGGTCATTCTGACCGGTACTTCGTCGACGAGCAGAACCAGCCTGGGTTATGCGCTTGGCGGTGGCGTGGAATACGCCTTCTGGAACAACTGGTCGGTCAAGGCAGAGTACCTCTATTACAATCTCGGCCGCCACTCGACGATTATCGGTGGATCGTTCACCAACTTCGCGCCCGCGACCGGCGGTTTCTCGACTGCTTCGGTGCGGGATGATGGTCACATCCTTCGCGCCGGCCTGAACTACCGCTTCGGCTGGGGTGTGCCGGCACCGGTGGTCGCGCGTTACTGACCGTTAGCGCTGCTTTGTTGGAGGCCCGGTCGACGCCGGGCCTGTTATTTCGATACGTCCGCTGCGTGAAAGCGCACGTTTCCGCAGCGGGGGCTTGTGACTTTCGCGACACACCGCAACTGCTTCTTTTGAAAGCAAAACTTGGTCACAAAATGTGCCCGCATTCAGCCATGAATCACCGGCTAGTTTGAATCTTTCAAGAGGAGCCGGTGAGGCGCCGTAGGTCTATCCGCCACTAGCGGAACGCCGGTTCGGAACGCACTTATCAGCCAGTGGGGATTGCCGCGCGAGCGGGCGACAGGGCGAACGAGCAGGTCTCGTTCGCCTCAGGTCGAGTTTTGTGTCGAGGAACAGATGGACGCGCGCGCGGTCGACAAAGCCAAGCTTCCCAGCCGGCATGTGACGGAAGGGCCGGAGCGCGCGCCGCATCGCTCCTATCTCTACGCGATGGGGCTGACGCGCGAGCAGATTCACCAGCCGCTCGTCGGCGTCGCGTCGTGCTGGAACGAGGCTGCGCCCTGCAACATCGCGCTGATGCGCCAGGCGCAAGCGGTAAAGAAGGGCGTCTCTGCCGCGCACGGCACGCCGCGCGAGTTCTGCACGATCACCGTGACCGATGGCATCGCCATGGGCCACGAAGGCATGAAGTCGTCGCTGGTCTCGCGCGAGGTCATCGCCGATTCGGTCGAACTCACGATGCGCGGCCATTGCTACGACGCGCTTGTCGGCCTCGCTGGCTGCGACAAGTCGTTGCCCGGCATGATGATGGCGATGCTGCGCCTAAACGTGCCCTCCATCTTCATCTACGGCGGCTCGATCCTGCCGGGCTCGTTCCGCGGCCAGCCCGTGACGGTGCAGGACCTGTTCGAGGCCGTCGGCCAGCATTCGGTCGGCGCGATGTCGGACGAAGATCTCGACGAACTCGAGATGGTCGCCTGTCCGTCCGCCGGCGCCTGCGGCGCGCAATTCACCGCCAACACGATGGCGACGGTGTCCGAGGCGATCGGCCTCGCGCTACCCTATTCCGCCGGCGCGCCGGCGCCGTACGAAATTCGCGACCGCTTCTGCATGCTGGCGGGCGAGATGGTCATGGAGCTTGTCTCCCGTAACATCCGCCCGCGCGACATCGTCACCTTGAAAGCGCTGGAGAACGCCGCGACCGTCATCGCCGCGACCGGCGGGTCGACCAACGGCGCGCTGCACCTGCCGGCGATGGCGCATGAGGTGGGCATCAAGTTCGATCTCTTCGACGTCGCCGAAATCTTCAAACGCACTCCCTATATCGCCGACCTGAAACCGGGCGGACGCTACGTCGCCAAAGATATGTTCGAGGCGGGCGGCATCCCGCTGCTCATGAAGACACTGCTCGACGAAGGTTTCCTCCATGGGGACTGCATGACCGTCACCGGCCGCACGATCGCGGAAAACATGGCTTCGGTGAAATGGAACGATAAGCAGGATGTCGTGCGCCGCGCGTCCGACCCCATCACCAAGACCGGCGGTGTCGTTGGGCTCAAAGGCAATCTCGCGCCGGAAGGCGCGATCGTGAAGGTCGCCGGCATCTCGCAAGAGAAGCTCACTTTCAAAGGGCCGGCCCGCTGCTTCGACACCGAAGAGGCAGCGTTCGAAGCTGTGTCAAAACGCACTTACAAAGAAGGCGACGTTCTGGTCATTCGCTACGAGGGTCCAAGAGGAGGCCCGGGCATGCGCGAGATGCTTGCGACGACGGCGGCGCTCTACGGGCAGGGCATGGGCGACAAGGTCGCGCTCATCACCGATGGCCGATTCTCCGGCGCAACGCGCGGCTTTTGCATCGGCCATGTCGGCCCGGAAGCCGCGGTTGGGGGACCTATCGCGCTTCTGCGCGATGGCGACGTGATCGAGATCGACGCGATCCAGGGATTCTTAACTGTCGCCTTGAGCGACGCGGAACTTGCCGAACGTAAGAATCATTGGACTCCGCGGAGATCCGGTTACGGCTCCGGCACGCTCTGGAAATACGCCCAAACGGTCGGACCGGCTGTGTCCGGCGCGGTGACCCATCCCGGCGCGCAAGGTGAGAGCCACGTCTATGCCGATATCTAAGGGATTGGCTCTGGCGGCTTTCCTAACCCTTGCGCCGGCGGTGGCGAGCGCGCCGACGCTGGCGCTCGATGGGCCGGAAGCAGCGGCGCTCTCGACGAAGCCGTTGCCGATCTTCAAAAATCCGCGCCAGGCGCTGCGTGAAGGCCTCGACTCCTATCGTTCCGGCAATCCGAAGAATTCGGTGGACGCACTGCAGTTCGCGGCGGATGGCGGGGAGTCGCTGGCGCGCTGGAAGCTAGGCCGCATGTATGCCGACGGCGACGGTGTCGTCCGCGACGACGGCAAGGCCTACCAATATTTTTCGCAGATCGTCGCCGATTATAACGAAGACGATCCGGCCGGACGCGAAAAGGCTGTCGTGTCCAGCGCTTTCGTTGCGCTCGGCGTTTACAATCTGAACGGCATCGCCAATTCACGGGTGAAAGCCAATCCCGATCGCGCGATTGAGATGTTTCACTACGCGGCGACGAATTTCGGCGACGCGAGTGCGCAATACAATTTGGGCAGGCTTTACCTCGACGGCTCCTCTGGCGTCGAGAAGGATACGCGTCAGGCGGCACGCTGGTTGAGTCTTGCGGCCGATAAGGGCAACGCGTCCGCGCAGGCCTTGCTCGGACAGCTGCTGTTCAATGGGCAGGACGGTGTTCTGCGCCAGCGAGCCCGCGGCCTGATGTGGCTGACGCTGGCGCGCGACGCTGCGACCGGCGCCAACGACCAGTGGATCGTGGACCTTTACGAGAAGGCGGTCAGCGCTGCGAGCGATCCTGATCGGCAGATGGCGCTCACCTATATCGAGGCGCATCTGCAAAAGCGCGATTGAGCGCGCATTTGCCTGAGATTCGCGTCGGCGTTGGTGGTTGGACTTACGAGCCTTGGCGCGAGACGTTCTATCCGCCCGATCTGCCGAAGGCGCGCGAACTCGAATATGCGAGCCGCAAACTCACCTCAATCGAGATCAACGGGACCTTTTACCGCGGGCAATCGCCGGCCACGTTTCGCAAATGGGCTGATGAGACGCCAGACGATTTCGTCTTCTCGCTGAAGGCGCATCGCGTCACCACAAACCGCAAGGATTTATCGGAGGCAAAATCGGCGATCGATCGATTTGTTGAAACCGGGCCTCTCGAACTCGGCGATAGGCTTGGACCGATTCTGTGGCAGCTCGCGCCGACGAAGCGGTTCAACGCGGAACAAATCGAAGCTTTTCTCTCGTATTTGCCCCGCGAGATCGGCGGCCGCCGTTTGCGGCACGCGATCGAAGCGCGCCATGACAGCTTCCGCGATCCGGCCTTTGTTGAAATTGTGCGCAAGCATCGTGTCGCGACCGTTTTCGCTCATTCGGAAAAATATGCCGAGCTCTACGATGTGACGGGCGATTTTATCTATCTGCGCCTCCAAAAATCGCAGTCCGACGAGCCGACGGGCTATCCGCCGGCGGAGATCACGAAATGGGTGCAGCGGATCAGGCAATGGGCGGCGGGCGGAGCGCCGGACGATCTGCCGGTCATCGCGAAAGACAAGATGCCCGAAGTGCCGCGCGATTGCTTTGTCTACGTGATCAGCGGCGCTAAGGAGCGCGCGCCCGCCGCGGCGATGGCGCTGATCGAGGAGCTGAAGCGCTGACCCTCTAACCCCGCCCCCGATACGGCGGCACGCCCTGATCCGGTACCCACACGCCATCGGGCGGCGCGCCCGTCTGCCAGAAAACGTCGATCGGAATGCCGCCGCGCGGATACCAATAGCCGCCGATGCGAAGCCACACCGGCTCGAGCAGCGCCCCCAGATCCTTGCCGATGCGCACGGTGCAATCTTCATGGAAGGCGCCGTGATTGCGGAACGAGAAGAGATAAAGCTTCAGCGACTTGGATTCGGCCAGCCACTTCCCCGGCATATAATCGATGACGAGATGGGCAAAATCCGGCTGCCCCGTCACCGGGCAGAGCGAGGTGAATTCGGGCGCGGTGAAGCGCGTGAGATAACGGACGTCCCGATGCGGATTTTCGACGCGGTCGAGCTCCGCCTCCTCGGGTGAGGCCGGGACCTTGACCTGCTTGCCAAGCAGTTCGGGGCCGGTATGGCTCTTCGGCACTTCTTTCTCCGGGGCTCTCAATGAACACGATCTTCGCCAGCTGGCAGCTCTGGGCGCTTCTGTCAGCCGTCTTCGCGGCATTGACCGCGATCTTCGCCAAGGTCGGAGTGGAGCATGTCGCTTCCGATTTTGCGACCCTCGTTCGAACCTGCGTCATACTCATTGTTGTCGCGGCGATCGTCTGGGGCACGGGGCAATGGCAGGCGCCGCGCTCCGTTTCAAGCCGCACCTACCTCTTCCTTGTTCTGTCCGGCCTCGCGACAGGCGCCTCGTGGCTCTGCTATTTCCGCGCCCTGAAGCTCGGCGACGCAGCGCGGGTCGCGCCGATCGATAAGCTGAGCGTGATCCTGGTGGCGGTTTTCGGCGTCACGTTCCTGGGCGAGCGGCTCTCGGGCCTCGGCTGGGCCGGCATAGGCCTCATCGCCGCTGGCGCCGTTCTCGTCGCGATCCAGGCCTAAAGAGGGCTTCCGGGTCGCCGCGGCGCAGCGTAAAAAGCCGCCTCCATCTGACTTGATTTTGCCGAATACTCCCTCCCGGAAACCGAATGACCCAGATCGTCGACATCGTCGCCCGCGAAATTCTGGACAGCCGCGGCAACCCGACTGTCGAAGTCGATGTCGTGCTCGATGACGGCTCGATGGGCCGCGCCGCCGTGCCCTCCGGCGCCTCGACCGGCGCGCACGAGGCGATGGAGCTGCGCGACGGCGACAAACGGCGCTACGGCGGCAAGGGCGTCGAGAAGGCGGTGCGCAGCGTCAACCGTGACATCCTCGAAGCGCTGTCCGGCATGGAGGCCGAGGACCAGATCGCGATCGACGACACGATGCGCCGCCTCGATGGCACGCCGAGCAAGGCGCGGCTCGGCGCCAACGCCATTCTCGGCGTCTCACTGGCGGTCGCCAAGGCGGCGTCGGAAGCCGCCGGCCTGCCGCTCTACCGGTATGTCGGCGGCACGCAGGCGCGCGTTCTGCCCGTACCGATGATGAACATCGTCAACGGCGGCGCGCATGCCGACAATCCGATCGACTTCCAGGAATTCATGATCCTGCCGCTGGGCGCCGCGTCGCTGAAGGAGGCGGTGCGGTGGGGGTCGGAGGTCTTCCACACGCTCAAAGGTGCGCTGAAAGCTGCCGGCCACAACACCAATGTCGGCGACGAAGGTGGCTTTGCGCCAAATCTTCCCTCCGCCGGAGCCGCGCTCGATTTCGTCCTGCAAGCGATCGACAGCGCCGGCTACACCCCTGGCGAAGACATCGCCATCGGTCTCGATTGCGCGGCAACGGAATTCTTCAAAAAGGGCGCTTACGTCTATGAAGGTGAGGGCAAGACACGCAAGAAACACGAGCAGGCCGACTATCTCGCGAGCCTCGTCAAATCATATCCGATCGTCACGATCGAAGACGGCATGGCCGAAGACGATTGGGACGGCTGGAAATTATTGACGGAAAAAGTCGGCGATAAATGTCAGCTGGTCGGCGACGATCTCTTCGTGACCAATGTTGAGCGCCTGTCGCAGGGCATCAAGAAAGACGTCGCCAATTCCATTCTGATCAAGGTCAATCAGATCGGCACGCTGACCGAGACTCTTGCCGCCGTCGACATGGCGCATCGCGCCGGTTATACCGCAATCATGTCGCATCGCTCCGGCGAGACGGAAGATGCGACGATCGCCGATCTTGCGGTGGCGACGAATTGCGGGCAGATAAAAACCGGCTCGCTCGCGCGCTCCGATCGGCTCGCGAAATACAATCAGCTGATCCGCATCGAAGAAGAACTCGGCGCACAGGCGATCTACGCCGGGCGCAGTGCGCTGAAAGCAATCGCCACCGCGTAAGGGGAACGATCTCATGGTGAAGGCAATCGTCATTCATAACACCGGCGGGCCGGACGTGATGTCCTACGAGGACGTCGACCTGCCGCGGCCCGGTCCGGGTCAGGTGCGCATTCGCCAGCACGCGATCGGCGTCAATTACATCGACATCTATATCCGCTCCGGCATGTATCCGAACCAGACGCCGTTCACGCTCGGCAATGAAGGCGCGGGTGAAGTCACCGCGCTCGGCGAGGGCGTTAAAGAGTTCAAGGTCGGCGATCGCGTCGCCTATGCCGGCGCGCTCGGCGGTTATGCCGAGGAGCGCAATATCGGCACGGGCCTCCTCGTGAAATTGCCGGACTCGATTTCCTACGAGACCGCCGCGGCGATGATGCTGAAGGGTTTAACAACGCAATATCTCTTGCGCCGCACGTACAAAGTGAAAGCCGGCGACACGATCCTCTTTCATGCCGCAGCGGGCGGTGTCGGCCTTATCGCGTGCCAGTGGGCGAAGGCGCTCGGCGCAACCGTGATCGGCACGGTCGGCACCAAAGACAAAGGCAAGCTCGCCACCGAAGCTGGCGCGCATCACATCATCTATTATCGTGACGAAGATTTCGCCGCGCGCGTCAAGGAAATCACTAAAGGCGAACTCTGCGAGGTCGTCTATGACGGCGTCGGCAAGACGACCTTCCCCGCTTCGCTCGATTGTTTGAAGCCGTTCGGATATTTCGTCAGCTTCGGCTCGTCTTCAGGAGCGATCGACGCGTTCAACATCGGTATTCTTGCGCAGAAGGGCTCGCTCTATGCGACGCGCCCGACGATGAACACGCATGTCGCCAAGCGTGACGTGCTCGAAGAGATGGCGGCCGATCTTTTCGAGGTCGTCTCCTCGGGCAAGGTGAAAATCCCCGTCCACAACAGATACAAGCTCTCGGAAGCGCGCAAGGCGCTCCAAGCGCTGGAAGGTCGCGAGACAACCGGCGCGACGGTGCTGATCCCATAAGCCGTCGCGCAGTTCGAAAATGAGCAATCCCTTGCCGCAGGACGCGCCCACCGAAAGCTGGGCGGAGCGTTCGTCAGTCACCGCGCCGGAACAGGCGCGGCTGACAAGTCTTTGCTTCTATGGCGGCGTCTTCGCGATCACCGCGGCGACGTTGATGTTGCAGATTATCGAGACGCGCATCGTCTCGGTGACCTCCTGGTATCATCTCGCCTTCTTCATTATCAGCATCGGGATGTTTGGCCTCACCGGCGGTGCCGTTTGGGTCTATCTGCGCAGTGAAAGTCTTTCGCGGCTCAATCTCAATGATGTCCTGGCGCGCAACTCGTTTTATTTCGCGCTCAGCACGATCGTCACGCTGCTCATCCAAATGACGTTGGTGACGAGTTCGACCGGCTCGTTGACGTCGCTTTTTGCCTGGGCCGAGCTCGCCATCGCCCTTGCCATTCCGTTCTTCTTCTCAGGAGTCATTGTCAGCCTCGCATTGACGCGCAGCCCGTATCCGATCGGCATCGTCTATGGCGTCGATCTCGTCGGCGCGGCGGTCGGCTGCATCGGTGTGCTGCTGGTTCTGAACATTGCGAGCGGGCCGACCGCGATATTGTGGATCGCGGCGCTTGGGGCTGCGGCGGCGTCGCTGTTTGCGGCGGCGGGCAGTACGACCGGGCTTTTCGGTGCGCCGCGGGGCGCCCCGGAGCTGCGCTACCGGCTGCCCTTGTCCATCGCAATTCTCTTGCTCGCCATTCTCAATCCGCTCACCGATCGCGGCATTTACCCCTCTTATGTGAAGGATGGAATCGAAACTCCCAAAACCTTCGCGTTCCAGGGCTGGAATTCTTTCTCGCGTGTGACGCTCACCCATGACCGTGAAGGCGAGCCCGCAATGTGGGGAGCTTCACCCCGCATGCCGCCTTACATCATCCGGCAGCAATGGATGACGCTCGACGGCTCGGCCGGAACCAGCATGTACAAGTTCAGCGGCAACATCGAGGATGTCAGCTTCCTACGCTACGACATCAGCAATCTCGCCTACCATCTGCCCGGACTTGACGCCGGTGCGGTGATCGGCGTCGGCGGCGGCCGCGACCTTCTGTCGGCGCGCTTGTTCGGGGTAAAATCCGTCATCGGCGTCGAGATCAACCCAATTCTCGTCGATCTCCTGACGCGCCGCTATGCCGATTATACCGCGATCAGCAAATTCCCCGGGATTAGTTTTGCCGTCGATGAAGCCCGCTCCTGGTTCGCTCGCACCGACCGCAGCTTCGACATCATCCAGATGAGCCTGATCGATACGTGGGCGGCGACCGGGGCGGGCGCCTACACGCTGACCGAGAACGGATTGTACACGGTCGAGGCCTGGCAGATCTTTCTGCGCCGTCTCAATTCGAACGGCGTTTTCACTGTCAGCCGCTGGTACGCACCGGGCGAGGTCAACGAAACCGGGCGCATGGTCGCTCTCGCCACGGCAACCTTGCTCGATTTGGGAATCAAGGATCCCCGCACACATCTGTTTCTCGCGTCGGGCGGAAACATTGCGACGATCGTCGTGTCGAAGTCGCCGCTTTCGCCTGAAGCGCTCGCGGTCTTGAAGAAAGCCGTTGCCGACCTCGGTTTCAGCGTTCTGATAAGCCCGGGGGAGGCGAGCGCTTCGCCGCTCCTGCAAAGCATCGTCGATGCGCCCGACCGCGCGCAGCTGCGTGCAGCGACAGACAAATCTTATCTCGATCTGACGCCCTCTTATGATGCGCGTCCGTTCTTCTTCAATCAGCTGCGCTTCGATCGTCTCTTCGGCAGCCGGCCGGTCTCCGCCGACATCAGCGCAGGGGTCTATGCCGGCAACATTGTCGCGACGCTGACGCTGGCGATGCTGGTGCTGATCTCTGCCTTCCTTGTGGTCGGGACAATCGTTATTCCTTTATACTCGGCGGTGAAGAATACCGGCTGGGGCCTCGCGGTTGGCGGTACGGCGTATTTTCTGCTTATCGGCATCGGCTTCATGATGACGGAAATCGCGCTCGTGCAGAGAATGAGCGTGTTTCTCGGTCACCCCGTCTATGCGCTGAGCGTCGTTCTCTTCAGTCTGATTCTCGCGACCGGCATCGGCGCCCTCGTCTCCGAGAAGTTCCCGCTGAACAGCGCGCAGCGTCTGTTCGTCTGGGCGATCGTGACCGCCCTCTACATCATCGCGCTGCCCTATTGGATGCCGCCGATTCTCTTGCAGCTCGATAGCGCGCAATTGCTGACCCGCGCCGGTTTCGCCGTCCTCGTGCTCGCGCCGGCAGGCTTTCTAATGGGCTTCGGCTTTCCGACCGGCATGCGTGTCGTCGGCGAGGTCGACCGGCGGCCGATGCCGTGGTTCTGGGGCATCAACGGGGCAGGGGGCGTGCTCGCCGCGAGCGTCGCGGTCCTGACCAGCATGGCGTTCAGCATCGACACGAGCCTGCAGGTCGGCGGGATTTGCTATCTGCTGCTCGTTGTGCCGGCGGCGGGATTATGGCGGGCGGTTCGGCAAGGAACTAGGCGGCGATCGTCGGAGCCTGCCATCGCGAGCTGATCCGCGTCTACACCGCCACTCCATGCAGATCGTAGGCATCAGCGCGCTCGATCTTCACCGAGACGATCTCGCCGGCGCGCAACGGCCGTCGCGACGTCACATGCACCGTCCCATCGATCTCCGGCGCATCGAACTGGCTGCGGCCCTTTGTAATGGACGTACCCGGCTCATCGATGATCACCGGCAGCCGCCGGCCGACTTTGGCCCCGAGACGCTTGGCGCTGATCTTCTGCTGATGCGCCATCAGCCGGTGCCAGCGCTGCGCCTTGACCTCATCGGGCACAGTCGGCAGGCCGAGATCGTTGGCGGGCGCGCCGGCGACCGGCTCGTATTTGAACGCGCCGAGCCGGTCGATCCTGGCTTCCGACAACCAGTCGAGCAGAAGCGAAAAGTCGTATTCGGTCTCGCCGGGAAAGCCGACGATGAAGGTCGAGCGGATCGCAAGGTCGGGGCAGGCGGCGCGCCAGGCGCGGATGCGGTCGAGAGTCTTCTCCTGATTGCCCGGCCGGCGCATCGCTTTCAGCACGCCCGGTGAAGCATGCTGGAAAGGAATGTCGAGATAGGGCAGGACCAGCCCCTCGCTCATCAGGCCGATCACTTCGTCGACATGCGGGTAGGGATAGACGTAGTGCAGGCGGACCCAGGCGCCGACCTGGCCGAGTTCCCGGGCTAGATCGATGAACTTCGCCCGCACGGCGCGGCCGCCGAACGCGCTCGCGGCATAACGCAGATCGACCCCGTAGGCGCTCGTGTCCTGCGAGATGACGAGAAGCTCCTTGACGCCGGCTTTGACCAGCCGCTCGGCCTCCCGCAGCACTTCGGCGGCAGGCCGCGAGACAAGATCGCCGCGCAGTTTTGGGATGATGCAGAAGCTGCACCTATTGTTGCAACCCTCTGAAATTTTTAGATAAGAATAGTGCCGCGGCGTGAGCTTGATGCCCTGCGGCGGCACCAAATCGATCAGCGGATCGTGCGCCGGCGGGACGGCGGCGTGCACCGCCTGTAGCACCGATTCGTAGGCTTGCGGGCCGGTCACCGCGAGCACGTTCGGGTGCGCCGCGCGGATCGATTCGGGTTCGGCGCCCATGCAGCCGGTGACGATCACCTTGCCGTTCTCGTTGAGCGCGGCGCCGATCGCCTCGAGCGATTCGGCCTTGGCACTGTCGAGGAACCCGCAAGTGTTGACGATGACGGCGTCGGCGCCGGCATGCGAGCGGGCAAGCTCGTAGCCCTCGGCGCGCAGCCGCGTCAGGATACGCTCGCTGTCGACGAGCGCCTTTGGGCAGCCGAGGCTGACGAACGAAATGCGCGGTGCGGGGGGCGGGAGCATTGCGGGGTCGATGCCACGCGAAGCTCGAAAAGAAAAGCCCGGCCGCGAGGGCCGGGCTTTCCGACGACGACGACGACGATCAGTAGCGGGCGACGACCGGCGCAGCAGGCGCCGCGTAGTCGAACTTGTAAGAGATGCCGCCGGTGATCCGGGCTTCCGTCACGCGCTCGCGATAGAACTGACCGGGGATGAGGACGGACGCGTTGTTGAACGTGCCGAAGTCGCTGTAGCGGCCTTCGACGCGGGCGAGCCAGTTGTTGGTGAAGGCATATTCCACGCCACCGCCAACCGTCAGGCCGGCGCGGCTCGGGGTGAACGCCTCTCCAAGAGCCGGCCCGAACAGGAAGTTCTCGCGCAGGCGGAATGTCTCGAACGCCACGCCACCCGTGGCGTAGACGAGGAAGCGGTCGAAGGCGACGCCAATCCGGCCACGGATGGAGCCCTCAACGCCCGACTGCCACACGGAATTGCTGAACAGGAAGGGGTTGAAGGGACCATTCACCCGCATGCTGCTGCCCAGAACGTCGCCTTCCATACCGAAGACGAACTGGTTGACTTGCCAGTTGAAGCCGACATGGCCACCGCCAATCGGGCCGGTCGCGCGGAAGTTCAGCTGATAATTGGGCAGACCGCCGACAATGCCTGTCTCACGGACGTTTTGCCAGCCGTAGCCGCCATCGACACCGATATAGAAGCCAGTCCAGGTGAAGAGCGGCACGACCGGGACGAGCGGGGGTGCCTTGCGTGAGGGCAGGTCGGCGGCAAGAGCGGAGCCGACCATCGCAGTCGCAGCCACCGAAGAGAGAAGAAGTTTGCGAAGCATTGGAGCTCCCCTTTGTGAACCAAACATAGGGAGGAGCCTAGACGATGGCGCAGTTACTGCAACGCTGTAGTGGCAATTCTGCGCCCTATTCAAACGGGCGTGACTCGGGCGCAACAAGTGCCGCATGCCTGGCCAAGTTGCGTCTAACGAACAGGCAGAATGGGAGCTGTTCCAAGAAAAAGCCCGGCGCGAAGCCGGGCTCTTTAGCTTTTGTTATGTCCCCGCTCAGTAGCGGGCGAGGACGGGGGCAGGGCCGGCCCAGCCGAATCTGTAGTTCAGGCCGGCACGCACGATGTGATTTTGCTCGCGATTGTTGAGGGCGAAGCCTGAAAATCCGCCCGGGGCCAGGAAGGTCCGGTTGTTGCGACCGAGATCTGTGAAGAGATACTCGACCTTCACGCTCCAATTGGGGGTGAAGGCATATTCCACACCCGCACCAGCGGCATAGCCGACGCGCAGGTTGTTGCGGTTGTTTGCGGTGAAGAAGGTCGGCGCACCGCCGACCGTTCCGAGGATTGTGTTTGGCGAACTGTTGCTGCCGAAGGCAACACCGCCCGTGCCGTAGACGAGGAAGCGGTCTAGAGCGATACCGGCGCGGCCACGCACGGTGCCGAGGAAGCCAACGTTGTTGCCGTTGCCGCCAGAGCCGCCGAAATTGTTGTTGTTATTGTTGTTGCCGCCGACGAGCGCCTGACCGTCGCCTTCAACACCGACCACGAACTGATTGATCTGCCAGTTGAATCCGGCTTGGCCGCCGCCGATGAAGCGGCCGCTGTTGCCGCCACTGTTGTTCGCGACAAAGCCGCCGAACGGTGCCGCCCCGCCGAAGAAGACGGCGTTGTTGAAGCCGTTATTGTTGCTTCCCCGGAAGGCGCCGCCGGCGTTCACGCCGACATAGAACCCGGTCCAGGTGAAGAGGGGAAGCGGCGGCGCATAGGCAACCGGCGGGGGCGGCCTGCGGGAAGGCAGATCGGCCGCATAGGCCGAGCCGATGGAAGCCGCCGCGGCGGCCGTGGACAGAAGCAGTTTTCGGAACATTCAAGCACTCCTACCGTGTTGCGGCTTTGCGCCGCCTGCCGGAGGCCGGTGTCCTGCCGGCGCTCCGTAGCTTTTGCATGGGCGGACGGTGCTCCGGCTTGGTTGACGAGGTGTGAAACTTCGGCCGCCAGGGTGCACAGGGCCGAGCAATCTTCCGTTATGGTTTACGTTTGAATGCCTCGCCCGGCGCGGGCTTGTCTTGGCCGCCGCAATCGGCGAGACCTTCGCGCGGAGCGACGCATGAACCGAACACGCTTTTGGGCCGCGGCCCTGACGATCTTTGCCGCGGCTTCCGGCCCTCAACCGCTATCGGCCGCCGATCTCGGTGTCGTGGTCCCGGCGCCGGTCGTCGTCGTCCCGGCTCCTGTCCTGGTGCCAGTGCTGCCGCATATCTGGCTCGGGCATTTTACCGGCGGGGCAAGAACCGCGGTGCCGGGCGTCATGGACTGGCGCGATGAATTCGCGCGCTTCCCGAGCCGCAGAGAGTGCCTGCATTGGCTGCGCACGCTGAAGGCCGCCTACCGGGCGCAGGAGGGATTCAAGACCTGCCTGCCGATTAGATAGCTGTATCCTTCGTCCTGAGGAGTGCTGCGCGGCAGCGCGTCTCGAAGGACATGGCAAAGGAGCGGGTTTGCCCACCTTCGAGACGCCGCTTCGCGGCTCCTCAGGATGAGGAGGAATCCCGGCCCGCCTCAGCCGCCTGTCATGCTCATGTGGCGCGACACCGCGGGCGTCTGTGTCGTGCGGTCGATGATGAAGTCATGGCCCTTGGGCTTGCGCGCAATCGCCGCCTCGATCGCCTCATGCAGGACTTCGTCCCCTTCCGAGGCACGCAGCGGGGTGCGGAGATCCGCGGCGTCTTCCTGACCGAGGCACATGAACAGCGTGCCCGTGCAAGTGATGCGCACGCGATTGCAGGATTCGCAAAAATTATGCGTGAGCGGCGTGATGAAACCGATGCGCCCGCCGGTCTCCGCAGCGCGCACGTAGCGAGCCGGTCCGCCGGTCGCATAGGCGATCGGGTCGAGCGTGAAGCGCTCCGCGAGCTTCGCGCGCACTTGCGTTAGCGGGATATATTGATCGACGCGCTGGCCGTCGATCTCCCCGAGCGGCATCACCTCGATGAAGGTGATGTCCATGCCGCGCGCATGCGCCCACTCGGTGAGCGACACGAATTCGTCGTCGTTCACGTCTTTGAGCGCCACGGCATTGATCTTCACCGCGAGGCCTGCAGCCTGTGCGGCATCGATGCCTTCGAGCACGCGTGCGAGGTCGCCGCGCCGCGTCAGGAAGCGGAATTTTTCGGGGTCAAGCGTATCGACCGACACATTGATGCGGCGAATACCGCAATCGACGAGCTCCTTGGCGTATTTGACGAGTTGCGATCCATTTGTCGTCAGCGTCAGCTCTTCGAGCGCGCCGGACCGCAGATGACGCGACAACTGCTGGAACAGCGTCATCACATCGCGCCGCATCAGCGGCTCGCCGCCGGTGATGCGCAGCTTCTTCGTGCCGCGCGAGATGAAGGCGGAGCAGAGCCGGTCGAGTTCTTCCAGCGTCAGCAGGTCGCGCTTCGGCAGAAAGGTCATGTCTTCCGCCATGCAGTAAACACAGCGGAAGTCGCAGCGGTCGGTGACCGAAACACGCAGATAGCGGATGGCGCGGCCGAACGGGTCGACGAGCGCGGCCTTGGCCGGCAAGCTCAAGTCCGTTTCGGGCGTCGCAAAGTCGGTCCGCAACATTGGATTTATATAGGCCCCTTCGCCGCGACCCGAAAGGCCGGTTTCTGCTTGTCTCGGCTTCGTGAAAAGCTAGTGTGCCGCACCCGCCCGGCAGAGGCGGCCGGATTTGGAGGAAATAATGCACGGAAACCGACGATCTTTTCTCAAGGCGACCGGACTCGCCGCTGCCGCGGTAGGCCTTGCGGCGCCGCAAGTCGCCGAGGCTCAGGGCGGCAAGAAGCCGAAGGTGCAAGGCGCGCCCGCGGGCGGCGCCCAGGGCGGTCAGCCGCCGCAGCCGCAGGCCATACCGAAGAACATGACCTTCGCCACACTCATCACCGAGCAGGGCCCGGGCCTCGGCATTAAGACCGAGAAGGGTATCCTCAATGTGATGAAGGCCGAGGCGGACCTGCGCACCGGCGCGCCGGTGACCACCGACGACCTCATTCAGGGTCTCGGCAATGTCGGTGCATTGCAGACGCTCGTGCAGAAGGCGAGCGCGAGCAAGAAGCCGTACTTCGTCGCGGAAAACGATGCGAAATTCGGGCCGTGCGTGCTCAATCCCGAAAAGATCGTCTGCATCGGATTGAACTACAAGGCGCACCTTGAGGAGACTGGCGAAAAGGCGCCGCCGGTGCCGATCCTCTTCAACAAATACAATTCGGCGCTGAATTCGCACGGCGGCACGGTTGCCGTTTCGAAGGAGCATGCCGAAAAGTTCGACTATGAGGCCGAGCTCGTCGTCGTCATCGGTAAGGAGGCGCGGGATGTCAGCGAAGCCGACGCGCTCTCATACGTGTTCGGCTATTGCAACGGACACGATCTGTCGGCGCGCGATCTACAAATGGCGACAAGCCAATGGATGGTCGGCAAAACGGGCGACGGCTGGGGGCCGATCGGACCATGGCTGGTCAGTGCCGATCAGATCGATCCGGAAAACCTGAAGATCGAGTGCCTCGTCAATGGCGAGGTGCGGCAATCGTCAAACACCAAGCTGATGATCTTCGGCGTCAAGAAGCTCGTCAGCTACATCTCGAAATACATGACGATGCGGCCGGGCGACATCATCTTCACCGGCACGCCGAGCGGCGTGATCCTGGGTTATCCGAAGGAGAAGCAGGTCTGGCTGAAAGCCGGCGACAAGATCACGACGCGGATCGAGAAGCTCGGCGATCTCAATTTCACGCTGACTTAGTCACTCACTCCACGTCATGCCAAGCGTTATGCCGGGCATCCACGTCGTCGTGTGCTTCGTCTTTTCATGAATGGCCGGCCAAGCCCGGCCATCATGTTGGAAAGATCGCGTGCTAAGCCATGACACAGGACCCATGGCCGACGGAAATCCGGCTCAAAGACAAGGGCCACGTGCTCGCCGTCTCTTTTGATGGCGGCGACGCTTTCGAACTCGCAGCCGAATATCTGCGCGTCATGAGTCCGAGTGCGGAAGTGCAGGGCCATTCGGCAGCCGAGCGCAAGACGGTCGGCGGGAAGCGCAATGTTGCGATTATCCAGGTCGAGCCCGTCGGCAATTATGCCGTGCGGCTCGTCTTCGACGACATGCATTCAACCGGCATTTACAGCTGGCGCTATCTGCACGAGCTCGGAAGCGAACACGAGGAGAGGTGGACTGAATATATCAGCGAGATTGAGGCGAAGGGGCTGTCGCGAGACGGGTCGCATCGAATAGCCAAGCAAGATTGATATAGTGGCTTTACAAAGAAAGTAATCTAGTCGAATATAGCGCGATAATTGTGATACCTTGATCAACTTACGTGTTCTAAGATGGATATTGAAGGAGTACCAATAAGCCGGTTGAGAGAAATTTCGCGACTCGGTGATTGGAGATTTGTCGTTTGGCTATCGGCGTTCGATAAGTCGCGAACCCGGGCGCCAGCGGATAGGGCAGGTCAAACAGCCCGAATACGCACGTCGGCACGCGCACCGGCGTTGTCGATGCCATCAGCCAGCCCGACAAAGGCATCGCCAGGAGCAACACATAGAGGGCGATATGCACCGCCTTTGCGGCGTTCATCACGAGCGGCGCGGCGGGCGCGGGCACGGGGGCGGTCGCCCGGATGCGCAGGCAGAGCCGCACGAGCGCGAGCAGAAGGACGGCCAGGCCGATGCTCATATGCGTCTGCGTCAGCTCGAAGCGCTCTCCCGCACCATGGACCACTTGCACCATGATGACGCCGATGAAAAAGTGCGCCAAGCACCAGCGCCGCCATCACCCAGTGCATGATCCTCAGCGCGGGCGGCCAGACTGCTCCTTCATTCATCGGTCAGCGCGCGCGTCTTCAGGATGATCTCAAGCGCGTCGTCGATGATGGGAAACCCGGAGGTCATGCCGAAGTCCGACCGCTTGATCATGCCGTCGGCCAGGAAACCGATGGTGCGGCCCTTCGCCGTCGGATCGCGGTCGACATTGACGGTGAGCGTGATCGGCTTGGTCACGCCGAGCATCGTGAGATTGCCGGAGACGCGTGCGGTCGCGGGATCGAGCTTCTCGACCTGCGTCGACGTGAAGCTGAGTGTCGGAAATTTCGCGGCATCCAGGAGAAGGGAGCTTTTCGCAAAGTCATTGAAGGATTTCGATCCGAGATCCACGGAAGCCGAATCGACGGTGAAGGTGGTGAAGCTCTTCGATGGATGCTCCAAGTCGATGAGGATGCGGCCCGAATAGTGGCTGAAGTGCCCGAGCGTCGTCGGAAATCCCACAGCGTCGATCTTGAAGCCGATCGAAGTGTGCGCCTCGTCAATGCGCCAGCTTTGGGCGGCCGTCGCCGCACGCGTGCCGCTATAAGACAGAACCGTCAGCGTCGACATCAGCGCGAATTGACGCGATACTTGGCGCCATGTCGGGGCATTGCGAGCGCGCGAGGTCGGCATGAAGGTCAAGGTGGACGCCATCGTCGCCAACCTCCGGGTCATATGCCACCTTTTCAAGGCACCGGCTGGAAGATCAACTGAACGTGAAAAGGCGTGATCGCGCCGCGAGGGCGGGATACGCTGTTGCTATGGCGGGCAGACGCTTAGCCAATCGAGACAGACTAAATATCGCGGGCAGTAGGACATGCCGAATGGACAATTCGGGGAGGGCAGCTGACATTTCGAGCCGACTGGACATACCGGGCTCGTGCCAAACATAGAGGCGGCTCGATAATGCCGGTAGCGCTCTTTGCCAACCGCCGGCGATGCAACGATCGCGCCCGTGAACAACAGAGCGCTGCCAAGGGAAATCAGACGCTTCATACGGGGCGGCCTTCGCTCATGATCAGCTCGTCGTGACGGCTGACAGTTCGCGGAACTAGGCTCGCGCGCCGATCCGGCAAGATGTCGAGAGCAGGGCTCCGCGCAGCAAGCCGCTTGGCCCAGAGCAAGTGCGTCTGCCTGGACCCCGGATCGCATTCCGCTTCGCTTCATGCGTCCGAGGAGGTGGCTCCCCTACGCGACCCCCGCGAACAAACTCTTCTTGATGATCGCGTGCACGCCCCAATTGCCGTCGACGACCTGCGTGATGCCGAAATCGACCGCAACCGACATGAGCGAGATCGCTTCGTCTTCGGTCAATCCCTGCGTCGCCATCAGGAACGAGCGCGTCTTGCGGAAGGCGTCGCGCATGGCAAGGTCGATCGAGGATTTTTGGTAAATATCCGATTGTGCGCTGGCGCCGAGCTCGGCGAGGTAATTGGCGAAACTGAATCCGTGCAGGACCCAATCGTCCTGCGTCTCGAGCATTGGAAAATTCAGGCCGGCGAGAGCAGTGTGCTCGAGCGCGGCTTTCTTGTGCACGATGAGCTGGAACGTGCCGGTCAGCGAGCATTCGATCGCCGTGCCGCAGAGTTCGGAATCGCCTTGCGAGGCATGTGAATCGCCAACCGACATCAGCGCGCCGGGGACGGCCACGGGATAGTACATCGTCGCACCCTTGCCGATGCGCCAATTGTCCATGTTGCCGCCGACATAGCTCGGCGGAATCGAGTCGACAATGTCGGCTTCCTTTGGTGCGAGCCCGATCACGCCGAAATGCGGACGGATCGGCACGCGCACGTTTTTCAGGATGTCGAAGTTCTTCGTCACCTTGGAATGGTCGACGGGCACGCCGGGATAGTCGATCGTCTCGTGCACGACGCCGAAGGGATCGGTCTGCGGCATCCAGCGATAATTGTAGACGGCGCGCGCCCAGTTCTTTTCGCCGGCCGCGTCGAGCTCATAGATCGTGACCACTTCGCGCGGCTTCGGCTCGGTGATCAGATCCTTGTACTGGAAGCCCCAATTCGCGGCGGCGTTGCTGCCGAACGCCTTGCCCGCATATTTCGGATTGCCGGAGCCGCGCGGCTTCACGTCGACGATGCGCACTTCCAAGATGTCGCCGGGCTCAGCCTCGCGCACGAACACGGGACCGGTGCAGATATGCACGCCCTGTCCCTCGCCGGCACCCTTCTTCAAGGGTCCGTCGACGGGGCCGGCGCCGCGGCGGTTCACGCCCTTCTTGTCTTTGGTCCAGAGGAAGACGCTCTCGGCGCCGGGATCGCCCTGCACCATGCGCTCGGCATCGTCGTTGGCGTGATGCGTCAGCGCCTCGATGGTGATGAAGTCGCCGGAATTGATCTCGACCTGCGGCTTCAGGAGCTTGCTGAAGTAGCCCCAGTGCACGGTGTCCGCCGTCGCCGGCAGATAGTGGTAGGCGGGCTTCGTCCCGGCCGCGCGCGGTGCCGCGGTCTGCGCCGCCGCCGACGAGACCAAGCCGCCGCCGGCGCCGAGCGCCGCTGCACCTCCGGTCGCCACGAACGCGCTCTTCAGGAAGGCGCGGCGCTCGTAGCTGAGATCGTCCATCAGCTTCTGCCGATGCAGCGTGAAGTGCGGACAGGTCGGATCATTGCCTTGGCACATCTTTGAAAAGCACCTCTGCTGATTTGCGTCGACGGGGAGAGCAAGAAAGGTGCCGAGATGCGCCGAGCCTGCCTACATCGAGAGCGATCTTACGGGCGCGTTTTCATCCCGCAAGCAAGCGGGGCGTGTGTAACCAAGGCAGACATGCGTCCAATGTAACCTGCTCAGGCGCGGGCGCCGGGATGGTCCGGAAAGTATATCCTCATCATGCGGTCGCGATAGGAGACGAGATTGGGATGCGCCTCTGCCGCCCGGCGCGCCGCCATTTCGAAAGCGGGCGCAAGAACACCGGCAACGAACGCGAATACCGTCGCATCCGCGCCGCAGGGACGATCGCCGCAAACGAATTGCCTGCCGTCGAGAATGGTCGCAAGCGCGTCGATGTCTCGCGTTGCAAGCTCGTCGACCTCGCTGGAGGAGTGCTTGCCGAAACCGTGGGCACGCAGATTGTTGCGCACCTTCCGCCGGACCATTGCCTTTACGATGGGGCGCATCGGCCCCGGGACCGCCTCGAAGAACTGCGCCGGGCCCTCCTCAAAATTCTTATCGTCGAACCAGCGGCCGTAAATCAGCGCGAGATAAAGGTGTTCCTCGCACATCTTCTCGAGCGCCCAGGCGATGGCGCGCTGTTCCGGCGAAAGCCCCGCATCGAAGTCGAACCCGTAATTCTTCTCGATGTGTAAGCGGATGAATGTGGAATCGGCAATAAGGGTCCCGTCGTCCTCGATGTAGGGAAGCTTGCCTTTCGGTGCATTCGAATAGCCCTTGCGGTCTTCGCGGTAGGGAAGGCCCGCGAGCTTCAGCAGCATCATCGCTTTGGTGACGAAGGGGCTGCCGTCCGGCAGTCCGAAATAGGGCCCGAATGTGTAGAGCGTAATCACTAGTGCCTCCTCCTCAGTCGTAGGACGGATTGACGAGGCTCTTATTCCCGGTTGTGGGCTTCGAATGTACGCTGTTGCCGTCGATCTTGTACTTGCCGGAGGCAACTATGCCGAGAGCCATGGGGTAAAGCAGATGCTCCTGTTCGAGCACTCGGGCGGCGAGCGTCTCCGCATTGTCCTCGTCAAGCACCGGCACCGCCGCCTGCGCGATGATCGGGCCCTCGTCCATGCCCGGCACGACGAAATGCACCGTGCAGCCGTGGATTTTCACGCCATCGGAAAGCGCGCGTTCGTGCGTGTGCAGGCCGCGATAGGCCGGCAATAGAGCAGGGTGGACGTTGATCATGCGCTCGCCCCAACGCTCCACGAAGCCGGCCGTAAACATGCGCATGAAACCGGCGAGGCAGATGAGCTCGATGCGGTGGACGTCGAGCAGCTTTTGCAGCGACGCTTCGAATTCCTCGCGTCCGGCATAGATTTTGTGATCGACCGCGGCGGTCGCGATGCCGGCCTGTTTGGCGACGGCAAGCCCCGGCGCCTCGGGCCGGTTTGACGCAACGAGCGCGATTTCGGCGGGAAAATCCGGGGCACGCGCCGCTTCGATCAACCAGCGCATATTCGAGCCGCGGCCGGAGATGAGGATCGCGGTGCGGCGGCGCATGCTCACAACGCGAGGTGTCCTTGCGTGATCACGCGCGGACCGGAGCCGGCTTCGCGGATCTCGCCGATGCTGACCGGTGTCTCGCCTGCGCTCGACAGAGCCGCCGCAACCTCGTCTGCCGCGGCCCGCCCGGCGATGACGATCATGCCGATTCCGCAATTGAAAGTGCGCAGCATTTCCGCCTCTGCAACCCCGCCCGTTTGCGCGAGCCAGCAGAAAACCGGCGGGACGGGAATTTTTGTGAGATCAAGCGTGATCCCCAAACCTTGCGGCAAGACGCGGGGCATGTTTTCGGGAAACCCGCCGCCGGTAATGTGCGCGAGCGCCTTGATATGGGTTGTTGCTTTCAGCGCGGCGAGCAGCGGCTTCACATAAATGCGCGTCGGCGTGAGCAGCGCTTCGCCGAGGAAACGTCCGCTGTCGAAAGGCGCGGACGAGTCCCAAGCCAGCTTCTGATCCGCAACAATCCGCCGCACCAGCGAAAAGCCGTTGGAATGCACGCCGGAAGACGCCAGTCCAAAGACAAGATCGCCCGCCATGACATCATCGCGCGGCAGCAACCGCCCTCGCTCCGCAGCTCCGACTGCAAATCCTGCAAGATCGTAATCACCCTCGGCATAAAGGCCGGGCATTTCCGCGGTCTCGCCGCCGATCAGCGCGCAACCGGCTTCGCGGCAGCCCGCCGCAATGCCTTTCACAACCGTCGCGCCCGCGCGAGGATCGAGTTTTCCGGTCGCGTAATAGTCGAGAAAGAACAGGGGCTCGGCGCCTTGCACGATGAGATCGTTCACGCACATCGCGACGAGATCGATCCCGACGGTGTCGTGGATTCCGCTTTCGATGGCGATCTTCACCTTCGTGCCGACGCCGTCATTCGCCGCGATAAGGATCGGATCCGAAAAGCCCGCGGCCTTCAAATCGAACAGCCCGCCGAAGCCGCCGATTTCCCCGTCGGCGCCGCGCCGGCGGGTCGAGCGCACATGCGGCTTGATGAGGTCGACCATGCGATTGCCGGCATCGATATCGACACCGGCCTCGGCATAAGTCAGCGTCTCGTTGGTCCCCCGCGCCATTCACCGTCCTTCCGGGCCGCCTTAGCGGCTCGCTCCCGTGGGTGCAAGCAGCGCGGGCCGGCGCAGATTGCAATTGCGCGCCGGAAGCTTCAGGGAAGCGCCAGGCGGTCTTAAGCGCCGCAAGAGGTCGGGAGAGGATGCCAGAACAAGACCTTCCGGCACGACCCGCCGCCGAGCGCACGCGCGACTGGCTCACCCGGAACGCGCCGGGGCTCCTCCTCAGCATCACCGTCGGGATGGCGGCAACCTTCGTGTCGAACGTCTATGGCGGGCCGACGGTGCTGTTCGCGCTACTCCTCGGCATGGCCTTCAACTTCATCTCCGCCGAATCGCGCTTCGCGCCCGGCGTGGCGCTGTCGTCGCGCTCGATCCTACGGATCGGCGTCGCACTTTTGGGCGCCCGCATTACCTTCGAGCAGATTATCGGCCTTGGCTGGCAGACGATGCTCGGTGTCGCCGTCGCCGTGACGCTGACGATCCTTTTTGGCCTCGTCTGCGCATCATCGGCGGGCTTGCAGCGGCGGTTCGGCGTGCTGACCGCGGGCGCCGTCGCGATCTGCGGCGCGTCCGCCGCAGCCGCGATCGCCGCAGTCCTACCGCGCAGCCTCACGCATGATCGCGACACCGCGTTCACAATCATTGGCGTCACTGCGCTCAGCACGCTCGCCATGGTGCTCTACCCGCTGATCGCAGTGCTGTTCCATTTCACCCACGCCCAGACCGGCGTTTTCTTGGGCGGCACGATCCATGACGTCGCGCAGGTCGTCGGCGCCGGCTATTCCGTGTCGCAGGAGAGCGGCGACGTCGCGACCATCATCAAGCTTCTGCGTGTCGCTCTGCTCGTGCCAACGGTACTGGTGATTTCGCTCCTCTCCCGGCGCATCGATATTCCGGAAGGCGGCAAGCGGCCGGCGCTGATCCCGCTGTTTCTCGTCGCCTTCATTGCGATCGTGCTTTTAAACAGCGCGCATCTGATCCCGCCTTCCGTGCAGACGCTGCTCGGGGAGGCCTCGCGCTGGTGCATCGTGGTCGCGATTGCCGCGCTCGGGATCAAGACGTCGCTGGCCGCGCTCGGCCATGTCGGCCCGCGGGCGATCGCGCTGATGGTCGCCGAGACCATCTTCATTGGGATTTTCGTTTTGGTTCTGGTCCACGTCGGCTGAACTTATTCGGCGACCTGGCCGGGGCTTGACCAGGGCCCGCCTGCATGTGTTTTGGGCACAATAGGCCAGATAGCCATCATGAGCATTTCCTCCTTCGGCAGCCTGCCGAACCTCATCTCGCTTCTGCGGCTCGTGCTTGTCCCGGTCATCATTTCGATGATCGTCTCGAACCGGTGGGTTGGCGCCTTCCTCATATTCCTGGCGGCGGGCGTTTCGGATGCCGTCGACGGCTGGCTCGCCAACAGGTTCAATCTGCGCACCGAACTCGGCGCCTATCTCGATCCGCTCGCCGACAAAGTGCTGCTCATCTCGATCTACGTGGCGCTGGCGGTCTCCGACACCGTGCCGGCGACGATCGCAATCCTCATCGTCTTTCGCGACGTGATGATCATCGGCGCCTTCCTCGTGTCGTGGATAATGGGGAAGCCGGTCCTGGTCCGCCCGCTTTTCATATCGAAAGCCAACACCACGGCGCAGATCGCCTTCGCCGCTTTGGTGCTGGGCGCCAAGGCCTTCGGCATCACGCTCGGTCTTTGGTTCGGCCTATCTCTATGGATCGTCGCCGCATTGACCTTAGCTTCGGCGGGCGCCTATCTGTGGCAATGGATCAGGCATATGGGTCTGTAAAACAGGGGCCTGTTGTGACGGGCCCGGCTCTCGTCGAGACGATCGTCGTTGCGCCTGCGGCGGAGACGCGAGCGGAGGCGTTTCGCTTCGCCTGGCATTTCGGCTTTTGGGCGCTGATCCTCGCCGCAACGATCGTTCTGATCTGGCTTTTAAGCGGCATTCTTCTGCCCTTCGCCGCCGGGATCACCCTCGGCTACTTGCTTGATCCCATCGCAGATCGCCTTGAGCGCATCGGCTTCTCCCGGCTCGGTGCGGCGCTGCTCATGCTGGTGGCGTTCGCGTTCGTCCTCGCGCTCGTTCTGTTTCTCCTGGTGCCGGTCCTCGGGCACCAGTTCACTGCCCTCATAGGAGCGCTCCCGGGGTATGTCGGCAAGCTGCCGCAGTTTGCCAGTGAGCTAAGCGGCCGCGTCACCGAGGGGTATGGCGCGCAGGTTCTCGAATGGTTCGGTGTCGGCGGCGGATTTTCGTCCGCCGACGTGCAGAAGACGGTCGGCGATGTCGTCGGCCAGGCCGTGACCTGGCTCGGCGCCTTCCTGCGCTCGCTGCTCTCGGGTGGGACGGCGCTGATCGGCCTCTTGTCGCTGCTCGTCGTGACGCCGGTCGTGGCCTTCTACATGCTTCTCGACTGGGACAAGATGGTTGCGACGCTCGACAGGCTGATCCCGCCGCGAAACCGCGCCGACGTGCACGCGATCGCCCACGAGATCGACCGTGCGCTCGCAGGCTTCGTGCGCGGGCAGTCGCTGGTCTGTCTCTTTCTCGGCCTTTGGTACGGTATCGGCCTATCACTCATCCATCTGAATTTCGGCCTGTTGATTGGCCTTTCCGCCGGGCTTCTGAGCTTCATCCCCTATGTCGGCTCGCTGACGGCACTGATCATTTCGGCGATCGTCGCCATCGTGCAGGGCTGGCCGGAATGGAAGCTCCTGATTCTGACGCTTGGCGTCGTCCTTACCGGGCAATTCCTTGAGGGAAACATCCTCTCGCCGAAGCTCGTCGGCTCGTCGGTCGGCCTGCATCCGGTCTGGGTGATCTTTGCGCTTCTGGCGTTTGGGGCGCTTTTCGGCTTCACCGGGCTCATCATGGCCGTGCCGGTCGCCGCGGCGGCGGGCGTCGTCCTGCGCTACCTCGTGCGGCGCTATCGGGAGAGCGAACTCTACCTCGCGCCGGCAGAAGCGGCAGAACCGGCAGCGCCGGCCGTCCGCGCGATCGAGGGCTGAGGCATGGTCGCCCGCGAACCGGCCCGGCAGCTCGTCCTCGATATCGCGCCGGAGCCAGGTTACGAGGAGGAGGACTTCCTCGTCTCGACATCCAACGAGGCCGCCCATGCTGCGATCGGCCTCTGGCCGGATTGGCCCGACCGCATTCTCGTGCTGGTCGGGCCCCCCGGCGCCGGCAAGAGCCATCTCGGCGCCATCTGGGCGCGCCGGGCGTCTGCGGCGATCGTGCCGGCGAGCGCCTTCGCAAGCACCGACCTGCCGAAATTCGCCGCGAGCGACGCCCTTCTCGAAGGTGCCGATCGGCTGGACACTCAGCAGCCGCGGCTCTTTCACCTCCTGAACCTGATGAGGGAAGCCGGCAGCTCGCTGCTTCTGACCGCCTCCACGTTCCCCGATCTCTGGGGATTTCAGCTGCCGGACCTGCTCTCCCGCCTGCGGCGCGCCATGGTCGCCGAGATATTCCCGCCGGACGACGATCTCATTCGCGCCGTCCTCGTTAAGCTTCTGGTCGAACGCCAGCTGACGATCGACATGGCTGTCATAGATTATGTGCTAACCCGGCTCGAGCCGACGCTCGAGGCGGTGCGCCGGCTTGTGGAGAGCCTCGATCGCGAAGCGCTGTCGCGGGGGCGGCGCATCACCAGGCGGATCGCGGCCGACGTTTTGGGCGCCCTGCAGGCTCAGCAGGAAGCCGAGGCATGAGGTGGTCGACATGACGCGACATGTGCAAGACGACCTCGCCGCGACCCGCATCGGCGCTGACATTGCGGTTATGGACGGGCTCGATCTGACGGAGCGGCCGGAAGAGCTCGCGTCTTCCCCCCATCGTTTCATCAACCGCGAACTCTCTTGGCTCGAATTCAACCGCCGCGTTCTGGAGGAGGCGTCGAACCGCCATCACCCACTGCTCGAGCAGCTGCGGTTCGTTTCGATCTCCGCCAATAACCTCGACGAATTCTTCATGGTGCGCGTCGCGGGTCTCCGCGGCCAGATCCGCACGGGTCTGCTGGCGCCTTCGCAGGAGGGGATGACGCCGGCCGAGCAGCTCGAAAAAATCCGCGAACGCGTGGTTCTCCTAGTTGCGGAGCAGCTCAAGCGCTGGCGCGATTTGCGCATCGATCTTGCCGCCGCGGGAATTGCCATCATCGATGGCAGTGAGGTTGCGAAGGCTGAGCGTGAATGGCTCGAAGACCATTTCCTGCTGCATGTCTTCCCCGTGCTGACGCCGCTTGCCGTCGATCCGGCGCATCCGTTCCCGTTCATCCCAAATCTCGGTTTCACGCTCGCGTTCGAATTGGTGCGGCCCGGCGACCGCAAGACGCTGCGCGCGCTCGTGCGCGTGCCGAGCAAGATCGCCCGCTTCATTCGCCTGCCGGATACGACCGGGCACGGCAAGGCGCGCTTCATCGCGGTCGAGGCGGTGATCGCGATGTTCACGCCGCGGCTCTTCCCCGGCTATCTGGTGCGCGGGCAGGGCCTCTTCCGCGTCATCCGCGACAGCGATCTTGAAGTCGAGGAAGAGGCGGAAGATCTGGTGCGGCTGTTCGAAACGGCGTTGAAGCGCCGGCGCCGAGGATCGGTGATCCGCCTCGAAGTCGATTCCCACATGCCGGAGGATTTACGCGCCTTCGTTGCTGAAGAATCCGATGTCGAGGCCGAAGACACCTTCCTCATCGACGGCATGCTGGCGCTGAAAGACTTGTCCGAACTCGTCGCGCTGGAGCGGCCGGACCTGAAGTTCAAGACGTTCAACCCGCGCTTTCCCGAGCGCGTGCGCGACAATGGCGGCGATTGTTTTGTCGCGATCAAGCAGAAGGACCTCGTCGTCCATCACCCCTATGAATCCTTCGATGTCGTCGTGCAATTTCTCTCACAAGCGGCGCGCGATCCGAACGTGCTCGCGATCAAGCAGACGCTCTACCGAACATCATCCGATAGTCCCATCGTGCGCGCGCTTGTCGAAGCCGCGGAGGCGGGCAAGTCGGTCACCGCACTGGTCGAGCTAAAGGCGCGTTTCGACGAAGAAGCAAATATCCGCTGGGCGCGAGATTTGGAGCGGGCCGGCGCGCAGGTCGTGTTCGGCTTCATCGAGCTGAAGACGCACGGAAAGCTGTCGCTGGTCGTGCGTCGGGAAGGTTCATCGCTCGTCACCTACTGCCATCTCGGTACCGGCAATTATCATCCGGTGACGGCGCGCATCTATACCGACATCTCATTCTTCACCGCCGACCCGGTGATCGGGCGCGATGTGTCGCGCGTCTTCAATTACATCACCGGTTATGCCGAGCCGGGCGGACTCGAGCGGATGGCGGTCTCGCCAATCTCGCTCAAGAAGAAATTGCTCGCGCATATCGAGCAGGAAATAGAGCTCGCCAAAGCGAAAAAACCGGCGGCGATCTGGCTGAAATGCAACGCACTCGTCGATCCCGAAATCATCGATGCGCTATACGCAGCGAGCGGCGCCGGCGTGAGCATCGAGATCATCGTGCGCGGCATCTGCTGCCTGCGCCCCGGCGTACCGGGACTATCCGAAAACATCCGCGTCAAATCGATCATTGGGCGCTTCCTGGAACATGCCCGCGTCTATGCTTTTGGCGGCGGCCACGGCCTGCCGCACGCGAAGGCGCATGTCTACATCTCTTCCGCCGATCTCATGCCACGCAATCTCGATCGCCGCGTCGAGACGCTGGTGCCGATCCTCAATCCGACCTGCCATCAGCAGGTGCTCGAGCAGATCATGGTCGCAAACCTGATCGACAACGAGCAGAGCTATCGTCTGCTTGCCGACGGATCGAGCCTGCGCATCGAGCCGCCGAAAGGCAGCGAGCCATTCAACGCGCACAGATATTTTATGACGAATCCGAGCCTCTCCGGGCGCGGCAAGAGCCTCAAGGAATCGGGCCCCAAGGTTTTGTTCAAACGGGCCGAAGCCGGGAATAAAGCGAGCGCATAAGAGGCCACAACGTGCGAAACGTCATCGCAAGATTATTCCCTGCGGAGGAAGAGGCGGGGCCGCTGCCCGCTGCTGCGACCGCGGCGGAACCCGCGCCCACAAAGCGCCCGCTCGGCATCATCGATATCGGCTCGAACTCGGTTCGCTTGGTCGCTTATGAGGGTCTCACGCGCGCGCCGACGCCGGTCTTCAACGAAAAAGTCTTCTGCGGGCTCGGCCGCGGGCTCGTCACCACGGGGAAACTGCCGGAGGAGGGGGTCGAACGTGCGCTGAAAGCGCTCCGCCGCTTCCGCATTCTCGGCGACATCATGCAGCTTGCCGACGTTCACGTCGTTGCGACCGCCGCGGCGCGCGACGCCAAGAACGGCGCTGAATTTCTTGCTGCCGCGGGAGAAGCGATCGGCACCAAGATCGAGCTTCTATCCGGCCGCCGCGAAGCGGAGCTCTCCGCGCTCGGTGTTTTGTCGGCGATTTACAAGCCCGATGGCGTTGTCGGCGATCTCGGCGGCGGTTCGCTTGAACTCATCAAAGTGAAGCGCTCGCGCATTGGCAAGGGTGCTTCGCTTCCGTTGGGCGGGCTGGCGCTTATGGATGCATCAAACCGCTCGCCGCGGCAGGCAGCGAAAATCGTGCGCGAGTCGATCGGCGACACGAAAGCGCTGAAGAGTCTGTCAGGCCGCACCTTCTATGCCGTGGGCGGCACTTGGCGCGCCTTGGCGCGTCTCCATATGCGCCAGCGCAATTATCCGCTGAACATCATGCACAATTACACGATCCCCGTCCGCGACGCCGTCGACTTTCTGGGCCTGATCGAGCGCGTCGATTCGGACGCGCTGGTCTCGATCGCCTCGGTGTCGGCGGCCCGCCGGCCGCTGCTCGCTTACGGGGCGGTCGTGCTCGAGGAAATCATCCGCCGCACAAAGCCGAAAGAGATCGTCATCTCCGTCGCCGGTGTCCGCGAGGGGCTGCTCTATGAGCGGCTCGATAAAGCGACGCGCCGCGAGGATGCGTTGATAAGTGCGGCACGAGACTTCAACCTGCTGCGCTCACGCGCGCCTCAGCACGGCGAAGAGCTGTTTGCGTGGATCGATGCGTTCATGCGCTCGACCGGCCTCAATGAGGAGACGCCGGAAGAATTGCGGTTGCGCCATGCGGCGTGCCTCTTGGCTGATATAGGCTGGCGCGGTCATCCCAATTATCGCGGCGAGCAGTCGCTCAACATGATCGCCAACGCGTCGATCGTCGGCATCGACCATCCGGGGCGTGCGTTCATCGCGCTGGTCATTGCCTTTCGCTACGAGGGGCCGGAGGAGTCGCTCGCGCCGGAGCTGCGCACGCTGGTCTCCTCGCGCCTGTTGGATCGCGCGCGCATTCTCGGCGCCGCGATGCGCGTCGCCTATATCATTTCGGCGGGGATGCCGGGCGTGCTGCCGCGAACCCCGATGCTGTGCGCGCGGGGCGTGATCAATCTGACGCTGCCGCCAGATATCGCCGACCTTGCGAGCGAGCGGCTGCAGAACCGCGTCCAGCGGCTGGCGCGGTTGATCGGGCGCGACGGGGCGATCCGCACCGACGTGGTTTAGGCGATTTCCTGGCTCAGCACGTCACCCGCCGCTTCACGCCATTCGAGCGTCGCCACCTTGCCGTTCTCCACGGTTAGGGCGAGGCGCCCGCGCTTTAATTCAAGCGCCTTCTGGCCGAAAAGCTCGCGCCGCCAGCCGGTGAGCGCGGCGACGTCGGCTTTGTCATCGACCGCAATCGCTTCGAGATCCTCGACCGTGGCAATCATCTTCGCCGCGACGCCGTGGCGCTCGGCGACCTGACGCAGCAGCACCTTCAGCAGTTCGACCGTCGCACCACCACCGCCACCACGCTGCTCGCGCGTCTGCCGCGGCAGGCTTTTGGGATCGCGTGCGAGGCCGCGCTCGATCGCGGCGAGGATCTCGACGCCGGCGCGCGAACGCTCCATCCCACGCGGGAAGGACCGCAAGCTACCGAGCGCCTCGGCATCGCGCGGCGCCGCCAGCGCAATGTCGATCAGCGCGTCGTCCTTGATGACGCGCGAGCGCGGCACGTCGCGGCTCTGCGCCTCGTGCTCGCGCCAGGCGGCGAGTTCCATGAGGGCCGCAAGATCGCGCGGCTTGCGGGCGCGGTGCTTGAGGCGTTCCCAGGCATTTTCCGGATGCTGCTCGTATGTCGCGGGCGAGGTCAGCGTCGACATCTCGTCGGCGAGCCAGTGCAGCCGGCCGGAGCGCTCCAAGCGGGCGTGCAAATAGCGGTAGATGTCGCGCAGATACGTGACGTCGGCGATGGCATAAACAATCTGCGCGTCGGAGAGGGGGCGTCGAGCCCAATCGGTGAAGCGCGAGGACTTGTCGAGCGTCACCTTGCAGACCGACTGGACGAGCTCGCTGTAGGAGACCTGATCGCCGAAGCCGCAGACCATCGCGGCGACCTGCGTGTCGAAGAGCGGCGCCGGGATCAGCTCGGCGAGATGCCAGATGATCTCGATATCCTGCCGCGCGGCGTGGAACACCTTGGTGACGGCGGGATCCGCCATGAGATCGAAGAAAGGAGTGAGATCGAGGCCCTCGGCTAGCGCATCCACGGCGACCGCCTCGTCATCCGAGGCGAGCTGGATGACGCAGACCTTCGGCCAGAAGGTGGTCTCACGCAGGAACTCGGTGTCCACCGTGACGAATGGATGGGCCGCAAGGCGCCGGCAGACGGAGGCAAGTTCGTCCGTCGAGGTGATGAGGCTCATGGACGCTCCCATAATCGAAAGCCCATGGCCGGGCTAGCGCTGCCTTGACACGCCTCCCCTCGCATGCCGTTGTCCCGCGCGCTTCGAGGCCGGACGGCCCGCTCGCGCTTCCAAACCGAGAGGAATATGCACCGCTATCGCACGCACACCTGTGGAGAATTGCGCGAGGCGGAAGTCGGCGAGGCCGTGCGCCTCTCCGGCTGGTGCCATCGCATCCGCGACCATGGCGGCGTGCTGTTCATCGACTTGCGCGACCATTATGGGCTCACCCAATGCGTGGCCGACCCGGATTCGCCGGCTTTCGCCACCGCCGAGATGCTGCGCTCGGAATGGGTGGTGCGGGTGGACGGGCAAGTCCGCAAACGTCCGCCCGGCACTGAGAACGCCGAGATGCCGACCGGGCAGATCGAGATCTACGTGACCGAGATCGAGGTGCTCGGGCCGGCGGCCGAACTGCCGCTGCCGGTTGCGATCGACCAGCAGTACCCGGAGGAGACTCGGCTCAAATACCGCTTCCTCGATCTGCGGCGCGAGAAGCTCCACGCCAATATCATGCTGCGCGGCCGAGTGATCGAAAGCATCCGCCGGCGCATGCGGGACAAGGGCTTCTTCGAATTCCAGACGCCGATCCTCACGGCGTCGAGCCCGGAAGGGGCGCGCGACTATCTCGTGCCGTCGCGCATTCATCCCGGCAAATTCTACGCGCTGCCGCAGGCGCCGCAGCAATTCAAGCAGCTGATCATGGTCGCGGGCTTCGACCGCTATTTCCAGATCGCGCCGTGTTTCCGGGACGAGGACGCACGCGCCGACCGCTCGCCCGGCGAATTCTACCAGCTCGACGTCGAGATGAGCTTCGTCACGCAGGAGGACGTGTTCAACGCCGTCGAGCCGGTGCTGCGCGGCGTCTTCGAGGAATTCGGCGGCGGCAAGCTTGTGACGCCAGGCTTCCCAATGATCCCGTATCGCGAGGCGATGCTGAAATACGGCACCGACAAGCCGGACTTACGCAATCCATTGGTCATTGCCGACGTGACGGCGGAATTTGCGCGCGAGGATGTGACGTTCAACGCGTTCAAGAATGTCATCAAGACTGGCGGTGTCGTGCGCGCCATTCCCGCGCCGGGGGCGGCGGCACAGACGCGCTCGTTCTTCGACAAGCTGAACGACTGGGCACGGGGCGAAGGCGCGCCGGGCTTAGGTTACATCGTGCTTGAAGAGGGCGAGGAGCTCGCGCACGAGGCGTGGGTAGAAATTTCCGGCCGCATGCTGGCGATGAGCGAAGACGCCGACGGGACGGGGCAGGTGCTCGCGCAGCTGCGCCGCCTCGCGGGGCGGGGGCCGATCGCCAAATTCATCCCGCGCGAAGTGCTCATCGAGATCGCCATCAAGACCGGCCTCAAGGCCGGCGACGCGGTATTCTTCGCCTGCGATCAGGAATTAAAGGCGGCGAAACTCGCCGGGGCCGCACGAACGCGCATCGGGGCGGAGCTCGGTTTCTCCAAGCCGGGGGTCTTCGAGTTCTGCTGGATCGTCGATTTCCCGATGTACGAATGGAATGACGAGGAGAAGAAGATCGACTTCTCGCACAATCCATTTTCGATGCCGCAGGGGGGGCTTGAGGCGCTGGAAACCAAGGACCCGCTCGACATCCTTGCCTTCCAATACGACATCGTCTGTAACGGCGTCGAATTGTCTTCGGGCGCGATCCGCAATCATCGCCCCGACATCATGAAGAAGGCGTTCGAGATTGCCGGCTATGACGAGAGTGTGCTGCTCGAGCGCTTCGGTGGCATGTATCGCGCCTTCCAATACGGCGCGCCGCCGCATGGTGGCATCGCGCCCGGCATCGACCGCATCGTCATGCTGCTCGCGGGTGAGGAAAACTTACGCGAGGTCGTGCTCTTCCCGATGAATCAGCGCGCCGAGGATTTGCTGATGGGCGCGCCTTCGCCCGTCAGCCCGAAGCAGCTGCGCGAGCTGCATATCAGGCTGAACCTGCCGGAGAAGGCGACCTAATCCGCGCTTGCCTGCACGTCCATCCGCTTCAGAAATGCCGCCGGATCCTGCGAAAACAACATGAGTTCCGCCGCCCCGATTCCGTTTGGCGACGTGGCGGTAACGTGCAGCACCTTCGGGCTGGCGATGAACTTCGACACCGCCGCCCCGAGCGTGCGGCCCGCCGGGGCGTCGCCGAGCGCCGCCGGAATTCCGATGCCGGCGGCGGTCACCCATTCGCTGCGTACGGCATCGGGCGTGCGGCTGGAACGCTTCGCCTCGTTGGCGATCATCCGATTGAGCAGGCCCTGGTCGGTGAGCGTCACATCGACATTCTTGACCAAGGCGGAGAGCGCGGCCGCCTGCGCGACGGCGGGCTCCGGCGCGAACAGGTCTTTTGTGACATTCGTGAGCAAGCCCTTGATTTTCAGGGCGCCCATTCCGTTTGCGGAAACCGAGATTTCGTTCACTGCCAATTCCTGCGCGGATTGTCTCCACGCGACATCCGTGCGCGATCCGATATCGACGCGGGAATAACCGAGACCGGCGATCGTCCGCAACGTGTCATCGGACGACGTCGCCGATACGTCAAAGGACAAGCTGTCCATGCTGGCGGTCAGCGCCGTCGGTATTCCCTCGTAAATTTCGCTCCCATGCATTTCGATCTTGCCGATGCGCACGCTGGTGCCACCACGCCCGGCGCCGGCGACGACCGCACCGCCTGAACCGGCGCCGCGATATTCGAAGTCGGAGAGGCTGAATTCGCGCAGGTTCGGCATGAGCTCGCGCGGCCTTGCATTGTCGAGCGGCTGGCCGTTCTCGGCCGCAGCCGCGCGCAGCCGCGAGCGCGTCGCACCCATATCGAAGCCGCGCAAGGCGACATTGCCGAGGCTGACGCGAACGCCCTCTGCCGTGTTCGTCGAAAACCCGGCGAATGAAAATTCTTCGATCTTGGCGTCGCCGATGCCGGCGAGCGTCACGCGATCCAAACGCCCGTTGAATGGCTTCGCATCGGACAACCCCTTGAATGCGATGTCGCGCAGTTCAAACGCGCCAACGTCGAAACTGTCGAGGGCATCCGCTCCGAGGCCCGCCATCACGCGCTTCTGCTCGGATGTCAGATCCTGCGGCGCGCCATTCTGTTGCGGCAGTGCGCTTAAAGGCGTGGAGAATGGGCGTGCTTTGATGTTCGATCCGGAGATGCGTCCGACCGTGATCTCAAAGTTTTCCTTCGGCGCGACGAAGCCACCCCCGTCGATCGAGAAGCTTTCATAAAGCAGTCCCTTCGGCTCATCATTATTGCTGCGGCTCGACGCGGCGATGCGGGCGGCAAGGACGAGGTCGATATTATGCGTCGCGAGCGCGCCGAAATCGCCGGAAAGTTTGCCTCCGTTTTCGTCGGTCAATGCCATTGAGACGCTCTGGGCTGCAGCGTCGGTCACGCGTCCGTCCTTGACGCCTGTCAGAACGAAATTGCGATACGTGACCGTCTGACCAGGTGGACCCGCCTTCATTTCCGCGACAACCTCCGGCACAACGATGCGCTCCGCATTGAGTGCGCGCATTCGGTCGGGCAGGGGCTTTGGATCATTCGCATCGAAGAGCTGCCGCAGGTTCGCTGCCGACAGCGTGCTGCCGAAAAGCTCGATCCGCTTGATGCGATAGAAAACAGGCCCGGCATCGATTGTGACGTTGTCGAGCGCGGCGCTGGGTGTCTGCGCCACGGCCGGCGCAAGTGGCGCGACAAGCATGGCGGCCGCGAGCAAAACAAAAGATCGGATCACGTGCATGTTTGTTCTTCCGCCTCAGGCTTCGATTGCGAGCGCATTCTGCAGTTTTGTGATATCGGCGCGGGTCGGCAGCCCTTTTTCGTTGCCGAGATGCTGAATCTTGAACGCCGAGGCAGCGCGCGCCAATTCGAAATGCTCGCGCCATGGCGCCTCGGGATGATCAAGGTACGAAGCAACATACGCGCCATGGAAGACGTCGCCAGCGCCGGATGTGTCGACGACCGCCTCGCGCGGTACCGGCAGAGCCGGCAGACGCGAGACGTTGCCACTCTCGTCATACCAGAGAAGGCCGCGCTCACCCTCGGTGATGCCGCCGATGCGGCAGCCTCTCGACTTCAGAAAGTCGAGCATCTGCGTCGGCGACAATTCCATCTGCTCGCAAAGACGCTCGGCGACAATCGCGACATCGATATATTCGAGCAATTCCCCAGTGTTGGTGCGCACCCCGCCGCCATCGAGCGACGTCAGGATGCCGCGCGCGCGGCATTCCTTCGCATAGTAGAGCGCCGCGTCGGCCTGATGGCCGTCGAGATGGAGGACGCGGCAGCCCTTCAAATCGAGCCGTGGGAAGTCGCTCAAGAAGACTTCGTCGCGGGCGCGCAGGATGGCGCGCTTGCCCTCACTCGGCAGGATGAAGGAGAGCGACGAGCGCCGCACTTCCCGCGTATGCAGGGCGACGCGGTAGCGCGCCGCCATTTCGATGAACATGCGGCCGAGCCAGTCGTCGGCAACGGTGGTGAGGAGGTCCGGCCGGTGACCGAGCTTGGCGCAGGCAAAGGCGGCGGTCACGGCATTGCCGCCGAACGAGACGGCGTAATCCTCCGCCACGGCCTTCTCGTCGCCGCGCGGCATGGCGCCGGTCTGCAGGGTCACATCGATATAGGAATGGCCGATGAAAAGCGCGTCCATTCAGCCCCTTTAACGCGCGCCGCCGGCCTTCGTCCATTTGCGGCCGGGCATGAGGGGGCTGATCAGACTGTAAAGCTCGCGCCGCAGCCGCAGGATGCCTGCACATTCGGATTGTCGATCTTGAAGGATTGGCCGATCAGGTCCTCGACGAAATCGATCCGCGTGCCGCGCAGGAAATCCAGCGACACCGAATCGACGAGCACGATAGCGCCCTCCTTTTCGATCACCAGGTCTTCCGGCTCGCGCTCCTGCGTCACATCGAAGGCGTATTGAAAGCCGGAGCAGCCGCCGCCATTGACCGCGACGCGCAGCGCCGAGCCCGGTGCCTCCTTGGCGAGAATCGCCGCGACGCGGCGCGCGGCGCGCTCGGTCACGTCGACAGGGGAGGTGGTGGCGGTTTCGCTCATCGAGGCCTCAGCCGGCGCTCACGGGAGGCACAGGCGCTTGATTTTCAAGGTGCGACAAAGATATGCCGGCAATCCTCGGCTTTCAATGCCGAAGAGAGTCCAGTGCTCCCTCCCGGTCCTACATATAGACGCGCGCCCTATGCGGCCGACCCTAAGGCGGGCCGTGGTCGGCTTTTTGCCGAGGTGCCGTCGACAACCCGCACCGACTTTCAGCGCGACCGCGACCGCATCCTGCATTCGACGGCGTTCCGGCGGCTTGCCAACAAGACCCAGGTTTTCGTTCTGGTCGAGGGCGACGCCTACCGCACGCGACTCACTCACACGATTGAAGTGGCGCAGATTTCGCGGGCTCTCGCGCGCGCGCTGGGCCTCGACGATGATCTCGCCGAAGCGCTGGCGCTCGCCCACGATCTCGGCCACCCGCCCTTCGGCCATACCGGCGAGGACGCTCTCGCGAGCGCCATGTCGCCCTATGGCGGCTTCGATCACAACGCTCAGGCGCTGCGCATCGCGACCAGCCTTGAGCGGCGTTACGCCGCCTTCGATGGGCTGAACCTGACCTGGGACATGCTTGAAGGCCTCGTGAAGCACAATGGACCGCTGCGCTTCGGACGCGCGAAGGCGGTGGTTCCCGCCCCCATTGCCGAGTTCGACGCGCTTTGGCCACTCGATCTCGATCGATTCCCGAGCGCCGAGGCACAGGCGGCGGCGCTTGCCGACGACATCGCCTATAACGGGCACGATCTTGACGATGGGCTGCGCGCCGGCCTGTTCTCCCTCGACCAGGCGAGGTCGATACCATTCCTTGGCGAGGTCCTGGCGGAAGTGCAGGCCGCGCATCCGGGGCTTCAGGAAAGCCGCAGGACTCACGAGCTCGTGCGGCGCGTCATCACGCGCTTCGTCGAGGACGCGATCGCCGAATCGGCGCGCCGAATCGAAAAGCTTGCTCCAGCGAACATCGAGGCGATCCGCGGTGGGGCGCATCCGGTCGTGGCCTTTTCGGAGCCGATGCAGGAGGCGGTGCACGAGGTGAAAAGCTTCCTCTTCGCCCACATGTATCGTGCGCCGCAGGTTATGCCGGCGCGCGATGAAGCAACGCGCGTCGTGAGCCGATTGTTCGCCAAGCTCCTCGCCCAGCCACAATTCATGCCGGCGGATTGGGCCGCCCGCGCCGCCGCGATTGCGGATGAGACGAAACGCGCGCGCATCGTTGCCGACTACATCGCCGGGATGACGGACCGTTACGCCGTGATGCTCTACCGCCGTTTTTTTGACGATCCTGTCGATCTGGGCTAGCGCGGCCCCATGGACATTTTCGCCGAATTTCACGAGCGTATCGGCCGGCAAGTCGATGCGATCGCCGCCTCGGGGCGATTGCCGGACGGCATCGACAAAACGCGGTTTGTCGTCGAGCCGCCGCGCGATGCAAGCCACGGCGATCTTGCCTCCAATGTCGCGATGGTGCTGGGCAAGGAAAGCAAGGCGCATTTCGCCAATCCGCGTCAGCTTGCGTCGGAAGTCGCCGGGCTTGTCGCTGAAGACCCGGACGTCGATACAGCGGAAGTCGCTGGGCCGGGCTTTCTCAACATTCGCCTGAAGCCGGATGTTTTCATCCGTGTTCTACGTGAGGTTTTGGCGCTCGGCACCGATTTCGGCCGGGCACCTGCCGATCGGGCAGGGCGCACGGCAGAGAAAGTCAACGTCGAATACGTCTCCGCCAATCCGACCGGCCCGATGCATGTCGGTCACGGCCGCGGCGCGGTATTCGGTGACGCGCTTGCCAATCTGCTCGCTTTCGCGGGACACGACGTCGCGCGCGAATACTACATCAACGATGCGGGCGCGCAGGTCGATGTCCTCGCCCGCTCCGCTCATCTGCGCTATCGCGAAGCGCTCGGCGAAGAGCTCGGCGAAATCCCGCAGGGACTTTATCCCGGCGATTATCTTAAATCCGTCGGCGCCACACTGGCTAAAAAGTTCGGCCGCGATCTTTTCGACAACCGGGAAGAGGAATGGCTCGAACCCGTGCGCGCCGCCGCGATCGACGCAATGATGCACATGATTCGCGACGATCTCGCCGCGCTCAAGATCAGGCACGACGTATTCTTTTCGGAACGTTCGCTGACGCGTGGGCCCGACGGTGATCTCGTCGCCGCAGCGATCGACGACTTGCGCAGCCGCGGCTTGGTCTATGAAGGCCGCCTGCCGCCGCCAAAAGGCGCGCCGTCGGAGGATTGGGAGGATCGCGAGCAGACTTTGTTCCGCTCGACGGAGTTCGGCGACGACGTCGACCGGCCGCTCAAGAAATCGGACGGCAGCTATACTTACTTCGCGTCCGATATCGCCTACCACAAATCCAAGATCGACCGCGGCTTTCTAAATCTGATCGACGTCTGGGGCGCCGATCACGGCGGCTATGTCAAGCGCATGCGGTCCGCGGTCAAAGCGCTATCGCAAGGCAAGGCCGAACTCGACGTCAAGCTATGTCAGCTCGTGCAGCTGATGCGCGCCGGCGAGCCGGTGAAAATGTCGAAACGTTCCGGCGATTTTGTCACGCTTCGCGAGGTCGTCGACGAAGTTGGCGTCGATGCCGTGCGCTTCATGATGCTGTTTCGCAAAAACGACGCGCCGCTCGAATTCGATCTCGTCAAAGTGATCGAGCAGTCGAAGGATAATCCGGTCTTTTATGTCCAGTATGCGCACGCCCGGACCAAGTCCGTCTTCCGTCAAGCCCAGGCGGCTTTTCCGGACATGGATTTGTCACCCGCCGCGCTTGCCCGCGCAGAGCTTGCGCGGCTCAGCGATGATGGCGAAATTGCGCTCATCAAGCTGGTGGCGCAGTATCCGCGCGTGATCGAAGCCGCGGCATTCGCCCATGAGCCGCATCGGGTCGCGTTTTACCTGCACGACCTCGCGGCTTTGTTCCATTCGCACTGGAATCGAGGCAAAGATCAGCCACAATTACGCTTTGTTAATGAGAAAGAGAGAGATTTGTCGAACGCCAGACTGGCCTTGGTTTGCTCGTTAACTTCGGTTCTGGCGTCGGGCCTGAATGTTCTTGGTGTGAATGCCCCGGATGAAATGCGCTGACGATCTGATGGCAGAGAACAAGCAAGTCCGTGGTGCTGCGTCGCCTCGCGAGGTGGAATATGGGTGAGTCTGCAAACAAGCTTCGCTCTGAAATCGATGTCACTGAATTCGAGCGGCGGCTGCGCGCCCCCGCGCCCGCGGCGACCTACGAGGACCCGCTGGCCGAGCTTGCGCGTCTGGTCGATGGCAAGGGCCAGGCCGGCGACGACCCTTTTCGTGAGCTTTTTGCCACGCCTCGCCAGGCGCCTGACCGCCGTACCGCTCCTCCCACGTCGGTCCTTGGGCGCGAGCACGCCTTTTTCGCCGATCTGCGCGGCTCGCTCGATAGCGGACACGCCGACCTGCCTCCCGATGTGATCCCCAGCCATGCCCCACCGGTCGCCGCCGAGCCCGCAGCGACTGAAACCGAATATACGGATCAGGCCGCGTGGGCCGAGCAGGAAGCTGCCTACGCCGAGCCGCAATCCATCACCCGGCGCTCCCGCCGTCCGCTCTATGCGATGGGGGCTATCGTCTGCGCCGGCCTCGTCGGGATCGGCGCGAGCTTTGCCATGCGAGCCAAGACCCCAGGTTCGCAGGAACTGGCGATGGTCAAGGCGCCCACCGGTCCGGTAAAGGTCCAGCCGCAGAATCCCGGCGGCGTCGATGTGCCGAACCAGAGCGCCTCGATCCTCGATCGCTCCGCTGGGGCGCAGGTTACCAAAGTCGTGAGCCGCGAGGAACAGCCGGTCGACCTCGACCAGCAGGTCAAGCAGATGCGCGTGATCACGCTCGGCGGCGCGAAAGACGGTAGCGTCTCGACCGCGGGCGCGCAGGGCGCCGCCGCCGTGCCGGTGCCGCCGCCGCCTGCTGGCACTGCTTCGACTACCAACACCGGCTTCCCGGAACCAAAGCGCGTGAAGACGGTCTCCGTCCGTCCCGATGGTTCGCTGATTGTTGCCGATGCTTCGCCGGCTCCTGCGAACGATCCGATTGGAGCCATGGCGGCCGGGCGTGCTCTGCCAACCGCCTCGGGCGCCGATAGCGCCATGCCGAAGAGCGCCACGCCTAAATCAACCGCACGCGTTGCGGCAGCGACCCCAAAGGTTGAAGCCGCGGCTCCGGTCGCCGGCGATCAGTCCCAGGCGACAAGTCCGCTTCCCGGCAAACCCAAGGTGGCGACCGCCGCGCCGAAGCCGAAGCCGGCGAAGGTCGCGTCTGCCGAGGACAACGCCTCCGATGCCACGCCCGTCGCGACAGCCTCAACCGGCGGCGGTTTCGCCGTGCAGCTTGCTGCGCCGGCGAGCGAGCAGGAGGCGCGTAGCGCCTCGAGCCGTCTCGGGGCAAAGTTCGCCGACTCGCTCGGGGGACGTCGTCCCGCCGTGGTCAAGGCCGAAGTCGGCGACAAGTCGATCTACCGTGTCCGGGTGAGCAGCCTGTCGCGTGACGAGGCCGTCTCTCTTTGCGAAAAGGTGAAGGCGAAGGGCGGCGCCTGCTTCGTCGCCAAGAACTAAGCCACGAAAGAACCGATCCACAAGGGATGGTGAGATGCCGGTCTCGGCCTTCGTTTGCGGATGCGCGGGGCTGAGCCTTACGCCCTGGGAAACGCGCTTCCTTCGGGAGGCGCAGCCCTGGGGGCTGATCCTCTTCAAGCGCAACGTCGAAAATCCCGCGCAGCTGCGCGAACTCACGGCCTCGTTTCGCCAAGCCGTGGGCCGAAACGACGCGCCCGTCTTCGTCGACCAGGAGGGCGGGCGTGTCCAGCGTCTCGGGCCGCCGCACTGGCCCGTCTACCCCGCCGCGGCAAGCTTCCTCGAAACAACGCCCGACGTGGAAGCCGCGGCGAAGCTCGTCGGCCTTACTGCCCGGCTGATGGCCAAGGACCTCCTCGACGTCGGCATCAATGTCGATTGCCTGCCGGTCCTCGATGTCACCTACTCCAGCAGCCACAAGGTCATCGGCAATCGCGCTTACGGCAGCGATCCTGCCACCGTCGCCCGTCTTGGCCGCGCGGCCGCAGACGGCATGCTTGCGGCAGGCGTTCTGCCCGTCATGAAGCACTTGCCCGGGCATGGGCGGGCTCTAGCCGACAGCCATCTCGAACTGCCGGTCGTCGACGCGCCCCTGTCCGAACTGGAGGCTTCCGACTTCGCCCCCTTCATTGCAAATTCCGATCTGCCGATCGGCATGAGCGCCCATGTCGTCTATCCCATGCTCGACCCGGACCGGCCGGCGACGATCTCGCCGAAGATCATCGGCGAGATCATCCGCAAAAGGATCGGCTTCGACGGCCTGCTTCTGAGCGACGATCTCTCGATGCAGGCGCTCTCGGGTACGCTTGCCGAACGCGCCGAGGCCGCGCTCAAAGCCGGCATCGACGTCGTGCTCCATTGCAATGGCAACCCCGAGGAAATGGAGACGGTCGCATCCACCGCTCCTCCACTCGCCGGCCGCGCCTTAGAGCGCGCCGAAGCGGCCCTCACGCGGCTACGCCCGCCGGTGGATTTCGATCCTGTGGAAGCGCGCGCGCACCTCAACTCCGCCCTTGCGATGGCGGGCTGAAAAGACCACTTTCCGCCGCTCCGAAGCTGGGCTCACAATGGCGTGAGTGATTCGGGCGGAGCCGATGGCCGAAGAACTACCCTTCGAGGGCGAAAGCATCGAGCGTGCTGAGGGTGAGCCCGCCTTCCTCGTCGACCTCGACGGCTTCGAGGGCCCGCTCGATCTGTTGCTCGAACTGGCACGGCGTCAGAAGGTCGATCTGCACCGTATCTCGGTGCTGGCGCTCGCCGAGCAATATCTCGAATTCATCGAGGCCGTCCGTCGTGTCAGGCTGGAGCTGGCAGCCGACTATCTCGTCATGGCGGCTTGGCTCGCTTACCTCAAATCGAGGCTGCTGCTCCCCGAGCCGCCGAAGGGCGAAGAGGCGGACGCAGCCGACCTTGCCAACGCGCTGGCGCTACGCCTGCGCCGGCTTGAAGCGATCCGCGCCGCAGCAGGGAAGCTCGTCAACCGGCCACGGCTTGGGCGCGATATGTTCGCCCGCGGCCAGCCGGAGGGCATCGAGACGATCGCCTCGACGCAATGGCAGGTGAGCCTTTACGACCTCCTCTCTGCCTATGCGAGCCAGCGCCAGAAGCGCGTTCTCTCGCATGTGACCGTTCGCCAGCGGGTCGTCTGGTCCCTCGGCGAGGCGCGCGAGGCGTTACAGCGGATCGTCGGCGGCGCCCTGGATTGGACCGTGCTCGACGATTTTCTCTTCGAGTACTGCGTCAACCCCGAAATGGCGCGGACCGTGCGGGCCTCCACCTTTTCGGCCTCGCTCGAAATGGTGCGCGAGGGTGAACTCGACCTGCGCCAGGAGCGGCCGTTCGCGCCGCTCTGGGTACGTAAGCGGCGCCAGGCCGAGCGCCCTGCACTGACTGTGGTTTAGGAGCGCTTGGTGGCAGACGTCATCCGCATGTTCAGCTTCGAGGAAGAGCGCGACGATGCGGCGCGTGCCGAAGCCGAGGCAAAGCTGCGCGAGGCCGCTCGCATAGCGGAAGCGCTGCTCTTTGCCGCGACCGAACCGACTGACGAGGGCGAGATCGCCCGCCGTCTTGCGGAGGGCACTGATATCGGCGTGGTGATGACGCGGCTGCGCGAAGACTACGCCAACCGCGGCATCAATCTCGTGCGGGTCGGGCGCAAATGGCTCTTCCGCACCGCCGCCGACCTCGGCTGGATTCTGTCGCGCGAACGCTCCGACGAAAAGAAGTTGTCGCGAGCCGCTTTGGAGACACTGGCGATCATCGCCTACCACCAGCCGGTGACGCGCGCGGAGATCGAGGATATCCGCGGCGTCGCGATCTCCAAAGGCACGCTCGACGTGCTGCTCGAGACCGGCTGGGTGCGTCTACGCGGCCGCCGCCGCGCGCCGGGGCGCCCGATCACGTACGGGACGACCGAGCAGTTTCTGCTGCATTTCGGATTGGAGCAGATCAGCGATCTGCCCGGGCTGGAGGAGCTGAAAGGGGCGGGGCTCTTCGACGGACGCTTGCCGCAAGGTTTTGGCGTGCCGCAACCGAGCGATGCATTGGAATTGGGTGAGGACGAGGACCCGCTCGAAAGCGATGCCGAGGAGCTCGATCTGGGCGAGCCGCAGGAAGAGGGTGCGGCAGAAGACCCTGAACGCGATTCCGGTCTCGAGGATTAGGACAACCAGAGCAGGATCAGCGCTAGTAGCGCCGGAGCGGCCTGCACAGCCAGGATTTTCGGGCTGACGGAATAGCCGCCATAGGCGCCCGCAGCGATGACGCAGATCAGAAAGAAGATCTGGATATGCATTCCGGCGCGCGGCTCGGGATAAAGCAGCCCGAAGATCAGGCCCGCCGCCAAAAATCCGTTGTAGAGGCCCTGATTGGCGGCAAGGACAGCTGAATCCTGCGCCTTTTCCAAGGTTTGTCTAAAGGTGCGGAGGCCGAGCGGCTTGGTCCACAAAAACATTTCGAGGGCGAGAAACCAGAGATGCGCGAGCGCAACCAGCGCGACGAGGATTTGCGCGATCAGTCTCATGATATTCTCCTTGCAATTATTATCAGGGAGCCAATTCCATGCTGATCGTAACAGGTAGTCTCGTCGCGCGTCAGGATAGCTTTGACCAATTGCGCGCGGAGGCGCTCGAACACGTCCGCCGCTCGCGAAAGGAGCCGGGCTGCCTGTCGCACGCGGTGCATGTTGATTGCGAGAACCCACTGCGCCTCGTCTTCGTCGAGGAATGGAAGAGCCGGGAGGCGCTGCTCGCGCATTTTGCCGTACCCGAGTCGCGCGGCTTCGTGAAATCGGCCCGTGCGCTGGCAGCGGAGGCGAGCCCGATTGCGATGTTCGAAGCAGCGCGGATCCAGAAGCTTTAAGCTACTGCCCGCGCTTTGCACTCGTTGCAAAGCGCACGGCCTCTTCCGCGGCGCGGAACAAAGCCTTCGCTTTGTTCACGCATTCGCGGTGCTCGTAAGCCGGATCGGAATCGTAGACGATGCCGGCGCCGGCCTGCACATGCATCTTGCCGTCCTTGACGAGGGACGTGCGCAGCACGATGCAGGTGTCCATCTCGCCTGATGCGCCGAAATAGCCGATGCAGCCGCCGTAGGGGCCACGCTTGTCGATTTCGAGCTCGTCGATGATTTCCATCGCGCGCACTTTCGGTGCGCCGGAAACCGTGCCCGCGGGAAAACCGGCTGCAAGCGCATCGATGACATCGAATCGCGGATCGAGCTTGCCTTCGACGTTGGACACGATGTGCATCACGTGGCTGTAGCGCTCGATCGCGAATTGCTCGGTTACATCAACTGTGCCGATCTCGACAACACGGCCGACATCGTTTCGGCCGAGATCGAGCAGCATCAGATGTTCCGCGCATTCCTTTTCGTCCGCGAGAAGGTCGGCGGCAAGCCGCTCATCCTCCGCCGGCGTCGTACCGCGCCAGCGCGTGCCGGCAATCGGGCGAATGGTAACCTTGCCGTCGCGCACGCGCACGAGAATCTCGGGACTTGAACAGACGATCTGGAACGTGCCGAAATCGAGATGACATAAGAACGGCGCGGGATTAACGCGGCGCAACGCGCGATAAAGTGCGAAAGCGGGCAGCGCGAATGCCGAGGTGAAGCGCTGCGACAGCACGACCTGAAAGATATCGCCGGCGCGGATATATTCCTTGGCGCGCTCGACCATCGCGAGGAAATGCGGCTCCGGCGTATTCGAGACCGGCGTTTCGGCGAGCAGCATCGGGTCGGCGGTGCCGGGATGCGCCAGCGGCCCTTCCAGTATCTGCACGATATTTTCGAGCCGCTCGATCGCGGCATCGTAAGCTGCGCGCGCGCTCGCGCCGGTTCGCGGCCGCACCGGCGTGACGATCCACAGTTCGTCCTTCACGGAATCGAACACCGCCATGATCGTCGGGCGGAGCATGATCGCGTCGGGGAGGCCGATCGGATCGGCTTTCGCGGGCGGGAGCCGCTCCATCTCGCGCACCATGTCGTAACCGAGATAGCCGAACACGCCGGCGGCCATCGGCGGTAGGCCCGCATCCTGCGCGATCGCCGATTCGCGCACGAGCCCGCGCAAGGACTCGAGCGGCTTCTCCAAGCATGGCTCGAATGCCTCGCGATCGGTGAGCGCACGCCGGTTGATCTCGGCGCGGCCCTCGTTGGCGCGCCAGATGATGTCGGGGTCGAGCCCGATCATCGAATAGCGGCCGCGCGTCGTGCCGCCTTCGACGGACTCCAGCAAAAAGCAATTGCCCTCTCGCCCGGCGGAGAGTTTCAGGAACGCCGAGACCGGTGTCTCGAGATCGGCGATGAGACGCGTCGCGACGAGGGTCGGTTCACCGCGCGCGTAAGCCGCGGCAAACATATCGAACGGCGGCTCGAACATCTTTAGTAGCCTTGATCACCGCCGCCGGTTGCCGCCTGCAGCGCGGCGGGATTGACCGAGACGCCATAATCATTCTGCAGGCGCCGCACATATTCCGAGACCAGATCTTCGGTGAGGCCGCTCTTCAGCTGCTCGGCTATCTGCTTTGAATCCGGTTTGTCCGGATCGAAGGGCTGAACGACGCTGTCGAGCACGTGGAAAACCATGCGGCCGCCGCCGTCGGCTGCAGCTTGTCCGGCGCCGCCGCTCGGCACGTTGAAAACCTGCACGATCGCGCCGGGCGTGAAGCCTTGGGCGCCAGAGCGCTTTACTTCGTTGGAATGCTGCACTTGCAGCGAGGCGCCGCTGGCGAGCGCAGCGAAATCGCCACCACTTTGCAGCGTCTTGACCATGTCGGTGGCCCTTTGCGAGAGGATGCGCTGCGTCTCGTCATTGCGCCACGCGGCCTCGACTTCCAGCCTCACTTCCTCGAGCTTACGGTCGTGCGCGGGATCGATACCCGCTACCTCGTACCAGATGTAACCGCCGTCCGGCGTGTTTACCGTGTCGTTGTCGACGCCGATATCGGAGGCGAACGCCGCCTTCAGGAGATCGGGCCCGGCGACGAGCCCCTCGACTGGCTGGCCGTCCTTGCCGCGTCCGGTGGATTCAATTGCATCGATCGCGCGCACTTCCAGGCCAACGGCCTTTGCCGCGTCGGCGAGCGATTTGCCGGCGCTGCGCTGATCCTCGATCGAATCATGCAGTTTTTGCACTTGGCTTTTGGCGCGCTGCGCCGCGATTTCGCGCTTCAGATCGGCGGTCACCTCGGCGAACGGTTTCGCGCTTCCCGGCTCGATCTTAGTGACGCGCAACAGCGCGACGCCGAAGGCGGTCTTCACCGGCTCGCTCACCGCGCCTTCGGGCAGGGCGAAGGCCGCGGAAGCGAGCGCCTGATCGGCGATATCGCTCTTCTGCAAGAGCCCGAGATCGATGTCCTTCTCGCTGAGCTTGCGATCGGCGGCAATTGAATCGAAGCTGCCGCCGGCTTTGATCTTGGCGTTCGCCTCAGCGGCGGCGGCTTCATCGGGGAAGGTGATCTGCTGGATGGCGCGCCGCTCCGGCGTCGAGAAGCGCGCCTCTTTCGCCTCGTCATAAAGCTTCTGCGCATCGGCGTCCGAGATGCTCTCCGGGTTCACCGCCGTCGCAGGTGTCACCGTGAGAGTCACGAGCCGGCGATATTCGGGAGCGCGAAAGCTCTGTTTGCGTTCATCGAAATATTTCTGCAGCACGTCCTCGGTCGGGGTCGCGATCTCCCCGGCGGCGCTCGGCGGCAGCACGACGTAATCGACGCTGCGCGTCTCGTTGCGATAGCGGTTGATCGCTTCAAGCATCGCTTGCGGTACGACGATATTCCCGGCAACGGCCTGCAGGATTTCCTGCCGCAGGTAATCTTGCCGGCGCTCATTGGCGAAGGTTCGCTCCGAATAGCCGAAATCTCGCAGCGCATTGGCGAAGCGGTTGCGGTCGAACTGCCCGTTCGGCCCCTTGAAGGAGGGATCGTTCAGAATCGTCTTGGCGACGTCCTCTTCCGCCATGGCAAGGCCGAGCTGGCGGGCCTTCTGATCGAGCGCGGCCTGCGCGACGAGGCGGCTCAGCACCTCGCGGTCAAGCCCGGCCGCGCGCGCTTCATCGTTGGTGATGGCGCGGCGGGCTTGGCGCTGCAGCCGCTGCAGCTCGTTCTGATAAGCGGTGCGATAATCCTGGGTGGAAATGTCAACGGAGCCGACCTGCCCGAGCTTGCCCGACCCGAAGCCGCGGAAAATGTCGCCGATGCCCCAGATCGCAAAACTCACGACGATAAAGCCCATGACGATCGCCATGACCGTCCGGCCGATCCAGTTCTGAGAGGCGGCGCGCAGGCCCTGCAGCATGTCCTTGGAGTCCACATAAAAATGTGGGCCGGGACTATAGGAAAGGGCGGAGGCTGGCAACGCGGCCGGCAGTCGACCAGGTCACTTCGGCATCTCGCGCGTGTGGGCTACGCACCCAAGCCACGGAGCACTCGAGGCGCGACTGATGAGCAGCGGAGCTATCGAGCAGCGGAGCTATCGAGAAGGCGTCGCGGCGGCCGAGGTAGCGGGAGCCGCGCTGACGCGCCAGACCGTGTTGCCGA
>JAXDNJ010000084.1:0-18823 GCA_034669505.1 Methylobacteriaceae bacterium
GGCACAACCTGCCCGAGGCGCAGCTGATTGCGCCGCTTCTCGCCGGCGCGGAGGAGCGGACGCAGGAGATGATCGCCAGGGCCCCGACAAAGCCGGCCGTCCGCCGCGGCGCCAAACATCCCAATCCAGCCGCCGCGGAACAGCGCGCCGAAGCCGCGGACGACCTCATGCAGCTGAAGCACGAGGCGCTCGAATGCCGCGCCTGCCCGCTGTGGGCGCCAGCGACGCAGACCGTGTTCGGCGAGGGTCCGCGCAAGGCGCCGGTCCTACTCGTCGGTGAGCAGCCCGGCGATCAGGAAGATTTGGCGGGCCGTCCCTTTGTCGGACCGGCGGGAAAACTTCTCGATCGCGCCCTTGCTGATGCGGGGCTCGATCGTAGCCGCGCTTATGTCACCAACGCGGTGAAGCATTTCAAATTCGAGCCGCGCGGCAAGCGCCGGCTACACAAGAAACCGAATGTCGGCGAAATCCGTGCCTGCGCGCCGTGGCTTGAAGGCGAGCTTTCGCTCGTTAAGCCGAAGATCGTCGTCATGCTTGGGGCCAGCGCGGCGCAGGCGATGCTCGGCCGCTCGGCGCCGCCGGTGATGAAGCAGCGCGGCCGCGTCTTCGATCTGCCGGGCGGCCGGCACGGGCTTGTCACCGTGCATCCGTCCTATCTCTTGCGCCTGCAGGGCGACGACGAGCGGCACGAGGCCTACCAGGAGTTCGTCAGGGACCTTCGCCTCGCGGTTCGATTCCAGGCGGAGAAGGTCTGAACCGCGTGGGAGAAAGTCACTGCGCCGAACAGGAATACGAGAGAGAATCTTCTGCCGTCTGCCCTTGAGGGAGTAAGCCTCACCTTTCTGGTTTGCACCCGTTGAAAGAGCAGGAGAAGTCGCCTTATCAAGCTGTCGTCCCTCGCTTTCGAAGCCGTTCGGCATGAGTGCCAAATCCAAAAATTCCGATCTGCCGCTGGTCGCGACTGCCAACGATCTGCGTACGGGAGCCGTCGTCTATCGCAGTGCGGACGGCGCTTGGCTGCGTGATATCGCTCGCGCCGAAATCGCCGAGGGAAAGGACGCCGCGGCGGACTTGCAGCAGCGCGCCGAAGCCGATCTCGCTGTGCGCGTCGCCGACCTCGCGCTCATCCCGATCATTCGCGACGGCGCCTTCGTGCGGCCGGCCGCGTTGCGCGAAATCATCCGCGCGACCGGCCCGACAATCGATCTGCCGACCTCACAACCGGGGCTCTGAGGTTCGAACCCAACATGTACCGCTACGACGAATTCGACCATGACCTCGTCCGCGAACGTGTCGCGGAATTTAGCGATCAGGTTGCGCGGCGCCTCTCGGGCGAACTGACCGAAGATCAGTTCAAGCCGCTGCGGCTAATGAATGGCGTGTACCTGCAGCTGCACGCCTACATGCTGCGCATTGCCGTGCCCTACGGGACCCTATCGTCGCGGCAGATGCGAAAGCTTGCGCATATCGCACGCACTTATGACCGCGATTACGGCCACTTCACTACGCGGCAGAACCTGCAGTTCAACTGGATCAAACTCGAAGAGGTGCCGAAAATTCTCTCAGAGCTTGCTGAGGTCGAGATGCATTGCATCCAGACCTCGGGCAATTGCATCCGCAACATCTCGGCCGATCATTTCGCCGGGGCGAGTGCCGACGAAATTATCGACCCGCGGTCTTACGCGGAAATCCTGCGGCAATGGTCCTCGCTCCATCCGGAGTTCTCGCTCTTGCCGCGCAAGTTCAAGCTCGCCTTGATCGGCGCGCCGAAGGATCGCGCCGCGATTCAGGTGCACGACATCGGGCTTGAAGTGAAGCGCAATGATGCGGGCGAACTCGGCTTTGCGGTCTGGGTCGGTGGCGGCCAGGGCCGCACGCCCATGATCGCCAAAAAGGTGCGCGATTTCCTGCCGGAAGCCGATCTCATCGCCTACGTCGAAGCAATCCTGCGCATCTACAATCAGCAGGGCCGGCGCGACAACAAGTTCAAGGCGCGCATCAAAATCCTCGTGCACGAGATGGGCGAGGAGGAGATCAAGGCCGCGATCGAGCGCGAGTTTGCCGCCATCGACAAAAGCAATCTCGTCCTGCCGCGCGACGCGGTGGAACGAATCGAGCGCTATTTCGCGCCGCCTCCGTTTGACACGCGCTTCAACGGCGCGCCGGCTTTCGATCGCGCGCGGCGGACCGATGCAGCGTTTACAAGCTTCGTGGAGCGCAACGTCCACCCGCACAAAATGCCGGGCTATGCGATCGTCACGGTGTCCCTGAAGCCGATCGGCGGCATCCCCGGCGACATGACCTCCGCGCAGATGGAAGCCATTGCCGATATTATCGAGCAGTACTCGTTCGACGAAGTACGCGTCAGCCACGAGCAAAACCTGGTGCTGCCGCACGTGAAGCTCGAAGATCTGCCTGCGGTCTATGCCCGGCTGCATGCGGCGGATCTCGCGACCGCCAACTACGGCCTCGTCACCGACATCATCGCCTGCCCCGGCCTCGACTATTGCTCGCTTGCCAACGCGCGCTCGATTCCAATCGCGCAGCGCCTGTCCGAGCGCTTCGCCGATCCGGCACGCCAGACCGACATCGGCGATTTAAAAATAAAGATTTCCGGCTGCATCAATGCCTGCGGCCATCATCATGTCGGTCATATCGGCATTTTGGGTGTCGATCGGAAAGGCGAAGAATTCTATCAGATCACGCTCGGCGGTTCGGGCGACGAGACCTGCTCGATCGGCGAGATCGTCGGCAAGGGCTTTTCGTCGGAAGGGGTCGTTGATGCCGTCGAGACGATCGTCGACACATACCTGAAGTTGCGTGAGTCACCACACGAGGATTTTTTGGCGGCCTATCGCCGCGTCGGCGAGGCGCCGTTCCAGGAAGCGTTGTATGCGCATGCGGCATAGGGCGCGCTGATATGGCCATCTTCAAAGGGCATGGCTTCATTGAGGATGAATGGGCGATCGTCGCGGACGATGCTCCAATGCCAGCGGCTAGCGCTGTTATTTCTAAGGCTCGATTTGTTGCGGAGCGAGAAGCACTTACTGCCCGCAATGCGCCGCTCGGTCTCATCCTGCGCTCCGGTGAAACCCTTAATGGCCTCGAAGAAGACCTCGAGCGCTTCGGGCTGATTGTGCTCGACATCCCGAAATACACCGACGGCCGCTCCTATTCGACGGCGCGTCTATTACGCGAACGCTACAAATATACCGGCGAGTTGCGCGCCAGCGGCGACGTGCTGCGCGACCAGATCATGTTTCTGCATCGTGTCGGATTTGATGCCTTCGACGTGACGCATGAAGGCACGATCGCAGCGCTACGGGATGGCAAGATCAGGCTCGTGCACAATCACTATCAGCCGGCGGCACGCGAAGACGAAGAAGCCGCGCCCGGACCGCGCCCCTGGCTGCGCGTATCGCGGCGCAACGTACCCGGCGCGCCGCACGAGACCGGAATCGACGGAGGAGGCATATGACATTCATTGCGAATGCCGCGAACTTCGCGGCCGATGCGAACGGCGTGCTCGCTATGTCCGCAGGCAAACTGCGCGGCGCCTTCCGCCGCCTCTTTGCGACCGAGTGGACCGAGCGCTGGATGATCGTCGTCAACGATCATGCGGTCGGGACGTTGTCACGCGATGCGGAAGGCGTGAACCTCACCTGGTTCGAGCAGTTCGACAATGGCCTGCCGGAAATAGCTCCGCGCTCCAACACGCCACTCGCCGAGTTGCACCAGGAGATCGCGCGCAAGCTCGACATCGCGCCGCGGCGCATCGTCTTCCTGCCGATCGGGGAGTAGCGCTCCTCGTAACGACAAGCGGTGGAATCACCCCACCTTCCGCTTCAGCGCATCCGCAATCTCATCCAGAATCGTGGGGTCATCGATCGTCGCCGGCATATTCCATTGATCCCGGTCGGCAATCTTCTTCATCGTCGCGCGTAAGATCTTGCCTGAGCGCGTTTTTGGCAGCCGCTCGATCGCGATCGCGCGCTTGAAAGCGGCGACGGGCCCGATCTTTTCGCGCACCAGCGACACGACCTCCGTCTCGATCTCCCTCGGTGGGCGGTTGACGCCCGCTTTGAGCACGATGAACCCGCAGGGTACTTCCCCCTTGAGTTCATCCTTGACGCCGATGACAGCGCATTCCGCGACATCGGGATGGGAGGCGAGCACCTCCTCCATTCCGCCGGTCGACAGACGATGTCCCGCGACATTGATGATGTCGTCGGTGCGGCCCATGATGTAGACGTAGCCCTCTTCATTAACATAGCCAGCATCCGCGGTTTTATAAAAGCCGGGGAACTCGGCGAGATAACTCTCGCGCATGCGCTCGTCCTGGTGCCACAGCGTCGGCAGGCAGCCGGGCGGCAGCGGCAGCTCGATGACGATCGAACCCATTTCGCCGCGCGGCACCGGTTTGCAGGCCTCGTCGAGCACCTCGATCGCGTAGCCCGGCATCGGCACGCTCGGCGAACCGATCTTCACGGGCATCATGCCTAAACCAACCGGATTGCCGACGATGCACCACGCCGTCTCCGTCTGCCACCAATGATCGACGACGGGCTTCTGCAACACCGTCTGCGCCCATTTCACCGTATCGGGATCGGCGCGCTCGCCCGCGAGGAACAGCGTACGCATATGCGAGAGATCGTAGCGCTTCACGTGCTCGGCGTTCGGATCCTCTTTCTTGATCGCGCGGAATGCGGTCGGCGCGGTGAACAGCGCGACGCATTTGTATTCGGAGATGACGCGCCAGTAAGCGCCCGCATCGGGCGTACCGACGGGCTTGCCTTCATACATGATCGACGTCGCGCCGTGCAGAAGCGGCGCGTAGACGACATAGGAATGGCCGACCACCCAGCCGATGTCGGAGCCCGACCAGTAAACTTCGCCGGGTTTGATGCCGTAGAGATTCCACATCGACCATTTGAGCGCGACCATGTGGCCGCCATTGTCGCGCACGACGCCTTTAGGAATGCCGGTCGTGCCTGAGGTGTAGAGGATGTAAAGCGGATCGGTTGCGAGAAGCGGCACGCAGTCGGCGGCGCGCCCGTTCCGGCGCGCAGCCTCGACGCGCTCGGCCCAATCGTGGTCGCGGCCATCGACGAGCTTCGCTTCCAGCTGTGGCCGCTGCAGGATCATCACAGCATTGGGTTTTGCCTGCGCAAGTTCGATCGCCTGATCGAGCAGCGGCTTGTAGGCAACGGTGCGTCCCGGCTCCAGACCGCACGATGCGCCGAGAACGAGCTTCGGCTTCGCATCATTCAAACGCGTAGCGAGTTCCTTGGCGGCGAAACCGCCGAACACAACGGAATGAATCGCGCCGATGCGCGCGCAGGCGAGCATCGCGAACAGCGCCTCCGGCACCATGGGCATGTAAATGACCACGCGATCGCCTTTAGTAACGCCGAATTCTTCCAAGACGCCGGCTAGCGTGCGCACATCTTCCAGCAATTCGGCGTAAGTGTAGACGCGTTTCGCACCCGCCATCGGACTGTCGTAGATCAGCGCCGGCTGCGCCGCGCGGCCATCTTGCACGTGGCGATCGATGGCATTCCAGCAGGTATTGCACACCGCATCGGGAAACCAGCGGCCGTAGACGCCGGCCCTGGGGTCGAAGATCGTCTTCGGCTTCTCGATCCAGTCGATCTCAGTTGCCGCCTCGGCCCAAAAAGCCTGCGGGTCACGCTGCCAGGCCGCGTAGACCGCCGGATACCTGCTTGCCATCCACGTCTCCTCCCTGGCGCACTGATACGTCAGCGGGCGCGCGGGGCAAAGACGTGAGGTGGACGCCGGCTCCGCCCGCCGCTACCCAGCCTCACACACGATGACCTGGCAATTCTATCTCGCCGCGATCCCGGCTGTGATTCTCGTCGGCCTCTCCAAGGGCGGGTTCTCCGGCCTCAGTCTGCTGTCGATCCCGCTGCTCGCGCTCGTCACCTCGCCGATCCGCGCCGCGGCGATCATGCTGCCGATCCTGATCGTGCAGGACATCGTCAGCGTCTGGGCCTACCGGCGCTCGTTCGACCGGCGCATCGTCGCGATCATGATTCCCGGCGGAATCCTGGGGATCGTCCTTGCGGCCGTCACCGCCGCGTACGTGACGGACGCGACGGTCGTGCTCGGCGTCGGCCTGATCGCCTCGGGGTTCGTGCTCTACACTTGGGTGCGGCCGGCCGGTACGCGCCAAAAACCGCGTCCGGGCTCGATTCCGGCCGGCCTCTTCTGGGGGGCGTGTTCCGGGTTCACGAGCTTCATCGCCAATGCCGGCGGACCGCCGTTCCAGGTGTATGTCCTGCCGCAGCGGCTCTCGCCGCAGCTCTACGCCGGTACGATGACGATGGTCTTCGCCGCCATCAACTGGCTGAAGGTCGGCGCATTCTTCGCGATCGGGCAGGTATCGCTGCACAATTTCAGCATCTCCGCGACGCTGTTTCCGCTGGCGATCGCCGCGACCTTGGCCGGCATTTGGCTGGTGCGCCGGGTCTCCGGCCGGCTTTTTTATCGGATCATCTACGTCTTCACGTTCCTGATCGGGCTGAAGCTGATCGTCGACGGCACGCGCAGTCTGATCGGAAGCTGATTTGTGTCGCCGCCACGGCTAATCTCCAGCTCATGAACGAAGCGAGCGGACCGCATCTGCGGCGCGGCTGGACGACGGGGACCTGCGCGACGGCCGCCGTGCGCGCCGCGTTCGAGGCTGTGGTCACCGGGCATTTTCCGGATCCGGTGGTTGTCACGCTCCCGCGTGGCGCGCGGCCGGCGTTTGCACTGGCGCTGCAGGAGCGCGGCGAGGATTTCGCGCGGGCGGGTGTGGTCAAGGACGCAGGCGACGATCCCGATGTGACGCATGGCGCGCTGGTCATCGCGACCGTGCGGCGTTCGCCTGCCGGCTGCGGCGTCTCGTTCAAAGCGGGCGAGGGTGTGGGAACGGTAACTCGCGCCGGCCTACCGATCCAGCCGGGCGAACCGGCGATAAACCCCGTTCCGCGCGCGATGATGCGGCAGGCACTCGAAGAGGCGGCCGCTTTGCTTGCGGTGCGTGCAGACTGCGAGATCGAAATCGCCATTCCCGGCGGCGAAGAGCTTGCGAAGCGCACGCTCAACGGGCGGCTCGGCATCGTCGGCGGCCTGTCGATCCTCGGCACGACCGGCATCGTCGTGCCGTTCTCCTGCGCCGCCTGGATCGCGACGATCCATCGCGGCATCGACGTCGCACGTGCCGAGGGTCTCGACCACATCGCCGGCGCGACCGGCGCCACCTCCGAAGCGGCGGTGCGCGAGCTGCACGATCTGTCAGAGGTCGCGCTGATCGATATGGGCGATTTCGTCGGCGGAATGCTGAAATATGTGCGCAGCCACCCCGTGCGGCGCGTGACGATCGCCGGCGGGTTCGCCAAGATGACAAAGCTGGCCCAAGGTCTCCTCGATCTGCATTCGAAACGCGGCGAGGTCGACCGCGCGCGGCTCGCGTGTTTCGTTGCGGCCGCTGGTGGAGACGATGCGATGGTCGAGTCCGTTGCCGGCGCGAATACAGCGCTGGAAGTGCTGGAGCGAACGCGCGCTGCGGGTCTCGAGCTTTCCGCGCATGTCGCGGACGCGGCATGGAACACCGCTGCCAACGTGCTGCAGCGCGACGACATTCTCCTCGATATCGCGATTTTCGATCGAGAGGGCGGCTTGCTGGCCGAGACACAGGCAAAACCTGCAGTCTTGCGCGGCGTCGCCGCGCCTTGACGCTGCACCGCGGCTTTGGCACGCACGAGCGATGGATAACGCCTATGCGATGAAGCTTTCCTGCCGCAATCGGCCCGGCATCGTTGCCGGTGTGTCGGACTTTCTGTTCCGGCACGGCTACAACATCTTGGAATCTCGCCAATTTGACGACACGAGTGGCGGCAGCTTCTTCATGCGCGTTGTCTTCAACGCCGTCGAGGGTGCGCGTCCTGGAAATTTGCCTAACGAATTCGTTGAGGTCGCGCAAAAATTCGGTATGAGCTGGTCGATCCGCTCGCGTCAACAGAAGCGCCGCGTGATGATCCTCGTCTCGCGCTTCGATCATTGCCTAGTCGATCTGCTTTATCGCCGCCGCATCGGCGAGCTGCCGATGGAGATCACTGGCGTCATCGCCAATCATCCGCTGGATCTTTACGCGCATGTCGATCTGCAGGGCATTCCGTTCCATTATCTGCCGACCACGAAAGAAGCCAAACGCGAGCAGGAGGAAAGAATCCTGCAGCTCATCCGCGCGACGGATACCGAGCTCGTCGTGCTGGCGCGCTACATGCAGATCCTTTCGGAGGAAATGACGGCGGAGCTCGCCAGCCGCTGCATCAACATCCATCATTCGTTCCTGCCGGGTTTTAGAGGCGCCAAGCCCTATCACCAGGCGCATGAGCGCGGCGTGAAGCTCATCGGCGCGACGGCGCATTATGTGACGGCTGCACTCGACGAAGGTCCGATCATCGAGCAGGACGTCGAGCGCATCACTCACGCTGATTCACCCGAAGATCTCGTGCGCAAAGGCCGCGACATCGAGCGCCGCGTGTTGGCGCGCGCGGTGCGCTATCATCTCGACGACCGCGTCATCCTCAATGGCGCCAAGACTGTCGTCTTCGCGGATTAAGGTGCGATGGCGCCGCTGATCCTTGTCCTCGGCGGCGCGCGGTCCGGCAAAAGCCGGCATGCCGAGCGACTGATTGCCGAATTCCCGCCGCCCTGGACTTATATCGCCACGGCGCAAGCGCTCGACGACGAAATGCGCGAGCGCATCGCGCAGCATCAGGCTTGGCGCGATGAACGCTGGGCGACGATCGAGGCGTCGCATGCGCTTGTCGAGGCGGTGCGAAACGCACCTGTCCAGCAGCCGCTGCTCATCGATTGCTTGACGCTGTGGCTCAGCAACCGCCTGCTCGCAGACGGCGATCTTGAGGCGGAGGTCGCGACTCTCGTCGATGCGCTCGCAGCCCGCCAGGCTTCAACCATCGTCGTCTCGAACGAAGTGGGGCTCGGCATTGTGCCGGAGAATGCGCTCGCCCGCCGGTTCCGCGATACTGCCGGAATCGCAAACCAGAGCATCGCCGCGCGGGCCGACCGCGTCGACTTTATCGCGGCGGGACTGCCTCTAAGACTGAAGTGAGACGAACCAGGAATCGCTGCCGCCCGTACTCAATGTGACCAGACTTGCGCCTTTTGCCGGTAAGTATAGGCTAGAGATCATCTTTGGGGCACACCGCGATGAAATCGTTCGGCGTATGCGTTGGCCTTGTCATAGGGCTTGGTTCACTTCCCGTATTGGCGGCTCCCGCCTTCCAGATTGCCCAAGCCGCGGCGACCGCGCCGGCTACAGCCTCACCTCCGGCGGCCGCACCGGCCGCGACACCAGCTCCCGCCGCGGCGCCGACGAAGGCTAAAATCGCGGCGAAAGCGAAAAAGACCTCCGCGAAAAAAGTGCCCACCGTCATCCAAGTGGAGAATAAGCGGGCGGTCACCCTGAAGAGCCTGCAGATTTCCTTGACCGGGGGGCAGGGAAAGGTCGTCGGCAAGCTCGCGAAAGAGGTCGCGGGCGGCAAGAGCGCCCGCCTTGCGCTAAAGGGTGCCAAGGGTTGCGAATACGACGTTAAGTGGGAGTTCGAGGACGCGACCGACGAATCCACGGCGGATCTCTGCAACGATCCAAGAATCGTACTGACCGACTGATTTCGTCAGTGCGGGTGCCAAGCCAGGATGCCGGTCAGCATCCTGAACGCGCGCCGCCTGCCAGCCGAGCCTCTGGATTTCCCACATGTTCGTGCCGCTCTACGATGGCGTCCCGCTCCGCTACCTGCGCTATCCGCTCGGCAATTGGTCGATCATCGCGCTCAATGTAATTGGCTTTCTGTCGCTGCAGACTGGAACCGAAGATCATACCGGTCGGCTTGAGACGGCGCTCGGCGTCATTCCCGCGGTTCTGTTTGGAAGCGCCGTCCTGTCGCCGGATCTGGCGATCGTGCCGACACCCGTCACCCTGCTCACCGGGATGTTCGTTCATGCCAATATCGGACACATCCTCGGCAACATGCTTTTCCTGTGGGTGTTCGGCGATAATGTGGAAGACGCGATGGGCTCGGCGCGGTATGTCGTCTTCTACATCGCTTGCGGCGTCATCGCCGCACTCGCATTTGCGGCGATGGTACCGACGAGCCAGTCACCGCTGATCGGCGCGTCGGGTGCGATCTCCGGCGTCGCCGCCGCGTATCTCCTGCTTTATCCGAAAGCCCGCATCTGGGGCTTCGTATTCGTTCCCTGGCTGCCGTTGCGCATCCCGGCATCCTGGTTCGTCGGCATCTGGATTTTCCTGCAACTGGCCTCAGCTTTCCTTAGCGAGGCCAGCGACATTGGATGGTGGGCGCATCTCGGCGGGATCGGCGCGGGATGTTTGCTTGTGGGGCTCTTCAAGCGTCGCGACGTGCCGCTTTTCGGGCCCGCGGCCTGAGTCCTGAAGGCTGCTCGCGCGGAAAGCGAGCGCTCAAATATTCTTCTCGGCTCGTTTGATGCCGCCGGTCAAACGCGCCCATTGCTCGCGCACCGTTTCGCTGAGGTCGTGAACGCTACGATCGACAACGTCCCAATTGACCATAGGACGCGCGTCTGCGCCGCTCGGCAGGGCTGCATCGCGCAGATAGACGGCGCCGACCGTGATGAGCACGCCGACAATCACTCCGAAGGCGAAACGCATTCTCTTCTCCCTGGCGCTCGCCGCCGGTTCTGTGCTGCCGCGGGCGGCACGGCTCCCCAGCAACGAGCCGTTACCGCCACTGGTTCCGGCGGGTTACTTGAGGTGACCGGCGAGCAGCTTGTTCATCTCGAACATTGTCACTTTCTTCTTGCCGAAGACCGGCTCGAGCTTGTCGTCGGCCAGAATTTCGCGCCTGTTCTGCGGGTTCTGCAGGTTGTTCTTCTTGATGTGGATCCAGATTTTGCTGACCGCCTCGGTGCGGGGCAACGGCTTGTCGCCGACAACCTGCGCCAGTTCTTTCGACGGCTGAAGCGGCTTCATGAGCCCGGAATTGCTCTTCGCCGCGGCGCTGCGCCCTGCGGATTTCTTGGGAGCCGACTTCGTGCTGCTCTTTGCGGTAGTGCCCTTCGACGCGCTGCTTTTGGCGGCGCTGCCCTTTGATGCGCTTTTCTTGCTTGCTGCTTTTGATCCGGATTTCGCTGTACTCTTGGCTGCCATTAGTCGTCTCCCATTCGGCCCGGCGCGTGAGGAGATGCGCCCACGGCGGACAACGAGCCTAACCTCCTGTTGTTCCGCTGGGCACTGTCTAGGCGCGCGGGAAATACAGTCTTGCACAGGTAAAGCGGCCAGCAGCGGGCATTTTTCCCGCGAAAAACTGGTCGGGCGTGTCCCGCGCCCTCTGGAGAGGGCGTCCCCAGGGCCGAATTGCGGCCAAGAATAGTTGAAGAAGAACCGATCCGCTCGGCGTCTTGCCCCGAGCTTGTCGCCGCGGCGGGGTCGCACTCGCCGCGGCCGACCCTATCTTCCAGGGCATGACGGACAGCGAAGCCAACCGATTCTCCGCGCGCGCGGCGCGCTATGCGCGTGTCGGCGCCAATGTCGGCGGCGTTGCCGCCCGCATGGCCGGCCAGCGCCTCGTCGGCAGCGGCCAGCGCAGCACTAATGCGGCGGCGCTGGCGCAAGCGCTCGGCGGCCTTAAAGGGCCGTTAATGAAGGTCGCGCAATTGATGGCGACGATCCCCGATCTATTGCCGCCGGAATATGCCGACGAACTCGGCAAGCTGCAGTCGCATGCGCCGCCAATGGGTGCGGCCTTCATCAAGCGTCGCATGCAGGCCGAGCTCGGCCCTGACTGGGCCCTGCGCTTCGGCAGCTTCGATCTAAAGCCCGCCGCCGCCGCTTCTCTCGGCCAGGTGCACCGCGGGACTTCGCACGACGGCGCGGCGCTTGCCTGCAAGCTCCAATATCCCGATATGAAGTCAGCGGTCGAAGCAGACCTGTCGCAGCTCTCCATCCTCTTTTCGATCCACCGCCGCTTGAATCCGGTGATCGACACGCGCGAGATCGCCAAAGAGATCGGCGCACGGGTGCGCGAGGAACTGGATTATCACCGCGAGGCTAAACATGCCGTGCTCTACGCGCTGATGCTGGCCGAGGTCGGCGAAGTGCGTGTGCCGCGCGTTTGGCCGGAACTGTCGAGCGGGCGCCTATTGACGATGGATTGGATGGAGGGTGCCAAGCTGCTCGCCTTCAAAGATGCCGCGCAGGATGTGCGCGATCGTCTCGCGGTGGCGATGTTCAAGGCGTGGTGGGTGCCGTTCAGCGCCTATGGCGTGATCCATGGCGATCCGCATCTCGGCAATTACTCGGTGTTCGCGGATAAAACAGGTGCGCCGGGCGGCATCAACCTTCTCGACTACGGCTGCATCCGCATATTCCCCCCGAGCTTCGTTGCGGGCGTCTACGATCTCTATGAGGGCTTGCGCAGGGGTGATGAAGCGCGCGTCGTCCATGCTTACGAGACGTGGGGTTTCAAGAATCTGCGCAAAGATGTGATTGATATCCTGAACATTTGGGCGCGCTTCATCTATGGTCCTCTGCTCGAAGATCGCGTCCGTACGATCGCCGATGGCGTAGCACCTAGCCGCTATGGCCGGCGCGAGGCCTTCCAGGTGCATCAGGCGCTGAAAGCCAAAGGGCCGGTGAAAGTGCCGCGCGAATTCGTCTTCATGGACCGCGCGGCGATCGGTCTCGGCAGCGTCTTCCTGCATCTTGACGCGCAGCTCAATTATCATCGGCTGTTCAACGAGGCGCTCGGCGATTTCCGCATTGAAGCGCTGGCGGGACGCCAAAGCGCGGCTCTGGAGAAGGTCGGCCTCGACCCGCACTCTTAAGAGCCGCACATTCCAGGCAGGCTAGCGCCGATAATGCTTCTCCGATGAATACTGAGGTCTACGAGGGTAAGGACGGATGGCTGTTCCTAATCGGCGGCTCGAATTCGGCCGGTGCTCTTTACCACCGCGATGCGCCGCTGCTGCCCGATGCCAAACTGCATAGATGGGCCAAACTGGTCGAGGACCGCGCTCGCCGGCTTGCAGGAATGGGCGTCCAATATGTGCACGCCAGTGTTCCCGAAAAGCTGACGATCTATGATGACAAGTTCTATGATCCCCCGATGGTCGATTGGCGGCTTTCGCCCGCCGTGCGATTGGGCGAAATGCTTCAACGCTCCCCTTATGCGCATGCCTGGGTCGACTTGGTCGAGCCGCTACGCACCGCGCGTGATGAGGATCAGCTCTATCTGAAGACGGATACACATTGGGCCGCCGCAGGCTGTTTCCTGGCCTACAAATTCGTCTGCAAACGACTCGGAATAGAGCCCGAGCCGGACCTGCTTGCCCGGCATCATCTCGACTATGGCGCCTACATGGATTTAGGGGCGAAGCTGAACCCGCCCGTTCCCGAAGTCTTCAAGTTCTACGACTTCACGAAGAATTCAACCCGAATCTATGCCAATCCCATCGCCCGCTATTTGGAGACAGCGACAAAGGATGTCGTCATGCATGTGGGCTCGCATGTCGCGTTCAGAAATGACGCTTCATCTGCCGCAAACAAGAAGATACTGATCTTCGGAGACTCCTGTGCGTCGCAGCGGATGGATGCTTTGACCGGGATGCTCGCTGAAACCGCAAGAGAGGTCGAGTTCATATGGTCCAGCAACTTTGATTGGGCCTATATCAAGCGAGCGCGGCCGGACGTCGTCATCTATGAGCTGGCTGAACGGTTTCTCACCAAGGTTCCAAGGGACAATCTCAGTTTGCGGCGCGTGCTTGCGCTGCAGGCGCCGCGAGCAAAATGGCTTGCGTGGAGAGCGCGCAAGCGTGCTGCTCGGGCCGCAAAGCTCGTATGAAAAAGACGCGGGTTGAGCGGATCGCGCAATCGCGTTCTGCTTTCTGAGAAGCACGAATCCAAGAGAGGCACAGACCCATGACACCGCTGTCGCGAGCAGAAAAGTTTTGCGAACGCTTCGGCCTGCGCGTGCCGATCCTGCTTGCCCCAATGGCGGGCGCCTGTCCGCCGTCGCTCTCGATAGGCGTCGCAAAAGCCGGCGGCATGGGGTCGGCCGGCGCACTCCTGATGTCGCCGGCCGCGATTGCTGCGTGGATGCAAGAGTTCCGCTCCTCGTCCAACGGCGCGGTGCAGCTCAATTTATGGATTCCCGATCCGCCGCCGAAGCGCGATGCGGCGCATGAAGGTAAAGTGCGCGAATTCCTCGGCCGCTTCGGTCCGCCTGTCCCGGAAAATGCGGGTGACGCGACGCCGCCCGATTTCACCGGGCAGTGCGAGGCACTGCTTGCCGCCGGACCGGCGGTCATCTCGTCGATCATGGGCGTCTACCCGCCCGAATTCGTCGCGCGCATGAAGGAGCGCGGTATCGTCTGGTTCGCGACGGTCAGCACGGTTGCCGAAGCACTCGCCGCGCAGGCTGCCGGGGCGGATGTCATCGTGGCGCAGGGAGCGGAGGCCGGCGGCCATCGCGGCGCGTTTGACCCGGTTGAAGCCGAGCGCCGCGCCGTCGGCCTCTTCGCGCTACTGCCGGCGGTGGTCGACGCGGTGCACGTGCCTGTGGTCGCGGCCGGCGGCATCGGCGACGGGCGCGGGGTCGCCGCGGCTCTGGCGCTAGGAGCCAGCGCGGCGCAGGTCGGCACCGCCTTCTTGCGCTGCCCGGAAGCTAAAACCGCGCCGGCCTGGGCCGACGCGCTCGCGAATACCAGACCGGAGGACACGGTCATCTCGCGTGCCTTCAGCGGCCGGCCAGGCCGCTCCATCGCAACGACTTACGCGCTCGCTGCGCTCTCGTCCCAGGCGCCGGCACCCGCGCCTTATCCCGTGCAGCGCGGTCTGACGGCGGCGATGCGTGAGTCCGCGACAAAAGAAGGCGACGTTCAGCGCATGCAGGCTTGGGCCGGTCAGTCGGCCGCTCTCGCCCGCGCCGAGCCGGCGGAAGATGTGGTGAACCGGCTCTGGGAAGACGCGCGCAAAATGTTGGCGTGAACTTCCCTGGACGGAGTTTGCTAGTATCATCACGATGCCCGAACCGTCTCCGTCCCGCGTATTCCGCTTTGCGCCCTCGCCGAACGGCTTCCTCCATCTCGGCCACGCCTATTCCGCGTTACTCAACGAAAAGATGGCGCGCGACAGCGGCGGATGGCTGCTTCTGCGTATCGAGGATATCGACGTCCCGCGCTGCCGGCCTGAATACGAGCGCGCCATCTACGAGGACCTCGCCTGGATCAACGTGCACTGGGAAGAACCGGTGCGCCGGCAGAGCGCGCATCTCGCCGACTATGCGCGAGCGCTGGACGCTTTGCGTGATCTCGACCTGATCTATCCCTGCTTCTGTACGCGAGGCGATATTCTTAGTGCGATCGCGAGCAATCCGGATTGGCCGCGCGATCCCGATGGTTCGCCGCTTTATCCCGGCACATGCCGGCACATTGACGCGGCGGAACGCAGCGCGCGTTTTGCATCCGGCGAACGCGCCGCGTGGCGGCTCGACATGCAGAAAGGCGTCAGCACTGTCGGACCACTGACATGGTGCGAGTACGACACCGACAATGCCGCTCGTGAAGAGGATGCAGAGCCGCAGGCCTGGGGCGACGTCATCCTCGCCCGACGCGATGTCGCCACCAGCTACCATCTCAGCGTTATCGTCGATGACGCACAGCAAGGGGTAACGGATGTGGTGCGCGGCAAGGACCTGTTCGCCTCGACCGGCGTGCATCGGCTCTTACAGGCGCTGCTCGGACGTCCCGCGCCGCGCTATCATCATCACGATCTGATCGCCGACGCGAGCGGGCAAAAACTGTCAAAGAGCCGCGGCTCGCCGACATTGCGCGATCTGCGCGCCGGCGGCATCACTCCGGATGAGATTAGGCGCTCGGTTGGGCTTTAAGCATTATTGGTTCGCCGCCGCTTGCCGCCGCGCCAAGCTTGCCGTTGCATTCGGCGCCTTCGCCATCAGACCATCGATGCGATCGCGTTCGCGCGAGAACGAGGCAAGCATCCTCCCGTCGAACTCGCGCGTGCGCGCGAGCTTCACGCGCATCGGATCGACGAAATGGCCGTTGACCATGACTTCGTAGTGGAGATGCGGCCCGGTCGAAAGTCCGCTGGAACCTAGGAATCCGAGAACCTGGCCCTGCTTGATTCGCAGCCCTTCCCTGATCCCGCGCGCGAATCCGGACATGTGGTTGTATGCTGTCACGTAACCGTTGGCGTGTTGGATCTCGACGCGCCGGCCATAGCCGGCATCCCATTGTGCCTTGATGATCGTGCCATTGCCCGCCGAGAAAATGGGCGTGCCGATCGGTGCGGCCCAATCGACGCCGGTGTGCATCTTGGCGTAACCAAGTATCGGATGGCGGCGATAGCCGAAGCCGGAGCGCATCTCGCCCCACGCGATCGGTTTGCGTACGAGGAATTTGCGCGTGGAGCGGCCGTTCTCGTCGTAGAAATCAACTAAGCCATCATCAGGTGTTTGAAATCTGTAGTACTTGAACGTCTCATTGCGCGACGTGATCGAGGCGTAGAGCAATTCCTCCTTGCCGTCACTATCTTCGGGATCGCTGTAGAAGGCGTCGAAAGAATCGCCGGCGGTAACGGAGCGCTGAAAATCTACGTCGTTGGCGAAAATGCGCACGAGATCGTCGATGACCTGGCGTGGTATCTCCTGTTTCAGCGCGGTCTCGTAGAGCGAATCATAGAGCCGCATTCCGCCCGTGTCTTGCTCGTCGTCGTCGTCGTCGTTAGCGGGCTTGGCGGCCCCCGGGCGCGGCGGCGCGGCGGCGGTCGCCACCTGCATGTAGTCGCCGCGATCGCTGATCGCCGCCATCGCTTCGATGCGGTCGTCGGCATAGACGGTGACGCGGGCAAGCTGCATGTTCTTTCCCGATCCGTCGAAATCGGCATAGAGCAGCTTTAGGCGGCGACCTTCGCTGACCATCGGATCGGTGCGTTTGCCTTTCAGCGCGGCGACGATGTTCGGGATTTTGTCGCGCGGCACGTTGTTGGCGGCGAGCACATCCTCGAACGACTCGCCATGGCGCACGACGACGAGCCGCTCCTCCATCTGCGTCGGCTGCTGCGGCGTCTCCGCCTTCGGCACGAGCGTCACATTTTCCGGGATCATCCGGACCTCGATCGACGAGAACGGCGAGCGGGCGAGCGGTTCTCCGACGTTGGCGTAGGCGAGCGCGCCTCCGGTCCCGAGCCCGGCGCGGCTCGTACGCATGAGTAGGAGCTGCGCGGGAAGAGCCAGCGAGGGCTTGGCGGAAAGCATGTTCTTCACGTGCTCCGTCACCTGCGCCTGGATCTCCGGCAGGGACAGGGCGGCCGCGGCAAACGGCGTCTGGTTGGCGGCGAGGTCGCGGGTGACGAAGGACACCTCTGCATCGTCCTGCGCAGGTGCGGGTTCGGGGAGCTGTTCGACGCCGTTGCGAGCGCCGGTCAGCACTTTCAGTGGGTTGAACGGCGGGACTTCGTCGGCGAAGCCGGTGGCGTTCAGGGTCAGAGTGGTGGACACCTTGGTGAAGGCGCGGGTGCGGATCACCTCCTTGTCGCCGCTCTTGACGATCGTCGGCGTGCGGAAGTTTTGCTTAGCCGCGATGATGTCGACGCTCTTCACGAGGCGGTCGCCCTTGCGCGGATTGACGGCTGCATCCGTCTTCTCGGCACGGGGGGCAAGGGCAGGGGTCGGTGCTTCGGCAAAATTCGATTGGCCGTCGAGGGCGGAGTAGACGGCGGCGCCGATCAGCATCGCGCCAGTCAAGCCTGTCAGCACAGTGCCGGCGAGCCAGCGCAGCGAAATGTGGCGGTGGTCCTCGGGCGTGTGGCGGCGGCCGTCCGCTTCGATCGGAGGTTCGGTGCCAATGTCGGCAGAGGGCGCATGGCGGCCCCACGACAATGCCAAGACCGAAGCCTGCGTCTGCACGAGAAATTCCGTCGGGCTGAGCTTGAGTCGTCAGGCTGGACGCGCCCGAGTCATGCCGCGCGCCGGCCCCGAACGACGCGCACAGAAGAAGCCCGTTGATGGTGGCGCAAATGCGGCGCGCTCCCTATATGAACTTGGCGCCGTAAAAGGCTGCGAAACGCATCCATTCACAGGCCGTGAATCGCCGGAACCCCAGCAATTCCGCGGCCTTTCTGCGCGGCGCAACATTTTTGTAAATCCGTGTTGACAGTCCGGCTCGCGCGGACCTATATACACCCATCGACGGCGGGGCTGCTTCGGGCAGCTGCGGCAGGTCGTCTTTCTGAGCTTCTTAGGCCTCTTGCCACCCGGTCGACAGATCGGGGCAGCCAGTTCGACCGCCGAAGGGTGTGAGCCCCTCGCTCTGAATGCTGCTGTTTGACAATTGAATCGGAAGAAAGAGAAACGTGGACGGCGGAGGTCCTTGCGGACCCCTCCCCTCGGGGAGAGGTCGATGAGACACTCTGACTCGTCACGTTTACTCAAGTCACACCGCGTTCGCGGAAGCCGTGAGGCTTTAAGCGAGCGAGTGTGCTTGGGACTCGTCAAAGAGTTATGTGACTAGTCGGGACAAAATCTCACTTCAACTTGAGAGTTTGATCCTGGCTCAGAACGAACGCTGGCGGCAGGCCTAACACATGCAAGTCGAACGCCGTAGCAATACGGAGTGGCAGACGGGTGAGTAACACGTGGGAACGTACCCTTCGGTTCGGGATAACTCAGGGAAACTTGAGCTAATACCGGATACGTCCGAGAGGAGAAAGATTTATCGCCGAGGGATCGGCCCGCGT
>JAXDNJ010000085.1:0-37454 GCA_034669505.1 Methylobacteriaceae bacterium
TCGCGATAGGCGCCGATGTCGTAAGCGATCTTCTCTTTCTCCAAGAGGCTCGCCAGCGACTTGGCGAAGGCGGCCTGCGCCTCGGCCGGCAGCGCGACGATCTCGGCGTCGACTACGCGAAGACAGACGCTGGTGTTGGAGCGCGTCGCCGGGTCCTTCGCCAGGAAACCGGTCCAGTGTGTCCTTGCGACCCAATCAGCGATGACCTTGGTGTTGGCATCGGCCCGCGCGATCAGCGCATCCAAGCCGCCGATCGATTTCGCCCAGTTCAGCGCGTCGAGATAATCTTCGACGCAGAGCATCGAGGGCGTGTTGATCGTCTCGCCTTTGAAGATGCCGTCAATGAGCTTGCCGCCTTTGGTCATGCGGAAGATCTTTGGGAGCGGCCAGGGCGGCGTGTAGGTCTCGAGCCGCTCGTCCGCGCGCGGCGACAGGATCAACATGCCGTGCGCCGCTTCGCCGCCGAGCACTTTCTGCCAGGAGAAGGTCACGACATCGAGTTTTGCGAAATCGAGACGTTGCGCGAAAGCCGCCGACGTCGCATCGCAGATCGTCAGCCCCTTGCGGTCGGCTTTGATCCAATCGGCGTTCGGCACGCGCACGCCTGAGGTCGTGCCGTTCCAGGTGAAGATCACGTCGTGATCGCAGTCGACGCTTTTGAGATCGACGATATCGCCGTAATCGACTTTGAGAACGCGCACGTCCGTGAGCTTCAGCTGCTTGACGGCGTCGGTGACCCAGCCCTCGCCGAAGGACTCCCAGGCGAGCACGTCGACGGGACGCGCGCCCAAGAGCGACCACATCGCCATCTCGACCGCGCCGGTGTCGGAGGCCGGGACGATGCCGATGCGGTAATCGGCAGGTACCTGCAGAACCTCGCGGGTGAGCGCGATCGCGGCGTCGAGCTTCGACTTGCCGGCTTTGGCGCGATGCGAGCGGCCGAGCGGCGCGCCTTTGAGGATTTCCGGGGTCCAGCCGGGGCGTTTCGCACACGGGCCGGAGGAAAAGCAGGGGTTCGCCGGCCGCGCGCCGAGCTTGGTAGTAATAGTCATAGTCCATCCTTTCAGATGGGTGCCTCTCGTTGGGGAGAGGTGTCCCGCCGACGGCGATACGCGCGGCGTGGCGGCAGGTCAAGAGCGGAGCCGCAGGGTTGATGCGCGGCAGCAGGCTAGCTAAATGAGACGGACTTTCCCGGCAAAGCAGGTCTCATGCGCGCGATCCTCGACGTCATTCTGTTGATTTTGCAGCTTTATACGTGGGTCGTGATCGCCACCGCGATCATGTCCTGGCTGATCGCGTTCGACGTCGTGAACTTCCGCAGCGATTTCGTCCGTGCGGTGTGGAACACGCTGAACGCGCTGACCGAGCCGATCCTGCGGCCGATCCGCAACATCCTGCCGCATCTCGGCGGGCTCGATATTTCGCCGGTGATCCTGCTTCTGCTGATTTTCTTTCTTGAGCGCCTGATTGCCTACTACTTGTACCCGCTGGTGATCGCGTATTGAGCGGACAAAAAACCAGCGGCGGCAATTTCTTCGAGGATTTCCGCCTCGGACAGGTGATCCGCCACGCGACGCCGCGCACGGTGACATCAGCCGACGCGGCGCTCTACACCGCCCTCTACGGCTCGCGCTTCGCCGTGCAATCGTCCGACGCATTCGCGCAGGCGATCGGCTATCCAAAGAGCCCGATCGACGATCTCCTCGTCTTCCACATCGTCTTTGGCAAGACCGTGCCGGACATTTCGCTGAACGCCATTGCCAATCTCGGCTACGCGGACTGCCGGTTTCTGCAGCCGGTCTTTCCCGGCGATACATTGTCGGCGACATCCGAAATCATCGGGCTGAAGGAAAACTCGAACAAGCAGACCGGCATCGTCTATGTGCGGTCCCGCGGGGTAAACCAGAACGGCGAAACCGTCCTCGATTACGTCCGCTGGGTCATGGTGCGCAAACGCGATCCTGCCGCGGCGATCGCGGAAGAGAAGGTGCCGCAATTGCCCTCGGCGCTCACGGCGGATGCGATCGGCGCCGCCTGCCCGGTGATCAAGGCGAGCGCGTATGATCGCGTGCTCGCCGGCTCGGAGCAGGTCTGGGGCGATTACGAAGTCGGCGAGAGGATCGACCACGTTGACGGCATGACAGTCGAGGAAGCCGAGCATCAGCTCGCGACGCGGCTTTATCAGAACACCGCGAAAGTGCACTTCAACCAGTTCTCGGAAGGGCAGGGACGCTTCGGCCGCCGGCTGATCTATGGCGGTCACGTGATCTCGCTTGCTCGCGCGCTGTCGTTCAACGGGCTCGCCAATGCCTTTCACGTCGCGGCGATCAATGGCGGCCGCCACGTCGCGCCGCTCTTTGCCGGGCTTACCGTGTTTGCCTGGTCAGAGATTTTAGATCGCGCCGACATCCCCGGCCGCAACGATGTCGGCGCGCTGCGGATCCGCACGATCGCCACCAAGGACCGCCCCTGCGCCGATTTCCCCAACAAGAGCGGCGAAGGTTACGATCCCGCCGTGATCCTCGATCTCGATTATTGGGTGCTGATGCCGAGGTAGCCGCGGCGCCCAATTCACGGCGGGACGACGCACTCGCAAAACGGTCCGGCGCTGGTGCAGGTGCACGAACAATGCGTTCCGGACGGGCAGAGAGTTTCGGTTCTGATTCCTGAACAGGTCCAGGTGCAGGTAATGACCGCCGTCTGCACCGGCGAGAAGTTCTGAAGTTTCGGCGTCGATGCGGGTGTGAAAAGTGTCGATGCGCTTGGAAGAAGCGCGTCTCCCTGTTCAGCGTGAGCGAAGGTCAGCGGGCTGAGCGCGACAAGGATAAGTCCAAGCTGCTTGGCAACGCGCATGGTAAACCTCTTCTGGTGCAGAGGGAGCAGGCCGAGGCTAACGCTCGTCACACCGCGGTGTTCCGCTCGGCAGCGCGCTACTCCGCGGCGTCTGCGATAGTATCCGTCTCGAACTGCAATCGCGCTAAGCGCGCATAGAGGCCACCCGCAGCCACGAGCGAGGCATGCGTGCCTTCCTCCACAATGCGGCCGGCCTCCATCACCAGGATGCGGTCGGCTTTGAGCACGGTTGCGAGGCGATGCGCGATCACCAAGGTCGTGCGGCCGAGCATCAGCCGCTCTAGCGCTGCTTGCACGAGCGCTTCGCTTTCGGCATCCAGCGATGACGTCGCTTCATCGAGAAGCAGCACCGGCGCGTCGCGCACGATGGCGCGCGCAATCGCCAGACGCTGGCGTTGGCCGCCCGACAGCGTCATACCACGCTCGCCGAGGCGCGTGTCATAGCCATCGGGAAGAGCGCGGATGAATTCATCCGCCGCCCCTTGCATCGCGGCCTGACGCATCGCTGCTTCGGAGACATTTTCGCTCCCGTAAGCGATGTTTTCCGCAACCGAGATGCCGAAGATCACCGGGTCCTGCGGCACCAGCGCGATCTCACGGCGTAAATCTTCGACGCGCAGCGTGCGAATGTCCGTGCGATCGAGCAAAATCGCGCCGCTCTGCGGGTCGTAGAAGCGCATGAGCAGCTGAAAGATCGTCGATTTGCCGGCGCCGGATGGCCCGACGATCGCGACCGTCTCGCCCGGCGCGATATGAAACGAGATGTCGTGCAGTGTTCGCGTGTCGCGGCCGCTGGGATAAGCGAAATTCACGCGGGTGAAGGCGATCTCGCCGCGAGCGGGCGTCGGCAGCTGCGCCGGGACGCCGGGCGACGTGATGCGCGGCTGCACTTCAAGCAATTCCGATATCCGTCCCGCAGAACCGGCAGCGGCGGAAATCTCGCTCCAAACTTCGGAGAGCTGGCCGAGCGCGCTCGCGCCAAGCACGGCGTAGAGCACGAATTGCGACAGCGTGCCCGCCGTCATCGCGCCGGCGAGTACGTCGCGCGCGCCGAGCCACAGCACGACCACCACCGAACTGAAGGCGAGGAAAATCGCAATGCCGGTCAGGATCGCACGCGCGCTCGTCGCATCGCGGGCGGCGACGTAGGCGGCTTCGGCCGCGGCAGTGAATTTGCGGCTTGCCGCCATTTCGGCCGTGAAGGCTTGCATGATGCGCACCGCGCCGAGATTCTCGGCGGCGAAGCTGGTTGCCTCGGCGAGCACATCTTGCGCGCGGCGTGACCGCCTGCGCACGCTGCGTCCCGACGCCATCAAGGGGAGGACGATGACCGGGATCGCGATCAGCACGAAGGCTGAAAGCTTCGGGCTGGTCAGCACCATCATCACGCTCGCGCCGGCAAACATGAAGACGTTGCGCAACGCGACCGACGCGGAGGAGCCGAACGCCGATTTCATCTGCAGCGTGTCGGCGGTCAGCCGCGAGACGAGCTCGCCGGATTTCGTGCGGTCGTAGAAAGACGCGTCGAGATGCGCCAAATGCTTGAACAGGTCGGAGCGCAGATCGGCGACAATTCGGTCGCCGAGCGTCATCACGCAGTAGTACCGGGCCGCCGACGCGCAGGCGAGCACGAGCACGATGGCGATCATCGCGGCGAAGTAGCTGTTGATCACGCCGGCGCTGCTTTCCGAGAATCCATGATCAATCATCCGCCGCACGGCGAGCGGTACGACCAACGTCGCGGCGGAGGCGACCGACAAAGCCGCGAGCGCGGCCGCAAGACGCCCCTTGTGGCGCGCAACGTAGGGCAGAAGCGGCACGAGCGCGCGGAGCGGCGCCGTTTCCGCACCGTCTTGGCGTCGCAGGAGGACCGGCCGCTTCATGTCTCTCCGGATCGGGCTGTGCAGGCCAAAAGCTTGTCGTAAGCCGTGTTTTGCGCTATCAGCCCGCAATTCCGCAATGCGGCACGTCCGCTGCCGGAAAATCCTTGACATTCAGCATGGCCGCGCAGCCGAGCTCTGCCGCGAAAGATCAGCCGAGAAATCCGCAATGAAAAGCGATATCCACCCCAATTATCACACGATCAAGGTCGTCATGACCGACGGCACGGAATATGTGACGCGCTCGACCTGGGGCCGCGAGGGCGACACGCTCAACCTCGACATCGACCCGAAGACGCATCCGGCGTGGACCGGCGGCTCCCAGCAGCTGCTCGACCGCGGTGGGCGCCTGTCGCGCTTCAACTCGCGCTTCGGCGCGATCGGGCTCGGCAAGAAGTAGGCGGCTCTAGGCCGGCGCGATCTCACCGAAGCTCGCGCCGAAGGCGGCGCGCAGGCGCTCGCGCTCGGCGGCAAGCGGGCTCGGCGGCTCGGCCGGACCTTCGATGGTCTTGGCGTAGATCAGCTGATCGAGATGGATGATCCGCGCTTGCAGGCGCATCGATTGCGTGACCAGGTCCTTCAGCCGCTCCGGCAGCCTGGCGAAGACATCCGGGCGCGAGGCCATGTCCTGCGTCGATAATCGGACCTTGTTCTTCTCGGACGCGGCTTGCGTCTGCGTCATCTCGCCTTCGTTGACGGCGCGTTGCAGCAGAAGCCACGACGCCAGCTGCATGAGCCGGGTGGTGAGCCGCATGCTTTCGGCGGCATAGGCGAGCGCCTCGGCGCGCGGCAGCATCTTGGAATCGTCGCGGCCGTCGCCATCGAGGTAAGCCGCGGCCTCTTCGACAAGCAGCATGCCTTCGCGGAAGAGGTTCTTGAACGCATCCGAACCGGCAAGCCGCTCGGCGAACGAAACCGGCGGGCGGCCGCCACTCGATGAACTCAACGCCACCATGGACTTTGAACCCTGAAAAGCCGCATCTCGGCATGGCATCGCCGACAAGCCGACTATAGCAAGTCTTAACGGCGCCGCGGGCTTAAGTCTTGGTTAACCTTAACCGCATGCGGGTGACATCGTCGGGGCGAGGCCCCACATTGGAGAGGACGCCGATTCGCTTAGGACCGGCCCGGGAGCCGTTGCTTGACCAGCCTTCCCGCCGCGCGTGCTCCGCACGATTCCGGCGAGCCCTTTGAAGCCGACTACGCACCGCAACCCGGCGGGATTGCCGCCCGGGCGCGCGCGGCTGCGCCGGGAGGGGCGGCGCCCTACCTCGCCTCGCTCAATCCCGAGCAGCGCGACGCGGTCGAGGCGCTCGATGGCCCCGTGCTGGTGCTCGCCGGCGCCGGCACCGGCAAGACACGGGTCCTGACCACGCGGGTCGCGCACATGATTGCCACGGGCAACGCCCGCACCCATGAAATCCTGGCGGTGACCTTCACCAACAAGGCGGCGCGTGAAATGCGCGAGCGTGTCGTGCTGCTCGCCGGCTCCGTCGCCGAAGGCATGCCGTGGCTCGGCACCTTTCACGCCATCTCGACCAAGCTCCTGCGCCGCCATGCTGAGCTCGTCGGGCTCAAATCGAATTTCTCCATCCTCGATACGGACGATCAGATCCGGCTGCTCAAGCAGGTGCTGCAGGCCGAAAATGTTGACGACAAGCGCTGGCCGGCGCGCGCGCTGGCGCAGCAGATCGACAATTGGAAAAACCGCGGCCTCGATCCGACACGCGTTCCCAAAGCCGAGGCCGAGGGGTTCGCCAACGGCAAGGGCGGCAGGCTCTACACGCTTTATCAGGAGCGGCTGAAAGTCCTGAACGCCGCCGATTTCGGCGACCTTCTGCTCGAATGCGTGCGGCTCTTCCGCGAGAATCCTGACGTGCTCGCCGATTACCAACGGCGCTTCCGTTATATTCTGGTCGACGAATATCAGGACACGAATAGCATCCAGTATCTCTGGCTGAAATTGTTGGCGCAGGGGCGCCGCAATGTCTGCTGCGTCGGCGATGACGATCAGTCGATCTACGGCTGGCGCGGCGCCGACGTCGACAACATCCTGCGCTTCGAGCAGGATTTTCCCGGCGCGAAAGTGATACGCCTCGAGCGCAATTACCGCTCGACCGGACACATCCTTGCCGCCGCGGCGCATCTGATTTCGCGCAATCAGGGACGGCTTGGGAAAACGCTGTTCACCGATGGCGAGCTCGGCGCGAAGCCGCAGGTCACCGGCGTCTGGGATTCGGAAGAAGAAGCGCGTTATATCGGCGAAGACATCGAGCAGCTGCAGCGGCAAAAGCATTCGCTGGACGAGATCGCGATCCTGGTGCGTGCGTCGTTCCAGATGCGCGAATTCGAAGAGCGCTTCATCACGCTGGGCTTGCCCTACAAGGTGATCGGCGGCCCGCGGTTCTATGAGCGTGCCGAAATCCGCGATGCGCTCGCTTATCTGCGCTGCGTCGCGCAGCCCGCCGACGATCTCGCTTTCGAGCGCATCATCAATGTGCCGAAGCGTGGCCTCGGTGACGCGACATTGCAACTGCTGCACGAACATGCGCGGCGGCAGAACGTGCCGCTGATGCTGGCTGCGCGTTCGCTCGTCGAGACCGACGAGATCAAGGCGAAGCCGCGCCAGACCTTGCGCGATCTTCTCGCGGATTTTTCCCGCTGGGCGGCAATAATCGACACGAAGCCGCATGCCGAATTGGCCGAGGCGATTCTCGAGGAATCCGGCTACACCGAGATGTGGCAGCGCGATCGCACGGCGGAAGCGGCGGGGCGTCTCGAGAATTTAAAAGAACTCGTGCGCGCGATGGACGAATTCCCCAACCTCGCGAGCTTCCTCGAGCACATCTCCCTTGTGATGGACGTTGACAACAAGGACTCGGGCCCGCGCGTCTCGATCATGACGCTGCATGCGGCGAAGGGGCTTGAATTCGAGACGGTTTATCTACCGGGATGGGAGGAAGGGCTTTTCCCCTCGCAGCGCTCGCTCGACGAGAACGGCCGCGCCGGGCTCGAAGAGGAGCGGCGGCTGGCTTATGTCGGCCTCACCCGCGCCAAACGCCGCGCGAAAATTACGTTTGCCACGAACCGCCGTATCCGCGGTCTCTGGCAAACGACGATCCCCTCGCGCTTTCTCGACGATCTCCCGGCCGACCATGTCGAAGTCGTCGAGGCGCCCGGCGCATCATCTTATGGCGGCTACGGCGTGTCGCGGTTCGAGAACATGGACACCTATGCATCGAGCTATTCGACGCCCGGGTGGCAGCGCGCCCAAGCGCGCCGCAATGCGAGCGGCGGTAACGGTGGTGGTAATGGCCGCGGCGGTTTTTCCGAGCGCGCGCATTCCTGGGGCAAAGGCGGTGGCAGCAATGACTGGGCCTCCTCCTCGCGCCGCGGTCCGATGCAGATCGACGGCGAGCTCGTCGCGACCTCGACTGGCAAATCAGCCTTTGCGAAAGGCGCGCGCGTGTTTCATTTGAAATTCGGGCCGGGCACCGTGGCGCTCGTCGACGGCAACAAGCTGACCGTCGATTTCGACAAAGCCGGCCGCAAGATGGTGCTCGAGAGCTTCGTCCAGGCGGGGTGAGCGCCGGACCGCGCGTCTCCCGCTCCGCAGTCGTATATCCTCGAATCCCTCCGGCTCACGCGGCAATCACGCGGAGTTTGGTTGACCGATGTGAATCGCACCATACTTAAGGCTCTCGCGCCTCCAGAAGCGCCGCCGAGGCGGCTGAAAAGGGTACGCGTTCGCGGAGGGGTGCATGACGGTCGTGGATCGCAAACTCCATCGCTCCGCGGAGCGGCGGGCCGTCGGCGAGGATCAAGCGCAGCGGCTTTTTGCGACGCGCCGGCTCTCGCTCGATCTTGCCGCGCCGTTATCGCCGGAAGACCAAGTCGTCCAAGCGATGGAGGATGCGAGCCCGACGAAGTGGCACCTTGCTCATGTCACCTGGTTTTTCGAGACCTTCATCCTGCAGCGTCATCTGCCGGGTTATCGGATCTTCGACGAGCGCTTCAACTTCTGTTTCAATTCGTATTACGAGAGCCAGGGCGAGCGACATCCTCGGCCGAAGCGCGGGCTGCTGACGCGGCCCTCGAGCGCAGAGGTCCTGGCTTATCGCGCCCATATCGATGAGGCTCTGCAGGCGCTTTATGCGCCCGGCATTGATCCGACCGGCGAGGTTGCACGGCTCATCGAGGTCGGCATCAACCATGAACAGCAGCACCAGGAGCTTCTGCTCACCGACATCCTGGCGCTGTTTTCGCAAAGTCCGCTGCGGCCCGCCTATCGCGAAACGCGCCCGAGCCCGGCGAATAACGCGGCCCCTCCCCTCTCCTACATCCGCTTCGACGGCGGCATTCGCGAGGCCGGCCATTCCGGCGACGGCTACCATTGGGACAACGAGGCGCCGCGCCACAAAGTTCTAATCCATCCCTTCCGCCTCGCCGACCGTCTGGTGACTAATGGCGAATGGCTCGAATTCATGCGAGCCGATGGCTACGCCAATCCCTCGCTTTGGCTCGCCGATGGCTGGGCCGCCGTCACTCGCGAGGGCTGGCGCGCCCCGAATTACTGGGAGAAGCGCGACGGCGAATGGCACCAGATGAGCCTGCGCGGCCTGCAGCCGATCGATCCCGCCACGCCAGTCTGCCACGTCAGCTACTACGAGGCCGACGCCTATGCCCGCTTCGCCGGCAAGCGCCTGCCGACTGAATTCGAGTGGGAGCTCGCGGCCGACGGTCTGCCCGCGACCGGCAACACGCTCGGCTCCGGCGCGCTTGCCCCGCAAGCCGCAGCAGAGCGTCCATCGACAACGTGCGAAACCCCACGTCAGATGTTCGGCGACGTGTGGGAGTGGACGCAGAGCGCCTACCTCCCATATCCGGGCTACCGGCCCCCGGCCGGCGCGCTCGGCGAGTACAATGGCAAGTTCATGGTCAGCCAGCAGGTCCTCCGGGGCGCGTCCTGCGTCACGCCCGACGGACACTCGCGCGCGACCTACCGCAACTTCTTCTACCCGCAACAGCGCTGGCAGTTTATGGGCCTTCGCCTCGCCGAGGATGTTTAGGATGGGGCTTGAGCGCGCGCTGGCGCTGAAAGCCGACGAAGCACTCGACTGGGTGCCCGCGGCAAATGAATTCGCCGATGCCGTGTTCGACGGGCTCTCCTCGAGTCCGAAGACGCTGCCCTGCCGCTATTTCTATGATGCGCGCGGCAGCGAATTGTTCGAGGCGATCACCGACCTTCCCGAATATTATCCGACCCGCACGGAAACGGCGATCCTGGCTGCGCATGCCTCCGACATCGCCGATCGGGTGCCCGACGGCGCCGTCCTGGTCGAATTCGGCTCGGGTTCGAGCCGCAAGACGGAGCTGCTGCTCGCCGAGATGCTCGACCTTGCGGCTTACGTTCCGATCGACGTCTCAGATTCGGCCCTTGCCGGCGCAAAGCAGCGTCTCGATCGGCGCTTTCCGGCACTGCATGTCCATCCGGTTGTCGGCAATTTCAACGATGAAATCGCGTATCCCTATGATCTCGAATCGCGTCCGAAGATCGGCTTCTTTCCGGGCTCCACGATCGGCAATTTGACGCCCGCCGAGGCGACGGAGCTTCTGGCAGCGATGGCGCGCGCGCTCGGGCCTGAGGGCCGCCTGATCATCGGCGTCGATCTGAAGAAGGACCCGCACACGCTCGTTTCCGCCTACAACGATGCGGCGGGCGTCACCGCCGCTTTCAACATGAACCTTCTCGCGCGCATCAATCGCGAATTGCGTGCGACGTTTGACCTGACGCAGTTCCGGCACGAGGCGATCTACAATCCGCGTGAAGGGCGCATTGAGATGTATCTCGTCAGCGAGCGGGCGCAGCAGGCAGGACTCGTCGGCCATGCTTTCGCGTTCGCGAAGGGCGAACGCATCCACACGGAGAATTCCTACAAATATACGATTGGCGAGTTCCAAAGCTTGGCGCGTGACGCGGGCTGGCAGCCTGATGAAGTCTGGACGGACAAAGACTCCCTCTTCAGCGTGCACGAACTCGTGCTGCGCGAGCCCGAGTTCAGCTTCCGCAGCCGGGCGTCGTACTGACTGGCCTATTTCCCGTCCACGTAAGCCTCACAATTCGGCCGGTGCGACAGGAGGCAATCGTCGATCTTCCCCTGGCGCTGCAGAGCGGAAATGACGAACCAGCCGAGCAGAACGAAGGCAACCGCAGCCCCGAGGGCAAGGAATTTCCGGCGCTCCTGATCGTCCATGCTTCTTCATCCCGCGCGGAAAGATGCGGTGTAAACGAATTTGGGTTAGCATTGATGCCGATGCATCGTAAACCCGTGCCCTGTGTGCGCTCGAAGCTCGGAACATTCGCAAGCCTTGCATTGCTGGCGCTCGTGCTTGCCGGCTGCGACCGCTGCGGCGATCCGGTCAGGATCAATATCCCCGGCGAACCGAAATCCTGTTACGAAACTACGCCGCAGAGGTAACCTTTCGCTTCAGGTTGCCGTTCGTGCGGGCTTGCTGTATGCAGGCGGTCTCGATCTCTTCGGTCGGTGCAAGTGACCAGGGCGTCTCAGACGCGGTCGACGACTCCTTCCAGAAATTTCGACGACGCGGCCGGTCATCCCGACTGGCTGCTATTCTCTTGAGGAGCCGACAATGGCGACTGGTACTGTAAAATGGTTCAACCCCGAAAAGGGCTATGGCTTCATCCAGCCCGATGACGGCGGCAAGGACGCGTTCGTTCATATCAGCGCCGTCGAGCAGGCCGGCATGCGCAGCCTCAACGAAGGCCAGAAGGTGAATTACGAGCTCGTCACCGACCGCCGCTCGGGCAAGACCTCGGCCGGCAATCTCTCCGCGGCTCAGTAAACTAGCTGAAATCCGCTGCCCGGTCGGTTCTCTGAGCGGGCAGCGTTTGAGTTTCTGTAACGCTACCGTCAGACCGGCGTTGCTTCGCCTCCCTCGACGATGATCGTCTCGACTTCCCCCGCGCCGTTGCGTCGGAACGCGGCTGCCTCGTCATATTCTTTCGAGGTGAAGCAGGCGACGCCCTGCTCGAATGTCGGGAATTCGATGACGACGAAGCGCTGGAACTTTTCCGGGCCCTCCATCACCTGATACTTGCCGCCGCGCGCCAGAACCTTGCCGCCATACTTCGCGAGAATGCCAGGCACGCGATCGGTATATTTCTTGTACTCGACGGGATCGTTGATACGCGAGCGCGCGACCCAATAAGCCGGCATTGATCAACTCCAAAACGTGGATGGCCGGGACAAGCCCGGCCATGACGAGGCGGAAGATCGAACGTTACTTATTCTTCGCCGAATCGAACGGCGCCTGCACGTCGCCGGATTTGTACTGCTCGGGGAAAAGGATCACGCTATGCGCCGGGTCCTTGAATTGCTCGAGGTCGTTGCCCTTTAGCCCGCGAAACTGCACCATGAGAATGCGCGACTGCGCCCATTCCCCGTAGCGGCCGAATTTGATGTTGCCAACAATCGTGTCGAAGGAATTTGCCCTGATATAATCGGCGAGTTTCGCATCATCGAACGAGCCGACCGCCTTCACCGCGGCCTCCAGGATTTGCATTTCAGCATAGGCGTATATCGGGATATAAAGACCGAGTGCGTCGACGCCGGCCGGCACTGCGCGTTCCCGATACTTCTTCAGGAACTCGTCCATGCCGGCAAACTTCATGGTCGGCGCTGGGACGAAATATTCGTAGTTCACCCAGTTGTTCAGAAGCGCACCGAACTTTCCCTTCAGCGCCGCGAATTGCACGCCCACCATGCTGCCGCCGATCATCTGCGCCTGCACGCCGACTTCGTTGACGGCGCTGATCATGCCGGCTGAATCCGGTGGGTAAGATGCGATATAGAAGAGGTCGGGATTCGTCGCCTTCATCGCGCGCACGATCGGCGTGAAGTCGATCGTGTTCGGCGGATAGGTTTTGTCGTAGACGATCTGGAAGCCCATCTTCTTGATGTTCTCGCGCGCGCCCTCCATCGCGTTGACGGAGAACTCCGCGTCGGCGCCGGCCATGGCTACCGTCTTCGGCTTCGGATTGAGTTTTGCCGCCGCAGCGAAGAACCCTTCCGAGAAGGCCGGCTTCGGGTCGGGGCCGCTCGGCATGATCTGGAAATAGCGGGGATAGTCGAACTGGTTGTTGGCGCCGAGCGCGAACAACGACATGAACAGCTTGTTGCGCTGAATGATGATCGGCATCGCCGCCGCCGTCGGGACGGTAGCGTAACCGGAGACGACGAGATCGGCTTTGTCGACATCGAGGAGCTTCGTGTAGATGCCAGGGACGGTCGCAGGATTCGACTGATCATCGTAGAAGACGAGGTCCACCTTGCGTCCGAGCAGACCGCCGCGCGCGTTCACCTCTTCCGCCCAGATCTGGTAGGCGAGCAGACCGGCCTTGCCGCCAGCCGCGAGGCCGCCGGAAAGCGCCATGCCGAAGCCGAGTTTCACGGGCTGCTGCGCGTTGGCCGTCGTGATCGGCAGCGAGAACGCGGCGAGCGCGAGCGCCCCCGCCAGCCCACGGATCAGCTTTTTCATTCAAATTCCTCCCGGTCCAGCCTGTTGTTGAATTGCCCTTTGTCGGCGCAGCGCGGGCGTATCGTTACCGACGCGCGCCGCCGGAGCGAAATAGTTTTCTTGGCGTTTGTCATCATGTTTTTTAGTCGAGGTTCCCAACAACTTCCGGCAGGTTTCCGCGCCCGGTGCATCGGACTACAAGCCGCGGCATGGAAAGACCCGACATCCTGATCATCGGCGGCGGCACGGCGGGATGCGTGCTCGCCGCCCGGCTCAGCGAAAACCCCTCCTGGAAGGTCCTGCTCGTCGAAGCCGGTCCCGACATGCCGCCCGACAAATTGCCGGCCGATGTCGCCGACGTGTTCCCGCGCGCCTACGCCAATCCCGCCTATTTCTGGCCGCAGCTCAAGGCGCGCACGGTCTCGTCCCAGGCGAAGCCCTACAGCCAGGCAAGGCTACTTGGCGGCGGCTCGTCGGTCATGGGTCTCTGGGCGCTGCGCGGGCTTCCCGATGATTACGACGGCTGGGCAGCGCGCGGTGCCATCGGGTGGTCGCATGCCGAGGTCGAGCCGTTCTTCCGCAGGCTTGAGCGGGAGATCGGGGACGCGGATGAGGATGCGAACGCGCCGATTCCGATCCTGCGTGTGCCGCGCGAGGAATGGCCGCCGTTCGACCGCGCGCTGGCGGACGCGGCCGCTCGCAAGGGCGTGCCGCTCTTGCCGCGTTTCGAGTCGGGCGTCGCAGGCGTCTCCGCGGTGCCGATCACCAGTGCCGGCACCGCCCGCGCCTGCGGCGCCAACGTCTATCTCACCGCGGAGGTGCGGCGCCGGCCAAACCTCGCGATCTTCACCGACACCGAAGTGCGGCGGCTGGTCTTCCGCGATCGGCATGTCGCCGGTGCCGAGATTCTGCGCCGGGGCGACCGCGCCACGCGCATCGAGGCGCCTCGCATCATCATGACCGCGGGCGCGATCCACTCTCCCGCGTTGCTCCTGCGCTCCGGCGTCGGCCCGGCGGTAGACTTGGGCCCGCTCGGCATTCTGGTTCTCGCCGATCTTCCGGTCGGACAAAATCTGCAGAACCATGTATTCGCGCATCTCGGCGCCGTGATCCGTCCCGGTGCCCGGCAGGATGTGGGCCAGCGCTTCTATTGCATGGCGGGGGCGCGATTGTCCTCGGGGCAAGTCAACGCGCCGGCGGGCGATCTCTTCGTCAGTTTCATCGCGCGCACCAGCGGGCGCGCGCACGGCAATCGCATCGGCATGATCGGTCCGTCGCTTTACGCGCCCTATTCGCGCGGCGCCGTTCGCTTGACCGGCCGTCAGGCGCATCATCCGCTCGATGTCGATTTCCGGCTTCTCTCCGATCCGTTCGATCGCGAGCGGCTCCAGATTGCGGCGCGTTTCGCGCGCGATCTCCTCGCCGACGCGGCGGTGCGCAACACGGTGCTCGAAACGTTCGTGCTGCCCGCCAATCCGCCGATCCGCGCGCTGAATGCGCCGGGACTCTCCGCGACGATTCTCAACACGCTGCTTGCGGTAGTGATAGATTCCGGCGGTCCGCTGCGGCGCCACGCGCTCGAACTTGGCATCGGCCGCGGGCGCTTGCTCAGCGGCTTCCGAAGCGACGCGCAATTCGACGAGTGCGTGCTCGCCTCGGCGACACCGATGTTCCATCCGGTCGGCACCTGCGCGATCGGTGCTGTCGTCGATCCGCAGCTGCGCGTCCGCGGCATCGGTGGACTATACGTCGCCGACGCCTCGGTCATGCCGGTCATCCCGCGCGCCAACACGAACATTCCGACTTTGATGGTGGCGGAAAAAGCCGCGGTGCATATTGCGCAAGATTTGCGCGCGGGCAGCTGAGCGCGCCGCTATCCCCCGATTGTCGACATGTCGATGGCGTCGGTTTCCGCTCGCCATTCCGCTTGCGCGGAGCGGAGCTTGATGAGCGCCTCATCGCGCGACGTCTTGTTCGCGCCGAGCCAGACGATGCCGCCGATGATCGCGGTGAAAGCGAACAGCGCGAGGAGCAGGCTCGGCGCGATCAGCCCGATGAGGTTGATAACGAAGAGCACGCTTCCCGCGAGAATTGCCACGCGTGCCAGCAGCATGCCTTTCCGGCAGCTCTCGATCGCGTCCTGCAAGTTCTCGAGGCGATCCTCGAGCTCAGTGAGGCGGCTTCGGATCTCCTCATCGCTCATCGTTGCGGCTTCTACCATGGCGGGGCGCCGGCTTACCGCGGCGCAAGCGCTTGGCTGCGGCCAGCCTTGATGGTTAGAACGCACCCGGGCGCGGAGTTCTGAATGCCAGCCACAAAGAAGCGGACACGAGGGCTTCGAGCTGCGAAGCCGATGGCCCGCAAGTCCCGAAGGTCGCAGGCCGCCGGGAAGCTGGCGGGCCCAGCGCCAACCAAGCGCCGGCGCCGCATCGTTAAACCGGTCCTGCGCACCTACGCGCCGGGTCCGCTGATCGACGGCGAGGCAACGCTCGCGCTCGGCGTCGCGGCTCTCGCCGCTCAGGACGGTGAGACGGTCGCGCACATGCTGGAGGTCGGCGGCCCCACGCCGCTTCGCCGCCGCGACCCCGGGTTCGAGGGACTCGCCGCGATCATTGTTTCGCAGCAGGTGTCGACGGCGAGCGCCAACGCGATTTTCGGCCGCTTGCGTGCGGTGATCGCGCCGCTAACGGCGGAGAACCTTCGCGCCGCGTCCGACGAGACGCTGCGCGTCGCAGGCTTATCCGCGCCGAAGATACGCACGTTGCGAGCGCTCGCGGAAGCGGTCGCCACCAAGGCCCTCGACATCGACGCGCTCGCTGCCACGAGCGCCGAGGCGGCGCACGAAAAGCTCGTTGCGGTAAAGGGCATCGGTCCCTGGACCGCCGACATCTTTCTTCTGTTCTGCCTCGGCCATCCTGATGCGTGGCCGGCCGGTGACCTCGCGCTGCAGGAGGCGGCGCGGCTCGCGCTCAATCTGAAGAAGCGTCCCGACACCCCCCAGCTCGAGAAGCTCGGCGAGCGTTGGCGGCCCTGGCGCGGCGTCGCCGCGCGCATGCTGTGGGCCTATTATCGCGCCCGCAAAGAGCGCTCTGGGATGTCACTGAGCTAGATATGAACGCACCGCCCGACTGGTCCCGCGCGGCCGCCCCGTCGCTCACCGATTTCGAGCGGCTGGCCGAGGCGGCCTATGCCGAGTTGCCCGAGCACTTTCGCGCCCTCTGCGAGGGCCTTGTCATCCGCATCGAGGATTTCGCCGAGGACGAGGTGCTCGATCACCTTGGCGCAGAAAGTGAATTCGACGTGCTCGGCCTCTTTCGCGGCCGCGGCCTCGCGCAAGGCGAGGCGTTCGGCGCCTCCGGCCAACTCCCCAACATGGTGTGGCTCTACCGGCGCCCGATCCTTGATTATTGGGCCGAGCACGAGGAGACCTTGGGCGCGCTCATCACGCATGTTCTGGTCCACGAGATCGGCCACCATTTCGGCCTTTCGGATGACGACATGGCGAGGATCGAGGGCGCCGCCACGATCCCGCACGCGTGAGCCGCGCGCGTGTTGCCAAGCGGGGGGCGAGCGGTTAAGGAGCGGCGGGCCGGCCAACGTCGGCTTTTCGGCCTTTGGGGCGATGCCTCAACCCGATCCGCGCCCGTAGCTCAGCTGGATAGAGCACCAGACTACGAATCTGGGGGTCGGAGGTTCGAATCCTTCCGGGCGCGCCACGAACTGCTATCGGGCTCACGTGGCCGAGTCTCGGGGTATTTGCGGCGTCGCGTCGCCGCTGCTGCCTCAGGGCGAAACGATGACGGCGATCTCATGTTGTTCGCGCGGCGGTCGCCCCGGCTCGCGTACCAAGCGCAGCATGATGGTGGCATGCCCGATGCTGCGGCCCTCGATGATAAGAGCCTGCGGCAAACTGCCGACCGCAGGACCTGCCGGAGGTTGAGCGTCGGCGGGTCCTATCTTCGCCAAGACTGCATCGCCATCGACGCTAACCCGCCAGACATAGCCGACCGATCCCGCTCCCGTGAGTGGGATCTTCGCCGTGTGCCCGACATGCAGCGCCAGTTCAGTGGGTACTGCCAATGACGACTCCGGCATGCCATCCGCCGCCATCCCGCCAGTAGTGCTGCAGGTTAGCATCAGTGCGCAAAGCCACGACTTCAAGGTCGAAGCCGAAGCTGCCTTCGACCAACGCGAGCACCCGGGCGATGCCCGAGCCGAAGGTAGCCGAGTTGGCCCAGGGGAAGCCGGAACCCGTGTTGTTGCGCCACCAATGCTCCATGACGCCTGATGCATTTGCGACGACGAGCTCGAAGTTCCCATTGCCGTTCTCGTCCGCCATTCCATACTGCCCCTGGATCATCACGGGCGGGGTAGTGATGCCGGCGCCAAACTTCTGGTCACCCTTCCAAGTCGAACCATCGCGCCACCAATGCTCCATCTGGCCGCCGTTCAACACGGCAACAAGTTCGAGGTTGCCCCAGGTGCTTTGCAGCAGGCTGGGGCCAGCGGTATGGATGTTCTGTCCGAACGTTGCCGACTCGGCCCAAGTGAAGGCGCCGTTGCGCCACCAGTGCCGCATCCGACCGCCGACAGCTACCACAACCTCGAAATTGCCCGGACCCCACGTGCTTTCGCAGAAGCCGACGCCGCCTGCCGCATTCGTCGGACCGAAGACGGGACCATCCTTCCACCCTCCGCCGCCTTGAGCGAAGAAGCGGTGATGAAGCCGGCCGGCCGTCGTGCGGTAGATCATTTCCATGTTGCGCGTGAAGGTCGTGGAGGTGAAGGTAGGCGGATCGCCGACATCGTTGCCCAAGGTCACAGCCTTCGCCCAAGGCAGGGAACCCGTGCCGTTGTCACGCCACCAATGCGCGACCGAGTTACCTGGGCCCGGCGCCGCCAACTCGAAGTTCGAGTGGAAGGCACCATTGCCGCTCTCAAACATGCCGCCATTATGCAGGCGACGCTTCGTCCACGGATCGGGGTTGGTGAGACGCAGGCCCAGTTTGGCCGAGTCATCGATGCTGCATTGGCCGTACTTGATGAGCCAGTAGCCGTGCTCCCCTAGGCCGGTGCCCCACGAGTTTTTGACGATCCAGCAGCCTTTCCCATCGTCGAAGCCGACGACCAGCATGATGTGGCCGCCGAGAGCCTTGGCACTTGAAAGCTTCTGATACGGATTGGGCCCGGACCATCCCTGAAAGTCATCAAAGACTTCGAAGAAGCAGACGAGCGGCCCGACGTTTCGCAGCCAGTTCTTCTGGTCATCGACATGATCGATGCTGGTATAGGCGGGTATCCGCACTGTGCGGCCAGGGCGGTTCGAAGCCGGCTGCCATGCGGGCGGTGCGGCCATCGAGCCGCCGCCGCAACGATCCGGCGGCGGGTTCCAATAGGGGCCCGATTTGTTGCCCGCAGTGTGATCGAGCCAGGGAACGCAATCGACATCTGCCATGCCGTTGCTCTTCGCCCAATCGAGCACGGGCCCTGGACTGCCGCATTGTCCGCACGGGACTTTATTGGCCTCGATGTAATCGCCTTCGGAGCGGGAACACCAAACGCAGTGCTCGATTCGGACCATTGCTTCGATGAGAGCGGTGGCGCCATAAATCCAGCAATGCTCGCATGGGTCTTGGTCGCGAATACCGGTGATCCAATTCCAGCCGAACCGGTTGCGCCAGTCGACCATTGTGAGGGGGGCCCCTGCCGCGGCGGCACTCGGACCAGCCGGAATCGCGGCGTCGAACTGAAGCGGGTGCTCTAGCAGCACGCCGCGAGCAAGAAGGTCCTTTGCGAGCAGCCGGTTCGGAGTCGGCCGACTGCGAACCAATGCGGCGACGTCGAGGCGTCGCGATGGATTTGCTTTAGGCGCGGTATTTGGCAGCAATCCGAGCGGCGGCCGTTTGATGCGCATGGAATCATGAAGCCGCGGGTTTACCGACCAGCCCAAGTTTTCGCGGGCAAGGGCCGCGCGCAGTTCGCCAATCGTCTGAAACGCCATGAGAGCCTCCTCGACCCAATCTCGCGGCACCGCTGAACTGAGCCTGCGGCAGCCTATTCTCGGAGAAGTTGAAGAGGTACATCGAAAAATCGCTTTGCCGATGTGGGATTTCCCACCCGGCCGAACAGCGAAGTTTCGGATGGGAGTTCCTACCGAAACGCATTCACACGACAACAGCGTTTGTATTTTGCTGAGCGTGGCTCGCGTTACCCGCCCGTCGGCTCGGTCCGGCGAACCGGAAAGGCCGCCACCGCGCCGCTCGGCGTTTCGGCTTCACCCTGCAACTCGGCCCGGCGCGTGCGGATCGCGCGGCGGGCTTCATCGACGGCAAGCCGGACCGTCTCCAGCCCGGTCTCGTCGAAGCGGCTTTCGCGCGCCCGATGCAGCGCCGTCAAAGCCGTGCGCGTAACTGCGATGTCGAACTCGTTCAGCATTGCCGGCGAGCTTGCCCCGCGCGCCTTCACTTCGATGCCGATAAGTTCATCGATGACGGCCATGGCGGTTCTGCGTCCGCGTGCTTGAAATGAACTCACCAAGGTCGCAATGGCGGAACCCACTCCGCCGAGCACCATGGCCATGATGTAGAACCAGTCGCCGTACTGATCCATGAAGCTCTTTTCGGTGTCCTGATAATACGCCGTTGCGCCGGGATGAAGCACGAAAGGCGAGCCCTTTTCAGTCACGGCCGCTTCCATGTAATCGGCAAACGGCGCGCGTTCCGCGAGCGCGCGGCGCATCGAGAAAAACCATTTCGTCAGACGATCGACGCCGACTTCCGACATGCGCAGCGACGCGACAAGCTGGTGGTCGACGGCGATGGTCGTGGCGTCTTCACTCGGCAGCGCCGGCGCGCCGCCGAAGAATCCGGCGGGAATCTCGAGCTTGGACACGCCCACCCGCCGTGCCGCAAACCCTTCTGCATTGGCGATGTCGAGGAGCACGGGCCGGCTCTTCTCCGAAACGGAGAGCGCGGTGTAGACCTGCTCGACAAGCGGGGCGCGTAGGGGCGCGACAACGAACACCGCGTCGACGAGCTTGTTTGTCGAAACCGCTGCGATCTGGTCGGCCTGCAAAGCAATGCGCGATACGGACTCGATGGGAACGGCGTAATACTTTAGAAGCTCGTCGAATAGTTCGAGGTTTGCGGGATCGCCGGGGACGATGCCGACGCGCTTCTTCGCGAGATCGGGGACCTTCGCGATTTTTGCGCGCGGACTCGCAAATAAGAGGCCCGCGTCCTTGTGCACGATGAGCATTGTCCCGGCGCGTTTCGGCACTGCGACGTCGCTGCGAACGATGGCGAGGTCCGCTTGCCCCGCATCGACGGCGGCCGACGCGGTGGACGGATTGTCGGTGCGCAGCACGCGCACATCGCTGACGTCGATGCCTTTGTGAAGCTGCTGCACGGCTTCGGCGACGGCGACGTCCGCAGGGTCCGAGGTGGCAAGGGTGATGACCCAAAAATCGTTGGCAAAACGTATTGCCAAGGCGATCCCCACGGCAATCGCCAGGGAGATAGCGATCAAGGTCGGGACAGACATGAAGACGAGGGCGGTCCGCCGTAGCGTCCGATTGCGGTGCATCAGACCGGTCTCTCCAATTAGGCCAGCATACTCTTGGTAGGGGGGTGAGCACCAACCGCTGCGCAGCGGGTAACGTAAATGCGCGGATGGTCCTACGAGCTTAAGTATAACAAAAGTTAATCAGACCTTGGAACTTTGTGTCGGAATCGTGATTGCCCCGGGGTAGTACCTGGGGCAATTTCGATGCGGCACAACTCCTCAGAAACACGTCTGCACTCGATCGCGCGCGATGCCGCGGTCAAGGCCGAAGGCATGCGCGACCCGACAACGACCCACGCCCGGCTGGGCGACGCTCTCCAGCGGATGTACGCGCCGGTCGATGAGGGCCGGTCTGACCGGTTCGGTTATCTGCTCACGTTGCTCGATCGCCGGCTCTCCGGCTGACCGCCGCCCGCGGCCTGTGTGTTGCAAACGCTACGTCCGATGCGATTCGGACCGGCACGGCCTGAAGGCCGGCGACGGCATGCGGCCGATATGATTATCTCGGCCCCTGCGGGTGTTGCCGATAAAGCTGTGGTGTGACAGCTCGATCGGCATCGGCCGCGCTTGGTTTGGCCGATCCGGGATTCCGTCGCCGTGGGAAACGCCGTCGATCAGTCAGCGCACGGGCTTGCATTTGCAGCCCAGGCGACCTTGTTACGCTGCATCATTTCCAGCCTCATTCTCGCCGCCGCGATTCTCTCTTCCGCGAGCATCGCGTCAGCGCAGATCATCGGCAGAGGCCGCGGTCCGGACCCGCTGATCCCGATTTTCACGACGCTTTCGAGCATCGGCTCGGTACAAAACCTCGCCGGAGACCGACAGGGCCTCATCGTGACGAACCGGGTTCTCGCCAGCATCCTCGGCGGCTTCAACGAGCAGATCAATTGCACGACCTGCATCAGCGCCTTCGGCGAGATCGGCTCGTTCAGCGCGGGCGGGCACGGCCGAAAAGCCCTCACCGAAGACCTCTCCGTGCTCGGCGGCATCGCCTATTCGAGCTATCGCAGCGGCGATGCGCACGTGACCGGCATGCCGCTCGCAGCCGGCAGCCTGCGCTACGATTTCACCGAACTTGGCGTCTCCCGGCCTTATCTTGAAGCCGGCGGTATTCTGGCGCCCTTTGGCCACGCGAATTTTACGCGCCATTACGGCTTCGGGCCTGCCGACTTTCCGGGCTCCGGCGGCGCGTCGACCGCTAATTACGCGGTCTTTGGTCGCGCCGGCTGGGTCTATCGCTTCTCGCCTGTCGACGAAGCGTCGGTGGGTGCCGAACTATCCCGCAACTGGCAGCATGTTGGCGCCTATTCGGAGGGAGTCTCGCCCCTCAATCCAATTCCGCTGATCAATGGCGGGGGGACCGACGAGATGAACATCGCCAAAGTTGGTGGTCAGTTGACCCATCTCATCGGCACCAGCATCGAAACGCAGGTCAATTTCGGCATCGCGCATTCTTTCGGCTCGCGCAGCGGCCTCGCCGCAACCCTGAACGGCGCGGCCTTCAAGCCCGCGCTCGGCGATTATACTTGGGGCGAATACGGCGCTCGCATTGGCTATCGCATCCAGCCGAACGTCGTCCTCGATGCCTTCGCAGACGGCACGGTCGGACCGCGCCCGATCGGCGCCACGGTTCATGGCGGCGTCGCCGTGCGCTATACTTTCTGAAGGCGCAGATCCGCGCTGGGGCGACGGCGTTTGCGCTGGAACAGGGCTTATCTCGTTCCCATCCTCGTGATGTTTGCGATCGCCGCTCTTTGCGGCGTCATGCGGCCGCGCGTTTTCGACGATCTCAGCAATTTCGTTTTCGACACCTGGCAGCGAATAGAACCGCGCGCATATGATCGCGATGGTCCGGTGCGCATCGTCGCAATCGACGAGGCAAGCCTTGCGGAGTTGGGGCAATGGCCGTGGCCGCGCACCCGGCTCGCCGAGGCAACCCGCCGGCTCGCGGAGCTCGGTGCCGCCGCAATCGCCTTCGACATCATCTTCAACGAGCCGGACCGGGCGAGCGCCGAGAGCGTCATCGCGAGTCTTTCCTCCGACGCCCTGCGCGAGCAATTGTCCGCAAATCTCGTCGGCGCGGAGACAAACGATCAGGCATTCGCGAAGACGCTCGGGGACATCCCTGCCGTCCTCAGCGCATCCCTGCTTCCGGTCAGCGCCACGCGCGACCTCGCACCAAAGGCCGGCTTCGCGAATGCCGGGGATGATCCCGAGCCATTCGTCATCGCGTTCGACGGGGTTGCCGGGCCGCTGCCGATCCTCGCCGCAGCAGCAAAAGGCATTGGCGCGATCAATTGGCTACCCGACCGCGATCAAGTCGTCCGGCACGTGCCGCTTCTGGTCAGACTGAAGAGCGCGATCTTCCCGTCGCTTGCGCTTGAGTCGCTGCGCGTCGCCGAAAGCGCGACGACAATCATCGTGCGCTCCTCCAATGCCAGCGGACAGACTGCGTTTGGACAAAAAACCGGAATCAACGCGCTGAAGCTCGGTGACCGGGAAATTCAGACCGGACCCAACGCCGATATCCGCCCCTATTATACGACGACACAGCCGGACCGGTTTATTTCTTTCGGCCGCCTGTTGCGCAACGAAGTCACTCGAGATGAGGTCGAGGGCCGCATCGTTCTGATCGGAACGACGGCTACTGGCCTGAGCGACGTGCGCGCCACACCGCTCGAGGCCAGTGTCGCCGGCGTGGAAATCCATGCGCAGATCATTGAGGCACTCATCGGCGGCGCGATTCTCGCGCGTCCCGACTGGGCTTCGGCTGTCGAAACGGCGCTCGGTTTGCTGGCCTTCATGCTTGTCGCGCTTCTGCTGCCCATTCTGCCGCCGGTCGCGTCTGTCGCATTGGTGACGGTTGCGGTGCTCCTCTGCGGAGCGGCGTCATTCGTCAGCTTCGATCGCGCGAAGATCCTGCTCGATCCGACGTTTCCCTCGCTTGCTCTCGTGGGCGTCTATTTTGCCGGCACGTTGGCGCTGTGGCGTTCCGACCGCATCGCGCGGCAGCGGATCAGGCTCGCCTTCGGCAAATTCCTTGCTCCCGCCGTGGTCGAACGCCTCGCCGCCGATCCGCGCGGTTTGGTGCTTGGCGGCGAGACGCGCGACCTGACCATCATGTTCTCCGACCTGCGGAATTTCTCCGGCCTGTCCGAAGGGCTCGACGCGCAGGAACTGACGCAGTTCATGAACGCGTTCCTGACGCCGATGACCGACGCCATTCTCGATCACGACGGCACGATCGACAAATATGTCGGTGACGCGATCGTCGCGTTCTGGAACGCGCCGCTGGACGTAGCGGATCATGCGGTCAAGGCCGTCCAGGCCACGTTGCGGATGCGCCGTGAGCTCGCCGCGTTCAACGCGGCGCGCGAGGAGAGCGCCCGCGAGAGGGGCGAGACGCATGTTCCGGCAATGATCGGGATCGGGCTCAATGCCGGACCCTGCAGCGTCGGCAATATGGGATCTTTGCGCCGCTTCGATTATTCCGTTCTCGGCGACACAGTGAACCTCGCCGCCCGCCTCGAGCGCGTCTCGAAAATCTATCATGTCGACATCGTCGCCGCGGAGAGCGTCGTCCGCAGGGCGCCGCAATTCGCCTGGCTCGAACTCGATTGGGTGCGCGTCAAAGGACGAACCGAGGTTACGACCATTTTCGGCCTCGCCGGCGACGAGGCCTACGCGCAATCCCGCGAGTTTGCAGAGTGGCGGCGTGCGAGCGCGGAAATGCTGGCCGCCTACAGGGCGGGCGCTGTCGCACTCGCCCATTCGCATGCACGGAAACTATGCGGCGACGTGCCGTCCATCTGGTGCGCGCTCTACCAGACGATGGCCGACCGTTTCCAGGATGTTGCGCCGGCACAACATGACCCGGGAATCCCTGCAGTTCGGGTCCTCGACAGCTTGTAAGAGTTACGCGGCAGGGAGGTTCAGTCTATCCTCGCGCAAACACGGAGGGACCGTGAAACACGCCCCGAAATTGCGCGCGCGGGTTCTGCCAATTGCTGCCGCTCTAACGATCACGATTGCTCTCGCGCCGGCCGTGCGAGCGCAGACGATCGGCGTCGCAGCGACCGTGCGCAACGATGTCGCGCAAGTGAAGGGCGCGAACGCACTGCCGATCGGCATCGGCGAGGATGTCATGCGCAACGAAGTCGTGCGCACCGGCGCCGACAGCTCCGCCAAGCTCGTCTTTTCCGACGACACCAATCTCGCGGTCGGACCCGTCTCGACGGTGACGTTGGACAAGTTCGTTTTTGCCGGCGAGAACAATTATCGCGAGGCGACGGTCAATCTTGTGCGCGGTGCGTTCCGCTTCTCGACCGGCAGTTCGGACAAGCGCGCCTATAAGATCAATACGCCCGCGGCGACGATCGGCGTGCGCGGGACCGAGCTCGACATCCTGTCCGAGCGCGCCCGCACGGTGGCGACGCTGAACGAGGGTCAGGCCGTCGTGTGCACGCGCAGCGGCGGCAAATGCGTCACCTTGTCAAACCCCGGCGACACCGCAGTGGTGACGTTGGGCGGAGTATCGCGAACATCACCCGGCCGCGGCTTCTCTTTCGCCCGGTTTTGCTCTGGAGATGCCGGCCTCTGCACGGCCACTTCCTTCGCGTCACGTTCGCCGCTTTCGCCGCTGGTGGATGTCGCGGTGCTCTGCGGCCGCTAAGCCTTCGCAATCCCGACTTCGACGCGACCGATCCCTGAAAACTCCGCGACCGCAACATCGCCCGCCGTCAGCGGGAATTGCCGCACGAAGGATCCCGTCATGATGACGTCGCCAGCGCGGAGTCTTTGCCCGTATTGACCGAGCTTGCCCGCGAGCCACGCGATCGAATTCAGCGGGTTGCCGAGCACCGCACTGCCACGCCCTGTCGCAACCTCACGCCCATTGATCTCGACGCGGGCCTCGACTTGATCCAATGCCATGTCCGGCGCGAGCCGCACCGGCTCGCCCAAAATTACGGAGCGCTGCTGCGCGTTGTCGGCTAGCGCGAGTGCGATTTGACTGACGAAGTCACCGCGTGTCTCGATGATTTCGAACGAGGGATGGATCACGTCGATCGCATCGCGCAGCTGTTGCTCCGAGACTTCTCCCTCGAGACCATCCGCAAGATGAATGCACAGCTCCGTCTCGAAGCCGGGATTGATCAATTCCCTCGCACCAAAAACATGTCTGCTCGGCTTTGTTTCAAGAATGCAGCCGAAGACCGGCTCGAAAAAGCCGAACTGCTCCTGGATCGGCTTCGCCGTCAGGCCCACCTTCCAGCCGATATGGCGCTCGCCGGCGGCGAGCCTACGCTCGATCAACGCGAGCTGAATTCGATAGGCGTCATCGAGCGTCAGCCGGTCGCGATAATCCTGCGGGAAGAACTCGCCGCGCGTGCGGGCAGTCCAGAAATCATCGATCGCCTGGGTCAAATCGAGGGCCATGGTCGTGTGATAGTCTAAGGAGATGGTTGCTGCTACCGACGACACTCATTCCGATCTTCGCGTCACGTTCGGCGTTGGCGGCAAGCGCACCGTATCTGGTTTGCTGCGCGCGCCCCCGGACTCGGGCGCTTGCATTGTGTTGGCACACGGCGCCGGCGCCGGCATGTTGCACGGTTCGATGGAAGCGCTCGCCATCGGCTTGGCTCAACGGCGTTTTGCGACCTTTCGCTACCACTTCCCTTACATGGAAGAGGGCGGCGGGCGGCCCGATCCGCCTGGCGTCGCGCATGCCACCGTCCGCGCGGCGGTCGCCGAGGCATCCCGTCTCATGCCCGGCATGCAGCTGATCGCCGGCGGCAGGTCTTTCGGCGGAAGGATGACATCGCAAGCCCAAGCTGCCTCGCCGCTGCCAGGTGTGCGCGGGTTGGTCTGCTTCGCCTTTCCTCTGCATCCGCCGAAGCAGATATCCGGCCAGCGTGGGGCGCACCTTTCGAATGTGCACATCCCGATGCTGTTTCTGCAGGGCAGCCGCGATGGGATGGCCGATCCAGGCGAGCTCGGTACTCTGATTGAGCGGATCGGCGGGCGCGCCACCTTGAAGACGCTCGCCGAGGCCGACCATTCCTTCCATGTGCCGGCACGATCCGGGAGGACTGATCAGCAAGTCATGGAGGAGGCGCTGGACGCGGTGGTCGACTGGTTCGAGCCGATCCTCCTTAACAAAGGATAGATGATCCGGAATACTGCGTCCGCAAACGCGCCGATGCTTGTGGACTGCCCCGGACCTTGTGCGCCGCAGCAACGATATAGTTTGCCAAAACGGCGAACTTGCACAAACCTGAGGCAGCTGAGAAGGGCGCGCGATCAGCCGGCGGCTAACGGCTGGCAATCGGGGAGGGGCAGAGATGTGGAACCAAGTCTATAATCCCTTCAACAACACCGCGCTTTCGACAATCGCCGCGGCACTGCCGGTCGTCACGCTCCTCGTCCTCATCGCCTCCAACAAAGTCAAAGCGCATATAGCCGCCGTCGTTGCGCTCATCGTCGCCAATCTCGTCGCGATTTTCATCTTCACCATGCCGGCCGGGATGTCGCTGCGGGCAACCGTGCTCGGCGCGGTCACCGGCTTCTTCCCGATCGGCTGGATCGTTCTCAACGTCATCTTCCTCTATCGGCTGACGGTCGAGAAGGGCGCCTTCGGCACGCTGCAAGCAACCATCGGCGGCGTCACCGAGGACAGGCGGCTGCAATTGCTGCTCATCGCCTTTTCCTTCGGCGCATTTTTCGAAGGCGCCTCCGGCTTCGGCACGCCGGTCGCGGTCACCGGCGCCATGCTGATCGGCCTCGGCTTCTCGCCGCTCGCCGCCTCAGGCCTTTCGCTTATCGCCAACACCGCGCCGGTCGCTTACGGCGCGCTCGGCACGCCGATCGCCGGCTTAGCGAGCGTCACCGGCATCGATCCGTTTCTTCTCGGCGCGATGGTCGGCCGGCAATTACCGTTCTTCTCGCTGATCGTGCCGGCCTGGGTCGTGTGGGCCTTCGCCGGCTGGCGCGGCATGATCCAGGTTTGGCCCGCGGTTCTCGTCTGCGGCGTGTCGTTCGCCGTGCCGCAGTTCCTGATCTCGAATTACGTCAATCCGTGGATCGTCGATATCGGCGCCTCGCTCATCTCGATGGCCTGCCTCATCGGTTTTCTGAAGGTGTGGCATCCGGCGGAGATCTGGACCTCGCCGGCGCTGCGTACCCGCGATGAATCTGCCGCGACGATGCCGCCGCCGCCACCGCGCCGGCCGCAGCCGACGACGCGCGAAATCTGGTTCGGGCTGGCGCCTTGGATCATCGTTTGCGTGATCCTGCTCATCTGGGGCACGGACCGGTTCAAAGGCTTCGTCAATCCCTTCGCTACGTATGCGTATGCGGTTCCCGACCTCGACAAGATGATCATGAAGGTTGCGCCCGTCGTGGCGAAACCAACGCCGGAAGCTGCCGTGTTCTCCTTCACATGGCTCTCCTACACCGGCACCGGCATGCTCATCGCCGCGATCATCGCGGGCTTGGTGATGGGCTTCGGTCCCGGCGGTCTCATCAGGGAATATGGCCGCACGATCCGCATCTGCGCATTTTCGCTGATCACGATCTGCGCGATGCTGGCGATCGGCACGCTGACGCGCCTCTCCGGCATCGACGCGACGCTCGGCTTGGCCTTCGCGCTAACGGGGGTGCTCTACCCCTTCTTCGGCACGCTGCTCGGCTGGCTCGGCGTCGCGCTCACGGGGTCGGATACGGCCTCGAACATCCTGTTCGGCAATCTGCAGAGGATCACGTCGGAGCAGCTCGGCCTCTCGCCGATCCTGATGGGCGCGGCGAATTCGTCCGGCGGCGTCATGGGCAAGATGATCGACGCGCAGTCGATCGTCGTCGCCTCGACCGCGACCAACTGGTTCGGTCATGAAGGCACGATCCTGCGCTTCGTATTCTGGCACTCGATCGTGCTCGCTTGCCTCGTTGGCCTTTTAGTTATGCTGCAGGCCTACGTCGTGCCGGGTATGATCGTTCACTAACGAGAGAGGCGGGGCTACCGCCCAAGGAGGAACTGCAACGGGGAGAGAAGGATCATGTTTAATACGCGTTCTCGAAGTGCGGTGATTACATTCGCCGCCGCGACTCTCGCTGCGATCAGCACCGGCGCCCTGGCCCAAAAGAAGTATGGCCCGGGCGTCACCGACACCGAGATCAAGATCGGCAATATCATGCCGTATAGCGGGCCGGCCTCGGCCTACGGCGTGATCGGCAAGACGGAAGCCGCCTATTTCAACAAGATCAATGCCGAAGGCGGCATCAACGGACGCAAAATCAACTTCATCTCTTACGACGACGGCTACAGCCCGCCGAAAGCTGTCGAGCAGGCGCGCAAATTGGTCGAGAGCGACGAGGTGCTCTTCATTTTCAACTCGCTCCGCCGACCAATTCGGCGATCCAAAAATATATGAATGAGAAGAAGGTGCCGCAGCTCTTCGTCGCGACCGGTGCAACGAAGTGGAATGATCCGAAGAATTTTCCTTGGACGATGGGCTGGCAGCCGAACTACCAGAGCGAGGGCCGCATCTACGCGAAATATCTCCTGAAGGAAAAGCCCAACGCGAAAATCGGCGTTCTCTATCAAAATGATGACTACGGTAAGGATTATCTCAAAGGTCTGAAGGATGGTCTCGGCGACAAAGCTGCGTCGATGATCGTCGGCGAAGAAGCCTACGAGACGAGCAATCCCACGGTCGACTCGCCGATCGTCGCGTTAAAGTCGAAGGGCGCCGATGTGTTTTTTAGCATCGCTACGCCAAAGTTCGCAGCGCAGTCGATCAAAAAGGTCGCGGAACTCGGATGGAAGCCGCTCTTCCTCTTGAATAATGTCAGCACGTCGATCGGCAGCGTCATGAAGCCCGCCGGGCTCGAAAATGCGCAAGACATCGTCTCGGCCGCCTATCTTAAGGAACCGACCGATCCGCAATGGAAGGACGACCGAGGCATGAAAAACTTCAACGCCTTCCTGGACAAGTACTTTCCGGATGCAAATCGTACCGACATCTTCATCGTGACAGGCTACAGCGTCGCGCAGAGCCTAGTTGCCGTGCTCAAACAATGCGGTGATGACCTCACGCGCGAAAACATCATGAAGCAGGCCGCCAACATCAAGGACCTGGAGATCGACGGGCTCTTGCCGGGCATCAAGATCAATACCAGCCCGACGGATTTTGCCCCGCTCAAGCAGTTGCAGCTGCAGCGGTTCAAAGGCGAGAACTGGGAGCTGTTCGGCCCGGTGATGGGCGGCGAAGCCGGCGGCTAGTCTTCTCGGCTTGCAAGCACACACCCGCGCGCGCCGCGCGGGTGTGGTTGCAGAGCCGAACCTAGCGGTGGCGACGGGCCTTCGGACGCGGATGCGGCCGCTTGCCCGTCGCGGTGACAAGCACCTTGATCGGCTGCGACATCACCGGCGGATCGTGCGGCACGTGGTTCTCGTCGCCGAGCAAGAGTTGCAGCGTGTGCGTGCCGAGCGGCAATTTCACCTTCGCTTCCGTCTGCCCGAGCCCGAAATGCAGATGGTTGAAATCGTTCGGAATTGGTTCACCCATCGGCGGCAACGGCGTGTCGATGAGGAGATGGTGATGGCCGGTATTGGCCTTGTCGATGCCGGCCGGCGCGACGCCCATGCCGATCAGCCCGAAGCGCACGACGGTTTCGGGCGCGACCACGGCGTTATTCCTCGGATAGACGAGATAGACCTTGGCGCCCGCGGGCGAGGGCTTGCGTTTATAGGCCGGGCCCGCCGGCGCGGCGGCTGAACCCGACGCGCCCGCGCCCTCGACGACTTTCACCCGAAGGCGGTCCGACATGACCGGTGGATTGTGCGGAACGTGATCCTTGTCGCCGAGGAGCAGCTGCAAGGTGTGATCACCGGGGGTGAGCGTGACTTCCGCCTCGGTTTGTCCGGCACCGAAATGCAGATGGTTGAAGTCGTTCGGGATCGGCTCGTTGAGTGGCGGTACCGGCGCGTCGATCAGCAGATGATGATGCCCGGAATTCGGGCGATCGGAGCCGGCGGGCGCGACGCCCATATTCCGCAGCCCGAAATGCACCGTGCTCTTTGTCGGGACCGTTGCTCCGTCTTTCGGATCCACGAAATAAACGGCGGCACCAGTCGGCGACGGCGTCGGCCCGCCCTTGTTGTCCTGCGCCAAAGCAGACACCAGCGGCAATGCGAGACCTATCCCGGCAAGCACAGTTGTCCTGCCGAGGTATCGACGGATGTTCATTCCGACAAAACGCATCGCTCACCCTCCCGAAGCCACCTGCAAGGAAAGTTAGCCGAGATTATGCGGCGCGGGAAGCGCTTCGGGGACCGCTTGCGAAACGGGCAGGACGACGAAGGTACAACGAATTGAACCCATTGTGAGTATCGCGAGCCCACCCTAAGGTAGGCCGTAGTGGAGGGTAAATGCCGGGCGACGACATGGGAGCGGAAAGGCAGGGCGTGATTTTCAAGCTGCGCAATGCATTCTCGTTGCTTCTTCTTCTCGCACTCTGCGGCGGTGCCGCGCTTGCCCAGGCCCCGAGTGCGGCGAGTGGCAAGCGCCTCGCGCTTGTGATCGGCAATGCCGCTTACCCCGACGCGAGCTCGCCGGTTCCGAGCGCGCTGAAGGATGCCCGCTCCCTCGCCGAGGAACTGCGCCGCAGCGACTTTGAGGTGGACGTAAAGGAAAACGCCAATCGCGACGTCATGCGGCGCGCCATCGAGGCGTTTCTTGGTAAAATCCAGCCGGGCTCGGCTGCTCTGCTTTATTTCAGCGGATTCGGCATACAATCGGCGCGTCAAAGCTACCTCATCCCGGTCGACGCGCAGATATGGTCGGAGCCGGAAGTGAAACGCGACGGGTTCGGCCTTGACGACATCTTGAATCAAATCGGCCAGCGCGGCGCGCGCGTTAAAATCGCTATTGTCGACGCATCGCGGCGCAATCCTTACGAGCGCCGCTTCCGGTCCTTTTCCGCCGGGCTTGCGACGATCGATGCGCCCGACGGCACCCTGGCGATCTACGCGGCGGCGCCCGGCAAGGTGTCGACCGACGGGACGGGGGACACAAGCCTGTTCATGCAGGAGCTGCTCAAGGAAATCCGCACCCCAGACAACACCGCCGAAGAAGCCTTCAATCATGCAAGGCTCGGCGTCTCCCGCGCTTCGAACCGGGAGCAGATTCCCTGGGTCGTTTCCTCGCTCAGCGAAGATTTTTCTTTCGCCAAAGGCGGCGCACCTGCGCCCGGCGGTGCGCGCCCGCCCGTGTCTTCGCCGCAGCCCACAGCAGCGCCAGCAGTAACCGCCGCTCCACCGGCGGCTCCGGCTCCGGCATCGACGGCGCCCCAGCCCACGCCAGCAGCGCAAGCCGCGCCGCCCCCGCGTCCGGCTGCTCAAGGCACTGTGCCTCCGCCGCCTTCGCCGGCGTCCGCTCAAGTCGCCACGCCCGCCCCACGCCCGCCAGCGTCCGCACCTGCGTCCTCCGCGACGCCGCGCGCCGGCGAAAGTCTACGCGACTGCCCGGATTGTCCCGAGGTGATCGTCATTCCCGCCGGTTCCTTCGACATGGGCGCCGCGGCGACGCCGTTCGACCGTCCGGTGCACCGGGTCACCATCGCCGAGCCCTTCGCCATGAGCCGCAACGAGATCACGTTCGACGATTGGGACAAATGCGTCGCAGCCGGCGCCTGCCGCTTCAAGCCGGACGACCGCGGCTGGGGGCGTGGCGATCGTCCCGTAATCAACGTGAGCTGGTCGGATGCCAAGGAATATGTCGCCTGGCTCGCCCAGAAGACCGGCAAGGCCTATCGGTTGCCGAGCGAAGCCGAGTGGGAATATGCCGCCCGCGCCGGCACCAAGACGGCGTTCTATTGGGGCACCCAAGTCGGCACGCGCATGTCGAATTGCCGCGACTGTCAAACCGGCGAGCCGGTGCAGACATTGAACGTCGGCAGCTTCCCGCCGAACGCGTTTGGATTAAACGATATGGCGGGCAATGCGGCGGAATGGCTGGAAGATTGCTGGAACGAAAGCTACAAGGGCGCGCCCTCCGATGGCTCCGCGTGGACGAGCGGAAGCTGCTCGATGCGAGTCTTGCGCGGCGGATCCTTCGACACGCAATCAGCCTATCTCAAATCCGCGGCGCGTTTCCGTTATGACTCCGATGTGCGCTATTTCGGCAATGGTTTTCGTGTCGCGCGGAAACTGCCCTGAACGGGGCGGCATCTGACCGCGTGACCTCATCCTTAAATTCTTCCGCTGACAGGCCGCTCGCCGGCAAAACCGTTGCCGTCGTGCACGCCGATTGGCATTCCTGCGGCAGCTACGAAATCAATGTCACGCAGGCGGCGGCCTATCGTGCGCTGGGCGCACGAGTGATCTCCGTTGCCGTGAGCGATCATCTCGGACATACGCCGGATCGGCCGAGCGCCTGGAAGAACTATATCGCGGCGACGCCGGACATGCCGGCAGACAAGCGCTATTACACCGGACCGCCGCTTACGACCGTACTTCGCCCGGGCTTTCTTTTCGGCGACTATCGCCAGCTTGTCCGTGGCAATCACGCCGCCTTCAATGCGGGCATATTCGGACGCGGCGCCGTGCCGACGGATTTGGCGCGGGAACAAATCGATCTCATTCACTGCAATCATTTCTTTTGCATGCCGTTCGTTAAGAAGCTCATCGGCGGGCGTCCGTGCCCCATCGTGCTTGAGACGCAGGACATCCAGGCCGATCAGTATGAACTGCGCAACGAAAGCGCGTTTCTTCTTCCGCCGCGCGCGACCTACGACGAGATGCTGGCGGTCGAACTCGATTGGATGGGCCGCGCCGATCTCATGGTGCATCTGAACGCCGAGGAGGACGCGACTTTCCGCGCGCTCCTGCCGGATAAACCGCACGCGCTGATCTATCCGGCGGTATCTTCGGTGCCGACGGGACCGGGCGGCGGCGATATCATCATGATAGCCAGCGCCAATCGCGGCAATGTGCTTTCGGTCGAGTGGTTTCTGTCTGAAATCCTGCCGCGGGCGGGCGATGTGCAAGTCGCAATCGTCGGCAACGTCGATGCCGCGCTTCGCAAGCACAATACCGCCCTTTACGAGCGCCACCGCAACCTTTTCCGCGGCCGCGTCGAGGACGTCGGCGAGGTTTACGCCAAGGCCGCCCTTGTCCTCCTGCCGACAAGCGAAGGGCATGGCCTCTCAATCAAGGCGGTCGAGGCGCTGTCGAGCGGGCTTCCCCTGATCGCGACGCCGCAGGCCTTTCGTGGCATGCAGCTTGAGCCGAAGACCCTCGCCAACGTCACCCTGGCGGAAACCGCGCAGGACTTCGCCGCCGCGCTACGCGCCGTCGCCAGCCGCGCGTCCCCCGGCGAGGCCGAACGGCGCGCCAGCGGCACCAGGCGATTCTATGAGGCCCATTTCAGCGTTGAGGCCTACACCGGGGCCCTTTCCAGCCGGGTTCTGCCCCTCGCGGCGAGCCGATAAAAGACATAAAGATGTCTTTATATCCTCATTGCGAGGCCTACTGCCCGCTGCTATAAGCTGCCCATCTTTCCCAACCTGACAGAGCCCCATGCCCAAATCCAATCTCGCTGCCGTCCAGCATTTCAACGATTATGCCGTCGCCGACATCGGCCTCGCCGATTGGGGCCGCAAGGAAATCGCCATCGCCGAGACCGAGATGCCCGGCCTCATGGCGACCCGCGCGGAGTTCGGCACCTCGCAGCCGCTGAAGGGTGCGCGGATCGCCGGCTCGCTGCACATGACGATCCAGACGGCGGTGCTGATCGAGACCCTGAAGGCGCTCGGCGCCGACGTGCGCTGGGCCTCCTGCAACATTTATTCGACGCAGGACCATGCCGCCGCGGCGATTGCCGCGACCGGAACGCCGGTCTTCGCCATCAAAGGCGAAAGCCTCGAAGATTACTGGGATTATACCCATAGGATTTTCGAATGGGGCGACGGCGGAACGCCGAACATGGTTTTGGACGACGGCGGCGACGCGACGCTGCTCATCCATCTCGGCTTCAAAGCCGAGGGTGGCGACACCGCTTTCCTGGACAAGGCGTCGAACGAGGAAGAGGAAGTGCTCTTCGCCGCAATCAAGAAGCGGCTGAAAGCCAATCCCGGCTGGTACAAACGCAACGCCGAGGCGATCAAGGGCGTCACGGAAGAGACGACGACCGGCGTCCACCGCCTCTACATCATGCAGAAGGAAGGGCGGCTGCTCTTCCCGGCGATCAACGTCAACGATTCCGTGACGAAGTCGAAGTTCGACAATCTCTATGGCTGCCGCGAATCGCTCGTCGACGGTATTCGCCGCGGCACTGACGTGATGATGGCCGGCAAGGTGGCGATGGTCGCGGGCTTCGGCGACGTCGGCAAAGGTTCGGCCGCAAGCCTGCGCAATGCGGGCTGCCGCGTCATGGTCTCCGAAATCGATCCGATCTGCGCGCTGCAGGCGGCGATGGAGGGCTACGAGGTCACGACGATGGACGACGCCGCAAAGCGCGCCGACATTTTCGTCACCGCGACCGGCAATGTCGACGTGATCACCGTCGATCATATGCGTGACATGAAGGACCGTGCGATCGTCTGCAACATCGGCCACTTCGATTCCGAGATCCAAGTCGCAGGCTTGAAGAACTTCAAATGGCACAATGTGAAGCCGCAGGTCGACGAGGTCGAATTCGCCGACGGCAAGCGGATCATTCTCCTGTCCGAAGGCCGCCTCGTGAATCTCGGCAACGCTACGGGGCATCCCTCCTTCGTCATGTCGGCCTCGTTCACGAATCAGACGCTGGCGCAAATCGAGCTCTGGACGAAGCAGGGCGAGTACAAGCGCGAGGTCTACACCTTGCCGAAGCATCTCGACGAGAAGGTCGCCTCGCTCCATCTCGACAAAATCGGCGTGAAGCTGACGAAGCTCTCGAAGGAGCAAGCCGGCTATCTCGGCCTGCCGGAACAGGGCCCCTACAAGCCCGATCATTACCGCTACTGACCGCCGACAGAGCTTGAACTAAGCGATGGGCCTTCGCGACTGCGATTGTACCGGAGGCCCGCTCATCCTATAAGGCCGAGCCGCCGGGCGATGACGGTGCGGACGATGAGGATATATGCCCTGGAGTGATCAAGGCGGCGGACCCTGGAAGCCGAACAACCAGAGTCCGTGGGGTCAGGGCCCATGGGGCCAGGGACCGAGCGGCTCGACGCCCCCAAATCTCGAAGAGCTTTTGCGGCGAAGCCAGGACCGGCTGCGCAACATCCTGCCGTCCGGTTTCGGCGGGCGCGGCGTCTTGTGGCTGGCGCTGATCGCGCTGCTCGCCTGGGCCTGCAGCGGCTTCTACACGGTCGGGCCGAACGAGGTCGGTTTAAACCTCATCTTCGGCCGCTATACCGGCAAGACTTCGGCCGGTCTGAATTACAACATGCCGTATCCAATTGGCTCGGTATTGAAGCTGAAGGTCACCGACCGCAACTCGACGGACGTCGGCTCAAAATATGTGCTGAGCGGGCGCGCGAATCCGACCCAGATCGACGTGCCGGACGAAAGCCTGATGCTCACCGGCGACGAGAACATCGCCGATGTGAAGTTCCGGGTGATCTGGCAGATCGATCCGGTGCGGCCGGAAGACTATGCCTTCAATGTACGCAATCAGGAGGAGACGGTGAAGGCCGTCGCCGAAAGCGCGATGCGCGAAATCGTCGGGCGCTCGCAAATTCAAAAGATCCTTACCGCCGAGCGCAAAGTGATCGAGCCGGCGGCACAGGAACTGATGCAACGCGTGCTCAATGAGTACAAATCGGGCGTGCTCGTGCTTCAGGTGCAGCTTCTCTCCGTCGACCCGCCGGCTTCCGTGATCTCCGCCTTCCGCGACGTCACGGCCGCGCAGCAGGATTTGCAGCGCCTGCGCAATGAAGCTGACGCATACGCCAACCGAGTCGTGCCGGAAGCGCGCGGCGCCGCCGCGCGCATTATCCAAGAAGCCGAGGGCTATCGCGAGCAGACCGTCGCCGAAGCGCGCGGCCAGACGGCCCGGTTCCTGTCCGTCTACGAGCAATACAAGCGCGCTCCCGACGTCACGCGCGAGCGGCTTTATCTCGAGACCATGGAGCGCGTGCTTGGCGCAGCCGACAAGGTGATCATCGATCAACCCAATGGACAAAGTGTCGTGCCCTATCTGCCGCTTGACGAACTGAACAAATCGGCGGCACCGGCGCAGGGAGCACGCCGATGAGAAATACTCTCGCACTCGTGCTCGTCGGCATCGCGGTCGTCGTGCTGATAGTCATTGCCAGCGCGACCTTTGAAGTGAAGCAGACTGAGCAGGCCCTCGTGCTGCGCTTCGGTGAGCCGGTCGCCGGACGTGGCCTCATCACCGAGCCGGGCCTGCACTTCAAGATACCGTTCGTCGAGACTGTCGTTCTCCTCGACAACCGCATCCTCGATCTGGAGAGTCCCAAGCAGGAGGTGCTCGCCTCCGACAATCAGCGTATCGAAGTTGATGCTTTCGTGCGCTATCGCATCGTTGATCCGCTGCGCTACTACCAGACCGTTGGCACGATCGAGCGGGCCAACAACCAGCTCGCATCGGTTTTGAACTCCGCCGTGCGCCG
>JAXDNJ010000086.1:0-111746 GCA_034669505.1 Methylobacteriaceae bacterium
GCTCCGGCCGCGCCGCGGCCAGCGTCAAATATCGCACCGTCGATCTGCCGAATGGGCGGCTTGACGTGGTCTTCACGATCGACGAGGGCGCCAAGACGGGCGTGAAGGAGATCAGGTTTGTCGGCAACGACATTTATTCCGGTTACCGGCTGCGCGGTTTGATGCAGACGACGGAAATGAACCTCCTGTCGTTCTTCAAGACCAGCGACGTCTACGATCCCGATAAGATCTCTTCCGACACCGAACTCATCCGCCGCTTTTACTTGAAGAATGGCTATGCCGACTTCCGCATCGTCAGCGCCGACGCGACGTACGATTCCGTGCAGCAGGGCTACATCATTACCATCACCATCGATGAAGGCCCGCAATACCGGGTCGGCGATGTCACGGTCGATTCGCACCTGCCCGATGTGCCCTCGGACGCGCTGCGTCCGTTGCTGGCGATTTCGCCCGGCGACATTTACAACGGCGATGCCGTCGAAAAGACCGTCGAAAGACTGACCAAGGAAGTCGCGAAGAGCGGCTATGCCTTCTCGCAGGTGCGTCCGCGCGGCGAGCGCGACACCGCCAGCCGGACCGTCAGAATTGCTTTCGTCGTCGACGAGGGGCCACGCGTTTACATCGAGCAGATCGAGATCCGCGGCAACACGCGCACCCGCGATTTCGTCATCCGCCGTGAATTCGAAATCGGCGAAGGCGACGCCTATAACCGCGTTCTGATCGATCGCGCCGAGCGGCGCCTGAACAGCCTCGGCTATTTCAAGAAGGTCCGCATCACCAACCAGCCGGGCTCGCAGCCTGACCGCGTGGTGATCGTCGTCGATGTCGAGGACCAGCCGACCGGCTCGTTCTCGGTCTCCGGCGGCTATTCGACCACCGATGGCTTCCTCGCCGAAGTCTCGGTCAGCGAATCGAATTTCATGGGCCGCGGCCAGTTCGTCCGCGCGTCGGCGACCGTCGGTCAGCGCGCCCGCGGCGTCGAGCTCAACTTCACCGAACCGTATATCTTCGATCAGCCGATTGCGGCCGGTGTCGACGTGTTCGCCAAGCAGTCGGACGCTTCGAACTATTCCTACTACAGGAACACGATTGTCGGCGGCACGCTGCGGCTCGGCCTGCCGATCACCGACGAAATCTCGTTCGCGCCGCGCTACTCGCTCTACAACCAGTTCGTCTCGATCCCCAACGATTCGAAGCGGCCATACAACGACTGTACCAATCCGGTTTTCGGCACGACGCCCGGCTTCAACTATTTTCCAGTCCCGCCCAGCGTCTTCTATAACTGCTTGACCAACGGCGAAGCCTCGCTCGCGATCAAGGAAGCACAGGGTTCGACGCTGACCTCGCTTGCCGGTTACACGTTGTCCTACAACAGCCTCGACCGGATCAAGGAACCGACGAGCGGCATCTATGCCGAGCTGAAGCAGGACATTGCCGGTCTTGGCGGACACTCGCGTTTCGTCCGGACCACCGGTGAGGCACGCTACTATCACGACCTCTACTGGGACGATGTGATCGGCATCGCACGCTTGCAGGCGGGCATGATGCAGCCGATCGCCGGCTATCAGCTGCGCGTCACCGACAACTTCAATCTCGGGCCGCAACTGGTGCGCGGCTTCGCGCCGGGCGGCATCGGCCCGCGCGACATCTCGGATTTCACCAATACCAAGGGTAACGGCATCGGCGGCACCAAGTATATCGGCGGATCGCTCGAAGCGCAGTTCCCGATCTGGGGCCTGCCGCGCGAGCTCGGGCTGAAGGGCGCCGTCTTTGCCGATGCCGGCACGCTGTTCGATTATCGCGGGCGGACGAATTTCAGCCAGCAGCTGCTCGGCATTCCCAATCTGCCGTGCATCCCGCCCTATTCGCCCCCGACATTCGGCCAGGGCACCTGTATCGTCCTGGACGACGAGAAAAAGATCCGCTCGTCGGTCGGCGCATCGATCTTGTGGTCATCGCCGCTTGGCCCGATCCGCTTCGATTACGCTGTCGTCACGTCGAAGGCCAAGAACGACGTGACGCAGGCCTTCCGCTTCTCCGGCGGATCGAGCTTCTAACGGGATAATCTCCCTGCTAAGGCGGGCTGCCTGGGTCACCACCTCAGGACGCCGCTTGCTGTTGCGGATGGCTTTTGCGGGCTCGCCTTGGTAAGGCGGCCCATGAGCGAGCCGCGACCACCCGACATCCCATGAGCGAACCAGCCTTTTTCCGCACCACGCGGCAGATTTCGCTCGCCGACGTCCTGACGCTGACCGGCGCGCACGCACCAGAGAGTGCCGATCCCGCGGTGCGTATCCGGCGCGTCGTGCCGCTCGACGAAGCGCGGGCGGGCGATCTCTCCTTCTTTACGCATCCACGCCACAGGGCTGCGCTCGCCGCGACGCGCGCCTCTGCCTGCTTCGCGCGGCCGCGCCACGCCGCGCTCGTGCCTGCCCCGACGATCGCGCTCGAAACGGACGATCCGCAGCGCGCGGTCGCGATTGTCCTCACCGCGCTTTTCCCCGCCGCGATGCGGCAAGACTCGCTTTTTGCCGCAACGGGCGTATCGCCGGGCGCCAATGTTCATCCCGATGCGCGCATCGAAGATGGCGTCGTGATCGATCCCGGCGCCGTAGTCGGTCCCCGCGCCGAGATCGGCACGGGCACGCGAATCGGACCCAATGCGGTGATCGGGCCCGATGTTCGCATCGGCCGCAATTGCGCGATCGGTCCGCACGCCTCGGTGCTTTATGCCCTCATCGGGGATCGCGTCATCCTGCATTCCGGCGTGAAGATCGGGCAGGACGGGTTCGGCTTCGTGCTCGGCGACAAATCGCACGCAAAAGTGCCGCAGATAGGCCGCGTCATCATTCAGGACGACGTGGAGATCGGCGCCAACACGACGATCGATCGCGGCGCGCTTGTCGACACGGTGATCGGCGAGGGCACCAAGATCGATAATCTCGTTCAGGTCGGCCACAACGTGACGATCGGGCGCCACTGCATCATCGTTGCGCAGACGGGCATCTCCGGCTCGACCTCGCTCGGTGACTTCGTCGTGCTTGGCGGTCAGGTAGGCATTGCCGGCCATCTCAATATTGGCGCCCGCGCGGCGATCGCGGCGCAATCGGGAATCGTGCGCGATGTCGAGGCGGGAGCGCGCATCGCGGGAACGCCGGGGCGGCCGATCCGGGCCTATCTGCGCGACAAGGTTGCCCTTGCTCGCCCCGACGGAAAGAACAACAGGCGTGCGCGTGAGTTCGAAGGCGAGCTTGCGGAATGAATGCGGGAGGAAAAGACATGCTCGATGCGCCGGGAAGCCTCGAGGCGATGGACATCCTGCAGATTTTGAAATCGCTGCCCCATCGCTACCCGTTTCTTCTCGTCGACAGGATCATCGACATACGCGGCGACCAATCCTGCATCGGCATCAAGAACGTGACGATGAACGAGCCGCACTTCCAGGGGCATTTTCCGGATCGGCCGGTCATGCCGGGCGTGCTCTTGATCGAAGGAATGGCGCAGACCGCGGGCGCGATTTGCATCCGCGCGGGCATGAAAGATGCGCCGCCGCCGCTCGTTTATTTCATGACGATCGACAAGGCGAAGTTCCGCAAGCCCGTTCTGCCCGGCGACCGTGTCGAATTCCACATGCGCAAGCTCAACCAGAAACGCAGCATGTGGTGGTTCGAGGGCAAGGCGAAAGTCGACGGTGTGCTTGTCTGCGAAGCCGAGATCGGTGCGTCGCTGGCTGCCGGAAAACCGATTTCCTGAGCAGGGTTTTTGAACGCGCAAACGCCAGCCGTTTCCATCCATCCGCTCGCAACCGTTGAGGGCGGGGCCGAGCTTGGCGTGGGCGTCTCAGTTGGTCCTTTCTGCCATGTCGGACGTGACGCCGTTCTCGACGACCGGGTCGAGCTGATCTCGCACGCCGTTGTCGCCGGACGCACGCATGTTGGTGCGCGCACGCGGATCTACCCCTTCGCCTCGATCGGCCATGCGCCGCAGGACCGCAAATATTCGGACGAGCCCTCGATTCTCGAGATCGGCGCCGACTGCACCATTCGCGAGGGCGTGACGGTCAATCCCGGCACGGCGGGCGGACGCATGGCGACGCATATCGGCGATCGTTGCATGCTGCTCGCGCATGCGCATGTCGCGCATGATTGCAGGCTCGGCAACGATGTGCTGCTTGCCAATAACGTGATGCTTGCCGGACATGTTGTCATCGAAGATCACGCGATCCTCGGCGGCGGGGCAGCCGTGCAGCAATTCGTGCGCATCGGCGCGCATGCCTTTCTCGGCGGACTCTCAGGGCTCGAGAGCGACCTCATCCCGTTTGGCCTCGCGCTGGGTAATCGTGCGCGGCTTGTCGGCTTGAACCTCGTCGGCCTGCGGCGGCGCGGATTTTCGCGGGATGCGATTGAGAACTTGCGCGCAGCCTATCAGCTGCTGTTCGGCGCGGGCGGCACTTTGCGCGACCGTGCGGAAGAGGCGGCTCGCGCTCTTGCTTCCGCCGAGGTGCAGCAGCTTGCGCAGTTCATCGAGCAAGGCAGCGATCGCAGCTTCTGCCTGCCGCGGGATGGCGCGGTGACGACAGAATGAATGCGCCGGCGCGTTCGCCAGATGCGTTTCGCTTGCCCGACGGCCGCGCGCTTTCGGTGTTTCTTATCGCGGGCGAACCGTCGGGCGACGCGCTCGGGGCCGATCTCATGCGCGCGCTCACTAAAAGGGCAGGGGCCATGCGCTTTGCCGGGGTGGGCGGTCCGGCGATGGAAGCGCAGGGCCTCAAAAGCCTGCTTCCGTTGAGCGAAATAGCCGTCATGGGCATTCTGCCTGTGCTGCGGCGGCTGCCTTACCTCATTGCGTCGATCCGCATGGTGGCCAGGGCGGTGATCGCCGCGAGACCCGACGTCCTGGTCATCATCGACAGCCCGGATTTCACACACCGGGTCGCGCGGCGCGTGCGCGGCGCCCGGCCCGATCTACCGATCGTCAATTATGTCGGTCCGAGCGTATGGGCATGGCGTCCCGGGCGCGCACGGCGCATGCGCGCTTATCTCGATCACGTGCTGGCGCTGCTACCGTTCGAGCCCGCAGCGTATGCGCGGCTCGGCGGCCCGGCCTGCACCTATGTCAGCCATCCGCTCGTCGGTCAGATCGCCGCGCTGCGGCCGAGCGCAGAGGATTTGCGGCTGCAGGACGCAATGTCGCCGACCGTGCTGGTGATGCCAGGCTCGCGGGAAGCGGAAATTCGGCGGCTGATGCCGGTATTTGGTTCGGCCGTCGCGCTGTTGAGCGAAACGGCTCGATTGGACGTGCTTCTCCCGACGCTGCCGCATCTCGAGCCTCTCGTTCGATCCGAAGCGCAGAAGTGGCTGATAAAGCCACGCATCGTGACCGACACGCGCGAAAAATTTGCCGCTATGAAGCGCGGTCGCGCGGCGCTCATCGCATCGGGCACGGCGACACTGGAACTCGCGCTGGCCGGCGTACCGATGGTCGTCGCCTACCGCGTTTCGCTCATCGAAGAGATCGTCGCCCGGCTGATGATAAAGGTTCCCGACCTCGCGCTGCCAAATCTGATCCTCGGGCGGACGATTGTTCCGGAATTCCTGCAGCGTAATTGCACGCCAACAAGACTCGTCGCCGGATTGCGGCCGCTGCTTTACGGCGGCGTCGAACGCGATGCGCAACTCGCAGCTTTCCGAGAATTGGACTCGCTGATGAAGGCGGATCGTCAGGGCTCACCCGGCCAGATGGCCGCAGACATAATCGGGAGGATTGCGCACCGCCCCTCCGGCTAACGCGAAGCGCTCGCGGAGGTCGCATTATTCTCCATCAGGAAGGCGTGCAGCGTCTCGCGCAGCCGCCGGCGTGCCTCGGGCGGCGTGAACGTATGATCGGCGTTCTCAATGACGCGCTTCGTCACGCCGGGCAGGGCGACGGCGCGGCGCCCCTCCGGACCCATATAGCGTTCGAGCTCGGCGAGACCGGGATCTTTATCCGCATAGACGAGCAGCACGTTTGTGCCGCGCCGCGACAGCTGGTGGAACCAGCGCTCGACCGAATTCTTGCCGCTCCAAAATATCGTGCCGTGAACGAGCAGATTTGTTGCATGGCGCAGCGTGAATTTGACCAGCCGCTTCGCCGGCGGGATGGTGCGCGCCAGCAATCCACGTCGGCTGAAGGCGGCGATCGCCGCGTCGCCGACGTCATGTCTTGCCGCAACTTCCGTCACTTTGGTGCGGCGCCAGGCTTCGAGCTGCACTGCATAAGCCGGTCCCCAGACAAAACAAAGCTGGTTCACGAGTGCGATGCGCTTGATGCGGCGATCGGATATCGCCGCGTGGAATGCTTGATAGGCGCCGCTGCAGCTGCCGAAAACGGTGAGATCGCGGATGCCGCGCGCTTCGAGCCAATCCAGTGCTGCGCCGACGTCCTTGCTGAGCGCGCCATAGAGTGGCGGAGCGCCCTCAGGCGCCGCTTCGCTATCGCCGATTCCGGCAAGGTCAAAGCGCAGGGAGGCGATGCCTGAGCGCGCCAATTCGCGGGCCATCTCGACATGCATCCGCGCCCAGCCGATGTGGTAGATCGCGCCAGCATTGACGAAGATGACGGCCTTGCGCGGTTGCTGTCCGCTGAGCGCACGGCAGAAGATCCCGGCGAGCCGGCCGCCCTCCCCGAGCATAGCCGGCGCCTCGATATAACAGTCGCCCACAAGCACCGGGTTCACGCGCGCGGCCGGCTTCGCACCGCCGACGGGGGTTGCGGCGGCGAGCCAATCCGTCAGCCGCGCGATCGCTTCGCTCGGCACCTCGGACGCCGTCGGGTCGCACATCATTCGCGCATAGGCTTCGAACGGCGCCTGGTCGATTGCCGCACTAACCCCACCGAGCCGCGCCGCGAGCGGCTTTGCGGGCGCATTATCCGGCTGCATCAAGAGCACGCGCGGCGCGCCGGCGATCCGCGTCTGCGGCCAGTCGATCTGCGACAAGGCATCGAGTGTCTTCCGCGCGACGCGGAAGCCCGCAACCTCCAGTCCATCGAACGTCGTGGCGGTTTCAGTCTGCGGCACGAGCAAATGTGCGAGCGCCTTCAACTCACGCAGATAGGCGCGGCCGGACGCGGGCGGCGCGAGCAGCGCGAGCGCTGAAACATCACTGCGCCGCGCGGCCGCGCAGGCCGCGAGCAGGGCGCCGAGGCGCAAGCCTACAAGCGCGACTTCGGTGACGCCGGTTTCGTGCCGGAGGAGATCGATCGCGGCGCCGACATTGGCGATCCAGGTCGCGACGCGATCCGGATCTTCGCCGCTGCCGCCCGAGTCCGCGGTGCCGTGATAGTCGAAGCGCAGAACCGGTAGGCCGGCACGGGCGATCGAGCAGGCGAGATCATGCCACGTGCGCCGGCTGCAAAGTTCTTCGTAGCCGAAGGCGCTGCAAAGCACGACGCCGCGCCCGCCCGCGGCCGGGTGCAGCCAGCCGATGCAATCATCGAATGCGACTGGGACGATCGAGGCCAACCTCTCCCCCGCGGATTTGCCCGCGAGAATGGGGGAGAGGGATTGAAATGCGGTGAATGAGCCCGGGGTTCAGTAGCGCGCCACGACAGGAGCGGCTCCGCCCCAGTTGAAGTGATAGTTCAGCCCGATGCGGCCCAAGTGATACATCGAGCGCGTTCCGAAGCGTGCGGTGCCACCTGGAATGAGCGCCACTGTCGGCGTCGCAGCACCCATATACTGATAGCGGTATTGCAAATCGACCGACAGGTTCGGCGTGATCATCTTCTCGATGCCGATGCCGACCGCGCCGGGCTCCTTGCCGGCACCGAACGGATGGCGCGAACTTGTCCAGGTGCCGAAGGCCGGCCCGGCAAAGCCGGTGAAATTATCGCGGATCGAGCCGTACGCGGCGCCAGCGGTCAGATAGATCAGCACGTTGTCGGTGAAGAAGAGCCGATCGAAGGCGTAGCCGATGCGGCCGCGCACGGTGCCGAGTGCGTTGACGCGCGTGCTCGTCGCGATGCCGCCAACGCCGACGCCGCCGGCGAGCGGACCGCTCGCCGAAACCGAGCCGTGGATCGCCGCCGCATCGATGTCGGCGGCAACACCGATGACGATGTTCCAGGGCAGCCGGTAGTCGCACCCGATGTCGCCGCCGCCCAGCGGCCCGCTCGTGTAGACTTTGGAGCGGCCGGAGAACGAGCCTCCTAAGGGAGAGGCGGCAAAGGTTGCGAAGTGATAATCATCATAAGCAAAGCCCGCATGTGCGCCGACGTAACAGCCGGTCCACGCATAGGACGCCACGACGACGGGAACCGGGGGCGGTGCCTGGCGCGAAGGTAAATCGGCCGCCGATGCCGCGCCCGCCGCGCAGGCGGAAAAGACGCCTGCAGAAATCAATCGAAGAAGCTTTTGCATCGGTACGCAATCCCTGGTGCGAGTCAGCGAAGGCGAAATTACCACGCAGCTGAGCCGGGCGAACCGGGCCGGGAGACAAATTGGGGCAATGAGGCTTTTCGGCCACAAATGATCCCCCTGTGCTGAGATGGACACCGTGACGCTCGCATGTGCAGATGCCGCGGGGCCAAGCGCGCCTACAGCGCCATCGCTCCGGTCTGGCCGATCTCGCGCCCGACCGGATCGATCAGCACGCCGGGGTTCATGATGCCGCCTGGATCGAGCCGCTGCTTGGCCGCGGCAAGGGCGGCGCGGAACAATTCCGGGGTTTCGCGCTCGTAGCCGTCGCGATGATCGCGGCCGACGGCATGGTGGTGGGTCACTGTGCCGCCGAGCCGGGTCACGATCTCGTTGCAGGCGCGCTTGATCTCGACCCAGCGTGCCAGCACGGTCTTGAAGTCCCCGCGGTCGGAACCGAGCACCGCGTAGGTGAAGTAAGGCGCGGGCCCATCCGGATAGACGTGCGTGAAGCGGCAGGAGACGGTCGCCTCGCGGCCAGTCGCCTTGCGGATCGCCGCGGCCGCCTCGTGCTTCACCTGCCGGTAGAAATCCTCGAAACGGTCCCAGGTGATCGCAGTCTCGAACGTATCCATGATAATGCCCGCGCCGATCATGGTGTCGCGCCAGAGTGGCATCCTGATAAAGGCGTTGCGCCAAGCCGCAGCGGCATCCGCTCGCACGCCCTTCTCTTCGTTCCCCTCGGCCGTGCCGCCATGATCGCGCACGAGCTCGAGTGCCCGCGTCATCCACGGCGCGATCTCGTGATCGGCTGACTCGAAGGCGAGGATCAAGGTCGGCGATCTGCCATCGCCCACATGGTTGAACCTGACCTCGTCCTCATCAAGCAGGCGGCAATTCGTCGGATCGAGCCCCGATTGCGACAACGCCCGCACGGCGCGTGCGGCCGCGAACACGTCGGCGAAGGCAATGGACGCGCCGGCGCGGAACTTTGGCCGGTCCTGGAGGCGCATCCAGGCTTCGGTGACGATCCCTAAGATGCCCTCCGAGCCCATGACCAGCCGATCGGGTGCCGGACCGGCGCCCGACCCCGGCAGCCGCCGGCTTTCCATGATGCCGCTCGGCGTCACCACCCGCGTGGATTCGACGAAGTCGTCGATATGCGTTTTGGCGGTCGCGTAATGACCGCCGGATCGCGTGACGATCCAGCCGCCCAGCGTCGAGAATTGGAAGCTCTGGGGATAATGACGCAGCGTCAGCCCATGCGGCCGTAACCGATCTTCAAGCGCTGGACCGTAAATGCCCGCGCCGAGCCGCGCGGCGCGGCTCACGCGGTCGATCTCGTGCACTTTGTCGAAACGTTCGAGATCGAGCGAAATCGCCGCCGCATAAGAATCGCCGACTGCGGGCTCGACGCCGCCGACAACGCTCGATCCGCCGCCAAACGGGATCACCGCGATATTGCTGCGGCCAGCCCAATCGAGGATCGCGGCGATCTCGGCTTCGCTCTCGGGGAAGGCTACCAGATCGGGCGGGTTCGACACGTCGCGCATCCACATGCGCAGTATGTCGGGGAACGATCTGCCGTAGGCATGCAGGAGGCGATCGTGCGGCGTCGTCGAAAAGCGCGAAGCGAGCGCCGGTGGCGGCATGACGCGTGGCTTTCGCAGATCGAAGTCGCTGACCTGCGGCACGGCACCTGCAGTGACTCCATCGCTACCGGCAAGTTCCCGCATGCGTGCTGCGACGGCGGTATGTTCCGTTTGCGTCAGTTGATCGTCGTCATAGCCCCAGCCCCAAAATTTGCGGGGTCTATGTTTCGAGAGCGTAACGGATGCGTTCATTGTTTCCTCCCGGGCCGGATCATTTCATGACAGCCGGGAAGGGCGCTGGATCGTCAATTCAGATCGACCCGGATCGGCACGTGGTCTGACGGCTTGTCGTTCTCACGCATCTTCTTGTCTATCGAGACAGCCTGCAATCGGTCCGCCGCCATCGGCGAGAGCAGCAGATGATCGATGCGCAGGCCTTTGTTCCGCTGCCAGGCGCCGGCTTGGTAATCCCAAAACGTGTAGAGCCCCGGCGCGTCGGTGACGGCGCGGAGCGAATCGACGAGCCCCAGATTGACGAGCGCGCGGAACCGCTCGCGCGTGGCTGGCAGATAGAGAGCGTCGCCGCCCCAATTTGCCGGATCGTAGACGTCGATTGGGCCGGGAATCACATTGTAGTCACCTGCGATGACGAGCGGCTCTTCGAGTGCGAGCAGGCTTTTCGCATGCGCGATCAGCCGGTCCATCCAGTCGAGCTTGTAGGTGTACTTCTCGGTCTGCGGCGGATTGCCGTTCGGCAGGTATATCGAGGCGACGCGGACGAGCTTGCCTGAATCATCAGGCACCGTCGCTTCGATGTAGCGGGCGTGGACATCGTTTTCATCGCCCGGCAGGCCGCGCAACACTTCAACCGGGCGCTTCGAAAGGATCGCGACCCCGTTCCAACCCTTCTGGCCATGTACGGCGGCATTGTAGCCGGCATCCTCGATTTCGAGCCGCGGGAACGCCTCCTCGGTGCATTTGATCTCTTGCAGACAAAGCACGTCGGGTTGGATTTCGCGCAGATAGGCGAGGAGCTGCTGCAGCCTGAGGCGAATGGAGTTGACGTTCCAGGTGGCGATGCGCACGGGGGACCCTCGTCGGCTTCGCCTTGTCGCGCCGGGGCTCCTGCATCGCAAGCCTCGGAAAGCAAAAAAGCCCGGCCAGGAGGCCGGGCTTCTCGTGTGGATGCCTATCGATCAGTAGCGGGCGACGACTGGCGCCGCACCATAGCCCCAATCGAACTTGTAGTTCAGACCGGCGCGCACGATGTGGTTCTGCTCGCGCCCGGCTGTGGTGAAGCCCGCGCCAGTGCCCCCAAGGATGAAGGTCCGGTTGTTGCGGCCGAGATCGGTGAAGAGATACTCGACCTTTACGCTCCAGTTGTTGAGAAAGGCATATTCGACACCCGCACCGGCGGCGTAGCCAACGCGCGTGTTGTTGCCGTTACTGGCAGTGAAGAAGGCGGGAATGCCTCCGACAGTCGCGACTGCCGTGTTGGGCCAGTTGCCGCTGCCGAATGCGACACCGCCGGTGCCGTAAACGAGAAAGCGGTCGAAGGCGATACCCGCGCGGCCGCGCACCGTGCCGAGGAAGCTTGTGCTGCCAACGCTGTTGGCGCCGGGGAAGATATTGTTGCGGCCGACAACGGCCTGACCATCACCTTCAACACCGACCACGAACTGCCCGAACTGGTAGTTGACGCCGGCCTGGCCGCCGCCGATGAAACGGCCGTTATTGCTGTTGTTGTTGGCAAAGCCGAAGACTGGTGCCGCCCCACCGAAGAACACCGCATTGCTGTAGCCGTTATTGTTATTCGCCCGGAAGGCGCCGCCGGCATTCACGCCGACATAGAACCCCGTCCAGGTGAAGATCGGAACCGGCGGGATGTAGGCGACCGGGGGAGCCCGGCGCGAGGGGAGATCGGCGGCATAGGCCGAGCCTGCCATCGCGGTCGCGGCGACCGTGGTCATCAGAATCTTACGTAGCATTGGTACCCTCCAAACTGGCCCGAGCTATTGCTCAGGTGTTGTGATGGCCGGATAACGCCGCTCCCGCCTTAAAAGATGACGGTTCCGAGGGGCCGGAGGGCGCTATTGTCCAGCTGTGACGTGGATGTCACATTTTGCCTAAGCAATAGGCAATTTGGAGCGGAAATCAGCGTATTCCGCTTGAGGTGCGGCGAAACGCCCGTGTGAGAGATCGCCGTCCGCCGGCGGAAAAGGAGGTCTTCTGTCCCGCTTTTCCCAACTCGCGCCGCTTTTCGGCCCGCCCGCCGCATTCGCGACGCTGATTTTTCTCGGGCGGCTGGAACCGCGCCTGGCTCAGGTTCTCGATCTCGCGCTGCCCTTCTTCGGGCTGATCGGCCTCGGCTTCGTCGCCGGCCGTCTGCTGCCCCATCCCGAGCACGGGCTCGCCTGGATGACTGCCTTCATCATCTATGTCGCGCTACCGGCGTTGTTCTTTAATCTGGTCTCGCTGACGCCTTTCGCGCAGCTCGCCAATAGCGGCTTCGTCGCAATCACGATGACGGCGACAGGCGCCGCCTTCGTTCTCTCCTTCGCGACAGGCCTCGCAATCACCCGCGGCGATCTCGCCATCTCGGCGATGCAAGGCGTCGCCGGCGCCTATTCCAATATCGGCTATATGGGCCCAGGGCTGACCCTCGCAGCGCTCGGACCGGGAGCGGCCGCCCCGACCGCCCTGATCTTCGTCGGCGACACGATCCTGCTCTTCTCGCTGCTGCCCGTCCTCATGGAACTCGCCAATCGGGAGGACGGCGGCTGGTGGCGCACGGCAGGTCGCGTCATCTGGCGCATCGTGACCCACCCGTTCAACCTCGCGACGGCGGCGGGCATCCTCGCGGCCGGCCTGCAATGGCAGCCGCCGGTGGCAGTCGGACGTCTCCTGACGCTGCTCCAAGGTGCGGCGGCTCCATGTGCGCTGTTCGGAATGGGCGTGATGGTGGCGCTGCGCCCGATGCGCGCGGTGAGGCCGGAACTCCCGATCCTGCTCCTGATCAAGCTCACGCTGCATCCGCTGATCGTCTGGACGCTTCTGTCCTTGATCGGCGGCTTCGACAGGATTTGGGTCTTCACGGCCGTGCTCATGGCGGCGCTGCCGCCGGCGCTCAACGTTTTCATAATGGCGAGCCGCTACCAGACCTATGTGGAGGGCTCGTCGAACCTGATCTTGGTCGGGACCCTTGTCTCGGTGATCACCGTTACCGGACTCCTCTACCTGATCACGTCAGGGCTGGCGCCGGTCGATCTTCTGCATCGCTAATGCCTGCAAGGATGCCTTCGCGCATCAACGCCCGCCGCAGCGGACCGATCGCCCGCAGAGCGGCGAGGCCGGCATTGCGCATGAAATCGACCGGCAGGAGATCGGCCAGGAGCAGCCGGTCCATCATGTGAACGCCGAGCGTCCGCAGGCCGACGTCACCGCGGCGCAGGTGCTGGTAATGTCCGAGCGCCGCCTCAAGCCGGTGCGAGGCGCGCAGGCTCACGTCCTCGAGGCAGTCGGCGAGGGTCGCCACATCGCGGATCGAGAGATTGAGGCCCTGTGCGGCGATTGGCGGGAAGACATGGGCTGCCTCGCCGGCCAGCGCCAGCCGCGGCGCGTTCAGGCGCCGAGCGGTCAACCCAGTCATCGGAAATGAGCCGATCTCCCCATCGATCCGCATGCGCCCGAGAATGCGATGCGATTGCTGCTCGATTTTCCGCGCAAGTTTTTCGCTCGGCATGGCGAGGAGCTCGCGCGCATCTTCTGGTGAAACGAGCCAAACGAGGCTCGACCGGTACGGCTCTCTTTTGGAGCCTTCGAGCGGCACCAGCGTGAACGGGCCGGACCGGGTCAAAAATTCCGTCGAGAAACTTTTGTGCGCGCCGTCATGCGCCAGGAACATCGTCAGCGCAGTCTGCGGATAGGTCCAAGTCTGCACCGGAATGTTGGCGGCTTCGCGAGCGAGGGAGCGACGGCCGTCGGTAGCGATGATGAGGGCCGCGGCGACCGTCTCTCCCGTCGCGACGCGTGCGCGTGCGACGTCGCCGTCGAAATCGTAAGCCGCGACCGAGCCCTCGATGAAGGTGATCGCCGGCTCACGGCGCACCGCGTCGAGCAGTGTATCGACAAGCGCATCGTTCGGAACGTTGATGCCGAGCCGATCAAGCCCGATGTCGCGGGCATCGAAAGTCACGTCAGGTGCGGCGAGGAGCGCGCTGGTATCGTCGACGATACGGATGCCGGCAATGCGGCTTCCATTCGGCTCCTCCACGCCGAAGCGCGACAACAGCCGCAGCGAGCCCTCGAACAGCGCCACCGTGCGCCCGGCAAGCCGCGCATCCGTGCGCCCAACCAACGTGACGCGCCGTCCCTGCCGCGCCGTCGCCAGCGCCGCGCAGAGCCCGGCGGCGCCGGCTCCGGCGACGAGCACATCGGTCTCTTGCAACGAATCCGTCATTTCAGCTTTCATGGGCGCCGGCGGCAGCGGGTTAAGCCAGACTTAAGCGAAGCGCTCCATTCTGACACCATGGTCGTCCGCACGCGCCTTCGCGCCATCGCCATCCCGCTCGTGCTCTACACGGTTTCGGGCAACGTCGCGGCGTATTTCGTCTGGCATGCGCTGAATGGGGAGCGCGGCCTCAAGGCCAGCGTCGAATACACGAAGCAGATCGCCGAACTGGACAAGGAACGCGCCGGTCTGCGCGCGGAACGCGCCAAGTGGGAGCACCGCATCGGGCTCATCCGCAGCGATGAAATCGACCGCGATATCCTCGACGAGGAGGCCCGCCGAATGCTCGGCCGGGTCAACGCGCACGACCTTGTCGTGTTGCTGCCCGGCCCGAAATAGCTCCCCTCAGCGGGAAATCTCTTGGCCGCCATCGCGTTACCCTCTCGCCGGGGCTTCAGCGCCGCGCTATCGTACATCCAAAGGCGCAAAAGCTTCGATCAAGTCTGGCGAGGATCATCATGGCAGTAGCCCCGGCCTCTCGTGCCAAAAGCGAGCCGCAGGCTCCGGAACGAACCGAGGCCCGGGAGGAGAAGAGAACGAACGGCTCCGGGAAGGCTCCCGCCGTTTCCACCTTCACCAAGGAACAGGAGCTCGCCGCCTATCGCGACATGCTGCTCATCCGGCGCTTCGAGGAGAAGGCCGGGCAAATGTATGGGATGGGGCTCATCGGCGGCTTCTGCCATTTGTATATCGGCCAGGAGGCGGTCGTCGTCGGCGTCAGGATGGCATCGAAGGACGACGATCAGGTCATCACCGGCTATCGCGATCACGGACATATGCTCGCTTGCGGCATGGACCCGAAGGGCGTCATGGCCGAACTCACCGGGCGCCGGGGCGGCTATTCCAAAGGGAAGGGCGGCTCCATGCACATGTTCTCCAAGGAGAAGCATTTTTATGGAGGACACGGCATCGTCGGCGCGCAGGTGTCGCTCGGCACCGGGCTCGCTTTCGCCAATTATTATCGCGGCAATCAGAACGTCTCGCTAACCTATTTCGGCGACGGCGCGTCGAACCAGGGCCAAGTCTACGAGAGCTTCAACATGGCGGAGCTCTGGAAGCTGCCGGTCGTCTACATCATCGAGAATAATCGCTATGCGATGGGAACGTCGGTGACGCGTTCATCGGCGCTGACCGATTTCTCTAGACGCGGCGATTCTTTCAACATTCCGGGCGAGCAGGTCGACGGTATGGACGTGCGTGCTGTCAAAGCCGCGGCGGACAAAGCCATCCAATGGTGCCGCGACGGCAAGGGACCGTATATCTTGGAAATGCAGACCTACCGCTATCGCGGTCACTCTATGTCCGATCCGGCAAAATATCGCTCCAAAGAAGAAGTGCAGAAAATGCGCGAGGAGCACGATCCGATCGAACAGGTGCGTGCGCGGCTGCTGAAAGGCGGTCACTCGAGCGAGGACGAGTTGAAGCAGATCGACGGCAAGATCCGTGCGGTCGTCGCGGAGGCCGCGGAATTTGCGAGCCACGATCCGGAGCCCGATCCAGGCGAATTGTGGACCGACATCTACCGGTGACTTCTTTCGCTAACCGCTTGCGCTGACGCTTTTCGACGGATCACCCCATGCCAACTAACATTTTGATGCCCGCGCTTTCGCCGACGATGGAGCAGGGCAAACTCGCCAAATGGCTGAAACAGGAGGGCGATCAGATCAAAGCCGGCGACATTCTTGCCGAGATCGAGACCGACAAGGCGACCATGGAAGTCGAGGCGGTCGATGAGGGAACACTCGCGAAGATTCTTATTCCCGATGGGACCGATAATGTCGCGGTGAATACGCCAATCGCGGTCATTGCCGGCGAGGGTGAGGACGCAAGCGCCGCGGCCTCGGCCGCACCGCCACCGCCACCGCCATCGCCAGCGAGCGCCGCATCGACCGCGCCGAGTCAGGGCGACGGCGCGGCCCATCAGGATAAAGGCGGCGAGAAACCGGAAGCCGTCGCCAAGAAAGGCTCCGACGCGCCGTTGCCGCCGGCGGAAGCTTCCGCCAGCGCCGAAGCGCCGGAAATTCCCGAAGGCACCACCATGGCGACGATGACGGTGCGCGACGCGCTCCGCGACGCCATGGCCGAAGAGATGCGCCGCGACGATCGCGTCTTCATCATCGGCGAGGAGGTTGCCGAATATCAGGGCGCGTATAAGGTCACGCAGGGGTTGCTGCAGGAATTCGGCCCGAAGCGCGTCGTCGACACGCCGATCACCGAGCACGGATTTGCGGGTCTCGGCGTCGGCGCCGCGATGGCGGGATTACGGCCGATCGTCGAGTTCATGACCTTCAACTTCGCCATGCAGGCGATCGATCACATCATCAATTCGGCGGCGAAGACGCTGTATATGTCCGGCGGGCAGATGGATAACGCTGTCGTGTTTCGCGGACCCAACGGCGCCGCCGCGCGCGTCGGCGCGCAGCACAGCCAGGATTATTCCTCCTGGTATTCGAACGTGCCGGGGCTGAAGGTCGTCGCGCCTTATACAGCGGCCGACTTCAAGGGATTATTGAAGAGCGCGATCCGGGATCCCAATCCGATCGTGTTCCTCGAAAACGAGATTCTCTACGGCCAGCAATTCGAAGTGCCGCGGCTCGACGACTTCGTCGTGCCGATCGGCAAGGCGCGCATCGCGCGCAAGGGGAAGGACGTGACGCTCGTCGCCTGGTCGATCGGCATGACCTACGCGCTTAAAGCCGCTGACGAACTTGCGAAAGACGGGATCGAGGCGGAGATCATCGACTTGCGCACGATCCGGCCGATGGACGTGGCCACGATCGTGCGCTCGGTGCAGAAGACGCATCGCTGCGTGAGCGTCGAAGAGGGTTGGCCGCAATCCGGGGTCGGCGCCGAGATATCAGCCAAAGTGATGACGGAGGCGTTCGACTATCTCGACGCGCCGGTCATTCGCATCACCGGCAAGGACGTGCCTATGCCGTATGCGGCAAATTTGGAAAAGCTCGCGCTGCCGAACGTGAAGGAAGTCATCGAGGCGGCGAAGGCCGTGATGTATCGCTAACGCAATGACAAATGCCCTTGATAACGGGAAAGTTCGGATGTTGCGCTGCGGTCGCATAGGCCTGATCGATTTTGCGAGGCGTGGCTAATATGGTCGAACTGGCTACCCGACCCGCGGCCTACAACGACCTAGAAGCAGTCCCTGAGAATTTGGTCGCCGAGATCATTGAGGGCGTGCTCGAGACCCATCCGCGCCCGCGGCCAAGACATGCGCGGGCGGCCAATCGGCTCAGTGCAGAACTTATCTTCAGATTTGAGCGCGGCCGCGGCGGGCCGGGAGGATGGGTGTTTATAGAGGAACCTGAACTGCACCTCGGAAGACACGTCGTAGTGCCCGACCTCGCCGGATGGCGCGCGGGGCGCCTGAGCGCAGAACCTGATGACGCTTTTATCAAAATCGCTCCCGACTGGGTCTGCGAGGTTCTTTCCGCTTCGACGGCGCGGCTCGATCGCGGCGCGAAGCGGCGCATCTATGCCGAGGCAGGTGTCGGGCACCTCTGGCTCTTGGATCCATCGGAGGGCACGCTTGAAGCGTTCGCGCTTTCCGACCGGCATTGGCTGCTGCTAGGCACCATGCAGCGGGGCGAGGAGGTGCAGGCGGCTCCCTTCGAAGCGGCTTCCTTTCCGCTCGACGATCTTTTCCCCTTCGACACGCCACCCTCGTCCGCGACCGAGGTCTGACTCATGCCCACCAACATCCTCATGCCCGCGCTCTCGCCCACGATGGAAAAGGGCAATCTGGCCAAATGGCTGAAGAAGGAGGGCGATCAGATCAAATCCGGCGACGTCATCGCCGAAATCGAGACCGACAAGGCGACGATGGAGGTCGAGGCGGTCGACGAAGGCGTGCTCGCCAAGATCGTCGTGCCGGAAGGCACGGCGGATGTGCCGGTGAATGACGTCATCGCGGTGATCGCCGGCGAAGGCGAAGACGTGAAAGAGGTGGGCAAGGGCGATTTCGCTCAACCCGCGGCGAAACCGGCGGATGGTAAATCAAAGGCCGAGGCCGCAAAACAGGTGGAGAAAGCGCTGCCCGCGCCTGCGCCGACGAGCACCAACGGCAGCGGCCAACCCGCGCCTCAAGCCGCCGCGCCGCAGGCGCAGGCACAGACCAACGGCGCCGCCCGCGTCTTCGCTTCGCCGCTGGCGCGGCGCATGGCGAAAGAGGGCGGGCTTGATCTCGCCGCGATCCAGGGCTCCGGCCCGCACGGGCGCATCGTCGAACGCGACGTGAAGGCGGCGCTTGAAGGCGGCACCGCGAAGAAAGCGCAGCCTCGCGCTCCTGGGGCGCAGCCTGGTGCGGCCGCCCCGAAACTCGCGCCGGCCGGCATGTCGGACGACATCGTGAAGAAGATGTTCGAACCGGGTTCGTTCGACGAAGTCCCGCATGACGGCATGCGCAAGACGATCGCGCGCCGCCTCACCGAAGCGAAGCAGACGATCCCACACTTTTATCTGACCGTCGATTGCGACATCGATGCTTTGTTGAAACTGCGCGAGCAGGTGAACGCCTCGGCGCAGAAGGACAAAGACGGCAAGCCCGCGTTCAAAGTGTCGGTCAACGACATGGTGATCAAGGCGCTGGCGCTGGCGCTCACGCGCACGCCCGGCAGCAACGTGACGTTCACCGAAAGCTCGATGCTGCATCACAAGCGCGCGGACATTTCGGTTGCCGTCGCCATTCCGGGCGGGCTGATCACGCCGGTCATCCGCAACGCCGATACGCTGACCTTGTCAGGCATCGCCAACGCGATGAAGGATTTCGCTAAACGCGCCAAGGACCGCAAGCTGAAGCCTGAGGAATATCAGGGCGGCACGAGTGCGGTGTCCAACCTCGGCATGTTCGGCATCAAGGATTTCGTTGCGGTGATCAACCCGCCGCAATCCTCGATCATTGCCGTCGGCATGGGCGAGAAGCGCGCGGTGGTGAAGAACAACGAGATCGTCGTCGGCAATGTGATGAGCGTCACGATCTCCTGCGATCACCGCGCCATGGACGGCGCTAAAGGCGCGGAGCTCATCGCCGCGTTCAAGCAGTTGATCGAGAACCCGATGGCGATGTTGGTGTGAATGGAAGGACAGAATGCGGGTCTGACAGCAAGGTTAGATAGAGAAACCAAGCTTCGTAATCTGTTCCACTCAGCTCGGGTATGGAATTGGACGGCAGTTCAGCATGCCAATTCGATGCAACGGACACGACTTCAGACGGCTTGTATTCCGCTGCTCGCCGCCAGCTATTCGATTCTCTTTGCCATTGAGGATTTGATGGCGCGAAATCATCTTTTTGCAGCCGAACTTCTGCTTCGCCCTCTGCTAGAACGGATTGGACTGCTTTATCATTTTCAAGAAAGTGAAGAAGCTATTGCGCGGTGGGAGCGGGGATGGGAACAGAAAGAGCCTGGCAGGCCAAGCATCTCACAGCTGATTGAGTGCATTCCAGCACTCAAGATTTCTGAATCCGAACCGTATCGAAAGGTACTGGTCAAACGGCTGCATGCGTTAGTTCATGCTGACCCGATTGGTCATCTCCGGATGCTTCAAGAACACTCTTCAGGAGATTTGCGAATGCTGGCCGGTCCAATGAATGAAAATCCGGAGCGATACGTCGAAATCGCAAATGATGTGATCATCACCACGACTGCTTTGCTGAATGTGACGGAAGTTATTTTTGCAGAGGCAAAATGGCAAGACGCAGCTCGTACCGTTTTGCAGGGAGTTGAGCATGCCTAATCCCTACGACATCCTCATCATCGGCGGCGGACCCGGCGGGTATGTCGCGGCGATCCGCGCCGCGCAGCTCGGATTCAAAACAGCCGTGGTCGAGCGCGAGCATCTCGGCGGCATCTGTCTGAACTGGGGTTGCATCCCGACCAAGGCACTCTTACGCACGGCTGAAATCTATCATTACGCCGAACACGCCAAAGACTACGGCCTGAAACTCGAAGGCAAAATCACTTACGATCCCGCAGCCGTCGTCAAACGCTCGCGCGCCGTCTCCGGCCAGCTCAATGGCGGCGTCGGTTTCTTGATGAAGAAGAACAAGATCGACGTGATCTGGGGCGAGGCGACGATCACCAAAGCGGGCGAGGTCAGTGTCGGCAAGCCGAAGAAGCAGCCGATGCAGCCGCAGCATCCCGCGCCCAAAGGCACGCTCGGCGAGGGCACGTATCAAGCGAAGCACATCATCGTCGCGACGGGCGCGCGGCCGCGCGTGCTGCCCGGCATCGAGCCGGACGGCAAGCTGATCTGGACCTACTTTGAAGCGATGGTGCCGCCGGAATTTCCGAAGTCGCTCATCGTCATGGGCTCGGGCGCGATCGGCATCGAATTCGCCTCGTTCTATCGCACGATGGGCTGCGAGGTGACGGTGGTTGAAGTGCTGCCGCAAATCCTGCCGGTCGAAGATGCCGAGATCGCCGCGCTCGCGCGCAAGCGCTTCGAGAAGCAGGGCATCAAGATACTGACCGGCACGAAGGTGACGAAGGTGGAGAAGGGGGCAAACGACGTCACCTGCACGCTCGACGACGGCAAGGGCAAGACGTCGACGCTGAAAGCCGAGCGCGTGATCTCAGCGGTGGGCGTGGTCGGCAACACGGAGAACCTCGGCCTCGAAAAGCTCGGCGTGAAGATGGATCGCGGCATGATCGCGATCGACGAGGCCGGGCGCACCAATGTGCCCGGCGTCTATGCGATCGGCGACGTCGCCGGCCCGCCGATGCTGGCGCACAAGGCCGAGCACGAGGGCACGATCTGCGTCGAGGCAATCAAGGGCCTGCACCCGCACGCGATGGACAAGCTCATGATCCCCGGCTGCACCTATTGCCAGCCGCAGGTCGCCTCGGTTGGTCTGACGGAAGCGAAAGCGAAAGAGCAGGGACTGCAGCTGAAGATCGGCCGCTTCCCCTTCATCGGCAACGGCAAGGCGATCGCGCTCGGCGAGCCGGATGGGCTCGTCAAGACGATTTTCGACGCCAAGACCGGCAAGCTTTTAGGCGCGCACATGGTCGGGGCGGAGGTGACCGAGCTCATCCAGGGCTTCGTCATCGCCATGAACCTGGAGACGACGGAGGCGGAGCTGATGAACTCCGTCTTCCCGCACCCGACGCTCTCCGAGATGATGCACGAGAGCGTCTTGGATGCGTATGGGCGGGTGATCCATACGTGAGGTCCTTGTTCTTCGCGCCTTATGGGTCTATCTTACCCGCATCTTACTTCCTGGCGCCGCTGATATGGCCGCTTCCAAAGCAACCACCGTAGTCTCCACCAAAGGGCAGGTCATTCTGCCGAAAGCCATTCGCGAGAAGCGGCATTGGCCAGCCGGCACGCGCCTCGAAGTGGAGGAGACTGCGGACGGAGTCTTGTTGAAGGTTGCGGAGCCGATATTTCCGCCTACTAGGCCGGAAGACGTCTACGGGTGCTTGCAGTATGACGGGCCGCCAAAAACTATTGAAGAAATGAACGAGGCCGTCAGCGCAGAAGTACGGCGGCGGCATGCTCGCGGTCGATACTAATGTCGTCGTCCGCTATCTGACTCGCGACGATCCGGAGCAGTCGCCGCGGGCCGAAGCGCTGATCAACCAGCAGACGGTCTTCGTCTCGGCAACAGTGCTGCTGGAGACAGAGTGGGTATTGCGAGACGCTTATGGTTATGAACCTGCGGCTCTCTTGAGAGCGTTGCGTCTCTTCGCAGGCCTCCCGCAGGTGACATTTGAGAACCCGATGCGCATCGCTCAAGCACTGGACTGGACAGAAGCTGGCCTCGACTTTGCCGATGCTTTGCATTTGGCAGGAGCGGAGAGCTGTGAGGCATTGATTACTTTCGATAAGGATTTCGCGCGAGCCGCTAATCGCTTGGGCTGGATGAACGTCCGCATACCTAGCGCCTAGTTGCTGCGCTCTCGAGTAGCGCCTAGATATGGTTTAGAAGGAACTTCTGTGGCAGTCGTCATCAATCTCCTGGAAGAGCGCGGGCCGGCTCCCCTGCGCCATCCCGAAAAGGCGCACCGGCCGGACCAGCCGGTCGAACGGAAGCCTGCCTGGATTCGCGTCAAGGCGCCGGGCTCGCCGCAATGGGCGGAGACGAACCGCATCGTGCGCGAGAACAATCTCGTCACGGTTTGCGAGGAGGCGGGCTGCCCGAACATTGGCGAGTGCTGGGAAAAGAAGCACGCGACCTTCATGATTATGGGCGACACCTGCACGCGGGCCTGCGCCTTTTGCAATGTGAAGACCGGCCTGCCGGGCCATCTCGACCCCGAGGAGCCGGCGCATGTCGCCGAAGCCGTGCGCAAGCTTGGACTTGCGCATGTCGTCGTCACCTCGGTCGATCGCGACGATCTCGCCGATGGCGGCGCCGCGCATTTCGCCACAACGATCGCGGCGATCCGCGCGGCTAATCCAAACACGACGATCGAGGTTCTAACGCCGGACTTTTTGCGCAAGCAAGGCGCGCTCGAGATCGTCGTCGCGGCAAAGCCCGACGTGTTCAATCACAATCTCGAAACAGTACCGTCTAAATATCTGACGGTGCGTCCCGGGGCGCGGTATTTTCATTCGATACGTTTGTTGCAGCGCGCTAAGGAGCTTGATCCGACGCTGTTCACCAAATCCGGAATCATGGTCGGTCTTGGCGAGAACCGCAATGAGGTGCTGCAGCTGATGGACGACCTGCGTTCGGCCGAGGTCGATTTCCTGACAATCGGGCAATATCTGCAGCCGACGCGCAAGCACCACGCTGTCATGCGCTACGTGCCGCCGGAAGAATTTAAGTCCTACGAGACGGTTGCTTATTCCAAAGGATTTCTACTTGTCTCGGCTTCGCCGCTGACGCGCTCTTCGCATCATGCGGGCGAGGATTTTGCAAAGCTTAGAGCCAAGCGCCTTCACGCCTAAACATTAGCTAAGTTCGAGCATCTGCACATTCGGTGCGCAGAAGCGGAGTGGCGGAACCCGCCGTCTGGGACGGCGTTTGCCTGCGAACGCTCACACCTAAGGAGACGGAACATGCGTTATACAATTCTTGCAAGCATGACGGCGGCAGCTCTAGCGTTCGGTTTGGCGCAAGCGGGCGCACAGACCACCCTGCCGAACACCAGCACCAACGTCACCACGTCCGGGTCGGAAAAGATGAACCCGCAGGGTGATCTCGGCGCGGGCGTAAACGGCAGCGCGTCTTCGCAGGCGCACAGCGCCGGGCAGACTTCGAGCGGTCGCAGCTCGGCACCGGCCAACGGCTCGACGAACGCTCCGGGAACGCGGTGATAGCGAGCATTGCGCTGCAGAAACGGGCCGCCGACAGGCGGCCTTTTTAGTTATGGGATGCCAAAACGTTCAGGCGACCGGCGCGATCGGCTTGCTCTGATGGAAACGATTATAATCGATCGTCAGCTTGCCTGACTCATCCAGCGACAGGATGTCGTCATATCGGTGGTTCCAACGTACGTCGTCCAATTTGTAGGTCCGGCGGGCCGTCACATTCTGCGCGAGGCTCTCGTCATGACCACGCAGGCTCACGACGAAGGCTGCTTCCACGGCTTCCAGGTTCTCTAGCGTCTGTCCGTGCAACGGACTTTTCTCGTCGACGACGTGAAACAAACTCCAGCTCAAGGCAAAAAGCGGGCTCTCGTTGCGCAGGAGCGGCAATTCGACAAAGCTGCGGAATGTGCCGGACTCCCTGGTCTCTTGGGTGCGGGCCAACCACAGACGCGCCGTCGCATCGGTGATCGCGTTCAGTCGTACGTTCGCGATCCGCACCGTCCATACTCTTTGTCCGTCATGTTCGGCAATCAACGCACGGTCGGCGAAGAGTACGCGCGCACGGGGTCGTGAAAACCGCGTGAAGACAAGCCCGGTCATGATCGCGAGGAACGAAAGGCCGGTGAATATCTCGACGGTCGCGAGAAGATGCGCGTAATCCGTCTGCGGGTGCATATCGCCGTAGCCGACAGTCGCGAGCGTCTCGATCGAAAAATAGAAGAGGTCGCGGAAGCTGCCGGGTCGCGCATTTGCGATCGGCTCGTGGCCTAGGAAATAGAGTCCCGCAAAGACCGTGTTGATGGTCAAAAACGCCAGCGCGGCAAAGGCGAAGAACCGAACCCACGAGATCGTCAGCGAGGTGTGGTAGAGATCGCCCCAGAAATTCGGCACCAGGCCGCGGGTCATAACGACGCGATCGCCGAACCGGACCTTGCGTCCGGCTCTTTTTTTGGCAGAGAGCGGCTTGTTCACGTCGCTTCCAATCCCTTCCGCTTCGCGTCCGACGTGCTATCTGAGTTGTCTCTTCGCGAGCTGTAGATGCCGTCGTTTCGAACCACCCGCCGCGTCCGCCATTCGGCGCAGAATATGTTCGACCTCGTCGCCGATGTCGAAGCCTATCCCGAGTTCGTGCCGCTCTGCACGAGCCTGCGGCTTCGCCAGCGCACCCGGAATGCCGAGGGCGTCGAGACGCTGCTTGCCGACATGGAAATCGGCTACAAGGCAATTCGTGAGCGTTTCACCAGCCGCGTCATGTGCGATCGCGCCAACCTCACGATTCTGGTGGAATATGTCGACGGCCCGTTCAGCCGCATGAAGAACCGGTGGCTATTTCGCGACGAGCCGGCGGGAGGGGGCGCCTCAATTGTCGAATTCTTCATCGATTACGAATTCAGAAGCCGGGTCCTAGCGCTACTGATGGGCTCAATGTTCGATACGGCCTTCCGCCGGTTTGCAGCGGCTTTCGAGCGGCGTGCCGACGAGGTTTACGGCCGGCCGGGAATCGCAAGCGCCGCTTCGCCGAGGAGATCGAGCGCGACCTCGACCGATCTCTGACGAATTTCGGTGCGGCCGATATTACCGAAACGCTTTTCGACAAGCCTCGGCCTCTGATCGCGGACGGCGCAGGCGAAATGGACAAGCCCGACTGGCTTCTCCTCGCTGCCGCCGCCCGGGCCAGCGATGCCGGTGACCGATATGGCGATGTCCGCGCGTGAATGCGCGAGCGCCCCGTACACCATCGCGGCCGCCGTGTCGGCACTGACCGCGCCAAGGCTCGCGATCAGCTCGGCGGGGACCGAGAGCAGTTCGATCTTGGCTTCATTCGAGTAGGTGACGAAGCCCCGCTCCACCACGGCGGACGAGCCGGGAATGGCGGTGAGCCAGCCTGTAACGAGCCCGCCCGTGCAGGATTCCGCGGTGACGATCTTCAGGCCGCGCTCTGAATAGAGCCGGATGATCTCGCCGGCCCGCGTCTCAAGATCGGAGCCGGGCAAGCCTTCAGCCATCGCTGAAGGGCAGGCGAACGGTCGCCGTCGCCATCGCGGCAATCCCCTCACCGCGGCCGGTGAATCCCAAGCGCTCGGAGGTCGTCGCCTTCACCGCCACGCGCGAAGGTGAGATTGCCATGATCTTTGCGAGGTTCTCGCGGATCGCGTCGCGATGGGGCCCGATTTTTGGGCGCTCGCAGATGATCGTCGCGTCGACATGGGCGAGAAGTCCACCGCGCGCCTTCACCCGCTGGACGGCGTCGGCAAGGAAGAGAGAGGACGCCGCACCCTTCCATTTCGGATCGGAGGGCGGGAAATGGGCGCCGATATCGCCGTCAGCGAGTGCGCCTAGGATCGCATCGGTGATGGCGTGCGCCAGCACATCGGCGTCCGAATGGCCCTCGAGGCCGTGATCGTGCGGGATGTTCAAGCCGCCAAGCCAGACGTGATCGCCCGGTCCGAAGGCGTGGACATCGAAGCCTTGGCCGCAGCGCACGTCGGCGAGATCGCCAAGGAGGCGGGCCTCGGCGCGGGCGAAATCGTCCGCGGTCGTCAGTTTCACGTTCTCCTTGTCTCCTTCGAAGACATAGACAGCGTGGCCGGCGCGCTCCACTACGGCGGCATCGTCGGTGAGATCGTACTCGCCCGCATCCGCCGCGTGGCGGTGGGCGGCGAGCAGTACGTCGAAACGGAAGGCCTGCGGCGTCTGCACCGTGCGCAGCGAGGCGCGATCGGGCGAGCCGTGGATGCGGCCGGAAGGTGCGACCTGTTTCACCGTGTCGGTGAGCGGCAGACCGGGTACGGCGGCGCCGTGCGAGCGGGCGCTCTCGATTGCGCGCGACACGAGTTCCCGGCTGGGAAATGGCCGCGCCGCGTCGTGGACGAGCACAATCGCTTCCTGCGAAATGCCCTCAGCGGCCAGCGCCTCCAGGCCGTTGCGCACGCTCTGCTGGCGCGTTGCCCCGCCGATTGCGGGGTCTCTCCAGCTAGCGCCGCCTCCGGGTACCGCGCGCAAGGCGGCAGCGTAGGCGGCGTGATCGTCCTGGTGAATCACGGCGCGCATATGCGCGTCGGGGGCCGCCGCGCTCACATTGGCGAGAGTCCTGGTGAGAAGCGGGATTCCGAGCAGCGGCCGGTATTGTTTCGGCTGGTCGCCGCCAACACGCGTGCCGCGCCCCGCGGCAACAACGAGAATGGCGAGAGTGGAGGGGGCGCTCATTCCCAGTCCTCTCCATTGTTTCGTTTGCCGCGTCAATTTGGCAGCAGAAGTGATTTGCTGCGGTGCAAAATTTGGCTAGTATGGAGGCATGATTGCTACTGCCTCTTCTGTAGGCATGTTCCTCCGGCCTGACCTTGCGCTTGGTGCGCTGCAACTGTCCGGGCGTGCCTTCCTCGCGCCGATGTCGGGGGTGACCGACGTCGGAATGCGCCGCGCTGCGCTGCAATTCGGCGCGAGCCTCGTCATCTCCGAAATGGTCGCCTCGGATCATTTCGCCCGCGGCGAAGCGGAAAGCCGCATCCGCGCAGAACGCGCGGGCGTGTCGCCCCATGTCGTGCAGATCGCCGGCCGCGATCCCTATTGGATGGCAGAGGCCGCCCGGCTGGCGGAGGCCTCGGGGGCGGATGCGATCGACATCAACATGGGCTGTCCGGCCAAGCGCGTGACCGGCGGGCTCGCCGGCTCCGCCCTGATGCGAGACCTTGATCTGGCGACAAAGATCATCCGCGCCACCGTGGCGGCCGCTGCCGTTCCCGTCGCTTTGAAAATGCGGCTCGGCTGGGACGGCGCCTCGCTGAATGCGCCTGACCTCGCGCGGCGCGCCGAAGCTGAGGGAATCGCGCTCGTCACGGTGCATGGCCGCACGCGCGAGCAGTTCTACAAAGGCCACGCCGATTGGCGGGCCATCCGTGGCGTGAAAGAGTCCGTCTCGATCCCGGTGGTCGCCAACGGCGATTGCACCTCGCCAGCCGATGTGGCGGCGATGCTCGCCGCCTCACAGGCCGACGCGGTAATGATCGGCCGCGGCGCTGTCGGCCGCCCTTGGTTCGTCGGCCAGATCGCCTGCTTCCTCGCAACCGGAAGGCTCGGCCCGCTCCCCAGCTTCGACCAGCGCCGCGGCGCGGCCCTTAGCCATTACCGCACGCTGCTCTCACTCTTCGGACGCGAGCAGGGGCTGCGCCACGCGCGCAAGCACCTCGCCGCTTACGCCGAGTGGGCCGCCCGCGACGGTTCACCCTCGGCCGCCGCTTTGCGCTTGCCGCTCGTGACCAGTGAGAACCCCGCAGAGGTAGAGCGCCTGCTCTCCTGCGTCTTCAATCCAGAGCCTGTCCTGGAGGCCGCTTGATGCTCCTGCGCCGCAAGCCCACGCCCATCCTCGAGTTCGCGCCTACGCCACCCCCTCATGGCGAGAGCAGCCTTGCCGCCAATGCCTCGCAGCTCCTGGCGGCCTTGCCGACGCCGCTTCTCACAATCGCGCATGACGGCACGATCACCGACGTCAATGCCGCGGCCGAAGGCTTCTTCGAGATGGGTCGCTCGCATATGCGGCGGTTGAAGCTCAATGAAATCCTGCCCTTCGGCTCGCCTGTCCTGGCCCTCATCGATCAGGTCCGCGCCCGCGGCGCCGCCATCAACGAGTACCAGGTCGATCTCGGCATGCAGAGGATCCCGGGCGAGCGGCGGGTCGACATCCACGTCGCGCCGCTGCCGGACGAGCGCGACGGAGTCGTCCTGATGCTGCAGGAACGGACGATTGCCCACAAAATGGACAGGCAGCTGACGCACCAGGGGGCAGCCCGCTCAGTTTCTGCGCTCGGCGCCATGCTTGCGCACGAAATCAAGAACCCGCTTTCGGGAATACGCGGCGCGGCGCAATTGCTCGACAGCAATATCTCCGATTCCGACCGCGAGTGGACCCGGCTCATCTGCGACGAGGCCGACCGGATCGTGAAGCTGGTCGACCGCATGGAAGCGTTCACCGATGAGCGGCCGGTCGAGCGCGAGAGCGTCAACATCCACGCCGTGCTCGACCACGTGAAGCGCGTCGCGCAGGCGGGCTTTGGCCGCCACATCCGCTTTCACGAAAACTACGATCCCTCGCTGCCGCAGGTCTTCGCCAATCGCGATCAGCTCATTCAGGTTTTCCTCAACCTTGTGAAGAACGCGGCGGAAGCGATCGGCGAAGAAGCGATCGACGGCGAAATCGAACTTTCGACGGCGTTTCGTCCGGGCGTGAGACTTAAAACGCCCAGTTCACCGAGCCCGGTGAGCCTGCCGCTCGAATTCTGCATCCGCGACAACGGACCCGGTGTTCCGCGGGAAATAATCGAGCACCTCTTCGATCCGTTCGTCACAACCAAGGCGTCCGGAACTGGCCTCGGACTTGCACTCGTTGCCAAGATCATCGGGGACCACGGCGGCATAGTTGAATGCGAATCATTTCCGAGGCGGACAACCTTCCGGGTGCTCATGCCGGTTTACAGGTCGCGCGACGGACGCGCAGTCGAGGCACCGGACGCATGAACCGGACTGAGTCTCGCGGCGGAGGCATGCAGCAATGACGGGTGGAAATATCCTGATCGCCGACGATGACGCGGCGATCCGCACGGTCCTCAATCAAGCGCTTTCCCGCGCCGGATATGAAGTGCGCACGACCGGCACGGCGGCGGGGCTGTGGCGCTGGGTACAATCTGGGGATGGCGATCTCGTCATCACCGACGTTGTGATGCCGGACGAAAATGCTTTTGAACTTCTGCCGAAGATCAAGAAGCTTCGGCCGGAATTGCCGATCATCGTCATGAGCGCGCAGAACACGTTCATGACGGCGATTAAAGCCTCGGAACGCGGCGCTTACGATTATCTGCCCAAGCCTTTCGACCTGAAGGAACTCGTGGCGATCGTCGGTCGCGCGATGAACGAGCCGAAGGGCAAACGTCCCGAACCTCACCAAGAGATCGAAGGCATGCCTCTCGTCGGCCGCTCGCCTGCGATGCAGGAAATCTATCGTGCGCTCGCGCGGTTGATGCAGACCGATCTCACCGTGATGATCACCGGCGAATCCGGCACCGGAAAGGAACTCGTCGCACGCGCCCTGCACGATTACGGCAAGCGGAAGAAAGGTCCGTTTGTCGCGATCAACATGGCCGCCATTCCGCGCGACTTGATCGAAAGCGAGTTGTTCGGACACGAGAAGGGCGCATTCACCGGCGCCAACCAGCGTTCCGCGGGACGCTTCGAACAGGCTGAAGGCGGCACGCTCTTCCTCGACGAAATTGGCGACATGCCCATGGATGCGCAGACGCGGCTTCTGCGCGTTCTGCAGCAGGGCGAATATACGACGGTTGGCGGCCGTACGCCGATCAAGACGAACGTGCGCATCATTGCCGCGAGCAACAAAGACCTGCGCGTCCTCATTCAGCAGGGCCTGTTCCGCGAGGATTTGTTTTTCCGCCTGAACGTCGTGCCGATTCGCCTGCCGCCGCTGCGGGAGCGCACCGAAGATATTCCAGATCTCGCGCGGCATTTCTTTTCTCTTGCGGCGGCGGAGGGGTTGCCGCTGAAACATATCGAAAACGGTGCGCTCGATCGGATGAAGCGCTACCGCTGGCCCGGCAACATTCGGGAACTGGAGAACCTAGTACGCCGGCTCGCTGCGCTTTATCCGCAGGAGCTGATTTCCGAGCAGCTGGTCGAGACGGAACTCGAGCAGAACGTCGCGCGGCCAAGCGCACCGGCTGAACCGGCGCAGTCCGCGGGACAGCGCGGTGCCAGCGCCCCCAACCCCGACGAGACGTTGTCGATGTCCGTCGAGCGGCATCTCAACGACCTGTTCAAATCGCACGCGGATGGCCTGCCCCCGCCCGGCCTTTATCACCGCATCTTGCGCGAAATCGAATATCCGCTGATCTCGGCGGCGCTCGGCGCCACCCGCGGCAATCAGATCAAGGCTGCCGAGCTTCTGGGCCTCAATCGCAACACGTTGCGCAAGAAGGTCCGTGAGCTCGACATCCGTCTCCTGCGGTCCCCACGCTGAGGACCGCAAACCGCCCCTAAAAATGTCGTAATCCGGCAACACCGTTGCACGATTGCAACGGCCGGCCAGCCGTTCGCGCCCGTGAACGCGCGGTAGGGAATTGGCAGTAGCGACGCAAACCAACACGCAGACATTGCTGCCGGAGAGCGGCCGCGGGCGGCAGCTCGCGGGCAAGCTCGGCCCGGTCATTGTGCTCTGCGCGATCCTCAGCGCGCTGGCCAGCTTCTTCATCCTCGCCGGGCTGACCCCGATCGTGCCGACGAACGATGTCGTCATGTCCCTTTTTGCGGCGGACGTGGTCGTCGTGCTGGCGCTGGTCGGCCTCGTCCTGACCGAGGCCTGGGCGCTGATACGCGCCTGGCGGCAACAAGCCGCAGCATCGCGGCTGCATATCCGCATCGTCGGCCTGTTCTCGATCATTGCTGCCGCGCCAGCGCTGTTGATGGCTGTCGTAGGCTCGATCACGCTCGACCGCACGCTGAACCCCGCTTTCATGCAGGACGTGCGCGGCTTCGTTTATACGACGGCGGAAGCCGCGAAGCTGTTTCGCGAAACGCAATGCCATTCGCTCTTGCAGGAGGCGCAGCTCACCGCGGCGGATCTCGATCGCGCCCGCACGATGTACATCGCCGATCACGCCTTCTTTCATGAATATTTCTCCTCGCGCGCGAAGTTCCTGGGCTTCACCGCGGCCGCGATGATCCGCGACGACGGCGAGGTTCTCGAGAAAGTCGACCTCGGCGCCGGCCTCGGCTCGAGTATCGTGCGGCCGGAGCCGACCGATTACGAAGACGCCAAAAAGGGCGAACCGCTTTGCCTCGTGCTGGATGAGGGCCGCGTGTTCGTGGCGGTTCGCGCGTTGCAATCCTTCGATCGCGCATTTCTGTACGTTGCCCGGCCGCTCGACAAGTTTGCGATGGAGTTCCCGCGCGCCGCAGCCAATCTGATCCGCCTTTACGACCTCTTCGACGCGCATCGTACGAACATCAAAATCGCCTTTGCGGTGATGTTCGGCCTGCTAGCTACCATCATGCTGCTTTCGGCGGTATGGCTCGGACTGTCCTTCGCCAACCGGCTTGTCGCTCCGATACGCCGGTTGATCGCGGCAACGGACGAAGTCTCGTCCGGCAATCTCGACATACGCGTTCCGGTCAGCAAGTCGGAGGGTGACCTCGGGCATCTCGGCGACACCTTCAATCATATGACGTCGGAACTAAAGCTACAGCAGAACCGTCTGTTGGCCGCCAATCAGCTCATCGACGAGCGGCGTCAATTCACGGAAGCGGTTCTGTCTGGTGTTCCGGCGGCGGTTATCGGTGTTGGTCCGCAGGGTACGATTAGCTCGCTCAATCCGTCGGCGGAAAAGCTGATGAGCAACCTTTCCGCAGAAGGCGCGATCGGCAGGCCTGTCGCCGAAGTGATGCCCGAGCTTGCTGCGATCCTGGCGGAAGCCGCGGTGGTCCATCCGAAAAACGTGCAAAGCCAGCTGTCGCTGATGCGGGGCGGGCGAGAACGGACCTTCAACGTCCGCGTCACGTCGGGTCATGTGGATCGGTCCGGCCGCTCCTATGTGGTGACCCTCGACGATATAACTGACCTTGTCATGGCGCAGCGCACGTCCGCCTGGGCTGATGTCGCGCGGCGTATCGCGCACGAGATCAAGAACCCTCTAACGCCGATCCAGCTCTCCGCCGAACGGCTCAAGCGGAAATATGGAAAGGTGATCACGCAGGATCGCGACATTTTCGATCAATGCACTGATACGATCGTGCGTCAGGTCGATGACATCAAAAGGATGGTCGACGAATTCTCGTCATTCGCACGCATGCCTAAAGCGATGCTCGAGAAGGACGATCTCAGCCAATGCGTGCGACAGGTGCTGTTTCTGATGCGGGTCGGAAATCCGGACATTGAATTCGAGGAGAATCTGCCGGACGAGCCGGTGATCGCGCGCTTCGACCGCCGGCTTCTATCGCAGGCGATCACCAACATCGTGAAAAACGCCACTGAAGGAATCGCGGCTGCAAAACAAGAAGGAATGAAAGAGCAGGGACGCATTCTCGTCTCTCTCAAAATTACGCCGGAGAACATCGCCGAAACTGACGTGATCGACAACGGCAAGGGGCTACCCAAAGAAAGCCGGCAGCGGCTGCTTGAGCCGTACATGACGACTCGTGCCGAAGGAACCGGCCTCGGCCTGCCGATCGTCGCGAAAATTTTGGAAGATCACGGCGGCGGTCTCGAACTGCTCGATGCACCCTCGGGGCGCGGCGCCTGCATTCGCCTTTTCCTTCCCATCGGCACCGATTCCGCAAAGGCGAAAACGCCTGCGGTCGAAACAGAAAAAGCATGAAGGTCACATGGCAACAGACATTCTGATCGTCGACGATGAGGCCGACATTCGCGAACTCGTCTCAGGCATCCTATCCGACGAGGGTCACGGCACGCGCACCGCGAAAGATTCGGATGAAGCGTTGAACGCCATCCAGGCGCGGCGTCCGCAGCTCGTTTTTCTCGACATCTGGCTGCAGGGTTCGAAACTCGACGGATTGCAGCTCCTCGAAATCGTCAAAGGCGACCATCCGACGCTGCCGGTCGTGATGATTTCGGGTCACGGCAACATCGAGACGGCAGTCACTGCGACGAAGCTCGGCGCCTATGACTTCATCGAGAAGCCGTTCAAGGCCGATCGTCTCGTGCTTGTCGCCGATCGCGCGATCGAAGCCTCGCGCCTGAAGCGCGAAGTCACGGACCTGCGGGCGCGTGCCGGCGCAACGAACCGGATCGTCGGCAAGTCCACCGCAATGAATCAATTGCGTCAGGTCATCGAGCGGATCGCACCGGCGAATTCACGCATCATGATCACGGGTACCCCCGGCGCTGGCAAGGAGCTAGTCGCGCGAACGATTCACGAGGCATCGAACCGCGCCGGCGGGCCCTTCTTTGTGATCAACGCAGCGACAATTGCTCCGGAAACCATGGAGGTGGAGCTTTTCGGTACCGAACCGCTGAACGGACAGGGCCGCAAAGTCGGCGCGCTCGAAGAGGCGCATGGCGGCACGTTGTACATCGACGAGATCGCCGACATGCCGAAAGAGACGCAGGCTAAAATCTTGCGCGTTCTTGTCGACCAGAATTTCACCCGCGTCGGCGGCTCGACGCGCGTGCATGTCGACGTGCGCGTCATCTCGTCGAGCGCGCGCGATCTGCCGACGGCAATCGCGGAAGGCGCCTTCCGCGAAGATCTGTTCCACCGTTTGTCGGTCGTGCCGATCCGAGTGCCGACCCTCGCAGAGCGCCGCGAGGACATCCCGGAACTGATCAGCTTCTTCATGGATCAGGTCTCGACCGCGACCGGCATGCCGAAACGCAAGATCGCCGAGGATGCGATGGCGGTGCTGCAATCGCATGATTGGCCAGGCAACATCCGGCAGTTGCGCAACAACGTCGAGCGCTTGATGATCCTGACCGCCGGCGATCCCGATGCGGAGATCAGTGCCGACATGCTGCCGTCGGAAGTGGGCGCACTTGTGCCGTCGACGCCGAACGGGGCAGGGGGCGAGCGGCTGATGAGCTTGCCGTTACGCGAAGCGCGCGAAGTGTTTGAGCGCGAATATCTCGTCGCGCAGATCAGCCGCTTCGGCGGCAATATCTCGCGCACTGCAGAGTTCATCGGGATGGAGCGCTCCGCGCTGCACCGCAAGCTGAAATCGCTGTCGATCGACTGACGCCGTGTTGAACGAGGCTCCAGCGCAGGCGGCGCCAGCCCGCGCAAAGCTTGATGTCACTCACGCCGCTTTGTTCTTTGCCTTCCTCAAAATGGGCCTGCTCGGCTTCGGCGGCGTCGCACCCTGGGTCAGGCAGGTCATCGTCGAGGAACGCCGCTGGATGGACGACCGCGAATTCGCCGCGCTGCTTGGTCTGTCCCAGATTCTGCCCGGCGCCAACACGCTGAACACCGCGGTTCTAGTCGGCGACCGGTTTCGCGGGATTAGCGGCGCGGCCGCAGCCGTGTTCGGCCTCATGGCGATGCCGCTCGCCATCGCCGTTGCGATTGTCGAACTCTACGGCGCGGTCAGCCAGAACCCGTACGTCGCTGCCGCGATAGCCGGCGCGGGGGCGGGGGCGGCGGGTCTCGTCATCGGCACGGGCCTTAAGATCGCACGCAATCTGAAGCTCTCGCTGCGCATCATTCTGGTGACGCTCGTCACCTTTGTTGCCGTCGGCATTCTGCGCCTGCCGCTCGTCTGGGTAATTTTGTGCCTGGTTCCGCTGAGCATCGCGGCGGCTTATTGGGATCAGGCGCCATGAGCGCGCGCTAGATGCTGCTGCACATCGGCATTCTGATCACGGGCCTGTCGTTCCTCGCTTTCGGAGGGGCCAATGCGATCGTGCCGGAACTGCATCGGCAAGTCGTCGACGTCATGGGAGCGATGACGGATTCTGATTTCACCAATCTCTTCGCTCTCGCGCAGACGGCTCCGGGGCCGAACGTCATGATCCTCAGCCTCGTCGGTTGGCGCCTCGGCGGCGCGGCGGGCCTTGCCGTCGCCACGGCCGCTACGGTGATCCCGACCTCGCTTGTAGCGCTGGCCGCGGGGCGCTTTCTGTCGCGGGCAGAGGACACCCGCGCTCTGAAAGCGGTCAAGGCCGGCCTGGTGCCGTTGGCCGTTGGGCTCATCCTAGCGAGCGGCTTCGTCCTGGCGCGCGCAGCCGACCGGGATGCGCTCACCGTGGTGATCACCTTGATCGCGGCACTCGCCCTGCTGCTAACCCGGATCAATCCGATCTGGCTGATGGCCGGCGCAGCCGGGATCGGGGTGGCCCTGCGGGTTCTCTCCCCTTGACGTTGAAAGCCGCCACACAAGCTTTGTAGGAGGCTTAACCTGGAAAGGGTACAGCCGGGCAGGCGACGATGAGCCGTCGCGAGGGGTTAAAGCTTCACAGTCAATGGTTTGGAGTCGGAATTGCATCCCCGCTCCTCTGGAGCGGTCAAGAAAAGAACGGAAAAAGTCATGGCGGCAGAACGCGGGCAAAACCTGCAAGACACGTTTCTCAACTATGTCCGGAAAAACAAGGTCCCTCTCACCATTTTTCTTGTCAATGGCGTGAAGCTGCAGGGGGTCGTCACCTGGTTCGACAATTTCTGCGTCTTGCTGCGCCGCGACGGCCATTCGCAGCTCGTCTATAAACATGCGATATCGACAATCATGCCCGGCCATCCGATTCAGATGTTCGAGCCGAGCGAAGAGACCGGTGCGGAAGGAAAGTAAGTTGGTTCGCGACCCGAATCTGAGGTTTGCTTGAGGAGCGCCGCACCGAGGAAAGCCGCTCGGAGCCAAGGCAAGGGAAGGGGGCCGACGCGGGCCGTCGTGATCGGGCCTTATCTGTCGGAGCGCGGCAACGCCGAGAGTATCGCCTCACGCGGTCCCAAAGCTCGCCTGGAAGAGGCGGTGGGGCTCGCTCAAGCGATCGATCTCGATGTGCGGCGCACGCTCGAAGTTCATCTGACAGCGATCCGCCCCGCGACTTTTCTCGGCAAAGGCAAGGTCGAGGAGATCGCGCGTGAGATCGAGGACGAAGAGATCGGACTTATCGTCATGGATTGCGCGCTCTCGCCGGTGCAGCAGCGCAACCTTGAGCGCGCCTTCGAGACGAAAGTGATCGATCGCACGGGCCTCATTCTCGAAATATTTGGGCAGCGCGCACGAACACGCGAAGGCGCGCTGCAGGTCGAACTCGCGCATCTGGCTTACCAGAAATCGCGGCTCGTGCGCTCGTGGACTCACCTCGAACGGCAACGCGGCGGCTTCGGCTTTCTTGGCGGTCCCGGCGAGACGCAGATCGAAACCGATCGGCGGCTCATCCAGGAGCGGATGACGCGGATCGAGCGCGAACTCGAACAGGTCAAGCGCACGCGCGGCTTGCATCGCAAGTCGCGGCGCGACGTGCCTTTCCCGGCCGTGGCGCTCGTTGGCTATACGAATGCGGGCAAGTCGACGCTGTTCAACGCGCTGACCAAAGCTGACGTGCGTGCCGAGAACCTGTTATTCGCAACCCTCGACCCTACGTTGCGTGCGCTTGTCCTACCGCATGGCGGGCAGGCGATTTTATCCGACACGGTGGGCTTCATCGCCGATCTGCCAACGACGCTGGTCTCGGCGTTCCGCGCCACGCTCGAAGAAGTGACCTCCGCCGACCTGATCCTGCATGTACGCGACATTTCGCATGCCGAATCCGAGGTGCAGGGCGAAGACGTCGCGAAAGTCTTGAGTGAGCTTGAGATCGATGCGAACGATGCCGCGCGGTTGATGGAAGTCTGGAATAAAGTCGATCTGCTCGGTGATGACGCGCGGATTGCAGTCGCGAACGCCGCTCGGCGCGTTCCGGCCGAGAAGCGGCCGATGGTGGTCTCGGCTGTGACAGGCGAGGGGTTTGAGGAACTCTTGGAGCGCATCGAGGCGCGGCTGGCCGAGAAGCGCACGCAGCTCGCGCTCACAGTCGATCCCGGCGACGGCAAGGGGCTCGCCTGGCTCTACAAAAACGCAGAGGTGCTCGAGCGTCACGACCAGAGCGACGGCAGCGTGTTTTTGGACGTGCGCGTTGCGCCGGAGCGTGCGGAGCAGGTTTCGCGCCGCTTCCCGAATGCGCGAACGCCGGAGAGCTACGCCCGGCGAAGGCTTCAGGTCTAGCGCGCAGCAGCGGCGGACCCCTCGACCGCTTTCGCCTCCTCCCACAGCCGGTCCATTTCTTCCAAGCTTGCCTGTTTGGGCGTGCGGCCATTTTGCGCGAGCTTCTCTTCGATGAAGCGAAAGCGCCGTTCGAATTTCGCGTTGGTCAGACGCAATGCAGCTTCGGGATTGGCGCTGGCATGACGCGCCAGATTGACTACGGCAAACAGGAGATCACCGATCTCGGACGCGACCTCACCTTTGTCGCCCAGATCGAGCGCATGCTCGATCTCGTCGGCTTCTTCGCGGATCTTTGCGAGCACCGCCCGCGAATCGTTCCAATCGAAGCCAACGCGTGAGGCCTTCTCCTGCAGCTTTAGCGCGCGCATCAGGCCAGGGAGCGCGACCGGAACATTGGCAAGCACACCCTGCGAAGGCGCAGCGCCGCGCGCCTGCCGCTCCTCTTCCTTGATGCGCACCCACAGGCCCTCGACCTCGGCCAGCGAATGGCGGCCGAGGTCGCCGAAGACATGCGGATGCCGGCGCAGCAATTTTGCCGTGATCCCCTCGACGACCGCGCCGAAATCGAACGCGCCGAGCTCTTCCGCTATCCTGGCGTGGAACACGACCTGTAGCAGCAGATCGCCGAGTTCATCCTTCAGATGTTCGAGATCGCCGCGCTCGATCGCGTCCGCGACCTCATAGGCCTCCTCGATCGTGTAAGGCGCGATCGATGCGAAACCCTGCCGCAAATCCCAGGGACAGCCGCTCTCGGGATGGCGCAGCGCCGCCATGATCTCGATGAGGCGGGCGATGTCGCGCGACGGCGCGAGCGATTCCGTCGGCGCGGGCTCGATCATCGGCAAATTGACAGGGCAGGTGAGAGGAGCAACGGAAGCCCCTCCCGTGAAAGGAAAATCTGACCTATTCGGCCGAGATCGACAGCGCTTCGCGACCCTTGGGCGTGTCGACGACACGCATGGTCACTGTCTGGCCTTCCATGAGGCGGGTCACGCCCGAGGAGCTGAGCACGGAAATGTGCACGAACACATCCTTGCCGCCATCGTTCGACTGGACGAAGCCAAAGCCTTTGTTCTCGTCGAACCACTTTACCTTGCCGGAGACGGAGACGGCCGTAGAGGGATCCGGCGCCATCCGGCGCGGCGGCCGCGGACTGTCGAACGAGCGCTGCGGCGCGCGTTCGGCCGCACCCGACGTGTCGACCTCAAGCACCCGGTTGACCTGCTGACCCTTGAGGCTATTCGAGACCTGCACTTTCAGCTTGGCGCCGGGCGGCACGGTCTCATAGCCGGCCGATTGCAGCGCCCCGACATGCAGGAAGGCGTCGCCCGTGCCATTCGCCAGCTCGACGAAGCCGAAGCCCTTGTCAGCCTTGAACCATTTCACCACCGCGTCGACCGGGGGGGTCGACGGCGCGGACGCCATGTCGGGGAAGCCGCCCGGACCACCTCCCGGCGGACCGAAGGGCGAGCGCTGTGGCCGATGGGTACGCGGCCCATCATAGGAGGGGCTGTCGTCGTCGAAGCCACGCTTGCGGGGTCCGCGAAAGTCTCGGCCTTTGCTCATGAGGTATGCTCGTCTCTCCGCCGTTCCGGCAAACCGCCGGCACGCACGCAAAAAGGCGCCCGCCGGCCGACCCCGCCGGAGCGCCCAAGTTTCCAATGAAGGCAATTCACAACGAATTGCCTGCCGCTGCTCATGGTGAAGGTCGTAATTCCAGTTGCCCGCGTGCGACATTTGTAGCAGGCGCCGGCCAACGCGGCTACTGGATTCCGGTGACGCTCGAATGTTTTTCGCAGCCGGTGTGGCAGGAAATCCAGTATGTGCCTGCGCTTGCGACGGTCAAATCCTCGGGGGGCGAAATCGCTGGGCGCGAGGGATCGCGGCCGAACGCAAGATGCACGAATTCGCATAATCAATATTATGGAACCTAAATCATTGTCCTGCGGCGGCGCGCAGAGCATCAGTGTTCCGCGACATGCCCTCCGACAATCCGCATCCCATCGTAGGCTGGCACCATACCGGCGGGGATCTCTTTCGCCAGCCGCTCATAATCCAGATCGCTGTGCATATTCGTGATGATCGCCCGCTTCGGTTTGAGCCGCGCGATCCAGGCGAGCGTCTCGGCGAGCGAGAAATGCGACGGGTGCGGCGCGTAGCGCAGCGCGTCGACGATCCAAAGGTCCAGGTTTTCGAGGTACGATAGGCTCTCGTCCGGGATGCCGTTCAGGTCCGGCGTGTAGGCCAGTTCGCCGAAACGGAGACCCAGCGCATCGATCTCGCCATGGTTCAGCCGGAACGGCAGCGCCTCGATCCGCCCGCCCGGCCCGTCCACGCCGACCGGGTCGCCAGGTGCGATCCGTGCCTCATTGAGCAGCGGCGGATAGGAGCTGCCGGGCGGCGTCTCGAAAATATAGCCGAACTTGGTGCGGACATCCGTCGCCGTCGCTTCATCCATGTACATCGTGATCCGCCGGCGCGTGCTGATGACCAGCGGCCGGACGTCGTCGATCCCATGCGTGTGGTCGGCATGTGGGTGCGTCATCAGAATGCCGTCCAGGCGCTGGACGCCGGCGCGAAGCATCTGCTCGCGCAGGTCCGGCGAGGTGTCGACCAGGACCTGTGTCTTTGCGTTGCCAGTTCCGCGCTCGACCAGGATCGAGCAGCGCAGGCGCCGGTTGCGCGGATTTTTGGGGTCGCAGGCGCCCCAGCCGCCGGAGCCGATTCTCGGCACGCCGCCGGACGAGCCGCAGCCCAGAATCGTGATCGTCAGATCGTTCATGCCGCGATTTCAAGGCGGGGCATTCTGGAAAACAGGCGCCGCACGTTGTCGGTCGTGGCGCGTCCGAACTCAGCCTCGCTCACGCCTTTGACCTGCGCGAGCACGCTTGCCGTGTCGGCGACGAAAGCCGGCTCATTCCGTTTGCCGCGATTCGGAACCGGCGCGAGGAACGGCGCGTCGGTTTCGACCAGCATACGGTCGAGCGGCACGTCGCGCGCGATGTCGCGCAGCTCGTGCGAGTTCTTGAAGGTGACCACACCGGAGAAGGACACATAAAGCCCGAGCGCCAGTCCGGTTTCTGCGAGCGCCCGGCCAGCCGTGAAGCAGTGGAGGACGGCGGCAAAAGCACCCTTCCCCATCTCCTCCTTGAGAATTGCGGCCACATCTTCGTCGGCATCCCGGGCGTGAATGACGAGCGGGAGGCCGCTTTGCCGGGCGGCCGCGATGTGCGTGCGGAAGACGCGCGCGGCGACGTCGCGCGGCGCGCGATCGTAATGGTAATCGAGGCCCGCTTCGCCGATGCCGACGCATTTCGGATGTCGCGCGAGGCCGACGAGGTTTTTCACGCTCGCCTCCGGCTCTTCGTGCGCCTGGTGCGGATGCGTCCCGACAGTGCAGAAAATGTCAGGATCGCGCTCTGCAATCGCGGTGATGTCGGGGAAACGGTCGACGCGCGTCGAGATCGTGATCATGCGTTGGACGCCGCGCGCCTTGGCGCGCGCGATCACCGCGGCGCGGTCGGCGGCGAAATCGGGGAAATCGAGATGGCAATGCGAGTCGATCAGCATGAGGCGAACATAGGGGCTCACAAAAGGGATGCCACTTCCCGGAGGTATAACGGCAGCGGAATGCGATTCGCCGTCCAAGGGCAGAGGAGGTTGCTCTGGGCCCCAGCTCTCACTTCACTTGGCCAGGAAAGTGATTAAGTCCCTGTCTGTTGACCCGCCTCCGGCTCGATATGGCGCGGAAAGATCGGGGCAGGCGCCGGCAATACCGTCTTCGCGGCGAGCCGATGCTCTGCAGTCGCCCTGTCAAAATCCCGCGCATCCGCCGGCACCGCGAGCAGATCGAGCAGCTCACGCATCTTTGCCGGCATGAATGGCTGCGCGAACATCCCGACGACGCGCAGCACTTCCGCCGTAACGTAGAGGATGGTCCCCATCCGCGCAGGATCGCTCTTGCGCTTCACCCACGGTTCCTCGGCCGCGAAATAGCGGTTCGCCTGCGCCACGACCTGCCAGATTTCGGCGAGCGCCTGATGCAGCGCGTAGTCGCGCATCGCCGCGCGAGCTTTGTCGCCGATCGCGTAGGCCTCGGCCAGGATCGTCTCATCGGCCGGCGTGAGGTGACCCGGCGTCGGCACCCTGCTCTCGCAATTGCGGGCGATCATCGACAGCGAGCGTTGCGCCAGATTGCCGAGATCGTTGGCGAGATCGGCGTTGATCCGCTGCACGATTGCTTCGTGCGAATAATTTCCGTCTTGGCCAAACGGCACTTCACGTAGGAAGAAATAACGCAATTGATCGGTGCCGTAATGCGCCGCGAGCGTGAAGGGATCGATCACGTTGCCAACAGATTTCGACATTTTCTCTCCGCGATTGAAGAGAAAACCGTGCACGACGATCTGCTTCGGCACAGCGATCTTCGCCGACATGAGAAAGGCCGGCCAATAGATTGCGTGGAAGCGCGTGATGTCCTTGCCGATCACATGCACGTCCGCCGGCCAGAACTTTGCGCGCGGCGCATTCGCATCGGGATAGCCGGTCGCGGTGATGTAGTTCGTCAGTGCGTCGACCCACACATACATGACATGCTTCGCGTCGTTCGGCACCGGCACGCCCCACGCGAACGTGGTGCGCGAGATCGACAGATCGGACAGGCCGCGCTTCACGAAAGCGACGATTTCGTTCTTGTACTTTTCCGGGGTGATGAAGTTCGGATGTTCGTCGTAATAGCGCAGCAGCCGATCGGCATAAGCGGAGAGGCGGAAGAAATAGCTCTCCTCCTCCACCCACTCGACCGGCGAGCCGGTCGGCGCAACGCGGCTGCCATCGCTTGCGGCGGTTAACTCGTCTTCGTCGTAATAGGCTTCGTCGCGGACCGAATACCAGCCGGCATATTTCGATAGGTAGATGTCGCCAGCGGCTTGCATACCGTCCCAGATCGCCTGCGAAGCGCGCTTGTGACGCTCCTGCGTCGTGCGCACGAAGTCGTCTGCCGGTGCTTCGAGCACCTCGCCCATCGCCAGGAATTGCGCCGCAGTGCGATCGCCGAGCTCTAGCGGCGTTATCCCTTCGCGCTGCGCGGTCTGCAGCATTTTGAGCCCATGCTCGTCGATGCCGGTGACGAACAGGACCTCATACCCGTCGAGCCGCTTGAAGCGGGCGATCGCATCGGTCGCGATCCGCTCATAGGCATGCCCGATATGCGGCGCGCCATTCGCATAAGGAATCGCAGTCGTGATGTAGAAAGTGGGCCGGCCGCGCATCATCCCATACGTGTTTCCGCATAAATCAAACCCGTTCGTACAAGCTTTCTTGTTGTGAGGCCAGCACGGCCGCGGCGAGATCGGCGAAGATCGACAGGGTCAGCGGGCGTTTGTCGAGATTCAGAATCTCGGCCTCGCGCGCCGCCTCACGCACTTTTTCCCAAGCCTCGGCATAGGGCTGCAGACGCGCCGGCCCACGCGCCGCGCCGTCACGCACGGAGCGGTCGAGAAAGGAAAACACATTTGCCATCAGGCTTTCATAAGCGGCTTCATTATCGCGGCCAGCGACCGCATCGCCGAGGCCGTGAATCTCCTGCCAATCCACTTGTGGAAGACCCTTCAGTAGGTTCTGGACCCTGTCGTCAAATCTGGCCGACTCGCCCTCAAGCAGGCGCAGGGCTTCCTTCACCGAGCCGCCTGCCCTGCTCGCCACGGCTTTGATCTGATCGCGCGGATAATTGAAATTCAGCGCGGCCATCGCGCGGACGACGTCTTCGTCACTCAGCGGCGCCAGCATCATAAGCCGGCAGCGCGATCGTATCGTCGGCAGGATACGTCCGGGCCGATGCGCAATGAGCAGGAACAGCGAATACGCCGGCGGCTCCTCGATGATTTTCAACAGCGCGTTGGCCGCGTTGCGATTGAGTTCATCGACGCTATCGATGATGGCGATGCGCCAGCCGCTGCCGCCCGCCGCGTGCTGAAAGATACGCGTCGCGGCGCGCACCTCATCAACGCGGATTTCCGTATAGAGCTTCTTGACCTTCTCATTCCACTGCCGGCGCAGCAGCGCTACATCCGACGACGACAAGGCCGCGATCTGCCGCGCGGCAGCAGTCATCGGATCAACATCGAGATTTTGCGCGCGCTGCACGCTTGCGCTCCGCGGGTCAGGATTGGCGAGGAGAAAACGCGCGACGCGCCAAGCCAAAGTCGCTTTACCGATCCCTTCCGGCCCGCCGATGATCCAGGCATGCGGCATGCGCCCGGCGCGATATGCATCAAGGAATGCGCGCTCCTCGGCGGCATGCCCTACAAAGCCCATCGTCTCGCGCGGATGGGGCGCGTTCTCGACGCGATCGGCTTCCGGCAAGCCGGCCTCCCCCCTCACGCGCGCCCCTCGGCGCGCTGTTTGCGTCGTGCACGCGGCGCTTTCTTCGGCGTCTCCAGCAGCAGCCGCGCCTGGACCTCGCGCCAGATTGCGGCCGCCACCTCGTCCTCGGGCGCGAGCGCGCTCACGATCACGCAACGCTCCGGCTCTGCGTTGGCAATCTCGCGAAACGCATTACGCAGATGCGCGTGGAATTCGATGCCTTCGGCTTCGAACCGGTCGGCAGGCTCGCCGTTGCGCCGCCTCGATACGCGCAGGAGTCCGGCTTCCGGAGGAATGTCGAGGACGATCGTCAGATCCGGACGCGCATTCGCGATCGCGACGCGCTCGAGTGCGAGAATGAAGCGGCGATCGAGTTCGCCGAGTATGCCCTGATAAGCGCGAGTTGAATCGGCGAAACGGTCCGACACGACCCAGGCGCCGCGCACGAGCGCCGGCTCGATTTTGTTGTCGACGTGATCGATGCGCGCGGCCGAGAAAAGGATCGCTTCACCCGCCGGTCCGAAGCGTGCCGCGGCGCCGGACAGGAGTACGTCACGCAGCCCCTCGGCCCGCGGCGATCCGCCTGGCTCACGCGTCGCGACAACCTCGATACCGCGTTCCTCAAGACGCGCGACAAGCAGGCGAACCTGCGTCGACTTGCCCGCCCCCTCGCCGCCCTCCAACGTGATGAAACGGCCGCGGCGCGCCGTGTCGCCGCTGCCGTTCGGCTGGTCGGTCATTTATCTTTCTTCGAGACATATTTGCGGAACATGAGCGTCGCGTATTCGAGGCTTGCGTCGAGCGCCCGGCGCGGCAACGAGCCGACCGCAACGGAGTCCCCGGTCGTCAGCGGTAGATCGAGCGCGAGCACCTGCCCGCGCGTGATCTTGAGGCGTCCGACTTGCACGCCTTCGGCGACAGGCGCGATCAAAGGTCCGTCATAAACGATGCGGCCGATGAGCTTTTCGCCCGAGCCGCGCGGCAGCAGGATTTTTACCGCCCCGCTGGCAAGAAGCGGCACGTCGCCGCGCTCGCCGCCATACACTTTCGCGCTGCCGACCGGCTCGCCTGCCACGAAAATCGTCTTCGGCTCGAACGCGCGAAAGCCCCATTGCAGGATTTTGCGCGCTTCTTCCGCGCGCTCCTTCGCGGTTTTGCAGCCGCTGACGACTACAATCAGGCGCTGGCCGTTTTGCACCGCCGAGCCGACCAGGCCGTAGCCTGAATCCTCGATGAAGCCCGTCTTCAAACCATCGGCACCAAGTTCCATGAACAGGAGCGGATTGCGATTGGCCTGCCTGATCTTGTTCCAGGTGAATTCTTTCTCGCCAAAATATTTGTAAAGATCGGGATAAGTGCGGATCACATGATCGGCAAGGTTCGCCATTTCACGCGCCGTGACCTTCTGGTTCGGATCGAATTTTCCCCAAGGATTGCGGAAATTCGATTTTTCCATCCCGAGTTCGCGCGCACGCTTTGTCATCATGTCGCCGAAACCGGATTCGGATCCGGCTAGCGCCTCGGCAAAAACGATCGAAGCATCATTGCCGGACTGCACGACGACGCCGCGGATTAGATCCTCTACGCGGACTTGGCTGTTCACCTGGGCAAACATGCTGGAGCCGCCCGCCCCTGCCCCGCCGGTCCGCCAGGCATGCTCCGACACGGTGAACTTCGTGTCGAGATTGATGCGGCCCTCCTTGATCTCGCGGAACACAAGTTCGGCCGTCATGATTTTCACGGTCGAGGCGGGCGAGATCAGGTCATCTGCCGCTTTCTCGAAGAGAACGGCATGCGAGTCTGTATCCATGAGAAGCGCGACGGGCGCGCTCGTCGAAAAGGATTCGGCGGCACAGGCGGGTGCCGATGCGAGCGCGAATGCCGCGATCGGCGCGACAAGGGAGCGGAGGAACAAAAGCAAGGGGCGGCCTCAGTCGATGTGACGAGGCGCACAGCTTAGCCGAACTGCATCAGATCGGCAGCAACATTCGTGAAGATTAGCGCGATATGCCTAGCGTAGCGCGGCGAGCGTCGCCTGATGCGGACGCAGCGCCGCGATCGGCACGCCCGCACCGGGAATGGTGCCGAGGTCGAACGGCCGCGGCGGCGGCAGCGGCGCGTTGCTGGCGGGCAGGTTACTTGCCGACGCGCTACTTGGCCGCGGCGGCGGGGTCATTTCGGCGAGCTGTTCTTCGCGGCTTTCGGGGAGTCCGGCACTCTCGGCAAGATCGGCGGTGCGCGTGGTTGCGCGACGCTCGGCGACCATGACCGGGCTGAAATTAGCGGCCCCGCCATCCTGGCGCAGTGTTGCCAGAAGCTTCCGGTCGTCGGAGCCGGCGAGACCGGCGCGGCCGATATATTCGACCTTCACTTTGGCGGTGCCGACGCGTCTAAACTCGAGCGCTTCGGCGACGCGTTGCGACACGTCCATGATCCGGCCCGGGTGATAGGGTCCGCGATCGTTGACGCGTACGATGATCGAGCTTCGATTGCGCAGGTTGGTCACCCGCGCGTAGCTCGGCAGCGGCATCGTCGGATGCGCGGCCGAGACCGACTCGCGATCGAAGACCTCGCCATTGGCGGTGCGGCGGCCGTGGAAGGCTGTCCCGTAATACGAGGCGAGCCCGACCGCTGCATATGTGCGCTCTGAGGGGTAGTAGGTCTGGCCGGCAACGACGTACGGTTTGCCGACCATATAGTTTCCGCCGCCTTTCGGCACGACCTCGCCTTCCGCGACGACGCGGGGACTGGCCGCCACACCGTAGCGGGGATCGATGTTGCTGCCGGCGTAGCGCTGCGGTTGGGCGGCGCAGCCGGCTAGCGTCAGCGCGGCAATGCCAACGAGCAGGAGGCGAGGATTTGGGGGGAATAACGGAGAGGCAGTATGGTCCGGGCGTTCAAGCCACTGATAGGACAGCCTCGCGCGCATCTTGCCCCCTCGCCCACGCCCTCTTCACAGGGCGCATTCGCGTAAGCTTGGCGCGATTTTCTTATGCTTTTCTTAGCGGCAGACGCCGGCGCAAGCTTCGCTTTGACACAGGAGGCTGCCCGATTGAGGCAAAACGGCGGCAAATATGACGTGATTGCGGCGCAACGGCCAAGGTTATTTTCCGATGCGGCTTCGGCGCAACAGTCCCATACGAAAAACGCGCCCCAGAAGGCGCGTTTGCTGTCACTCGATCGAATTGGGTGGGCTTACAGTATGGAGATTGACGCCAGAACGGTTCGGATACCTTCAAGCCGGCTAGAAACCTTCTCTGCGATCCGCCGCGACATCCGGGGCGGCTGTGCCGGCTCGACAGAATCGAAATTGCCGGCGGTGGCAAATCCCGCCGCCTCCGCTGCGTGGGAGAGGGAGAGGATCGTATAGCGCCTGCGCGTCATCGTGCGGCTCATCCGGGAGGATAGACGCCAGAATAATGCAAGCTGTGCAGATTCGTTCCTAAAGAACTTGGGTTTCCAGCAAAAAGTTTGGGCAGCTGTTTCTATGTCACAGCCTATTCTGCCGCCCGGCTGAGCAGGAGGCTCTGATCCGCGCCGCAACAGCCCAGTCGCGCCAGCATTGCCTCGTAAACCGCGGTGATCCGCCCGATGTGTCGGGCGAGCGTCGGCGGATCGGACCAGAAGCTTTCATAGGCGCCTGCAGACAGCCGGCGGATAAGCCCGTCATCGCGGATCTGGTCCAGTGCCCGGGCGAGATCGCCCGCGTCACCGCCCTTGAACCATAGGCCGGAGACACCGTCCTCGATTTCCTCGCGGCCGGCGCAGCCATTTGAGACGATGACCGGCGTTCCGAGCCCTTTGGCCTCAAGGACGGTGAGCGGCTGGCCCTCGTACCACAGCGACGGGAAGACCAGCGCGCGGGCAGCGCGGATCGCCTCACGCACCGCCGATCCGCTTTGCCACCCGAGGAGGCGCGCCTCCGGGTATTTTGCTCTGAGTTCGGCCGCGGCGGGTCCATCGCCAACGTAGGTCGGGATGATGCCGGCGCGGCGGGCGGCCTCGGCGAACAGGAGGGGCCCCTTCTCCGCCGAGATGCGGCCGACGAAGATCACCTCGCCGTGTGCCGGCGATGTCTTCGGGCCGAGATCCGGGACATCGATCGGATTGGAGACGAGATGCAGGCGGCTTCCCGTTGGCAGCCGCTGGCCGATGACATCAACCTGAAAGCGGGAGATCGCGATGTAGTCTGTGAAGACGTCGGGGAGATGCGCGACCTCGCGTGCGAGCGTCAGCCGCGCGTTACGCCACAGTTTTCGGGGATAGTTGCGCGAGTCGCAGTGCGTTGCCCAGCAGGCAGCGGAGAGTGGCTCAAGTGGGCAGGCGTGGCCCTGCTGATAATTGTAGAAGCCGCCGTTCGGGCAGAATAAAAAATATTCGTGGATCGTGTAGACCGCCGGCAGATCTGACTTGGCGATGGGCTTAGCGATCGACGGCGAGAGCGCCTTCGCCCAGCCGTGAACGTGTACGATGCTGCGGTCCGCCGGCAGACTGGCGAGAAGCCGTCCGAGCTCGTCGGCGGCTGGCTTGTTCCAGGTGCCCTGCACGGCCGCGGCGATCCGCGACGGATTGCCGAGGAGGTCGCTCTGGCCTAGACAGACCACCTCGACTCCGGCGGCCGTGAGCGCCGGATCGACTGGGCCCGCCGCGGCAAAGACGATCGGCCGGTGGCCCGCCTGTTTCAGCCCGATCGCGCTGTCGAAGGCGACCTTTGCCTGCCCACCGGACACGAAGGCGTGATCGAGGCAGAGCACGATCGTAAGCGGCTCTTTGGCGCGAGACATCGCCAGAGCCTATGTGAGCGGGCTTAAGGGCACGTAAGCGGACAGGTCGAATGTTCCGGTGTCGGGCCGTCCGCCGCCGCAATCCTGGCGTATCATTCGAGAGGGCGAATCAGAGGTGAAGCGCAGTCATGGCTAAGGGCGGCGATCTCTTCGGCGGCGCGGCTGCGCGCAAGCCCGTGGCAAGCGGTCCGGCTCCTCGCAACGCCCCTGCCCGCGCGAACGGTACGCCGGGCGAGAGCGGCTATACCGCCGCCTCCATCGAAGTTCTCGAGGGGCTCGAGCCCGTCCGCCGCCGGCCGGGCATGTATATCGGCGGGACCGACGAGGCGGCCCTCCACCACCTCTTCGCCGAAGTCCTCGATAACGCCATGGACGAGGCAGTTGCCGGTCACGCGACCTTCATCGAGGTGGACGTGGAGCCGGGCGGTTGGATTTCGGTCACCGACAACGGCCGCGGCATTCCGGTCGACTCACATCCGAAATTCCCGAAAAAGTCGGCGCTCGAAGTCATCATGACGACGCTGCATGCCGGCGGGAAATTCGATTCCGGCGCCTATCAGACCTCGGGCGGCCTGCATGGTGTCGGCGTCTCCGTGGTCAACGCGCTCTCCGAGCGGCTCGAAGTCGAGGTTGCGCGCGGCCAGCAGCTCTTTCGGCAGACGTTCTCGCGCGGCGTGGCGCAAGGAAAGCTGCAGGGGCTCGGTCGTGTCACCAATCGCCGCGGCACCAAAGTGCGCTTCAAGGCCGATGACCAGATCTTCGGCAAGAACGTGCATTTTCGCCCTGCCCGGCTGTTCCGCATGGCGCGCTCCAAGGCCTACCTCTATGGCGGCGTCGAAATCCGCTGGAAATGCGCGCCGGAGCTCATCGAGCCTGGCACCGACATTCCGCCGGAAGCCATGTTCCGCTTCCCCGGCGGGCTCACCGATTATCTCGCCCGCGAAATCGCGCAGAAGGATCGCGTTACGCCGGAGGCCTTCTCCGGCAAAATCGCGCGGGAGGGCGGCCATGGCTCGCTCGAATGGGCGGTGGCCTGGCTCGCCGAAGAGGACGGGTTCGTCCACTCCTACTGCAACACGATCCCCACGCCCGACGGCGGCACCCATGAGGCGGGCTTCCGTCTGGCGCTCTTGCGCGGCCTGAAGGACCACGCCGAGCGGATCAACCAGGCGAAACGCGCGGCCAATGTCACGACGGAAGATGTGATGGGCGGCTGCGCCGCGATGATCTCGGTCTTCCTGCGCGACCCCGAGTTCCAGGGCCAGAACAAGAGCCGGCTGATGAATGCGGACGCGTCGCGCCTGGTCGAGGCAACGATACGCGACGCCTTCGATCATTGGCTCGCTGCGGCACCCTCGCAAGCGACCAAGCTCCTCGACTGGGCGATCGAACGGGCCGAGGAGCGCCAGCGCCGCAAAGCCGAAAAAGACGTGGCCCGCAAGGGTGCCATTAAGAAATTGCGGCTCCCCGGCAAGCTCTCGGATTGCACGAACTCATCCGCGCAAGGCGCTGAAATCTTTATTGTTGAAGGCGATTCCGCCGGAGGGTCGGCGAAACAGGCGCGCGACCGGGCGAGCCAAGCGGTGCTTCCGTTACGCGGCAAAATCCTCAACGTCGCCTCGGCGACGCGCGACAAGCTCAGCGCCAACCAGCAGCTCGCCGATCTCGTCCAAGCGCTCGGCTGCGGCACCGGCCAGCACTACCGGCACGATGATCTGCGCTATGACAAGGTCATCATCATGACAGACGCCGACGTCGACGGCGCCCACATCGCCTCGCTGCTCATCACGTTTTTTTATCGGCAGATGCCGCGGCTGATCGACGGCGGGCATCTCTATCTCGCGGTGCCGCCGCTCTACAAGCTGACGCAAGGGACTAAGAGCGTGTACGCCCGCGACGACAAGCATCGCGAAGCGCTTGTCGCCAAGGAGCTGACTGGCAAGGGCAAAATCGAGGTCAGCCGCTTCAAAGGCCTGGGCGAAATGCGCCCGGAGCAGCTGAAGGAAACGACGATGCACCCGCGCAAACGCACGCTGCTCAAAGTCGTCATTGATGCCGATGAGCGCGAGGAAACCGGCGACTGCGTCGAGCGCCTGATGGGGACTAAGCCCGAGGCGCGGTTCGCCTTCATCCAGGAGCGCGCGAGCTTCGCGTCGGAAGCGGAGTTGGTGGATATTTAACGATGTGGCAGTGACAGTCGGTAATTCCTTCGCGAAACAGCTAAAATTAAAAGCTTCGTAGCAAGATTGCGCTTACCTCTTTCCATTGGGACGGGGCTGGCGAGCAATGCGAGCTGGGTTTTTCAACAACAAGCGCGGCGTCTCCACGCCGCAGCTCGCGCTTATCGCAAGCGGGCTAGCGCTGGCATCGCTGATCGGCGTCAGGGTGCTTGAAGCGCCCCTTGCCTTGCGCAGCCAAGCCGCCATAGCAGCCGAGACCCAAAGCGACCTGGAACGGCTGGCACGCACCATCCCCCCGGCAAAAGCCCGGATACCGGGCGCAGCTCTGCCCGCGGCAGCGCCAATCGACTTTATCGCCACCGCGAACAACCCGGGAAAACGAACGCTCCAGCCCGCCTGCCATGGTGGCCAGCGTACCCTGACGATGGTGGCCCCGGCCGGCGGTCCGCCCATCGTGCTCAGCACCTGCGCATCGGCGAAAAACTGGCGGGATTAGGCCCGCCGCTCCAACTATTCATTGACTTGACGCAATTTGCGCTTACCTCAAGCGAAGTGCATCGAGACGGCGGAATCGCCTAAAGTCTCGCATTCGAGAGCCCGTCGAAAGCTCATGCCGGGCCGCAGCGCCCGAGATCTCAGCGGTTCAAGTTCTGCACGCTTGCCGCATTCAGGAACCAAATGACATTCAACGAACTCGGCCTCAGCGAAAAGGTGCTCAGCGCCGTTGAGGCCTCCGGCTACACCATCCCCACTCCCATCCAGGCGCAGGCCATCCCCCATGCCCTCGGCGGCCGCGACATTCTCGGCATCGCACAGACCGGCACCGGTAAGACCGCGGCATTCGTGCTGCCGATGTTGTCGCGCCTGGAAAAAGGCCGCGCCCGCGCGCGGATGCCGCGCACGCTGATCCTCGAGCCGACGCGCGAACTTGCCGCACAAGTCGAAGAGAGTTTCGTCAGATATGGCGTCAACCACAAACTAAACGTCGCGCTTCTGATCGGCGGCGTTTCCTTCGGCGATCAGGAAGCCAAGATCACGCGCGGCGCCGACGTTTTGATCGCAACGCCCGGCCGGCTTCTCGATTTTTCCGAACGCGGCAAGCTGCTGCTCACCGGCATCGAGATACTTGTCATCGACGAGGCTGACCGCATGCTCGACATGGGGTTCATTCCCGATATCGAGCGCATCTGCAAGCTCGTGCCGTTCACCCGACAAACGTTGTTTTTCTCCGCAACAATGCCGCCGGAGATTACGCGTCTTACCGAAACCTTCTTGCAAAATCCCGTGCGCGTGGAAGTCGCGCGTGCCGCGACGACGGCGGATAATATCACGCAGCGCCTCGTCGCGACGCGGAGCGGTCCAGACAAACGCGAGACGCTGCGGCAGCTTTTACGCTCGGCGGATGATCTTAAAAACGCAATTGTCTTTTGCAATCGCAAGCGCGACGTCGTGCTGCTGCACAAATCGCTATTGAAGCATGGCTTCCCTGTCGGAGCATTGCACGGCGACATGGATCAGCGTGCGCGGATGGCTTCGCTCGAAGCGTTCAAGACCGGCGACGTCGATCTTCTCGTCTGTTCGGACGTGGCGGCGCGTGGCCTCGACATTCCCGACGTGTCGCACATCTACAATTTCGATGTGCCGATCCACGCGGAAGATTACGTTCACCGAATCGGACGTACCGGCCGCGCCGGGCGCAGCGGCACGGCGCTGACGCTCGTCACGCGCGACGACCAGAAATATGTGGATTCAATCGAGCGGCTGATCGGCAACAAAATCGAGTGGCAAGGACCGCGGCCGGATGAACTCGGGCCCGGTGAAGAGGAGCCCGCGCGAAGCGGGCGCGGGCGGAGACCCTCTGCTGGTCGCGGCGAGCGGCGTCCGGCTACGCGACCCGAGTCGCCTTCAGGCGAACACCGCGCGTCGGGCGAACAGAGACCGCGGCCAGCCCGCGCACGCGGCGGCGAACATCGCACCCGCGAGTCCCGCCCTGAGCAGCCGGTCGAGTTTCACCCCCGGCAGAACGGCCGTCCGGAAGCATCCCCGCGCCCGGAACAACGCAGGCCTCGCCGCCATGAGCCGAACGAGCCGTCGGTTGTCGGCCTCGGCGATCACGTCCCCTCGTTCCTGCTGCGCCCGACACGACTGCCGAGCACGCGGCGTGTGGAAGAGGAAGTTTAGCCGCTAGAAGGGGATGTCGTCGTCAAGCGCGTCGGCCATCTTGCCGCCGCCGACGGTTGCTGGCCGGCGCTGCTCCATCGGCGATGTCCGCCCGAAGCTGCCGCTCGACCCCCGCTCTTCCCCAACCTCACCGCCGCGATTGCGGCTATCCAGCAAGGTCAGCTCGCCGCGGAAGCGCTGTAGCACCACCTCTGTCGTCTTGCGCTGATTGCCGTCCTTGTCGGTGAATTCGCGTGTCTGCAGCTGGCCTTCGACGTAGATCTTCGAGCCCTTCTTGCAGTATTGCTCGGCGATCTTGCCGAGGTTCTCATTGAAGATCACGACGTTGTGCCATTCCGTGCGCTCTTTGCGCTCGCCAGTCGCCTTGTCGCGCCAGGACTCCGTTGTCGCCAGCGAGAAGTTGACGACGCTGTCGCCGGAATTCAACCGCCGCACTTCCGGATCGCGGCCGAGATTGCCGACGAGGATGACTTTGTTGACGCTGCCAGACATGACGCTGCTCCGCTTCGAAGGGGCGATATAATCAGATCAACCCGTCACACGCGCGAACTTCCGGGTGGTCAGGCGGCGCCGTCCACACAATCCTCAGCCGCACGTGTTCTCATTATGTTCTAATTGATCGGCCGCTCTGTCAAGCGGGTTTTAGATCTTCGACCGGCTCTTCCAGCATCGCCGTCGCGGCCTGGAACACGCGCATGTCGGCCGCCGAGAACCTCTCGATGGAGCCGGTCTCCGGCGTCTGCACCTCGAACGTTCCGCTACCGCCGGCGCGCAAGTCGCCGCTCCCCGTCGGATCGTCGAGGATGGCGAAAAGCTTGCCGGAGACCTGCGAGCGAAAGCCGAGATACCAGTTGCCCGGCGTGACCAGGCGCATGGCAATCACTCTGAACAGCCCGTTGAAGGCAATCTCCGGCATCTCTCATCTCTCCGATCCGCTGGCGCTCGGACAACGAGGCGAGGGCGAGCGGCGTTCCCGTGGCGAACGTCCCCTACCCCGTCGTCACCGCCTCGCGCAGGTCGGACGGATCGATTTCCTGGTTCAGGCCGGCCGCGAGCTTGTCGCGGTCGAGCTCGCCCTCCCAGGCGGACACGACGATGGCCGCAACGCCGTTGCCGCAAATATTCGTCAGCGCGCGGCACTCGCTCATGAATTTGTCGATGCCGAGCACGATCGCCATGCCGGGCACGAGCTCCGGACGCACCGCCGCCAATGTGCCGGCGAGCGTGATGAAACCCGCGCCGGTGATGCCGGAGGCACCTTTGGAGGTGAGCATGGCGACGATAAGAATGGTCATCTGTTCGCCGAAACTGAGCGACACGCCCAATGCTTGCGCAATGAACAGCGTCGCCAGCGTCATGTAGATGTTGGTGCCGTCGAGGTTGAACGAATAACCTGTCGGCACGACGAGACCGACGACAGGTTTCGAGCACCCGAGCCGCTCCAGCTTCTCCATCAATTGCGGCAGCGCGCTTTCCGACGAGCTGGTGCCGAGCACGATCAGGATCTCGTCCTTGATGTATCTGAGATATTTGAAGATCGAGAAGCCCGCGAACCAGGCGACCGTACCCAGTATGAGGAACACAAAGACGCCTGCGGTTAGATAGAAGGTCGCGATCAAACCGGCGAGATTGCCGAGGGCCTGCGGGCCGTATCGGCCGATCGTGTAAGCCATGGCGCCGAACGCGCCGATCGGCGCCGCTTTCACGATCAGCGCGATGACGCCGAACATCGCATGCGCGACATCGTCGATAAAGGCGCGCACCGGGTGAGCTTTTTCGCCAAGCGCCATCAGCGCAAAGCCGAACAGGACCGAGAACAGCAGCACCTGCAGTATCTCGCCCTGGGCAAAGGCGCCGACCACGGAATCAGGAATGATATGCAGGACGAAATCGACGGACTTCATCTCGCTTGCCTGCTTGGCGAAGCTGGCGACCGCCGCTGGATCCGCCTTGCCGGAGAAGCCCGCGCCGGGATGAAACACGTTGCCGACGATGAGGCCGAGAATGAGCGCGAAGGTCGAGACGATTTCGAAATAGATGAGCGCCTTCACCGCGACGCGGCCGACCTTTCGCACCTCGGAAATGTGCGCAATGCCGGACACGACGGTGCAGAAGATGATCGGGGCGATGACCATCTTGATGAGCTTGACGAAGCCGTCGCCCATCGCCTTGATCCACTCGTTCTTGGCGAAGTCCGGCCACAGCCATCCGATGATCGCGCCGAGGACTATGGCGGTCAGCACCTGGATGTAGAGAACCTTGTACCAGGGCTTGCGGGGCACGGGCCGGACTGCCGGTGCTGCGCTTGCGCCACGCGGTGTCGTTGCCGCAACCATGGTCGTCTCCCCTGATAGCGCAGCTCAACGCGCGCCTTGGCCTTGAGCGGAGCCTCGTTTCACAATTGTGTCAATCTCTACCGGCTTCAAGCGATTGGGCGCCTGCGGTAGCTGCGTACATAAAGAGAACAGTGGATTTCTCTCAGCCGCGATGGCAAACCGGCAGCGAGCCCTTAAATTCAGGTTTTCCGCCCCTCAGATCAGGCCGCCATGGCGCGCTCCAAAGCAAAGGCCCGTCGCGCGGCCGAGACAGCCGATATTTTTGCCCCGCGCCGGGATCTCGGCGGCGGCCGGGTCATCGCGGTCCGCGGCGCGCGTGAGCACAATCTCAAAAACGTCGACCTGACGATCCCCAGGGACAAGCTGGTGGTGTTCACCGGGCTTTCCGGCTCCGGCAAATCCTCGCTCGCCTTCGATACGATCTATGCCGAGGGCCAGCGCCGCTATGTCGAGTCGTTGTCGGCCTATGCGCGGCAATTCCTCGAGATGATGCAGAAGCCCGACGTCGATCAGATTGACGGGCTGTCGCCGGCAATTTCGATCGAGCAGAAGACGACGTCGAAAAACCCACGCTCGACCGTCGGCACGGTCACGGAGATCTACGATTACATGCGTCTCTTATGGGCGCGGGCCGGCATTCCCTATTCGCCGGCGACGGGCCTGCCGATCGAAAGCCAAACCGTCAGCCAGATGGTCGATCGTGTGCTGACCTTGCAGGAGCGAACACGCCTTTATCTGCTCGCGCCTGTCATTCGCGGCCGCAAGGGCGAGTACCGCAAGGAGATCGCCGACTTCCAGAAGAAGGGATTTCAGCGGCTGAAGATCGACGGCAATTTCTATCCGATCGATGAAGCGCCGGCGTTGGATAAAAAACTAAAGCACGACATCGATGTCGTGGTCGATCGCATCGTCGTGCGGCCCGATATGGGTGCGCGGCTTGCCGAGAGTTTCGAGACGGCGCTGGAACTGGCGGATGGGATTGCGATTGTCGAGTTCGCGGAAGAGAGCGCACCGCCGAGTGCCGGGCCTGCGCCAGAAGGCGGAAAGGGCAAAAGCGCCGACTCCCGCCGCATCACCTTCTCCTCAAAGTTCGCCTGCCCGGTCTCCGGCTTCACGATTTCCGAAATCGAGCCGCGGCTTTTCTCCTTCAACAATCCTTTCGGCGCCTGTCCGGTCTGCGGCGGTCTTGGTTCCGAACAAAGGGTCGACGCCGATCTTGTGGTGCCTGATGCCAAAAAGACGTTACGCAAAGGCGCGGTTGCACCGTGGGCCCGCTCGACCTCGCCTTACTATCTGCAGACGCTCGAAGCGCTCGGCAAACACTACAAATTCCGCCTCGACACGCCGTTCGAAAACCTGCCGAAACAGGCGCAGGAGGTGATCCTCTACGGCTCTGACGAAGAGCCGATCCGCTTTTCCTATGATGACGGCTTACGCGCTTATGACGTGAAAAAGCCCTTCGAAGGTGTCGTTAAAAACCTCGAGCGCCGCTATCTCGAAACGGAAAGCGAATGGGCGCGCGAGGAGATCGGCCGCTACATGGCCGCGACGCCCTGCGCCGCGTGCAAGGGCCATCGCCTGAAGCCCGAAGCGCTCGCGGTGAAAGTTGGCGGCTCACATATCGCCCAAGTCTCGGACCTCTCGGTAAAAGCGGCCGCGGAATGGTTCACCGCGTTGCCCGATCGGCTCGACGCCAAGCGCAACGAGATCGCGGCGCGCATTTTGAAAGAAATTCGCGAGCGGCTCGCGTTTCTCGTCGATGTCGGGCTCGAATATCTGACGCTGTCGCGCGGTTCCGGTACGCTGTCCGGCGGCGAAAGCCAGCGCATTCGGCTGGCATCACAGATCGGTTCGGGACTGACGGGCGTCCTCTATGTCCTCGACGAGCCCTCGATCGGTCTGCATCAGCGCGACAACGCGCGCCTGCTCGAAACACTGCGGCGTCTGCGCGATCTCGGCAACACGGTCATTGTCGTCGAGCACGACGAAGACGCGATCCTCACCGCCGATCACGTCGTTGATGTCGGTCCGGGCGCCGGCATTCACGGCGGCGAGATCGTTGCGGAAGGCACGCCTGCCGACATCATGGCGGATGCAAATTCGCTTACGGGTCAGTATCTCACCGGTGCGCGGCAAGTGCGTCTTCCCGGCAAGCGGCGAAAGCCGCAGCCCGGCCGCAAGCTGAAAGTCGTCGGCGCGCGCGGCAATAATCTGAAGAACGTCACGGCGGAAGTGCCGCTCGGTTTGTTTACTTGTATCACCGGCGTGTCCGGCGGCGGCAAGTCGACGTTGATCGTCGACACGTTGTACAAAGCAGTTGCGCGGCGCCTGAACGGCGCGCTGGAGCACCCTGCCCCGCACGACCGGCTCGATGGACTCGAACATCTCGACAAGGTGATCGACATCGACCAGTCGCCGATCGGCCGCACGCCGCGCTCCAATCCGGCGACGTATACCGGTGCGTTCACGCCGATGCGCGAATGGTTTGCCGGCTTGCCCGAGGCGAAGGCGCGCGGTTACGCGCCGGGGCGCTTCTCGTTCAACGTGAAGGGCGGGCGCTGCGAAGCGTGCCAGGGCGATGGCCTCATCAAGATCGAGATGCACTTTTTGCCGGACGTCTACGTCACCTGCGATATCTGTCATGGCAAGCGCTACGATCGCGAGACGCTCGAAGTAAAATATCGCGAGAAATCGATCGCCGACGTGCTCGACATGACGGTCGAGGAAGCCGGCAGCCTGTTCAAGGCGGTGCCGTCGATCCGCGAAAAGATGGAGACGCTGTCGCGAGTCGGCCTCGGCTATATCAAGGTCGGGCAGCAGGCGACGACGCTTTCAGGCGGCGAGGCGCAGCGGGTGAAACTCGCCAAGGAACTGTCGCGCCGCTCGACTGGCCGCACGCTTTACATTCTCGACGAGCCGACAACCGGACTGCACTTCCACGACGTCGCCAAACTGCTGGAAGTGCTGCATCAGCTCGTCGAGCAGGGAAATTCCGTGGTCGTGATCGAGCACAATCTCGAAGTGATCAAGACGGCGGATTGGGTGATCGATATGGGCCCCGAAGGCGGCGATGCCGGCGGCGAGATCGTCGCGACCGGCACGCCGGAGGACATCGTCAAGGCGCCGCGCAGCCATACCGGGCGCTTTCTGCGTGAGACGCTGACGCGCCGGCCGCTCAAGGCTGCGCAGGCGGCTGAGTAGCCGCACAGCAGCAAATGCTGCAAATTGCTTCTCAGCTATGCATTTATTGCCTAGGGTTCCGGAAGACCTGACTGATTTTCCTATGACAATCAGCGCAGCCGCTGTTGTGCATGCGTAGTGCGCATACCAGCTCTAAGGTCCAGCTCGCTTCTAAGTTCCTGAATTGAGCATACCTTCGCTGGTGCAGCAAACGTCCGACTCGGGCAGATTTAGCCCCGGCCGGCTTCACCAAAGGAGCGGTCGATGACCATCAGAGACATCACCCACAAGATCCAGGATTGGCGCCGCCAGCGCGCCGCCGTGCGCGAGCTCTCGCAGCTCTCCGACCGTGAGCTTCACGATCTCGGCATTTCCCGCGCCGACATCGAGTACGTCACGCGGAACGCCGCGCGCGCCTGACGCGCCCTTCCCGATTTCCCGCATGCAGCCTCCCCGTCTGCATGTGTCAAGCGCCCGCCGGTTCCTCCCCCGGCGGGCGCTTTCGTTTGAGCGCGCCGCTCGAAGCGGCTACACCCACCGCATGGAACCTATCCATGTGATCGGCGGCGGCCTCGCCGGCTCGGAGGCCGCCTGGCAGCTCGCCCGCGCTGGTGTGCCGGCCGTGCTGCACGAGATGCGGCCTGTGCGTCCCACGGACGCACACCGGACGGATTCTTTGGCCGAACTTGTCTGCTCCAATTCCTTCCGCTCCGATGACGCGACGACGAATGCCGTCGGCATTCTGCATCGCGAGATGCGCGTCCTCGACTCGCTCGTCATGGCATCGGCCGACGCCAACCAAGTGCCGGCCGGCGGCGCTCTTGCGGTCGATCGCGAGGGATTTGCCCGCGCGGTGACAGAGGCGATCGCTGCGGAGCCGCTGATCGAAATACGCCGCGAAGAAATCGCCGGGCTCCCGCCGCCTCATTGGGACAGCGTGATCATCGCAACCGGCCCGCTGACCTCGTCGGCTTTGGCCGAAGCCGTGCAAGCACTTACCGGCGAAGCCGAACTCGCCTTCTTCGATGCGATTGCGCCGATCGTGCATCGCGACACGATCGACATGGACAAAGCCTGGTTTCAATCCCGCTACGACAAAGCGGGCCCGGGCGGCACCGGCGCCGATTACATCAATTGCCCAATGTCCCGCGACGAATACGAGCGTTTTGTCGACGCGCTGCTCGCGGCAGAGACGGCGGAGTTCCGCGAGTTCGAACTCGCTGACAACCTTGGGCAGTCAGCGCAACAAAAGCCGACTCCATACTTCGACGGCTGCCTGCCCATCGAAATCATGGCCACGCGTGGGCGCGAGACGTTGCGTCATGGTCCGATGAAGCCGTTTGGGCTCACCAATCCGCACGCGCCTGAGCGCAAGCCCTACGCGGTCGTGCAGCTGCGCCAGGACAATGCGCTCGGCACGCTGTACAACATCGTCGGCTTCCAGACGAAACTCCGACATGGGGCGCAGAAGAATGTGCTGCGCATGATTCCGGGCTTGGAGGATGCTGAGTTCGCGCGGTTGGGCGGCCTGCATCGCAATACGTTCCTCAATTCGCCGAAACTGCTGGATGAGCAGTTGCGTCTAAAGGCCGAACCGCGATTGCGTTTTGCCGGCCAGATCACCGGCTGCGAGGGTTACGTCGAGAGCGCGGCGATTGGTTTGATTACTGGACGCTGCGCCGCCGCCGAGCGGCGCGGCAACACACTCGCAGCCCTCCCCGCGACGACCGCGATTGGCGCGCTGATCGGCCATATCATCGGCGGGCATATCGAGACCATCGACGCGGGGCCGCGCTCGTTTCAGCCGATGAACGTCAATTTCGGCCTGTTCCCCCCGCTCGCGTCCGCACCGAAAGCAGAAGATGGCGGTCGCCTGCGCGGCCCGGAAAACGCGGTTGCAAAAAAGCGGCTCTTAAGCGAACGCGCGGCGCGCGATCTCGAGGCTTGGATCGCTGCGCCGCAGCGCTACGCGGCGGAGTGAAAAAAATGCCCGGCGCAAGGCCGGGCATTCTCGTCGGACGAAAGTCTGATCAGTAGCGGGCGACGACCGGCGCGGCGTCAAACCAGTGCAGGTGATAGTTGATGCCGGCGCGGGCGATCACGCCGTTGTTGCGCCAGCTGGTCTGCGTCCCCGTATTGCTGAGGACAACACCAGCCGCGGTCGTGGAAACGAAATTCTGGTTCAACGTGCTGCGGCCGAGATCGTAGTAAAGCGCTTCGGCCTTCACCGACCAGTTCGGCAGGAACATCCATTCCAAGCCGCCGCCACCGACGAAGCCGGCCTTGAGCTGCGAATAGTTCGCGAAGCTGATACCCGAATTAAGCGCAAACGGGAGAGGCGTTACAGACGAGATGATTGAGCTGTCTACCCGGACGTGCCCGATGGCCACGCCGCCAGTGGCGTATATCAGGAACGAAGGTGTCACAAGGAAGCCGGCGCGAACCCGCGAGGTGCTGAGGTAATCGAGGCGCCTGTTGATGGTCTGCTGGCTCAGGACATTAAATCCCGGAGCGCCGACGATCGGGGCTATGCCGACAGCGGTGCCGCCGCAATTGTTGTTGTTGTTGCCGCCGCCGAAGCCGAAGCCGCCGCCGTTATTGTTATTGTTGTTGCAACCGAAAACGCCCTGGAAGTCGCTTTCCGTGCCGAGCACGATGTTGTTCCATTGCCAATTGTAACCCCAGGTGCCGCCGACGAGGAAATTCGTGTTGCGCCGTGTAGGAATGATATTGGCCCCGGCAGCCGCCGCGGCGGCGGACACGGTCGGAAAGGCGACAGCCCCGAAGTCGGTCGCGGTCGTGACGACATTATTCGAATTCGTCCAGATGCCGCCGCCGTTGACGCCGATGTAGGCGCCGGTCCAGGTCATGACCGGAGGCGGGATGAATGCCGGGGGCGGCGCCTTGCGCGAAGGCAGATCGGCGGCGAGCGCGGACCCGGCGATCGTTGCGGTGGCTACGGAGGCCATAAGAAGTTTGCGGATCATTGTAGTTACCCCTCGCTTGCAGATTTGAGCCATTGCTCAGCTTGTTATGCGGCAGGATAACCGTTGGAAGGGCAAAAAGATCGCGCGGTTCCGGGGTCCTGACACGCTATTGTCGAGCTGTGGCCGCGAAAACACGATCTGCTTAATTGTTAGGCAGAAAGCCTTGCAAAAGAGGCGGGCGCGGCGCTGCCGAACTGATCAAACAAGCCGTCCCGGCCGGCCGGCGCGCCAAAGCTGCCACTGCCGCCGCCATTGTGGCACGCGCGTTACGGTAAACGGATCATGCTCGCGCCGGTCAAGCGCAGCCTGATAGAGCGGCAGGACCGCCGCCGGAAGAAAGGCCGTGCGGGCGGCCGGGGCGACCGACGGGAGCGAGGTTCGCGCCTCCGCGAGGTGCTCGCGGGCGAGCGACCGGAGTTCGGCAAGCGCGGCACGAATCCCCTCGGTATTTTGACGGGCGATGATATCGGTTGGCGAGGCGCCGTGTCTTGCCAGAAGATCGGCGGGTACGAAGCATTGCCCGCGCGCGCGATCGAGCGGCAGGGCACGCAGCAGGCCGGTGACCGCGTAGGCGATGCCGGCGTAGTGCGCGGCTTCATCCGCCGCCTGCGCGGTTGCCTGCGCGGTCAAGATTTTCGCCGCCGCCCGGAAAAGGCAGGACGCCGTCGCGTCGCAATAAGAGATGAGCGCCGGCAGGTCCGGCATCGGATCGTGGTAGAGGTCGAAGCGGCGCGCCTCGATCAGCGCCGTAAATTCGGCGCGCGGCAGACCGCACTTCGCAATCGTATCGAGAAACGCATCGGCGACGGGATGCGCCTCCACGTCCCCCCGCGCCGCGTCCTCCAACGCGTCGGTCCACCATTGCATGCGGATTTCGCCAGGCATGGGATCGGAGACGACGTCTCGGATGCGCGCAATCTCAATGTTGAAGGCATAAAGCGCGTGAAAATGCGGCCGCTTATCTGCCGGCGCAAACAGCGTCGCGAGCCAGCGGTCGCGATCATGCCCGTGAACCAGGGTGTTGCAATGCTCGTAATGCGCGGCCAGCGACGCTGCCCGCGGCGTGTCGGTGCCCTGCCCCGCCATCATGCGGCGGCGACGAGTGCCGCGGCCACGCGCCGCTTCTCGCCGAGGAGAATATTGTAGGTTCGCGCGGCGGCCCCGGTCGCCATCGGCTCGCCGACAATGCCACGCACGTGCAAGGCTTTACGCAAAGCGGGCGCAAGCGGAACGAAGCTGACGCCGGTCCCGATCAGCAGATGCTCGACCGCGCCCTTCGGCTCGTCGAAAAGCGGCGCAAGCGAGTCCGCATCGATCTGCGATGGATCGCAAACGTCCCAAGCGCGGATGCCGGAAGGCAACGCGAGGATCGAGCCGCGATGCGACATCCCGGCGAAAGTGAAACCGCCGGCGCCGTAGGCGTCGATCGAATGCGCCCCGGGAACGAATCCTTCCGGGCGATCGCCCCCCATCTGAGGGCCTAAGCGACCCTGGCGCGCGGCTTTGTCTCGGCCTTCTGCTCCGTCGGCGCCGGCTCGACGCTGTCGCTGCGCAGGCCGAGATAGATCAGCATCGGCGAGCAGATGAAGACCGAGGAATAAGTCGCGACGAAAATGCCCCACATCATCGCGACGGAGAAGGAGCGGATCACTTGCCCGCCGAAAATGACCAGCGACAGCAAGGCAAGGAACACCGTCGTTGCGGTCATGATCGTGCGCGGCAGCACCGCGTTCACGGAGAGATCGATGAGGTCGGGAGTCGACATGCGCTTATATTTGCGGATCATTTCGCGGATACGGTCGAGCACGACGACCGTCTCGTTGAGCGAATAGCCGACGATAGTCAAAATCGCGGCGATCGACGTCGTGTTGAACTCGAGTTGCGTGATCGAGAAGAAGCCGACCGTCAGCAACAGGTCGTGCATTGTCGCGATGACCGCACCGACGGCGAACTGCCATTCGAAGCGAAACCAGAGATAGCTCAGAACGGCGATGATCGAGACGACGACGCCGAGCGTACCCGATTGCACGAGCTCGCCGGAGACGCGTGGACCGACAACCTCGGTGCGGCGGATTTCGTAAGCGGCTTCGACAGCGTGGCGTATCTTTTCGACGGCGGCCTGCTGCGCGGCGTCACCGCCGGGTTGCAGACCGAAGCGTAGCGTCACGTCGGACGCATTGCCGAAGCCCTGCACTTCGACGTCGCCGAGACCGAGATGCTCGCCGGTCGAGCGCAATTGCGCGAGATCGGCCGTGCCGGACTTCGCTCGCAGTTCCATCAGCGTGCCGCCGGCGAAATCGATGCCGAAATTCATGCCGACGGTCAGGAACAGAATGACCGACACGATCGAAAGGAAGGCGGAGAACGGATAGCTCACGCGCCGGAAGCGCATGAAGCCGAATTTCGTGTTCTCCGGAGCGAGGCGCAGGAGCTTCATAGACGTGACTCGGATGTTGTGTTCATCGACCCTATGGCCGGAACACATTTGTGAAGTTGGACCATTGTTCGACTCGGAAGGCACGAATGTCGCGGACGCAACTGCCGAGCCACGGCAATGCCTTAAGTCCCTGCATTGCCGCAAAGAGGTTTGCTAAATTCTCGTCATTCGAGGTGTACAAACTGCCTTGCACCCGCGAGAATCCGAACTTCGTCAACTCGTTTGCGATGTCTGTATACGCCTGCGAAACACCTTTGGGGTGGTTCCTTTCCGTGTCCGCAACGATGAGGTCAAAAGCGATCGCGAACATCAGTCTTCTTTTGGATCATCCAATATGCGTCGAAGTGCATACGACGCCTCCTCCCCCGTTTTCGGCAGGCGGATGCGCATCAGGGGCTCTCCGTTGGACTCTTCTCCTTCAAACGCGAGGACTTCATACACCTCCCCAACAGGTCCGAAACGGCGGAAAGTGCCGATAAGAGCGCCCGCTTCCGAAACGTCGGTTCTCGCTGATTCTGTCATAGGGTTTCCTCAAATCGGAAGGCGCGTCGGCCGCGCGTAGCGGTACCAGACCGCGATCATCATGCGCGTCATTGTCACCGCCGTGATGATCGTCGTGAGAATGCCGAGCGCGAGGGACACTGCGAAACCGCGAACCGGCCCCGAGCCAAGGAAATACAGGATTGCTGCGGCGACGAACATCGTCACGTTGGAATCGACGATCGTCGCGAAGGCACGTTTGAAGCCGGCGTCGAGCGCCGAGATGATCGAGCGGCCCATATGCGACTCCTCGCGGATGCGCTCATAGATGAGCACGTTCGAGTCGACCGCCATGCCGATCGTGAGCACGATCCCCGCAATGCCAGGCAAGGTCAGCGTCGCGCCGAGCAGAACCAGCGCGGCGAAGATGAAGGCGATGTGCACGAAGAGCGCAAGGTTCGCGAACACGCCGAAAATGCCGTAGGTCACGAGCATGTAGACAACAACGAGCGCCGCGCCGACATAAGCTGCACGCTCGCCGGCTTTGATCGAATCCTCGCCGAGACCGGGGCCGACCGTACGCTCTTCGACAATGTTGAGCTTTGCCGGCAGCGCGCCGGCGCGCAGCAGGATCGACAGGTTCGTCGCCTGCTCCACCGTGAAGCGGCCGGAAATCTGCCCGGCGCCACCGGTGATCGGCGACAAGATGCGCGGCGCGGAGATCACTTTGTTGTCGAGAACGATCGCGAACGGCTTGTTGACATTCTTTGTCGTCACGTCGGCGAATTTCTGCCCCCCACGGATGTTGAAGCGGAAATTGACGATCGGCTCGCTGGTGCGCTGATCGAAGCCGGGCTGGGCGTCGGTCAGATCCTCGCCCTGCACCATCACTTGTTTCTCGACCGGCAGCTTGCCCGGCTCTTCGGTCTGGTCGAGCATCTCGACGTCGGCCGGATTGGCGCCGGGCTCGGCGACGAGCCGGAATTCCAGTTTCGCGGTCGTGCCGAGAATATCCTTGAGCTTTTCCGGGTCCTGCAGACCCGGCACCTGGACGAGGATGCGGTCGGCGCCCTGGCGCTGGATGTTCGGCTCGGTCGTCCCAAGTGCGTCGACGCGGCGGCGCAGAACCTCGATCGACTGGTCGACGGCGCGGCGCACCTTGTCGGCCACACCGGCGTCGGTGAGCGTCACCTGGACGAGCCCATCCGGCGATTCGTTGACGTTGAGCGAGCCGGCGCCGGCCCCGCCGAGCAGCACGTTGCCGGTCTGTTGCTGCAGCTGGCGGATTTTCGGCAGCACTTTGGCGCGATCGTCGGGGTTGGCGACGCGGAACTGCACGCCGCGCGCCTGCGTGCCGATCCCACCTGTGATTGGTACTCGTTCTTCACGTAGGATGCGGCGGACATCGTCGCGCAGGTTGTCGACCTGCGTCTTCATGACCGATGCCTGATCGATTTCAAGCAGCACGTGCGAGCCGCCCTGCAAGTCGAGCCCGAGCACGATCGTGCGCATCGGCAGCCAAGGCACATGCTGCGAGATCGACTGCCGCGTCGCCGGCGACAACATGCTCGGGACGATGACCATAAGCGCAATCAGCGTCATGCCGATAATGGCGGCGACTTTCCAGGTGGCGTAACGCAGCATGAGTCTATTCCGTCAGGAAGCCGCGCCTCAGGCCTGTTCCTTGACCGGCTCGCCCTTGGCGCGGACGTCGGAGATCATCTGGCGCAAGAGGCGCACCCTGACATTCGGTGCGATCTCGACCTCAACCTCCGCATCATCCACCGACTTCGTCACCTTGCCGATGAGCCCGCCTGTGGTGACGACGGTATCGCCCCGGCGCACGTTTTTCACCAATTCCTGTTGGCTTTTGGCGCGCTTCTGCTGCGGCCGCAGGATGAGGAAATACATGATGACGAGGATGATGCCGAACGGCGCCAGCTGCATGATGAGATCGGCGCCGCCGGGCGTCGCAGCCTGGGCGTAGGCAGGAGTAGCGAAGAACATTGAGCTTTCCGAGTGGGCGGACCGCAAAAGGCCCGGCAAAGTGCCGCGGACTATAGCCAGCGAGCCCACGAAAGCAACAAAATGCGGCTGTGGCGCAATGCTCGTCTTCGTCCCGCCGCCGGCTCTTCCCGGCATCGACTTGGCCGGGTACAAGCGCGACCGCATGCCCTCGGATTCCCCTGCCCCTCCCGCCGAATTCGCAGCCAACATGGCGCGGATCGTCGCTGCGCTCGAGCGCATCGCGCCGCCGGAGCCCGCCCGGCCCGATTTTGCCGCGGCGGAAGCCTTCGTCTGGCAGGCGGCGAGCGGCTCGCTCATGCCCGTCGCCAAGGTCAATCGCGTCGATCTTGTGCTCTTGAAGGGCATCGATCGCGTCCGCGACCAGCTCGCTGAGAACACCGAGCGCTTCGCCCGCGGCTACCCCGCCAATAATGCCCTGCTCTGGGGCGCCCGTGGCATGGGAAAATCCTCACTTGTCAAGGCGATCCATGCCGACATTGACGCGCGACTTTCGGCGAAACCCAACTACCGGCCGCTGAAGCTCATCGAAATCCACCGCGAGGACATCGACAGCCTGCCCGCTTTGATGACGCTGGTGCGCGACGCGCCCTTCGGTTTTCTCGTCTTCTGCGACGACCTCTCCTTCGATGCCGACGACACGAGCTACAAGTCCCTGAAGGCGGTGCTCGAAGGCGGCATCGAGGGCCGGCCGGGCAACGTGCTCTTCTATGCGACATCGAACCGGCGCCATCTCCTGCCGCGCGACATGATGGAGAACGAGCGCTCAACCGCGATCAATCCGGGCGAGGCGGTCGAGGAGAAGGTGTCGTTATCCGATCGCTTCGGCCTCTGGCTTGGGTTCCATCGCTGCAGCCAGGACGATTATCTCGCGATGGTCTTCGGCTACGCCGAGCGCTTCGGACTTGAAATGGACCGCGACAAGCTGCAGGCCGAGTCGCTCGAATGGGCGACGACGCGCGGCGCGCGCTCCGGCCGCACCGCGTGGCAATATATTCAGGATCTGGCCGGGCGGCTGGGGAAGCAGACGATGTGAGCGTCAGGTCGCCCTGCGCGGCCAGTTCACCAGCAAAATCCCGCCGGCAACGAGCGCCACCGCGATCGCAAATCCCGGCGCGATCGCGTCGCCGAGCAGGAAGTGCCCGGCCGCCACGCCGAAAATCGGCGTGAGGAACGTGAACGCCGAAAGCTCGCCCGCGCGATAATGCGAGATCATCCAAAACCAGCTCGTGTACGTAATGCAGACGACCCAGAGCGTCTGATAGGCGAGGCTGCCCCAGCTGATCGCTGAAACCTGCGTCGGCATGCGCTCCCGGAACACGAGAATGCCGAGCCCGAGCACGATTGCCGACACCGCCAGCTGATAGAGCAGCGCCTTGATCGGCCGCGCTGCGCGCAAGCGCGTGGCTTTGATGATCAGCGTCGTTGCCCCCCAGAGCGCGCCGGCGAGCAAGGTCAGGAGATCGCCGATCAGCATCTCGCGGGAGATTTGGCCGCTGACACCGAGCGCCAACGCGACGCCGATGAAGGACAGCGCCAGGCCGGCCCATTGCAGCGAGCTCAGCCGTTCCGACGGAGTGATCAGCGGCAGCCCGAGCGCGACGAAAAACGGCGCCGAATAGAGGAAGAGCACGGCATGCGTCGCACTCGTCCATTGCAGGCCGACATAGAGCGCAACGAATTCGAGCGCGAAGCAGACGCCGCAGACGATCCCCGCGACCAGCGTGCGGTCGCGCGCAAACAGCGTCGGCTCGCGCCAGATACCGATCGCGCCGAGCACGATCGTCGCGCCGACGGAGCGCCACGCCGCCTGCGTCAGCGGCGGAATGTCGGCGAGCGCGACTTTCGCCGCGACCTGGTTCAAGCCCCAGCTCGCGCAGAGGCCGAAGATGATCAGAGTGCCGATTGGATCGAGCGGGCGCACCGAATGCTGCATCGCGCCCTTTGAAGCGATGCCGCTCTTTTAATCAAGCGGCATCACTCAATCAGCAAGGTTGGCGGTCGTCATGTTGACAACGACACGCAGGCCCGCCGTCATTCACGCAATGACAGGCGGCGGGCCCAGCTTGCGACCCGCCTCAACCCACGAGCAAATGTGCGCAGAACGCGCGACTCGTCAGCGCACTCCATCATACTGGCGGCGCAGCGGGGCAGTGGTGCGGCCTCCGGAGTGCGGGATGATGTACGTCCCCGTGTTCGGGTCGTAGCCGTTGTTGATCCCGATCGAGCTCGGCTGGTCTTGTGCCCAAGCATCGCCGAGACCGCCGGCGGGATAGGCTTGCATCTGAGCGAAAGCCTGCGTCGACAGCATCGCCAACGCGACGGCTGAAAGGGCGAGAATGTAGTGCATTGGTCTGGTCCTCAGTTTGCTGACGTTTCGTACTCAGCAAACGGCATCTCGCGGCTAACGTTCGCGGGCTTTCGCACACCGCAAGCAGAACACCGCAATCAACAACAAGGACCGCAAATTAGACAGGCGGCGGGCCCGGCTTAGGACCCGCCGCCTGAACCCTCCCGCTCAGTGTCTCGCGGAATCGGAAGGGAAGCTTTTCGCGTCAGAGACCGGCGAGGTAATTCGTCGGGTCGACCGGGGTCGAGCCCTTGCGCAGCTCGAAGTGGAGCTGCGGGGTCGCGACGTTGCCGCTCTGCCCGGACTTGGCGATGGTTTGGCCGCGCTTCACATTGTCGCCGCGCTTCACTTCGATCTCGCCGTTATTTGCATAGGCCGAGACGAAGCCGTTGGGGTGACGGATGAGCACGAGGTTGCCGTAGCCTTTGAGCTCGTTACCGGCATAGGCGACGACGCCGTTCTCGGCGGCCTTCACCGCCGTACCTTCCGGCACGGAGATGTTGATGCCGTCGTTGCCGCCGCTCTTGAAGCCCTGAATGATGCGGCCGCGTGCTGGCCAGCGGAATTCCGGGCTCGCCTCGGCGGGCGCCGCTTCAGCCTTGGCCGGCAAGCTTGCCGTCGGAGCGGGATCGACGTTCTGCTTCACGATCGCCTGCTGAACCTTTGGCGCCGGCGCCGATTCGATTTTGCCGACCTTTGCCGGCGCGCTCTGGGCGGGCTTCGCAGCCGTCGCGTTGCGGGAGTCCGCAGTTTTGGCCGGCTTCGGGGAGTTGGCCTCGGCGCTCTTGCCTTTTGCGGCCGGCGTCTTGGCAGGTTCGGCGGCCTGCATCTTCATGGTCTTGCCGCCGGGGCCTTTGACCAGGACGAATTTCGGTTGCGGAGCCGCCATTTTGGCCGGCGCGGCGGGTTTGCCGTGCATCGGAGTAATGACTGCGGCCGTCCGTGTCGGCGCGGCGGCGCTGGCGCTGTAGACCGGCACGATCAGCTTCGCGCCCTGCTTTACCTGCCCGGCCGAGGTGAAGCCGTTGACGCGGAGCAGCGCGTCTGTGGGCACGCCGTAGCGGTTGGCGAGCATCGATGGCGTCTCGCCGGAGCGCATGGTGATCGCGGTGCCGCCCTGCGCCGACCAATTGCCGGCAACGCCGGCGCCTTGCGCCACACGCAGGGGGGACGCGGACGGTGGCTGACTTGCGGGCGCATCGCCGAAGCGCTGCGGAGGGGGCGCTGCCACGGGAGCGCCCGGCGCCGGCAGCGGGCTCGACTGGATCGGCCCGGAGCGAACGCCGCCGCTGCGTGCCGGCATGTCGTCGGGGATGGCGCCGGTCGGAGCGCGATCGACGTCGCGCGACGCGCTCTGGAAAGGATTGGCGAACGGAGTTGAGAAGGGATCGGAAAGCCGCGTCGAATCCGACGCGCACCCGCCGAGGAGAGCCACGGCCGCACTGGCCAAAGCGATATTCACCGCGCTGCGGTAAGAACGGATTCCAGCACTCATCACGCAACCCACACGAAACGCATCATCACGGACGTGATTAGATCGCGTGCGGGTTAAGGAAGCGTTTTTGATGAATGCCCGTTCAGCAAAAAAGCGCAGATTTTAACTTTAAAGCGCCGCGGCGACTCCGGCGATCGGCTTCGGCAGCATGCAGGCGCCGTGATCGGTCTCTTCGATCTTTCCTTCCGGATCGCGGGCAATCCGCGAGAGATGCGTGCCGCCTCCCTCCCCTGACGAACGCCCGTAAATGAGCACGCCGCCCGGGGCGACCATGCTCATGAGACTCGCCGGCGCTGCATCGAAAGAAAGATGTACGAGAATGCGATCGAACGGCCCGGCAATGTCAGCCGCGAGCCCGTCGCCGCAGATGATCTCGACATTGCCAAACCCCAATTGCTCCAGCCGGGTCTGTGCGCCCGCCACCAGCGTATGGAAGCGGTCGATCGAGAGGACCTTGCTCGCCAGGCTCGCGACGATGGCAGTCACATAGCCCGACCCGGTGCCGATCTCGAGCACGCGATGATCCCGACGGATGTCGAGCGCCTCCAGCATGCGCGCGACGAGGCCCGGTTCGCTCATCGTCTGGCCGCAGGCGATCGGCAGCGGCAAATCGCGCTGCGCAAGATCAGCAAGCTGATGCGGCACGAACGCCTCGCGCGGGACAGTCTCGATCGCGCGCAGCACCTCGGTGTTGTGGATACCCTGAATCCGCAGCTTCAGAAGCAGCGCGCCACGATTCTCGATGGCGCCGAGTGACGGCTCGCTCACCCGAATGCCTGGGCATAACGCGTTAGCGCGTTCTCGTCGGTGAGATCGAGCCGCAGCGGCGTCAGCGAGATTTTCTTCGCCGCCAGCGCCTCTAGATCGGTGCCCTTTCCCGGGGTGAAGGCGCCGCGCTGGAAGGCGATCCAGTAATAGGGAATGCCACGCCCATCGTGGCGCGCATCGATCTTGAGGAGATCGGCGTCGCGCCGCCCCTGCACGGTGACGGCAATGCCGTCGACCTCGTCCGGCGGGCAGTCCGGGAAATTCACGTTGATCAGCGTGCCCGGCGAAATGCCTTCCTTCAGCAGTTTTTTCAGAACGTGCGGCGCGTGCGTCTCGGCGCAATCCCAATGCGGATTGAAGCGCCCGCTGACCGCGCCGTAGGCCTGCGACAGCGCTACCGAGGGCACGCCGAGGATCGTGCCTTCCATCGCGCCGGCGATCGTGCCGGAATAGGTGACGTCTTCGGCGACGTTCTGGCCGCGATTGACGCCGGAGAGAACGAGGTCCGGCCTTTTGTCGGCGAGCACCGAGCGCACGCCCATGATGACGCAATCGGTCGGCGTGCCCTTTACCGCGTAATGGCGCGGCGAGACCTCGCGCAGGCGCAAGGGATCGTTGAGCGAGAGCGAATGCGCGACGCCCGACTGATCATATTCCGGCGCGATGACATAGATGTCGTCCGAGAGCGTCTGCGCGATGCGCTCGAGCAGATCGAGGCCGGGCGAATGGATGCCGTCGTCGTTGGTGATCAAAATGCGCATGGGTTGTGCACTACTTCACCGCCTCGATTCTCTCCAGCCCGCCCATGTAGTCGCGCAAAACGTCCGGTACTGTGACCGACCCGTCCGGATTCTGGTAATTTTCGAGGACGGCGATCAGGGTGCGGCCGATGGGCAGACCCGAGCCGTTCAGCGTGTGGACGAAGCGCGTGCCCTTGCCCGCTTTTCCCGATTCATCTTGCGGCCGGTAGCGCGCGTTCATGCGGCGCGCCTGGAACTCGCCGCAGACCGAGCAGGATGAAATCTCACGGTAACGCCCCTGCCCGGGCAGCCAGACCTCGATGTCATAAGTTTTTTGGCTCGCGAAGCCCATGTCGCCGGTGCAAAGGATGATTGTCCGGTAATGCAGGCCGAGGCGTTTTAAAACTGTCTCGGCGCATTGGGTCATGCGCTCGTGCTCGTCGAGCGAGTTTTCCGGCGTGGTGATCGAGACGAGTTCGACCTTCGAGAATTGATGCTGGCGGAACATGCCGCGCGTGTCGCGCCCCGCCGCACCGGCTTCGGCGCGAAAGCACGGCGTGCCCGCGGTGAAGCGCAGGGGCAGCGCGGTTTCGTCGAGGATTTGCTCGCGGACGAGATTTGTCAGGGGAACTTCGGCGGTGGGGATGAGCCAAAAATTGGACTGAAGCTGTTTGATTCTGTCCGTGTGACGCTTAATCGCCAGTCTTGCGGCGATTGCATCACGCTTGGCAGCATTCCGGTCAGCAGCGGGCGACGGATTCTCTGCTACGTTCAGTTTCTCTCTAGCCTTCGCGAGCTTAAGTTCCTCGTCGTCTACCTCTTCCTTTTCCTCTTTGGAGAGCATGCATCGGGCGGCGAACTGATCATCGCGGAACTTTGGCAATTGCGCCGTGCCGATCATCGCCTCGTCGCGCACGAGAAGCGGCGGATCGATCTCAGTATATCCGTGTTCGTCCGTATGCAGATCGAGCATGAACTGCATCAGTGCGCGTTCAAGCCGTGCGAGCCTGCCTTTCACCACGACAAAGCGTGCGCCGGAGAGACGCGCGGCGGCCTCGAAATCCATCATGCCCAGCGCTTCGCCGATGTCGTAATGCTCCTTCGGCTTAAAACTGTTCGGAAAATGCGGCTTCTCGCCGAAGCGGCGGACTTCGACATTGTCGTTTTCGTCCTTGCCGACCGGGACGTCGTCGAGCGGGATGTTGGGCAATTCGAGCAGCGCTTTTTCGAGCGCTTCGACCGCGCGCTTCTCTGCCGCTTCGACCCCCGCGGCAGCATCCTTCAGCGCCGCGACGTCCGCCTTCAGCACCTCGGCGCGCGCGGTATCCCTAGCCTTCATCGCGACGCCGATTTCTTTCGACAGGCGATTGCGCTCTTCCTGGAATTTCTGCGCAGATGCGATTTGCTCGCGGCGTTCATCATCGAGCGCGAAGATTTTGGCGACGGTCTCCTCGACGTCGAGACCCAGCATGCCGCGCTTGCGCAGGCCCTCTTTCAGCGCCTCGGCATTCTCGCGGATCCAGCGGATATCGTGCATGGGGTCTCGGGAGTAGGTCCCGGATCGCGCTTCGCGCGTCCGGGAATGTGGGGTTGAATCTCCGCGGCCACTTCCCCGGCCGAGCGGAGCGAGAGCCGGGGTCCAGAGACCTTTACGTCGCCGCGTCGCGCGCCGCGCGTTCTTGTTCGCGCTTCTTCTCGATCAGCCGGACGGCAAAGATCGAGGCCTCGTAAAGCAGCAGCGCCGGGATCGCAAGCGCGAGCTGGCTGAACACGTCGGGCGGCGTCAGCACCGCGGCAATGATGAAGACGAGCACGACCGCGTAGCGACGTTTCGATTTCAAAAAGGCGGAATCGATGATGCCGACGCGGCCGAGCAGCGTCAGGATCACCGGCAATTGGAACGTGATCCCGAAGGCGAAGATCAGCGTCATGATCAGCGAGAGATATTCGCTGACGCGCGGCAAGAGCTCGATCTGCGCCCTGCCCGGCTCGTTTGCCTGCTGCATGCCGATGAAGAAGCGCAAGAGGTTCGGCATGACGACGAAATAGACGAGTAGCGCCCCGAACGCGAAGAAGACTGGCGTCGCGAAGAGATACGGCCGGAAGGCGTTGCGCTCATGCTTGTAGAGGCCGGGCGCCACGAAGGCGTAGACCTGCGCGAAGATGATCGGACAGGCGAGAAACGCGGCGGAGAAGATCGCGACCTTGATCTGCGTGAAGAAATACTCTTGCGGCGCGGTGTAGATCAGCTTCGCGTCCGGTCCGGCGGCATGCTGATACGGCAGGACGAGCAGATTGTAGATGTCCTTGGCGAAGAAGAAGGACAAAAGGAACATCGCGAGGAACGCGACGAGCGCCTTGATCAGCCGCGAGCGGAGCTCGATCAGATGATCCATCAAAGGCGCTTTGGTCGCCTCGATCTCCGCGTCGGTCACGGGAGTGCTAACCATTGGCGGCTTTGAGCGGCGCCGGCTCGCGCGTTTGCTCCGGCACCGGATCGGCGGCCGATTCGAGCCGCGCCGGGCGCTCGGCATCCAATTCCGTATCGGGCGGGGTGTCCGGCGCCGAGGGTCCCGGCGGGCCGGCGCCCTCGGTCTTCAGCTCCAGCTCGCCCTGCGCCGCTGCGGACAGTTCCGGCATCTCGATCGAGTTGAGCGAGCCCTCGCCATGCGGTGCGGCAATTGCCGGCACTTCCTCGGACGTTATCGCTTTCGGCTCGCCGTCGATCGCCGAGGTCACCTGTTGCTTGATATCGGCGACGGGATTGAAATTCACATCGATTTTTGCAGCATCGCCGACCGCCTGCAGATCTTTCTTGATATCGTCGAGCTCGGCCTCGCGCATCGCGTCCATGAACTGGCCCTGAAAATCCGCCGCCATGCGCCGCATCTTGGAATAGGCCTGGCCGAGCTGGCGCAGCACGCGCGGCAGCTCCTTCGGCCCGATGACGATCAGGGCGACAACCCCGATGACGATCAGTTTGCCGGCGTCGAAATCAAACATGTTGAGCGCGGTACCAGTAAGGGCTCGACTTCCCCGCACGCCCCCGGCAGCCAAGTGTACGCAGGCTGCGTAAACTTGCCTGCGTTGGCGGTCTAGGACCCAGGTCTATGCGGCGCGTTGCTGGAACCCGGATTGCGTTCGGCATCCGGGGAAGTGGCCAACGATCTAGGCTCAGACCTTGCGCGTCTCCGCCGCCTTCTCGACGGGGGCGCCGGCCTGATGCGGGATGTTCCGCGGCGGGTCGGCCGGGTGCGAAACGTCGGTCGGGTCCTCCTCGGACATGCCTTTCTTGAAGGATTTGATGCCTTTGGCAAAATCGCCCATCAGGTCGGAAATCTTGCCCTTTCCGCCGAACAGAACCAGGGCGACGCCGCCAACGATGATCCAGTGCCAGATCGACATGGAGCCCATTTGATTTCTCCGCGCTCGCCGCGCCCGCTCCGCGGCAGAATTGAAAACCCCAGGAGTTCAAGGGAACCTATGACGCGGGGGGCCTAAAAACAAGGCGAGAACATCGGGCGCGGCCGCAATCGCAAGGCAAGGTTAGCTCGAATAGTTCGGCCAAAGGCCCGGCGTCGCGAGTTCAACCAGGTGACCGTCCGGATCGCGGAAATAGATGCTCTTGCCGCCGCGCGGCCAATCGGTGCGGCCTTCGATCTCGATATCGTGAGCCGCAAGATGCGCTTCCCAGGCGGTGAGTTCATTCGCGGCAATGGCGAAGGCAACATGCAACGTGCCCTGCCCGTCATGCGGCGGGATGGTGCCGCCCGGCAGGTGCACCGTGTCCAGAGTTGAACCGTGCTTGAAGAGGAGCAGGACGCTGCGCGGGCCGCAATCATAGCCGGCGAAGCGCTGGTCCTTGTTGATCGGCTTCAGGCCGAGCACGTCTTCGTAAAAGCGGGAGGCATGGTCGAGGTTGTCAACATAAAGCGCCGTCTCGAGAATGCCGGCGATCTTGGGCATGCTCGTGTTGGACCTGGCGCTCACCACATATCGAGCGCGACGCGGGCCTCATCCGACATGCGGCTCTGATCCCAGGGCGGATCGAAGACCATGTTGACCTTGGAACCGGAGACGCCGCCAACGGTAGCGACCGCGTTCTCGACCCAGCTCGGCATCTCGCCCGCGACCGGACAGGCCGGCGCGGTCAGGGTCATGTCGACCGTGACGAACTTGTCGTCGGAAATGTCGACCTTGTAGATCAGACCCAGTTCGTAGATGTCGACCGGGATTTCCGGGTCGTAGACCGTCTTCAGCGCCGCGACGATGTCGTCGGTCATGCGGTCGATCTCTTCGGGGGGGAGCGCCGAAGGCATTGCCATGTCCGGCCGGTTCGGCTCGGCGATGGCGCTCTCGGCAGCGGCAGGCATGTCTGTCATGGCATCAACTCAGGCAAACAGGGCTTCGGCGCGGGTGAGCGCCTCGGCGAGGCGGTCGACTTCCTCGCGCGTATTGTAGAGCGCGAACGAGGCGCGGCAGGTCGACGTCACACCATAGCGCGCCAGGAGCGGCATCGCACAATGGGTGCCGGCGCGCACCGCCACGCCGGAGCGGTCGATGACGGTGGCGATATCATGGGCGTGCGCGTCCTTCATGTTGAAGGAGAGGATCGGCCCCTTGTGCTTTGCCGTGCCGTAGATTGTCAGCGAATTGATCGCGCCGAGGCGCTGGTGGGCGTAGCGCGTCAGATCGGCTTCGTGGGCGCGGATCGCAGCGCGGCCGACGCTATCCATATAGTCGAGCGCGGCGCCGAGCCCTATCGCCTGGACGATCGGCGGCGTACCGGCCTCAAAGCGATGCGGCGGTGTGTTGTAGGTGACGCTGTCCGTCGTCACCGTCTCGATCATCTCGCCGCCGCCATTGAACGGCGGCAGACGCTCGAGCCATTCGCGCTTGCCGTAGAGCACGCCGATGCCGGTCGGGCCATACACTTTGTGGCCGGTGAAGACATAGAAATCAGCATCGATGTCGCGCACGTCGACATCGAGATGGACGGCACCCTGGGAGCCGTCGATCAGCACCGGAATGCCGCGGGCATGCGCGATCCGCACCACGTCCTTCACCGGCACGAGCGTGCCGAGCATGTTCGACATATGCGTGATCGCGACGATCTTCGTGCGCGGCGTCAGCGCCCGCTCGAATGCGTCAAGCGAGAACGAGCCGTCCTCCTCGATCTGCACCCATTTCAGCACAGCGCCCCTGCGCTCGCGGTGGAAATGCCAGGGCACGATGTTGGAATGGTGCTCCATGACGGAGAGCACGATCTCGTCGCCCTCGCGGATGTGCTCTAGGCCAAAGGAAGATGCGACGAGGTTGATCGCTTCCGTCGCGTTGCGGGTGAAGACAATCTCTTCATGCGAGCCGGCATTCAGGAACGTGCGCACCCGCTCGCGCGCGGTCTCGAAGGCCTCGGTGGCGGCATTGGCGAGATAGTGCAGGCCGCGATGCACGTTGGCATATTCGTTCTCGTAGGCCTCGGTCAGCCGCTCGATGACGATGCGCGGCTTCTGCGCTGACGCCGCATTGTCGAGATAGACGAGCGGCTTGCCATAGACTTGCTTCGCTAGAATCGGGAAGTCGGCGCGCAGGCGCTCGACATCGTATGATCCTGTCTGCGGCTTCACGTACTCGTTCATGGCGTCGTCACTTCCGCGCCGCGAGCCAGTCGGAGACGTAGGTCATCAGCCGCTCGCGCGCGCCTTCGTTCTGCACATGCTCCACCGCCTCATTTGCGAAAGCCTCAAGCAGGAGCTGCTCGGCCTCGGCGCGCGGCAGACCGCGCGAGCGCAGGTAGAAGAGCTGGTCCTCGTCGAGCTGGGCGACAGTCGCGCCGTGTCCGCAAACGACGTCGTCGGCGAAAATCTCGAGCTCCGGCTTGTTGAACATCGCGGCGCTGTCGCTGAGCAGAAGCGCGCGGCTCTTCATCGCGCCGTCGGTTTTTTGGGCATGTGGGCGCACGATGACCTTGCCCTGATAGACGCCGGTCGCCTCGTCGGCGATGATGTGCTTGAAATATTCGCGGCTCGTGCAATGCGGCACGGCATGATCGACGACCAGCGTCGTATCGGCATGGCGCTTGCCGGAGAGCAGTGACAGGCCGCGGACGGCGGCGTTGGAATGCTCGCCATCGAAGCGCAGGAAAATCTGCCGGCGCACGAGACCGCCGTCGGCGATCAGCGCAAAACCGTCGTACTGACAGTTGGCGCCGAGGCTCGCGAGTACACTGTTGATGATGATTGCGTCTGCGCCCTGGCGGCTGATGCGGGTGAGATGCTCGACCTCCGCGCCGTCGCCGAGTTCGAGAACGAGCGCGCCGTTCTGCTGGTTCGAGCCGATCTCGACCGCGTCGACGATTTCAAACAGCGTCACCTTTGCGCCGGCGCCGACGCGCACGAGCGAGCGGTGATAGGCGGCATGCACTGCGCCAGCCGACATGACGGAAAGGATGATGAGCGGCTTCGCGATCTCGCCGCCCGGCGCCACATCGACGACAACACCGCCCTGCATCAACGCCGCATTGAGGCTGAGTGCGGGATCGCCGGTGCCGAGACCTTTGGGCGCGAGACGTTCGACCAGGTTGGCGTCCCCGGTCGCAAGCACATCGGCCAACGAACGCACGCGTACGCCGGCTGGCAATTGATCGAGATCGGACAATTCCGGAACAAAGATTCCGTCGAGCAGGACGAAACAATACCCATCGGGAACGCTCGGCTGCACATGGCGAAGCGAGTCTTCGAACTCGCTTGAACCTACGGAGAACAGCGGTGCGGCTTCGCGCAGCTGGCTGCGCAAGTCGGTGTAGTGCCAGGATTCGATGCGCCGGTGCGGCAGGCCGGTTCGTTCGAACTCGGCGAAGGCTTCGCTGCGCAGCGCCTTCACTGGCTCACTGCCCGGCAGCCGATCCTTCTCATTCGCATAGAGCGAAATCAGCGCTTTCTCCGCCGGCGTCCTGATCTGAGTGATGTCGGTCGTCATGGCGTCAGGCGGCCTCGCTCACGTAATCGCGATAGCCATTCTTCTCGAGCTCGAGGGCGAGTTCCGGGCCGCCCGTCTTCACGATGCGCCCGGCGGCCATGACATGCACACTGTCCGGCTTGATGTAATTCAAGAGGCGCTGGTAGTGCGTGATCACTAGAAAGGCGCGATTCTTCGCCCGCAGGGTGTTGACCCCCTGCGCGACCACACGCAGCGCGTCGATGTCGAGACCGGAGTCGGTTTCATCCATGATGGCGAGCTTCGGCTCAAGCAGCGCCATCTGCAGGATTTCCATGCGCTTCTTCTCGCCGCCGGAAAAACCGACGTTGAGCGCGCGCTTCAACATGTCCGGATTGATCTCAAGCCGCTTTGCGCCTTCGCGGACGCGCTTCATCAATTCTGGGGTCTGCAACTCGGCCTCGCCGCGCGCCTTGCGTTGAGCGTTCAGCGCGGATTTCAGGAACGTCATCGTGCCGACGCCCGGAATTTCGATCGGATATTGGAAAGCGAGGAACAATCCACGCGCGGCGCGTTCGGACGCATCCATGTCGAGGATGTTCTCACCTTCGAGCAGGATTTCGCCATTGGTCACGTCATAATCCTCGCGGCCGGCAATGACATAGGACAGCGTCGACTTGCCCGAGCCGTTCGGTCCCATGATGGCGGCGACTTCGCCCGCCTTCACGGTGAGCGACAGTCCATCGAGGATTGTCTTGCCTTCGACTTCGACGTGGAGATTTCTGATTTCAAGCATCTTTAGTTCCGTGATGGCCGGGCTTGTCCCGGCCATCGAATGCCGGCGCCCTATGAATTTCATTGTGCCCGGCTCAACGTCGGGCATGAGGAGAGTGCTATCCGACACTCCCCTCGAGGCTGACCGCGATCAGCTTTTGCGCCTCGACGGCAAATTCCATCGGCAACTGCTGCAGCACGTCGCGAACGAAGCCGTTGACGATCAGCGCCGTCGCTTCCTCGCCCGACAGGCCGCGCTGCTTGCAATAGAAGAGCTGGTCTTCTGAAATCTTCGACGTCGTCGCCTCATGCTCGAACACCGCGGAGTGATTGCGCGCCTCGATATAAGGTACGGTGTGTGCGCCGCATTGATCCCCAATGAGCAGGGAGTCGCAATTGGTGAAATTGCGCGCGCCGCTCGCCTTGCGATGCGCGGAGACCTGGCCGCGATAGGTATTCTCCGAACGCCCTGCAGCGATGCCCTTCGAGATGATGCGGCTCGTCGTGTTTTTACCGAGATGGATCATCTTCGTGCCGGAATCGACCTGCTGGCGGCCGTTCGAAATCGCGATTGAATAAAACTCACCGCGCGATTCATCGCCGCGCAGGATGCAGGAGGGATATTTCCAGGTGATCGCCGAACCGGTCTCTACCTGCGTCCAGGAAATTTTGGCGCGGTCCTCGCGGCAATCGCCGCGCTTCGTCACGAAATTGTAGATGCCGCCGCGGCCTTCCGCGTCGCCAGGATACCAGTTCTGCACGGTCGAATATTTGATCTCGGCATCTTCAAGCGCGATCAGCTCGACGACGGCCGCATGCAGCTGGTTCTCGTCGCGCTACGGCGCCGTGCAGCCTTCGAGATAGCTGACATACGAGCCCTTGTCGGCGATGATCAGCGTGCGCTCGAACTGACCGGTATTCTGCTCGTTGATGCGGAAGTAGGTCGACAATTCCATCGGGCAGCGCACGCCCGGCGGGATGTAGACGAACGAGCCATCAGAGAAGACGGCGGAGTTCAGCGTCGCATAAAAGTTGTCGGTGACCGGCACGACGGAGCCGAGATATTTCCGCACCAATTCGGGGTGCGTCTGCACGGCTTCCGAAATCGGGCAGAAGATCACGCCGGCCTTGCCGAGCTCTTCCTTGAAGGTCGTGACGACGGAGACGGAATCGAACACCGCATCCACCGCGACACGGGCGTTCTGCACGCCGGCAAGCACCGCCTGCTCACGCAACGGGATGCCGAGCTTCTCGTATGTGCGCAACAGCTCGGGATCGACCTCGGCGAGTGAGCTTGGGCCGCCCGTGCTCTTCGGGGCGGAATAATAGTAAAGCTCTTGATAATCGATCGGCGGATGATCGACACGCGCCCACGTCGGTTCGCGCATGGTCAGCCAGCGGCGATAAGCATCGAGGCGCCATTGCAGCAGCCAATCCGGCTCGTTCTTCTTCGCCGAGATGAAACGGACGGTGTCTTCCGTCAGCCCCTTCGGAGCCTTGTCGGATTCGATGTCGGTGATGAACCCATACTTATAGGCATCGACATCGATAGACTTGACCGTCTCGACCGTTTCCCTGACCGCAGCCATTCACTTCTCCTGCTTCGGCGCTTTCCGCCGTCGCTTTGCAACTCGTGTTCCGTTTCAGGCGGCGCGCCGCCTTTGAATTCGTTCGATCGCCACGCTGAAGGCGCGGGCGAAATGTTCCACATCCGTCTCACGCGACGACCAGCCGAAGCTGACGCGGATTGCGCCGCGGGCAAGTGCGGGATCGACGCCCATGCCAGCGAGCACGTGCGACTTGCCGACCTTCCCCGACGAACACGCCGATCCTGACGACACCGCGACGCCGTCCAGATCGAGGGCCATCAGCAGTGTCTCCGCCGAGGTGCCGGGCACGGCAAAGCAGCTCGTGTTCGCCAGCCGCTCCGCATCGGCGCCGAAAATCACCGCGTCCGGAGCAATCCGAAGCACCGCTTTCTCCAGCGCATCGCGCAGCCCTTTAGTGTGTTCCGCTTCCGCCGCGCCGTTCGCACCGGCAGCCCGGGCCGCTGCTCCAAACCCGGCGATTGCCGGCACGTTCTCGGTACCGGCGCGCTGGCCGCGCTCCTGACCACCGCCTCGCACAAGCACATGCCCGATATGGTCATTCTCGTCTGCGAATACGAGCGCGCCGGCCCCCTTTGGTCCGCCAACTTTGTGAGCGGAAAGGGTGAGGACATCGGCCGCAATACTCTCCACAGCGCAAGGAATACGGCCGAATGCCTGAACCGCGTCGCATACGGTCGCGCCACCCACGGCACGGACCTTTGCCGCTGCTTCGCACACCGGCTGGATCACGCCCGTCTCATTATTCGCAGCCTGAAGCGCGAGGAGCGGACGCTTGCCTTCGCTCTGAGCCAAAGCCTCATCGAGAGCTGCAATATCGACCTGGCCGCTCGGCCCCACCGGCAGCACGAGGACCTGTTCCGCCGGAAACCTATGTCCCTCCAGGATACAGGGATGCTCCCCCGCCGAAACCAGCAGCAAATCGAAATCCCGCCGATCCTTGCCTATCCGCAACGACGGCGTGAGCGCCAGATTGGCCGCCTCCGTCCCGCCGGAGGTGAACACCACCCCGCCTGCGGGCACGCCGGCCAACGCCCCAACATCCCGCCGCGCCGCCTCGATTAGCGCCCGAGCCGCCCTACCCTCGCCATGCACAGAGGAGGCGTTACCGATACAGTCGAGCGCCGCGACCATGGCCGCGCGCGCCTGCGCTCGCAACGGAGCGGTCGCATTGAAATCGAGGTAGGTGCGCGTGTTCGACATCCGTGGCGGGTCTGTCCAATGGCGAAGCGCCTGCAAAGTCCTTGCAAAACCGCCGAGGGCTCATGTTAGAAGGCGCCGCCGCAACCTATATGCAGCCGAACCTTCTTAGAATGATTCCAAGCGACTGGAATTATTCTAACCGGATTCTGAGGTCCCGACCCTACCGAGTCAAGGGAAGGCAAACCTCTTCGTCGCCGCAGTCAGAGACGATCTCTGTTGCGCCAGGAGTTCCTATGCCCGAAGTTATCTTCACTGGTCCCGCCGGCCGTCTCGAAGGCCGGTTTCACGCCTCGAAACAGCGCGGTGCGCCGATCGCGATCATCCTGCACCCGCACCCGCAATTCGGCGGCACGATGAACAACCAGATCGTCTATCACCTCTATTATCTCTTTGCCGAGCGCGGTTTTTCGGTGCTGCGGTTCAATTTCCGCGGCGTTGGGCGCAGCCAGGGCATGTTCGATCACGGCTCGGGCGAGCTGTCAGACGCCGCAGCGGCGCTCGACTGGGTGCAGTCGATCAACCCGGAGGCGCGGACCTGCTGGATCGCCGGCGTCTCCTTCGGCTCGTGGATTGGCATGCAGCTGCTGATGCGCAGGCCCGAAATCGAGGGGTTCGTATCGATTGCGCCGCCCGCGAACCGGTTCGATTTCTCCTTCCTGGCGCCCTGCCCGTCGTCCGGCTTGTTCGTGCATGGCGATCAGGACCGCGTCGCGCCGATCAAGGAAGTCATGGGGCTGATTGAGAAGCTGAAGACTCAGAAGGGCATCGCAATCGAGCACGCGGTTGTGCCGGGCGCGAACCACTTTTTCGAGAATAAGGTCGAGCCGCTGATCGCGCAGGTTGGCACCTATCTCGACAAGCGGCTCGGCAACCCGCCCAGAATTGCGGTTGCCGCGCGCGTCGAGCAGATCGGGCGGGACTAAGCTGCTTCCGCCAGCCGTCCGCCCGTCATCGGGCGCGGCACGCCTGTCGTCGTCGGGAAGGTGAGCGGCAGGCCGGCGCGGGAACGGACGGCAAGGTAGGCGAAGGCCTGCGCTTCCATCGCGTCCGCCGACCAGCCGAAGGCTTCCGCCGGTTGGACGACGAAGCCGGTGCGGCGGGCGATGTCGGCCATCAGGACGGGATTCTTCGTGCCGCCTCCCGCGGCGATAAGCCGCTTGGGCGTGGCGGGGAGCTGCCGGATCGCGTGGGCGATCGTCTCGGCGGTGAAGGCGACGAGCGTTGCGGCGGCATTTGCGAGCGGCAGCGGCTCGATGGCCGTCAACGAGAACGCGTTGCGATCGAGTGATTTCGGCGGCGGCAGCTTGAAATAGGGATGTGCCAGCAATTGGCTTAGCGCGCGCTCATCCACCGTTCCCGAGCCGGCGATCCGCCCGTCCCGATCCATGGCCACGCCAGTGCGCTTCAGGATCAGATCATCGAGGAGTGCATTGCCGGGTCCGGTGTCCCAGGCGACGGGATCAGCGCCACGCCCGGCGAGATAGGTCAAGTTCGCCACCCCGCCAAGATTGAGGATCACCGCCGGCAGCTCGATCCCGGCCGCCTCTGCTAGGGCTCGGTGAAACACCGGCACGAGCGGGGCGCCGTGCCCGCCAGCCGCCACGTCCGGGGCACGGAAGTCGAACGCCACCGGAAGCCCAATTCGCCGCGCCAGCTCATTGCCGTCACCGATCTGCACCGTGAGCCGGCTTTCCGGGCGATGCAGCACGGTCTGCCCGTGGAAGCCGATGATGTCGATTGAGGCGCGCTCGATCTCGTTCGCCTGGAGGAAAGCTTCAACCGCCTCCAGGTGCCGATCGGTGATAAGATGCTCGGCTTCGCTCAATATGCCGGGCCGCTCCGAGCGCTCGCCAAGCTGCCGCGCATCCTGCAGAGCCCGCCGCAGCAGCGTGCGATCCGCAACCGAATAGGGCCGGCACAGAAACGGCCCGAGGTGTACCTCGCTTTCACCGTCGGTTTTGACAAGGGCGACGTCGACGCCATCGATCGAGGTGCCGCTCATCAGGCCGATCGCACGAAAGAGCCGCATGTGATCCCAAATGAAGCCGCCGCGACTCGCGCGGCGTGTTGCCTGCGCTTACGCTAGCTTCTAAACACGGCGCCTCCAAGAGGCAGGCATGTCCGCAGAATTTCAGCCGAAATCCGATTTCATGCGCGTCATGATAGAGCGCGGCTATCTGCATCAATGCTCCGATTTCGACGGGCTCGACGCGAAGGCGCGCTCGGGCGAACTCGTCGCCTATATCGGTTTCGATTGCACCGCGCCGTCGCTGCATGTCGGCTCGCTGCTCGTCATCATGATGCTGCACTGGCTGCAAAAAACCGGCGGCAAACCGATCGCGCTGATGGGCGGCGGCACGACGCGCGTCGGCGATCCCTCGGGCAAGGATGAAAGCCGGCAATTGCTGCCAATCGAGATGATCGAGGCGAACAAGGGCGGCATCCGCAAAGTTTTTTCAAAATTCCTCACCTTCGGCGAAGGCAAGACCGACGCGGTCATGCCGGACAATGCCGAATGGCTGACGAAATTGAACTACATCGACTTTCTGCGCGACGTTGGCCGGCATTTCTCGGTCAACCGCATGCTGGCGATGGATTCGGTGCGCATGCGCATTGAGCGCGACCAGGAAATGTCGTTCATCGAATTCAACTATATGTGCCTGCAGGCCTATGATTTCGTCGAACTCAACAAACGCTTCGGCTGCGTGCTGCAGATGGGCGGCTCCGACCAATGGGTCAATATCGTCACCGGCATCGATCTCGGCCGGCGGATGGGCACGCCGCAGCTCTACGCGCTGACGGCGCCGCTCATCACGACCGCGTCGGGCGCCAAGATGGGCAAGACCGCCGCCGGCGCGGTGTGGCTTGAGGAGAAGCTGCTGCCGCCGTTCGAATATTGGCAATTCTGGCGCAACACCGAGGATCGCGACGTCGGGCGCTTCCTACGCCTGTTCACCGAGCTGCCGCTCGACGAAATCGCGCGGCTGGAATCGCTTGAAGGCGCCGAGATCAACGACGCGAAGAAAGTCTTGGCCAATGAGGCAACGGCCCTCGTGCACGGCCGCGAGGCGGCCGAACGCGCCGCGGAAGCCGCGCGGCAGACATTCGAACAAGGTGCGGTTGCGCAGGATCTGCCGACGGTGACGATCGCTGCGGCGGAACTCTCCGCCGGTCTCGGCGTGTTGTCTGCCTTCGTCAAAGCCGGTCTTGTCTCCTCGACCGGCGAAGCCCGTCGTCAGATCAAAGGCGGCGGGCTCAAAGTGAACGACGTCACCGTCACGGACGAACGCGCCCTTTTATCGGCAGCCGATCTCGCCAATGCCAGCGCGATCAAGCTCTCGCTCGGCCGCAAGCGGCACGTGCTGCTGCGGGCGGAGTAGCGCTACCAGGCCACGGCAATCGAGGCATCGCCGAGCGCGAGCGCCATTAATGAGACGAATATTCCCAGCGCCGCAAATGCCACGACATAATTGAGCGAGTGATCCTTGCCGAAATCCGCTTCGCGACGGCGTGAACGAGAAGTCATGCGAGTGTAGGACGCAAGTGAAGTCATTGCCGCTCTCCGTGAATGGAGCTGACTGGCTCCGCCAATGATTGCCCCTTGAACGCGCCGGACACTAGGCGTGCTGCCGGCCGCCGCTTGTGCGAAATCCCACAGGCCTGTCGCCTTAGCCGCGGAGCAGCGATTGAGATCGGGAACGAAAAAGGCCCCGCACAGGCGGGGCCGGGTCGGCTTGAGATAAGCTGTGCGAAGCTACTTGATCGTGTCCGCGCCGACCTTGCAGATTGCCGCGTCCTGATCGCCCGTGCCCCCGCTGCAACCGATTGCGCCGATCAGCTTGCCGCCCTCAACGAGCGGAAACCCGCCCGGCGAAGCGACAAGAGTTGGGTCGAGTGTCGAGACATAGGGATGCCCGCTCTCGAAGGCGTTGTAGAACGCCTGACTTGCGCGGCGATAGCGTGCAGCGGTTCGCGCCTTGCCCTGTGAAATCGTCACCGACGCGATCTGAGCGCCATCCATTCGCAGGAAGTGGACGAGATCGCCGTTCGTATCGACGACGGCGATGTTCATCTTCCAATTTCGCTTCTTCGCTTCCGCTTCGGCGGCTGCGAGGGCCTGCTTCGCTTTGTCTTCGGAAATCGATAGGCCGTAGGGAATATCGAACGGCATGGCGTCGGGCGTTCCGCCCGAAGGCGCGTTTGCGGGCGGTTGCTGCGCAAAAGCGGCGCCACTACCGAGGAGTGCTGCTAGACTTAGGCTCGCGATCAACGAAGCAGACTGGCGCATAAATTCCTCCCGATTTGTTGTTTTGTGTCGGAGCGTCTCAGACGTCAGACGCCGTCTGCGGAACATTATTCCAGCGCTGAACCCGGGGATAGAGGCGAGCTAGCGCTCTGGCGAAAACGCCGGCTGGGATTGTGCCGGCGTGCGGCCCCCGGCGCCCGGCTGCCCGGCCATCCCCTGGCCGGTACCGAATATCTTGCGCAGGAAGCCCGGCGCGATCGCCGACAGCGGATTGACGTTGAGCGTCGGCGAACTCATCGCGCCGGTGATGCCGTAGTTCACGCCCAAGAGACCCTCGTTCGAGCCGCCCATGAACAAGCCGAACACCGGAATCTTCGAGAAAAAATTGTTGACTGTGAAAGCCGGAAGGAACGTGCCGTTCAGCGACACCTTATCAGACGTGAAATCAATCCAGCCGTCGACGGTGAGGCCGATCTGCTGTCCGGACATCGTCCCATCGCGCACCTCGAGACGGCTGCCGGAGCGCGCGAACATGAATTGCAGACGATCGAAACGCACGAGCGTTGGATCGAATGTTGCCTCCTTGCCGGTGCCGCGGAACGCGCCTTCGGTGACGAGGCGGCGGACCGCGGGCTCGTCGCGGAGCATGAAGTCACGCACGTCGATCGAGCCATCGACACGGCTCTCCCCGACCAGCATCTGCGCATTGAGCGAACCGCCCTCCATGCGCTTGTAGAAATCGAGAAAGCCGATCAGCGAACCGGCGTCGTTCGTCGCAATGCTGATGCGCGGCACGCCGCCATCGGTACGGCCGATCGAACCAGTCAGACTCTCGCGGCCGAACTTTCCGGCGAGCGCGAATTGGCGGACCAGCCCGCCATGGCGCACGAGACGCAGCTCGGCGTTCGAGATCGTTTGCTTGTTGTTGCCGGTGAGCAGCGCGGTTTTGAGATCGATGTCGAAATCGGATCCGCTGCTCCCGTGAGCGGTCGCCTCGTCGCCTGCCCGGGTGATGTACTTGATGAACGGGCGCGCATCGATCGCAGTACCGCGTACCGTCAGCTTCAGTCCATCGTCGCCTTTTTGGGCTTCGACGCGCATCTCGTCGCCGGGCGAGAGTTTAAGCTGCGGGAATTTTGCCGAGAGGAGATTGTTCTCGGGGCCGAGTTCCGCCGAGCCCCGCGCCTGAATCGACCCCGCATCGACAACGATCTGGTCGAGCAAGGTCGCTTGGTCGCCTGATGTGACTGCCATGGCGATTTTCGCCGGGCGGCCCGCGGGCTTCACGACGCCGGCGAGAACGCCGTCGAGAGACGCCTTCGTCAAATCGAATTCGACTTGCGCCTTGCCGGTTTCGGCCGGCAGCGGTGACGTGATGCGCGCGGTCACGACGCCTGTGACCCCCGACATCGACCAGCCTTGTTTCGCCCGCGCTTGCTCGTCGAGAATCACATTGATTGCAGCCTCGCCCGGCGCAGCCGCGGCTTTACGGAAATCCAAGGTCGCGGCACCGCCGAACAGGCGGCCCTGCCCTGTCGCTCTTAATCCCGACTTATCGAGCGCGATCGTCATGTTCGCGTTGTCGAGTTTTTCATGCCCGACAAGCTTTTCGGCCGACAAGTTCGTCACATTGGCATTGAGACGCACGACGGTGTCGCTACGTGATGCGCCCGCGCCCAGGAAAAGATCGACTCCGAGCTTGCCGTCGATCTGGCCTTTGAGGCTCGCCGGATCGAGCGGCAGGTTGGCATAAGCCTTGATCGCATCCGTGTTCAATAACTCAGTGACCGCGTCGACGCTGCCATTGGCGCGCAGGTTTAGTGTCGCCTGTGTCGGCTTGAGGCTGGAATCCGAGACGTGGAAGCTGCCCTCGGCAAGCGAAAGCCGGCGGCCGCCGCCTGCATCGATCCAACCGCTCGTCGCAAGGAAGTTCGAGGTATGGCCGGTGAAATGCCCCTGGCCCGAGACGCCGCTCAACGGCGCGACCCCATCCATGAAGGTGACGCTGCCGTCGGCGACGGTGAAATCGATCAAGGTCGACTGGTCCGACGGCACCTTGTCCAGGCGCATCGCGGTCAGATCGGCCTCGTTGTAATCGACGGCGATCGTGGCGGTCGGCACCGTGCCGGACACGATATTGGTAAGGGCCCATCTGCGCACGTTGGCGGCCATGAATGTCGGCCACAGGCGCAGCAGATTGTGGATCGGCATCGGACTTGCCGATGCACCAAGCTTCAGATGCGGCCCATTCGCCCAATCGAATTCGCCGCTTGCGGCGAAGCCGACATTTGGTCCCCTCGCCTCGAAGCGGTCGATGAAGAACTTTCTCTCCGCCAGCGCGAGGCGTCCGTCGAACAGGGATTTTTCGATGGCGAGCGGCTTCTCGCCCGGCCGTTCCGCCGAAAAGCCGCCGGGCTCCGTCAGGCCGAGCGCGATGCGCCAGGGGTCCTCAGGTGTGGTCCCCGGCGCAACCTCGCCGGACACCGTGAAATGCGTATCGCCGGCGAAGAACTGGACTGGTTCGACCAGGAAGCGATGCTCGGCCGGCGTCCACAGGAATCCGCCAGTGATTTCGTCGACGAAGATCGGCTCGTGGTCGGGATCGTCGAGCCGGAAGAAGCCTGATCCGAAAACGAATCGCCCATGCGCCGCCCCGACGGTTCCCTCTGGCGTCAGGCCGAGATGCAGTTTCAGGGACATCGGCATGTCGGTGTCGAAACCGATCTTGCGCCAGCCGCCGGCCAACGCGATCTCGTCGAGCGTCACATCGTGGATATCGAGGTCGAGCGTGCGCTCGGTCGCCGCGGTGCCATTGGCCTGCACCGTTGCCGCCCAGCGGCCGTTCGGACCATCGGCGGACACGTTCAGCGTGGTCGTGCCTTCTGATTTGTCGAAGGCGAGTTCGAGCCCGCCGAATACGGTTCTGCGCTTTGCCTTCTGGTCGTCAATGACAAGCCGGCCGCGCGCCACTGCGATGCGATCGATCGCGCCGACCGGACTGTCCGGCCCGGCGATCGAATCGAACAGCGTCGCCAGCGCGGCCGCCGCCTGCTTCAGCAAAGCCTGCTTCGGGGTGGGCGACGTGCCCGCGGGAGCGCCAGGCGGAGCCGCAACCGTTTCAAGCGGCGGTGCGATTGCCACGGCTTGGCTCGCGTCCTGACCAGCCGAGATCGCCACCGACCCGTCAGGACGCACCGAGAGCTGCACTTCGAGATCGAAGACGTCGAGCCGGCGCGGCCGGACCTGCAGCATCAGTAGGCCGAGCGGGTCGAGCGAGACTTCGGCGCGTGGGGCCGCGAGAACGGTTCTGCCGTTCGCCTGGATGTTCAAGCCGCCGACGGAAAGAGTCGCACCGTGCGCGCCGCGCTCGAGCGAGGCCTCGCCGAGATTGAAGCGCCAACCTTTGCCGAACCGCTCCTCAAGCGCCGCGGCCAACCTCGGCGTGAAACTGTCGATCGCGATCGGGCCCTGCAGCAGGCGGATATAGACGCCGAAGCCGACCAGGACGAGCAGCGCCATGAAGCCGAGCGAAAATACCAGGAACCGGCGCCGGCCGCTCCACCTGAACCGACGCGTCCTCAGCACGAAGCCTCCACGGCGGAAAAAGCCTCCCACCGGCAGGGCGAAGCGTTGCTGGATATCATCGGAATGATCAACCAATCCGCGGGGGCCTCGTTGCAGCGATCCTGCTCGGCTATTGTCCCGATTGAGGCGTTCTGAATCGGTGTACGCGCGGCCTTTGCCGACCTGCACTCGCGCGTCGTTCAGGAGTGGCGGTTTATTGAGACGAAAGGAAGGCCATGGGCGAGGTTCTAGGTGACGGCGACACGGCGCCGGATTTCGGGCTTCCAGGTGCCGACGGCAAGCCCGTGCGGCTACAAGATTTCGCCGGACGCAAGCTCGTTCTCTACTTCTATCCGAAGGACGATACGTCCGGCTGCACCAAGCAAGCGATCGACTTCAATGCGCTGCGAGGCGAGTTCGCCAACGCCGGTATCGATGTTCTTGGCGTGTCGCCCGATAGCGAGGCGAGCCACACAAAGTTCCGCAAGAAGTATGATCTCGAGCTGCCGCTCGCCTCGGATGAAGCGAAGAACACGCTGAACGCCTATGGCGTGTGGACGCAGAAGAGCATGTATGGCCGCAAGTATATGGGCGTCGAGCGCACCACCTTTCTCATCAAGGATGGAAAGATCGCGCGCGCGTGGCGCAAGGTTTCGGTGCCGGGACATGCCGAAGAGGTGCTCAAGGCAGCAAAGAACATCTGATCGCCGGGTGGCAATCCGTTAACCCTAATGCGGTCTTATTGCCGGGCGTGGCGTTCAGTGCGCCTGGAGTATCTGCATGTCGCGTCGCGACACGTTTCCCAAACCACGGGAATATTCTTCGCGCTATTCCATCGTTTTTGCGCGCGGCCAACAGGCGCGGACCTTCACATTGCGGCCGGGCGTCCTTGTCGGCCTGTTGTCGATCGTCCCCGCCCTCGCGTTGGGCTGCCTCATCCTGACGCTGCTCTTCGTCTTCCGCGACGACCTGCTCGCCTCGCTGATGTCGCGCCAGGCCGAGATGCAATATGCCTACGAAGACCGGCTCGCGGAGATGCGTACGCAGGTCGAGCGGATGAAGAGCCGCGAATTGTTGCAGGAGCAGGCCTATGAAGGCCGGCTGCACGAGTTGTTCGTGCGCCAGGCGCAGCTCGAGACGCGTGCGACACTCGTCGCAAGCCTTGCCCAGCACACGGCTGTTGGCGCGGACGTGACCGGCGAGATCCCGCGTCCCCTTGCTAGGCCAGAACCGAAGGCGACCGCCTCGGACTCGGCCAATCCCCTGCTCACGCCGGCGGCATCTGCGGCCAGCGTCCTGCCGGTCGGTGCGACCAGCTTTGCCCCGCTCGCGTCAGGTCAGCCGTTCCCGATGGCGAAACCGCATCCCGAGGGGATGGAGCTGAGGCTCGGACCGAGCGCCGAGCCGGCCGGCCCAGGGCGCAAACAAAGCTCAGTCGACATACCCGCCGACCGCGACAGCGCCGACGCATCCCTCGATGCGACCTTGCCAGGACGCCTCGCGATCGCCGCCAGCGCGCTCGACCGGGTTGAGCGCAAGCAGGTGGACACATTGGCGCGTTTGCACGCGCCGGCACTTGCGGCGGCCGAACGGCTGCGAACGGCCCTTGCCGAGACCGGCCTCTCGGCTGACCGGCTGACCGCGCCGAGCGGTGCGGCGAAAAGCGCGCCGCAGGGCGGTCCTTTCGTGCCGGTTCAACTCGGGCCCGATTCATCGCCTTTCGCGCGCGAATTCTCGAAAGTGCAGGAGGCGGTGCTCGCGACCTACCGCCTGCGCCGCATCGTGCCGCACGTGCCGTTGCGAAAGCCCTTGCCCGGTGCGGCCGAGGTCACGTCTGGTTTCGGCGTGCGGATCGATCCATTTCTCGGCCGACCGGCGATGCATACCGGGATAGATTTACGGGACGATTATGGCGCGCCCGTCCGGGCCACCGCGGCCGGCCGCGTCGTCACCGCAGAATGGACCGGCGGCTATGGCAATATGGTCGAGATCGACCACGGGAATGGCATAGCGACGCGCTATGGCCACCTCTCCGGCATAGCCGTACGCGAAGGGCAGGCGATCGAGGTCGGCGCTCTCATCGGCCGCATCGGCTCGACTGGGCGCGCCACCGGCCCGCATCTCCACTATGAAGTCAGAGTCGACGAAGAAGCCATTGATCCGACGCGCTTTCTGAGGGCAGGGTCGATGCTCGCCAAGGGCGACTGATCTAATCCACGTCCTCGACCCCCGCTGGGGCGCCGCCCTCGACGCGCTGCGCGAGCGAAGCCTCCATAAAGCCGTCGAGATCGCCGTCGAGCACGTCGGTCGGTGTGCCTGACGTCGCGCCCGTGCGGAGGTCCTTCACCAGCTGGTAGGGCTGCAGCACGTAGGAGCGGATCTGGTGACCCCAGCCGATGTCGGTCTTGGCAGAGGCGGTCGCGTTCGCTTCCGCCTCGCGCTTTTCCAGTTCGGCTTCGTACAGGCGCGCGCGCAACATGTTCCAAGCGGTCGCGCGGTTCTTGTGCTGCGAGCGCTCGGCCTGACAGGCGACGACGATGCCGGTCGGGATGTGGGTGATGCGGATCGCCGAGTCCGTCGTGTTGACGTGCTGGCCGCCCGCACCTGACGAGCGATAGGTGTCGATGCGGCAATCGGCTTCGTTGATCTCGATGTCGATGCGATCATCGACGACGGGATAGACCCAAACGGAGGCGAAACTCGTGTGCCGCCGCGCATTCGAGTCGAAGGGCGAGATGCGCACGAGCCGGTGTACGCCGGATTCGGTCTTCATCCACCCATGTGCGTTGTGGCCCTTGATGAGCAGCGTGCCGGACTTGATGCCGGCCTCTTCACCGGGCGTCTCTTCGATCACCTCGACCTTGTATTTCCGCCGCTCGGCCCAGCGCGCATACATGCGCATGAGCATGCGCGCCCAGTCCTGGCTTTCGGTGCCGCCGGCGCCGGAATGGATTTCGACATACGTGTCGTTGGCGTCCGCCTCGCCCGAGAGCAGCGCTTCGATCTGCCGGCGCTGCGCCTCGGTCTCCAGCGTCTTCAGCAGCGCGAGGCCTTCTTTTTCCGTTGCCGCGTCGTTTTCGGATTCGCCGAGCTCGACGAGCGTTACCGCGTCCTCAAGCTCGCGCTCGAAACGCGCCAACGAACCGAGCCGCTCTTCAAGCTCGGTCCGTTCGCGCATCAGCTTCTGCGCGGACTCCGTATCGTTCCAGAGGTTGGGGTCTTCCGCTTTGGCATTCAGCTCGGCGAGGCGCCGCGTCGAGGTCTCGACGTCAAAGATGCCTCCTCAGCAGGCCGACGGCCTGCTTGATCGATTCGACGAGCGCTTCGGCTTCGGCGCGCATGTTTTAACTCACAGGAAGGGAAGCATCGCGAGCGGGAGCGGCGCTAGATAATCGCCTCAGCGCGCTGTGTAAACTTACGTCCGAGCGCCTAGTACAGCCCGCCCGTCCCCGAGCCGAAGATGCGGTCGGTCTCCGCCGCGCCGCTGAGCGCCCGCGGGCTCGCATCGCCAGCATAGCTGTCCGGCGGCGCCGTGCCGGGCTTGAACGCCTCAAGGATCGTCCCCTGCCCGCTCGAGCGCATGCCGCTCTTCGGGTCGATCGACACGAGCTTGATGCCGGGCGGCACGCGGAACGGCACGTCGGCCTTATCCTTCAGCGCCATCGTCATGAAATCGCGGAAGATCGGCGCCGCATAGGTCGCGGCCTGCGCGGAGTCGCCGAGCGAGCGCGGCCGATCGTAGCCGATGAACACGCCGGCGGCGAGATCGGGCGAGAAGCCGACGAACCATAGGTCCTTGGCTTCGTTCGTCGTCCCCGTCTTGCCGGCAAGATGCTTGCCGACTGAACGGATCGACTGGCCGGTGCCGCGCTGGATCACGCCTTCCATAATCGAGGTGATCTGATAGGCGGTCAACGGATCGAGCACTTGCTCGCGCTTGTCGATCAGCTTCGGCTCGTTCTGGTTCGCCCATTTCGGCGCATCGCAGCCCTGGCAGGTGCGCTCGTCGTGACGGTAGATCGTGTGGCCCCAGCGGTCCTGGATGCGGTCGATCAACGTCGCCTTGATGCGCCGTCCGCCATTCGCAAACATCGAATAGCCGGTGACCATCTTGAGCACCGTGGTCTCGCCGGCGCCGAGCGACATCGACAGGAACGGCGGCATGTCGTCGTAGATGCCGAAGCGCTTGGCATATTCGGCGATGAGCGGCATGCCGACGTCTTTGGCGAGACGCACAGTCATCAAATTCTTCGAATGCTCGACGCCGTAGCGCAACGTATGCGGTCCCGTGCCGCCGTGCTCGAAGTTTTCCGGCCGCCAGATTTCGCCGTTGCCCTGATCGATCTCGATCGCCTCGTCGAGCAGGATCGAGGATGGCGTGTAGCCGTTGTCGAGCGCGGTCGCATAGACGAACGGCTTGAAAGCGGAGCCCGGCTGGCGCAGCGCCTGAGTCGCGCGGTTGAACTCGGATTGATCGAAGGAAAAGCCGCCGACCATCGCAAAGACGCGGCCGGTATAGGGATCCATCACGACGATCGCGCCGGAAATGTCAGGAATTTGGCGTAAGCGGACCTGCCCCGGCTTGTCGGCCATCGGCTCGACGTAGACGACATCGCCCGGCACGAAGAGCGAGCGGATGGGACGCCGCGCCCACTTGACGCCATCCTGTGCCAGCAGCGCCGTCTCGCGTTCGCGGCTGACATCGCCCGACTTTTCCCGGCCCGGCTGCAACCCGACTCGTGCGGACGTGTCGTTCGCGTCGAGCACGACGGCGAGACGCCACGGCTTCACGTCGCCAAGATTTGGAACATCGGCAAGTGGCGGGCCCCAATCGGCTGACGTATCGATGTGCCGCATCGCGCCGCGGAAGCCATGCGCCTCGTCGAAGCGGACGAGGCCGTCGACGAGCGCCTTTCGCGCCAGAACCTGCATTTTGGGATCGAGGGTCGTGCGGACGGAAAGGCCGCCCTCGTAGAGCTTCTTGTCGCCGTACTTGTCGCCGAGTTCGCGACGAACCTCTTCGGCAAAATAGCCCGCCACATACGTGTTCGGCGACAGCACGCGCGGATTGACGCCGAGCGGTTCGCTCTTCGCCTTCTCCCCGTCGGCGCGCGAGACGTAATTGTTCTCGACCATGCGATCGATCACGTAGTTGCGGCGCTCGAGCGCGCGTTCGCGCTTCTGGAACGGATGATAATTGCTCGGCGCCTTCGGCAACGCGGCGAGATAGGCGACCTCCGAGATCGTCAGCTCGTGCACCGACTTGCCGTAATAATTCAGCGCCGCGGCGGCGACGCCGTAATTGCCGAGGCCGAGATAGATTTCGTTCAAATAGAGTTCGAGGATTTTCTCCTTCGAATACGCGGCCTCGATTCGGAACGAGAGAAGCGCCTCGCGAATCTTGCGTTCGAACGAGCGCTCGTTGCCGAGCAGGAAGTTCTTGGCGACCTGCTGCGTGATCGTGGAGGCGCCCTGCACGTGCTTCGATCCTTGCACCAGGATCAGCGCGGCACGGACGATGCCTTCGGGATCGACACCGGTATGACTGTAGAAATTCTTGTCTTCGGCCGAAATGAAAGCCTCTTTCACCAGCTTCGGAATGGCCGGGCCGGGCAGATAGAGCCGGCGCTCGCGCGCATATTCGGCGAGAATTGAGCCGTCGTTGGCGTGCACGCGCGTCATCACCGGCGGTTCGTAGTTCTTGAGCTGGGTGTAGTCCGGCAGGTCCTGCTGATACTTCCAGACCATGAAGGCGGCCGCGCAGGCGCCGATCACGAAGAGGATCGCACCGGTCGCAAAGATGAAGCCGAAAAAGCGGGCAATCAGCCGCATTCGTGAAAGACCTTTCCGTCACGGAACCGATGCGTCTGCATGGGCACTCCCGCAGTCGACTGATCAGCCCGGCCCAGCACCCCGCCCGCCTGTTGCGAGCGACCGCGTCATAGGCGGAGTGGTGGGGTTCTTTTGTGTTGAATTAAGGGCGTCTCCAGCTCGACGCCGGACCGCTTCTCAGCGTGCCGCCGTGGCTGGATCGGCCGGTACGGAGACCTTCGCAATGGCGTCCGGTGAAACGGTGGCAGTCTCGACGTTCCGCTGCGCAAAGAACGAGTCGATCGCGGTGGCAAGCGTGCCCGCCGCCTTTTCGCGCCATTCCGGCGACACTAGCCCGGCAAGGTCCTTCTCGTTCGAGAGATAGCCGAGTTCAAAGAGCACCGAGGGCACGTCCAGGGCCTTCAGAACGCGAAAGCCGGCCGAGCGGTGCGGATTCTTGTTGAGCTGGCCGGCATTCTTCCACAGGCTGACCAGCGTTCGGGAGAACACGTGGCTATAGGCGCGGGTCTCGCGGCGCGTCAGGTCCTGCAGGATGTCGTGAACCTCGGCGATGTCTTCCGAGCCGACAACGCCCGCCGCGGCATCCGATTGGTTTTCCTTATCGGCCAGACGGCCCGCCTCCGCGTCCGAGGCCCGATCCGACACGGTATAGACGGTCGCGCCCTGGACATGGCCCTCGTTCAGCGTGTCAGCATGAATCGAGACGAACAGCGCCGCATTGGCGTCGCGCGCGATCTGCACCCGCTCGGGCAGCGGAACGAACACGTCGGAGCCGCGGGTCAGCACGACCTTGTAGCGGCCCTGCGATTCGAGCCGCGCGGCGAGAGTGGTGGCAAAATCGAGGACGATGTTCTTTTCGATGTCGCCATGTACGCTCGAGGCGCCGAGATCGACACCGCCATGGCCGGGATCGAGCACGATCACCGGCTTGGTGGATGCCGCGGGCGTGCTCACGGCCGCGGGCTGAGGCTTCTTCGCCGAAAGCCCGAACACATTGGCAGCGGACGCCGCGGTCTCGAAACTCGCGCGGTCGGTCGGGGCGAGCTCGATCACGAGGCGTGCCGGCACGGCCTCTGTTCCCGGCTGCGTCTCGGCTCGCACGATGCGCGCCGGCGCATTGAGATCGATGATGACGCGCGAATGGCCGGGCGCAAACTGGCCGAATCGATAGGAGGTCACGAGACCTGACGCTGCGGGCAGTGTGCCGCCGCGGCCCCTTCGCCCAAGCGTTGACCCCGCGATCAGCGGCGGGACATGAAACGCGATTTCGGGCAGGTCGATGACGATGCGGTCGGGATTGGCGATCGGAAACGCCCGCGCCTCCACCCGGCCGGAAAGATCGAAGACAAGCTGAGTGCTTTGGGGCGTCGATTCCAGCCGAACCGCGGTCGCCGAGACATCGGTCAGGGCTGCCGCCGAAACGCTATCGGTCAGCGTTGAGCGGGACGCGGCACGCGCCCCTATAAGACCGGCTGCGTGGCCGGCGCCGGCAAGAAAGATGATTGGAGAAGCCAGAGCAAACGCCAAGCGAGCCCGCGACCGGGTCGCCCTCGCACCCAATGCGACGCCCTCGCCCATCGCTTAGATTCACTTCTCATATTGGCGCGGGATGCCGGATCGCATCCCACAGCGTCACTGTAGACGATGCCCAACGTTCAGTTAATGAAGTGTTGCCATCAGGCGGTCAGTCTTGAATACCTGTGACTTGACGGCCACATCCCTCGCTTAGAACTTGCCAGATAACGGGTGGAGCCGGTAGAAGGTTCAGGTTCGAATCCGGGCGGCTTCCCGAGAATGTGTCGCCCACCGCGACCGCCATGCTTTCCCTAAAGAGTGCTGGCCTTTTTCGCGTCTCCCGGCAGAACGTGACGCCATCCGGGCGTGCTGATTTTCATGAAAGGGCCCGTTGCGGGCCCGTGCGAGAGCCAAGGTGGCTGCGAGCGGTACTCGTCAAAAGATTCCCACCCCCGCCGCAATCCTGGCGGTCATCTCCCCGACCGGTCCGACAAGACTTCTCGGCGTGATGCTGCATCGCTCTGCTTTCGTCTCGCCGAACAGTCTCGAAACCTTCCGCACGCTTCCCACGCTCCCGCGCGTCCGCCGTGGCGCACGGCATCAATCCCAGTTCCCTTCACCTCAATCGCGAACGGTCGGGTACGCCCGCAGTCTCACGCCTTCACCGGCGGGAGAGACGGGGCGCAACCGCGTTCCTCAAAGAGCTCACAATGACAAACAAGATGCTGATCGATGCCTCCCATCCCGAGGAAACGAGGGTGGTGGTCCTACGCGGTAACCGCGTCGAAGAATTCGATTTCGAATCCGCCAGCCGCAAACCGCTCCGTGGCAACATCTATCTCGCCAAGGTCACGCGGGTCGAGCCGTCACTGCAGGCGGCCTTCGTCGATTACGGCGGCAACCGGCACGGCTTTCTTGCCTTCTCCGAAATCCATCCCGACTATTATCAAATCCCCGTTGCCGACCGGCAGGCGCTGCTTGAGGAAGAAACCCGCGGCCACGACGAGGAAGATGATCATCGCCGCGAACGACGCAGCCGGCGTCATCGCAGCGACCGATCCGAGAAGCGGCAGAAATCGTCCGACGAGTCGATCTCCGAAGAGGCGGCACTCGCAAGCGAACCCTTCCCTGTTGTAAATGCCGACGAGAGCGCGCCGGTTGAGGCGGAGACCATCGAGCAGCATGCCCCGCCGACGGCTGCCATTAAAGGCGAGCCCGAATCGCCTGATGCAGTCGCCAGCGCGCCATTCCCGCTCGAATCCGCTCCCACATTAGAAAATCCCGCGGAGCCGCCGGTCGATAGAGGCCCCCCGCCCGCCGAGAGCAACGAAGAGCAGGCGGCGTCACCCCATGTGATCGGCGTCGATCCCTCGGGCTTCGCCACGATCGAAGCATCGGAAGGCGCGCCGGAAGCGGCTCCCGCCGAACCGGCAGGCCGCCGTCACGCCGAGGAGGGGGAAGGCGACAATGAGAGCGAAGACGAGCACGTCGAGCAGGTCGGCGGCGATGCGATGGAAGAGGTGCCGAGCCGGCCGTATAGGGCGCGGCGCCAGTACAAAATCCAGGAAGTCATCAAGCGCCGCCAGGTGCTGCTCGTTCAGGTCGTCAAGGAGGAGCGCGGCAACAAGGGCGCGGCGCTGACAACGTATCTGTCGCTTGCCGGCCGCTATTCCGTGCTGATGCCGAACACCGCGCGCGGCGGCGGTATTTCCCGCAAGATCACCGACGCGGGCGATCGCAGGCGGCTCAAGGAAATCGTCGAAGATCTGGAAGTGCCGGAGGGGATGGGCATTATCCTGCGCACCGCAGGTGCGGCGCGCACCAAGCCGGAAGTCAAGCGCGATTTCGAATATCTCCTGCGCATGTGGGAGAACGTGCGCGAACTGACGCTGCGCTCGACCGCGCCGACGCTCGTCTATGAAGAAGGCTCGCTGATCAAGCGCGCCATCCGCGATCTCTACGGCAAGGAGATCGACGAAATCGAAGTCGCCGGCGAAGAGGCGCATCGCGAGGCGCGCGAGTTCATGCGCATGCTCATGCCGAGCCATGTCAAGCACGTGAAACTCTACGAGGATCCGCAGCCGATCTTCGCGGCCTCGGGCGTCGAGTCACAGCTCGACGCGATGTTCTCGAACCAGGTGACGCTGCGCTCCGGCGGATATCTCGTCATCAACCAGACCGAGGCGCTGGTCGCGATCGACGTGAATTCCGGACGCTCGACGCGTGAACACAATATCGAGGACACGGCGGTGCGCACGAATTGCGAAGCGTCGGATGAAATCGCAAGGCAGCTGCGATTGCGCGATCTCGCCGGCCTCATCGTCGTCGACTTCATCGACATGGAGGAAAACCGCAACAACCGCACAGTCGAGCGGCGCCTCAAAGAGGCGCTGAAGAACGATCGCGCCCGCATCCAGGTCGGACGCATCTCGCATTTTGGCCTGCTCGAAATGTCGCGGCAGCGGATCAGGACCGGCGTGCTCGAAGGATCGACCGTGCCGTGCCCGCATTGCGCCGGCGCCGGCAGCGTGCGCTCCACATCATCGATTGCGCTGCATGTGCTGCGCGTCATCGAAGATGCGCTGATCAAGAGCTCGTCACATAACATCGTCCTGCATACGCGCACGCCGGTGGCGCTTTACATCCTCAACCAGAAGCGCGCGCATCTGCGCAACATCGAGGAGCGCTTCGGCGTCTCGATCACCGTTGCGGCCGACGATGCGCTGACCGGCACGGCCTATCACGCGATCGAACGCGGCGAGGCTGCGCGCGGCGTAGTCGAGAGCGTGCGTGCCGAGCCGCTGCGCATGGATTCCGTGCCGCTTCCGGATGAAGAAACAATCGAGGAAGATGCCGATGAGGGGATCGAGGCCGAAGGCGGCGAAGATCGCCGGCCTGCCGGCGATTCCGCCGGCGAGGAAGCCGAGGCGCAGCGTCGCCGCCGCAGGCGCCGGCGTGGGCGCGGACGCGGAGGCGACCGCGACGGTCAGTTCCTGCCTGCAGATGCGCCGCAGCCCTCCGACGATGGGCTTGCCTATGTTGCCGCGACGACCGCCCCGCAGCTCGGGCAAGTCGAGCCGCGCGAGGACGGCATCGAGGACACGCCGGAGAGCGAGACGTCTGCGGACACGGCCGAAAACGCCCGTAGCCGCCGGCCCCGTCGCGGCGGTCGCGGACGCAGGCCTGATCGCGACAGCGGTGGCTTCGAACGGGGACGTCGTTCCGGCCCGCCCGGCGAACCGCGCGAGCAGTTCGATCGCGGACCTGGATATTGGGCCTATAGCGAGCGACCAGGGGAGGCCGGCGGGGTCGATCAGCAAACTGTGGCTCCTGCAGCTCGCGATGGGCTTCCTGCCGAGTCGTTTCCCGCAGAGCCAGTTCCTCCGGAGCTGCAGGATGGCCGACACAAACTGACGCAGGCGCAGAACCCAATTGCCTCGGCTGCGGCGACCGAAGCTTCGATCGGCGTGCAGGGTGCGGCCGAAAGCGAAGCGCCACCGCCGCGCCGGGCGCCCGCACAACCACCGGAGCATGTGCTCGCCAACCAGAAGGTGATCACCGAGGCCGATCCCGACCGGCCGAAACGCGGCGGCTGGTGGCAGCGCGCAAAGGCGACGCTGACCGGCGGAGAGTGACTAGCGCAGCCAATTCGCGAGGCGGGGGACTGCTTCGCGAATTCAAAAGTCGAGGCCGGCCGTTGCGGCGACGCCGGCCTCCTCCCAGCATGCCCTTGCAAAAGGCGGCCGAGTCGGTGGTGGAGCGGGCGATATCTGCATAAACGTAGAAGGCGCCGTGCACCGGGTGAAAATCGTCGATGCCGATTTTTGGCAGCTCTTCATGAGACAAGCGCGGTTCTTCCCGTAACCCCTTCTCACCTCTTCCTATTCGTCGCGAGCAGCGAACGCGGCCCCGCCGCGACTTGGCAGAGGATCCAAGTGACTGCTGTCGTTCGATAGGACGAACGAGTTCTTCAGAAAAACGAGCCAGACGGGCTCATGACGATCGTGCGGAAAACGCCAGCGCGGCATCGGCGATCCCCGACGCGCCCTCCCCGGGCCTCAGCAATGGCATGCAGCCGCTGCCAATGCGGTGGCGAGGTGTGTATCGTCCCGCCAGGCGGCCACATTCGAGCCTTTTCTGCGCGGCAAAAAGCTGACCCGCACCCTCGGATTGTCCTGTTGAAACGATCTGTTTCGGGCGTCATTGCCACCGCCCTCGCCGCCACTCTGTCCATCAACTCTCTGCCCGCCCGCGCCGATGTCTCGATCATCCGCGACGCGGAGACGGAGCAGCTTTTGCGCGATTACGTGACCCCGATCTTCCACGCCGCCGGTATCAATACCGGCGCGGCGCGGATCGTTCTCATCGGGGACAAGAGCTTCAACGCCTTCGTCGCCGACGGCCAAAAGATATTCATCAATGTCGGCGCGCTGATGGAGGCGAAGACCCCGAACGAAATCATCGGCGTGCTCGCTCACGAGAGCGGCCATATAGCGGGTGGCCATCTCGCGCGCGGCCGCCAGGAACTCGCCAAGGCGCAGATCATGTCGGTTGCCGGCATGCTGGTCGGTGCCGCCGGAGCCGTCGCCACCGGAATCAGTGCGCGGCGCAACAACGGGCCGCTTGGCACCGACTCGGCTGGCATGGCCGGCATCATCACCGGCCCGCAGGAGCTGGTCCGCCGTTCGCTGCTCGCCTACCAGCGCACCGAAGAGCAGGCTGCCGACCGTGCCGCCGTTCGCTTCCTCGACGCGACGAACCAATCGTCGAAAGGGCTCCTGACGACGCTTGAGCGCTTTTCCAACGATGCGCTGTTCCAGACGTCGCAGCTCGATCCTTATCTGCAGACCCACCCGCTCCCCGCCGAGCGGATTTCCAACATGCAACAGCTTGCCAAGGCAAGCCCCTATTACGAGTCGAAAGATGCCCCCGCCCTTCAGGCGCGCCATGATCTGATGCGGGCGAAGCTTGTCGGCTTTCTCGGCGACATGAGCGAGACCGCGCGCCGCTATCCCCAGCGAGACGCCTCGCTACCGGCACGCTATGCTCGCGCCATTTCAGCCTACCGCTTTGGCCGGCTGCAGGAATCGCTGACGCAGATCGATGCGCTGACCGCTGCGGAGCCGAACAACGCCTACTTCTGGGAACTGAAGGGTCAGGTCCTGCTCGAAAGCGGCCGCGCCGCCGAGGCGCTTGCACCCTTGCGCAAGGCGGCCGCCCTGGCGCCAGGCGCGGTGCCGATCAAAGTCCTCTACGGCCATGCGCTTGTTGCCGCCGATACGCCGGCAAACACGGCCGAGGCGGTGGGGGTCCTCGCCAACGCCACGCAACGCGACCAGGATTCCGCGGAAGCCTTCCAATATCTCTCGATGGCCTATCACCGGAAGGGCGAGACGCCGAAAGCTCAGCTTGCCGCGGCGCAAGGGCTTTTCGTCTCTGGAAAATACGTCGAGGCACGCACGCAAGCCTCGCGCGCTCAGGCACAGTTCAAGGAAGGCAGTCCGGGTTGGCTTAAAGCTGACGACATCCTGAATTACAGGCCGCCGAAGACCGAAGGAATATTCGACTGACGCACCGACAAAATCGTTTGCGACCGATTCACCTGGCCCTGCTATAAGATTCCCCTTCCCCCGACCGGAGCCCTCGATGAAAGCCTTTTCCCGGATCGCGACGCGCCTGTTTATCCCCGTCGCGGCAGCCTTCTTCTGTCTTGGTCTTGCTGTAGCCGTGTTGCCAACCGCCGCGGCCGAATTTTCAGCAGGCCAGACCAAAGAGATCGGCACCATCGTGCGCGATTATCTCGTTAACAATCCGGAGGTCCTGCGCGACGCGATGGTCGAACTCGACCGGCGCGAAAAGGAGGCGCAGCAGGCGGCACGCGAGAAGATCATCTCGGATAACGGCAAGCTCTTCGCTTCTCCGCATCAGGCGGTCATCGGCAACCCGAACGGCAAGGTCACGCTGGTCGAGTTCTTCGATTACAATTGCGGCTATTGCAAAAAGGCGCTCGAGGACCTCGCCAAGCTGGTCAAAGAAGATCCGAACCTGCGCGTCGTGCTCAAGGACTTTCCCGTCCTCGGCCCGGGCTCGGTCGAGGCGGCGCAGGTCGCCTCGGCGCTGCGCAACCAATTCAGCGGCGACAAATTCTGGACCTATCACCAAAAGCTCCTCCTGAGCCGCGGCCAGATCGGCAAGGCGCAGGCGCTTGCGGTAGCAAAGGAGATGGGCGCCGACATGGGCAAGCTCGATCGCGACATGGCGAACCCGGACGTCAAGGCGGGCATTCAGGAAGTCATGCAGATGGCGGACGGACTCAACCTGACCGGGACGCCGTCTTGGATCGTCGGCAAGGAAGTCGTTGTCGGCGCGGTCGGCTACGATGACCTCAAGAGCAAGATCGGCAATGTCGCCAAATGCGGCAAGGCGGTCTGCTCGTAAACGGCGCGGGCCATCCGGGCCGCCCTGAACACGAATGGCGGAGCGGCTTCGGCCGCCCTTTCTTTGAGGCTGCTTCCCCTTTATGAGGCATCGACCGACGCCTGAGCGTCCCCGCCTGGATTCCGGATGCCGTCCGTCTTCGTCCTCAATGGCCCGAACCTGACCCTGCTCGGCAGCCGCGAGCCCGCCACCTATGGCAGCGAGACGCTGGCCGACCTGCAGGCGCGGCTGCAAGGGCTTTGCGATACGCGCGGCATCGAGCTCGTCTTCCGGCAATCCAACCACGAGGGCGAACTCGTCGCCTGGATCCACGATGCAGGCGCCGCCGGTGCGCCGGTCATCCTGAATGCCGGCGCCTATACGCACACCTCGATCGCTTTGCGGGATGCGATCACTGGGGCCAACGCGAGCGTCGTCGAAGTGCACATTTCCAATGTTCACGCGCGCGAGCACTTTCGCCACCGCTCGACGATTTCTGCTGTTGCGCGCGGTGTGATCCTCGGCTTCGGGCTGCGCTCCTACGAACTCGCGCTTGAGGCGCTCTTCCCTTCATCCGAACAGGGAACCGGTAGATTTTTGCCATGACGAATGACGATCCGGCTGGTTCGCACAAAAACAAGAAATCCGCTGGTGGCGGCATCGACGTGGCTCTCGTGCGCGAGATGGCGCAACTTCTTACCGAGGCCGACATCACCGAAATCGAAGTGCAGAAGGGCGACCTCCGCATTCGCGTTGCGCGCATTGCGGCCGTGCCTGCCGCCGCCATGCCTTCGCCGGTCTCGGTGCAGGTCGCACCCTCCCCTGCACCCGTTGTGCTCTCGGCGCCGGCGGCCGACCCGGCGCAGCAGCTCACGGAGCATCCGGGCGCGGTGAAATCGCCGATGGTCGGCACGGCCTATATCCGGCCGAGCCCGGAGGCGAAGCCCTTTGTGGAGGTCGGCAGTCACGTCAAAACCGGCGAGAAAATCCTGCTCGTCGAGGCGATGAAGACCTTCAACGAGATCGTCGCGCCGCGGCCGGGAACGGTGACCGCGATACTTGTCGAGGATGGACAGCCGGTCGAATACGGCGAGCCACTTCTGATCATCGAATAAATGTTCGACAAAATCCTCATCGCCAATCGCGGCGAGATCGCGCTGCGCATTCTTCGCGCGGCGAAGGAACTCGGCATCGCGACCGTCGCGGTGCACTCGACTGCCGATGCCGAGGCGATGCATGTGAAACTCGCCGACGAATCCGTCTGCATCGGGCCTCCGCCGGCGCGCGATTCCTATTTGAATATCCCGGCGCTCTTGTCGGCCTGCGAAATCACCGGCGCTGACGCGCTTCATCCGGGCTACGGATTTCTGGCGGAGAACGCCCGCTTTGCCGAAATCCTCGGCGAACACCAGATCACCTTCATCGGTCCGAAGCCCGAGCATATCCGGCTGATGGGCGACAAGATCGAGGCGAAGCGGACGGCGAAGCGCCTCGGCATCCCCTGCGTCCCCGGCTCCGAAGGCGGAATCGACGACGACGACAATGCCAAGCGCATCGCCGCGGAGATCGGCTATCCCGTTCTCGTCAAAGCGGCGGCGGGTGGCGGCGGCCGCGGGATGAAAGTCGCGCGCCGCGAGGACGATCTTGTCAACTCTCTGCATGCGGCGCGCAGCGAGGCCAAGGCCGCCTTCGACGACGATGCAGTCTATCTCGAAAAGTATCTTGAAAAGCCGCGGCACATCGAGATTCAAATTCTCGGTGACGGAGTTGGCAATGCTGTCCATCTCGGCGAACGCGACTGCTCGCTGCAGCGCAGGCATCAAAAGGTTTGGGAAGAAGGCCCCTCGCCCGCGCTCAATCCCGAACAGCGTGCCCGTATTGGCGCGGTGTGTGCACAAGCGATGCGCGACCTCGGCTATAGCGGCGCCGGTACGATCGAATTTCTGTACGAAGACGGCGAATTCTACTTCATTGAAATGAATACGCGCATCCAGGTCGAGCATCCCGTAACGGAGATGATCACCGGGCTCGACCTCGTGAACGAGCAGATCAGGATCGCCGCGGGCGCGCCGTTGTCGGTCACGCAAGACGAGGTGAGTTTCTGGGGCCACTCGATCGAGTGCCGCGTCAATGCCGAGAATCCCGAGACATTCCGCCCCTCACCCGGAAGGGTCGCCTATTTCCACCCGCCCGGCGGGGTTGGCGTGCGCGTCGATTCCGCGGTTTATCAGGGCTATTCCATCCCACCGAACTATGACTCGCTCGTCGGCAAACTCATTGTTCATGGCCGCACCCGCACCGAAGCGCTGATGCGGCTACGCCGCGCGCTCGACGAATTCGTTGTCGATGGGATCGAGACGACGCTGCCGCTGTTTCGCCGGCTCGTACGCAATCCCGATATCCAGAACGGGCTGTACGATATCCATTGGCTGGAGAAATTCTTGGCGGAAACTCGCCTGAGCTCCATCCCGTAAGAATTGCCACGCACAAACTCATTGAATGAGCAGCGGCGCCGGGAACCTCGGCTGCGCGCCTTTGTTGCTTCAGCGTAATCCATGCGGAGTACGCTTATGGCCGAGAAGACACTCAACGACCTCTTTCTGACGACGTTGAAAGACGTCTATTACGCCGAGAAGGCGATCCTGCGCGCATTGCCGAAAATGGCGAAAGCCGCCGAATCGGCAGACGTGAAGCAAGCATTCCTCAGGCACCGCGACGAAACCGCCGGACAAATCGAGCGGCTGGAAAAAGTGTTCGAAATCCTTGGCAAGAAGGCCTCGGGGAAAACCTGCGATGCGATCAAAGGCATCATCGAGGAAGGCCAGGAGATCATGGAAGATTTCGAGGACAGCCCTGCCCTCGATGCCGGCCTGATCGCCGCCGGTCAGGCGATCGAGCATTACGAGATGTCGCGCTACGGGACGCTGCGGACCTGGGCGCAGCAGCTCGGTATGCGCGACGCGGCGAAACTCCTCGACCAGACGCTGGCAGAGGAGAAAAAGACCGACGCCCTGCTGACGCAGCTCGCCGAAGCCCACGCCAATCCGAAGGCCGAGAAAGCGGCTTAAGTTCCCTCAACCAAAACATCGCACCACTCTTGACCTAATGCGCGCGGGACGGGACCTTCCCGCATGTCCCGCGCCACGAAACCTCCCGAAATCACGCCCGATCTCGTGCTCCAGGCCTACTCGATCGGTCTCTTTCCGATGGCCGAAAACGCCGAGCAGGAGCATCTCTTCTGGGTCGATCCCGAGGCGCGCGGCATCTTCCCGCTCGATGGCCTTCACGTCTCGAAGAGTCTCGCCAAGACCGTCCGCAGCGATTGCTACGAGATTCGGGTCGACAGCGATTTCGATGCGGTGATCGAGGGCTGCGCGACGCCTGACCTCGAGCGCGGACAGACCTGGATCAACCGCGCGATTCGCCGGCTTTACCGCGCCCTCTTTGATCGTGGTGATGTCCACACGGTCGAAGCCTGGTGCGGCGGCGAACTCGTCGGCGGGCTTTATGGCGTGAGCCTCGGCGCCGCTTTCTTTGGCGAGAGCATGTTCCATAGGAGACGCGATGCCTCCAAGGTCGCGCTCGTGCATCTCGTCGCGCGCTTGCGCCGTGGACGGTTCCGGCTGCTCGACACGCAGTTCACCACGCCGCATCTGGCGAGCCTCGGCGCGATCGAAGTCCCGCGGATCAAATACAAAGCGATTCTGGAGGACGCGGTGAGTGCGCTGGCCGATCGCGATTGCGCGTTCAATCCAGCGCCAATGCGCGGGCAGGAAGCGCTCGCCGCGCTGAAATCCTGATCAGCGCGGGCCGGCGGGATCCGGCAGGCCCACAGGGCCCGTTGGATAGAACTGCTGCACCGGCTGACGCCGCTGCGGGGGCGGCACGTTCGGGATGTCGGCAGGCGGCAGCGGTCCGGCCGACTGGCGAGGCGCCGGCGAGCCGAAGAAGCCGCCGCCCCCGCCGGGAGGCGGACCCACCTCGATGGGGCCGCGCGGGAGCGGCTGGGCACCCGGCGAGCCTGGCAGCGGCTGGGGTCCTGGCGCGGGCAAGCCCGCTTCCCCGCTCGGCGGCTCAACGCGGCGGCGCGGCACCGTCCCCGGCTTCGGCGGCGGGGGCGGCTTCGTTGCGTCCATGGCGTTTGGTGGCGGCGCCGGCTCGAGTTCAGCCGTGGTGTCGGGCGGGGACGGAATGACCTCGGTTCCGCCCTTACAATCGGTGATCCAGACGTCGTAGACGGGGTGCTCGACCCCGTGCAGACCCGGGCTCGCAGCGAACATCCAGCCGGAGAAGATACGTTTCATCTCGCTGCCAATGACGATCTCGTCGACCTCGACGAAGCCATCGGTCTGCGGCGCCTCAGTCTGCGGTCGTGTGTAGCAGGCGCGCGGCGTGATCTGCAGGGAGCCGAACTGCACCGTCTCGTCGATCGACACTTCGAAGGCGATGATGCGGCCTGTGATCTTGTCGAGTCCGGCAAAGACTGCGGTCGGATGCTTGATCCGGTCGGCGAGGGCCGCCCCGGCGCCAAGTACGAAGATCGCGGCGATTGCGGCGGACGCGCGATGTCGAGGGAAAGCCATCTACGTCTAGGGAATCCAGGAGGGCCGGCAGTTGGCCGCTTGTGGCGCGCCCGCTTGGCGGAATAAAGGCCGCCGTCAGCCGCTTGCCGAAGCCTCCGCGACAATTTCCGGCTCGACATTGACGGGGAAGTTCACCGAGTTGGCGACGAAGCACTTCTCGTGCGCCTCGTGGTGCAGGCCCGCCGCCGCCGCCGCATCGAAATCGCCTGATATCGTGACCCGCGGGCGCAGCACTACCCGCACGAAAGCGCCGCCGCCGTCGGCTCTGAGTTGCATGTGCCCCTCAACCTCATCCTCATACCCGGTGACGATGAGCCCCGCCTCCGCGGCGAGATGCAGGTACCAGAGCATGTGACAGGTCGACAGCGAGGCGACGAGCAGGTCCTCGGGATTGTGCCGGCTGCCGTCGCCGCGGAAGTTCGCATCGGAGGAGCCGAGAATGTCGGGCTTACCGGCGATCTTGACCACATGGGAGCGGTCGTAATCGCGATAGCCCGACGTGCCGGAACCGCGATTGCCGGTCCAGATTGTCCGGGCTTTGTAATGGTGATCGCGTCCGCTCACGGGCGTCCCACTATTCCGGCGACCAGGCCTCATAATCGCCCGTCGCTGGCGGGCGCGCGGCAGCGGCCAGAGTCGAGCCCGGCGGGCGGTAGGCGAAGGGCGTGCCGGTCATGTTCGGCACGTACGGCTTCTCCCATTCGTGCTTGACGTAGCGCTCGTTGACCGGCGGCACGTCGCTCGTGTGATGCAGCCAGCCGTACCAGTCGGGCGGCGTTAGTGAGCCGTCGCTAATGCCGTTGTAGATGACCCAGCGGCGCTGGAATCCAAGCTGCGGATGGATGGCGCCGCCCTTGGTGCGGTAGTAGCTGTTGCCGAGCTCGTCCTGGCCGACAAATTCGCCATGGCGCCACGTATAGAAGCGCGTGTTCAGCGTGGCGCCGTGCCACCAGGAAAACAGCCGGGCGAGCCAAATCATGCCTTGTCCGTTCGACGCGTGTTAAGGCCGTGCGTCTACAATATCGGCCTCCGGAGAGGAAGCGTCGAGAGTGGTTGCAGCTGCAGCAGGGTCGCGCAAAGCGCATTTCATCGGCATCGCCGGCATTGGTATGGCGGCAACCGCCCTGCTGCTCCGCGAGCAAGGCTGGTCGGTCACCGGCTCGGATGAAGGATTTTACCCCCCAGCGAGCGAAATCCTGCCGCGCGCGGGGATCAGCGTGGCGTCGCCCCACGCGGCGGGAAACATCCCACCTGATGCGGACGCAATCGTCATCGGCAAGCACGCCAAGCTGACGCAGGAAAATCCCGAAGTCGCCGCCGCCTTCGCCAGCGGCAAACCTATCCTCTCCTTCCCCGATGTGCTTGCTGAGGTTATTAGGCGCCGCGACCGCATCGTCGTGGCGGGGAGCTACGGCAAGTCGACCAGCGCGAGTCTGCTTGCCTGGGCGCTCGTCCATGCCGGCAGGCACCCCGGCTATTTCCTCGGCGCGGTGCCGAAGAACATGCCCTCAAATGCCGCGCTCGGCGCGGACGCGCCCTTCATCCTCGAAGGCGACGAATATCCCTCCAGCAATACCGATCCACGCGCGAAATTTTTGCACTACGGGCCGGGGTCGCTCTTGCTGACCTCTGCGGTGCACGATCACGTCAACGTCTTCCCGACGCACGCGGATTATCTCGCACCGTTCAAGCAGCTCGTCGCAAATCTTCCCGCCAATGGTCTGCTTGTCGCCTGCGCCGATGAACCTCACGCGATGGCGCTCGCGCGCGCCGCGCCTTGCCGCGTCATCGCGTATGCGCTGTCGGATGCGAACGCCACCTATCGCGCACAAAATGTCGTGTACGGCGAGGAGAGCACATTCGATCTCGTCGGCCCCGGCATTCGCCAGCCGATGAAAACGATGCAGCTCGGCGCTCACAACATCCAGAACATGATCGGTGCTGCCGCTTTGCTGCTCGAGAAAGGCTTGGCGAGACCGCGCGAAATCGCCGCCGCTTTCGCATCCTACCAAGGCATCATCCGGCGCCTGGACAAGCTCACCAGCAGCTCATCCATCCCGGTCTATGAAGGCTTCGGCTCATCACGCGAAAAGTCGCGCGCCGCAATAGACGCCATACGCTTGCACTTTCCCAATAAGCGCCTCGTCATCGTGTTCGAGCCGCACACATTCAGCTGGCGCAGCCGCGATACGCTCTTTTGGTACGACAGCGTGTTCGACGGCGCCGCGGAGGTTTTCGTCTACCAGCCGCCGAGTCACGGCGCCGCCTCGCACGATCAGGTCTCGCAGGACGAGATCGTCGAACGCATCGCTGAGACCGGCCTGCCGGCGATAAAACTCGGCGCCGACAAAGCCGGCGATGTGGCGAGCATCATTGCCCATCTACACCCCGATGACGTGGTGCTGGTGCTCACCACCGGCGACCTCGGCGGCATGATTCCGATGCTCGTCGAAAAGCTCGATTCCGCTGCTTGAGGAGACGCGGGAAGCGAAGATGGCCGGCTCCTTCCAGATCAAGCGCATCTACGCGCCGGCCGCTGATCATGACGGCTTTCGCGTGCTCGTCGATCGCCTGTGGCCGCGCGGCGTGAAGCGCGAGGGCGCGAGGATCGACCTCTGGGCGAAGGACGTGGCGCCGAGCGATGCACTCAGGCGCGAATTCCACGGCCATCCCGAGCGCTGGGATAAGTTCGTCGCGGCTTACCGCAAGGAACTCGCACGCGAACCGGCGGCATCCGCTGCCCGCGATCTCCTGGCCCGCCGGCGGCACGGCCGCGTCACCCTGCTCTACGCGGCCCGCGACGAGGCCCACAACAACGCCGTCGCGCTGAAAGGCTGGCTGGACGAGCAGGCCTAAAGCGCGGGTTCGACTTAAGCCTAGCCGCGAAACCAAAATACGAAGGCTGCGTTTGCAGGCCGCGGTAACAGACGGAGACGCTAAGATGAAGAAAACGTGAGTGAGTCTCGCCAGCTTACTGGCGTTCGGCGCGCTCTCGATGGTTCCGGCTTCCGCCGAGAAGACCGTAATCATCAAGAAAGGTGGCCACCATCACGGCATGATGATGCATCACCATCATCACGGCGGGAAGAAGATCATCATCAAGCGCGGCCACGGCCATATGTGAGCTGCCTACGGTTGCCTTGTGAACCCCGGTCGCAACGGCCGGGGTTTTTCTTTGCCGGATTGCACACGCCGCGCGCCGGCCCGACACTTCGGGCATGATTGAATCCCTCGTCATCCTCCTCTTCTGCCAGCTCCTCGGCGAGGCGCTGGTGCACGC
>JAXDNJ010000087.1:0-11806 GCA_034669505.1 Methylobacteriaceae bacterium
TCGCCGCGCCGCGCGTCACATCGACGGCCGATTTTATCAGAAGCGGCAGGTCGAAGGCCTCGCTTTCGATCTCCATCATGCCGGCTTCGAGCTTGGAGAGATCGAGAATGTCGTTGATGATGTGCAAGAGCGCGTCGCCGCAGCTGGTGATCGCATCGACGTTGCGGCGCTGCTCGGGCGTCAGCTGGCCCTGGCGCAGGAGGCTTGCCATGCCGAGCACGCCGTTCAGCGGCGTTCGGATTTCATGGCTCATCGTGGCGAGGAAGATCGATTTCGCCCGCGCCCCGGCTTCGGCCTGCTCCTTGGCCCGCACGAGCTCGGTGATGTCGGTATAGGATTGAACGATGCCCCCGCCGGGCATTGGTTCGGTACGGACTTCTAGGACCGTACCGTTTGGCCGTTTTCGAATGTAGGATCGGGGCAGCGTACCGATGCCCTCCAAAAAGAACTTTCGGACATCTTCCGGCATCAGCGATCCGTCGGGGCCGAATTCCCCAATTACCAACTGTTCTCGAAAAATTTCGCGCGCCGGCGCGGGAAACCGAAATTGCTCGTGGGTAACCCCCGAATACTCCTCGGCACGCTTGTTGTGGATTATGACGTTTCCGTCGACGCCAACCACCACCAGCCCCTGGTACATGTGAGCGAGCGTGGTTTCCAAGAGGCGGGAGTTTTCCTGATACCGGAGTTCCGTGGCGCGGAGCAGGGACTCATGCTTCTGCAGCAGAACCGCCGCCCGGCGACGCTCCTGCCAATATAAACCGCCCAACCCCAATATCAGAGCTAACAGGATGCCAGTTCCCAAGCCCGAGGCATAAGGAAGGCCGGTAAGGGCTAAAAAGTGAGTTCCGCAGAGCACAAGTGCTGCAGCGCCGAGGATGGCGAATAGAACAAGCGGCTGCCCAACTTTAGGGCGAATCTGCGGGCCGCTGCTTTCGTTCAGGCCTGAAAACAAATTCGAGTTATTTCTCATTCTGGAAAATCCAACCGATTCAACTCTGTGCGACGTGTGATCGCCTGAGCAGAGACGTGTGTGGTTGAAAGTGACCGAAGTTTCTTGCTGAACGCTGAAAGGATTCCTCGGCGATGCGGCGGAGCCGAATCCCTGCCTGGGGGTTAACGTTAACGAATGGTTATCGTAGCATCGCCAATCGAATGGATGCACGATTGCGATGATGCACGGACGAGGCCTAGGATGAGTAGCGTTGCTAGAATAGCTGGTCCGCAATCAACTTTTGCGGAGCGCATGGGCACGCTGCTCGATCGCATAGAGTGCCGGCCAGCCTATACACATGCCGACATCGAAGCTTTTCTGCGGTTGCGCTACGAAGCCTATGTCAAGGAAGGCGCGGTGCTACCAAACGACAGCCAGAAGCTCGAAGATCGCTTCGACCTGACAGGCAATGCTTGGAATTTCGGGTTTTATCTAGATGGTCTACTAGTCAGCGCCATTCGCGTTCATCTACTCGCGGATCACACGCATGTCTCGCCGGCTTTGGACGCCTTCCCGGAAATATTAGAACCCGTAATTGCAGCGGGTAAAATCGTTGTCGATCCAAACCGCTTTGTCGTGAATCCCTCAGTTGCTCGAGAGTATCCGGAACTTCCGTTCGTCACGGTAAGAGCGGCCTATATGGGTGGAGTCCACTTCGACGCCGACTTAATGACAGCCACGGTGCGAGCCGAGCACCAGGCATTCTATCGCCGCTATCTCAGTTTCAAGCTCGCTTGTCCGCCGCGACACTATCCAACTTTGACGAAGCCTCTGAGCCTGATGCTGCTCGACTTCAAAAAGGACGCAAGCACAATTGCCAAGCGGCTGCCGGCGTTTGTGTCTTCTGCAACAGACCGCAGCGGCCTATATGAAAACAGCCAAGCTTTGCGGCACCTCCACTTGGAAGTTTCCGGCAGGGTGCCGTCGACGCAGGCCAACACAAGGTCGGCGCAAGCCAACGAGCCACCGCGCTTGGCTCGGAGCGCATAGACTACTTGGAACAGTGGGAGGCGATCATGGGAAGCTACAAAGACGTTGGCACCGTCCTCGATGCTTATCACCAACTCGAACGTGGGCGGAGCGTCTCGCGGCTGGAAGCCGCCGCCAAACGCCTTCGTGCGCTCGACCCGGCCAACGAATTGCTGCCGGAGCTTGAGGCGAAGGTCGAAACGCTGAATTGCGCAAGGCAGGCCGTTGCCTTCTCAGGCTCTCAGCATGACCGGCACCTCGCCGCTGAAGTGCTGGTCTGAACAGGCCTCGACGCCTGTTCAGACGCTCGACCGGGCCGCGTCATTGCGAGCGAAGCGAAACAATCCGGAACCCCTATGGACTGCTCAAGCCGTATCGCCGGGTAGGACCTCATTGAGCGCGGCCAAGCTCGAATGCCGAATCCGGCTTCAGCGTGAGGAAGGCGGCGTTTCATTTTCAACCGGAATGATGTCTCCTTCCTTGATCCCGTAAAGCTCTCCATAGCGAGGCACAGTGGCGATCTGCGCGTTGCGCCCCCAGTGTCCAGCACGCCCCAATGAGAAGTTCGGCATCGGCCGGAGAATCGGCAAGCGCCTCTGTCAATTCTCCTTAGCCGTTTGGAGCATCACGCATACGAGAAAAAACCCGCCACGGAGGGAGCCGTAGCGGGAAAAGGTGCCTTTCGTGTCCGGACAACACCGCCATGGGCTCCGGACGACTTCATTTAACGAGAGATTCGACTCTGACGAAACACAAAATATCGCGAAAGGCATGTTCACATAGATTCAAGCCGTCTGTCGCTCCCCGAAGATGCGATTTAGTGACTCGAAGCTCGATGGCATGCCCTCGGGTTTGAACTCGCGCGGGAACCACTCGTTCCTTTCGCTGAACAGTTCGCATAGCGAGTCGAAAACGACCCGGACCGGACGCGAACGCAATCTCTCTCGCAGCGCGATGCCATATAGAGGCATCGAGATAAGTACACCGAGATCAACCGGAACCGCGTCCCGGTGCACCGCAAGGTAGGTTTGCAGCAGCCCGATGCCGAGATTGCGCTTTACCATGATGCCGTAGACGAACGTATCGTCGCAATAATGTGAAACGCGTCCCCTCGCGACCAACGCGTTCCAATCCCCCCACATTTCGGAGTTCGACTCGTAAAGGTAGGATTGCAAGAACTTGTGACGGTTCAGATTGTCCTCGCTCGGTAGGCCGTACATGGCTACGTAGGTTTTGGTAGCGAGCGGACGATAATGTATGCTTCCGAGCCTCTCGACAACGAGATCGGCGCGAGAGTCCGGCGGGGCAAATGCCAGCATCATATCGGTCTGGTTCTCTCGGACGTCATTCAAGCTGAGGATACTCTTCGTATGAATATGGATGTTCGGATTTTTTTCAGAGAATTCCTCCAAACTGGGAGCGAGAAAGAGCGAATTAAGTCCATTCGTTATGCTGACGCGGACGGTTGCTTCAGCATCCGGAGTGTCCTCCTGCACACCTGTCGTGATTGCGTAAAGCGATTCATCCAAGTTCGCCAGGAATTGAGCAAGCTCTTGTCCACGCCGCGTCAGCGTTATGCCCCGTTCGGTCGAAAGCAAAAGCTGAACGCGCATTTGATGCTCGAGACGCCGGACTCTGCGCGCTACCGTCGGATGGCTGAGATTGAGTTGCTTGGCAGCACTATTAAATGATTTAGCTCTCGCGACCTCAAGAAAGAGCCGCAGCTCACCCCAATAGGAAGCGCTGAGCAGTCGCTCGCTTTGGGCCGGGGGTGAGCTATGGAAACTCCGACGACTATTCACGGGCGCAGCTTATACTGTGCTCGTGCGGATCGCAATTTGTGTATGTCGTGCGGCTCTCTTGTACCCGCAATTCGTCATTGCGGAGCTAAAGAGAGGTGTTTTGACGCCTAGGAGCAGCATTAGCTGTAACGCACTGGCTAGAGGGCTGAACACATGCGATCAACTTGCACTCTTTAATCACCGCGAATCACATATATGCCGCCTGTAGGCTTGTCTTCACCCGCTGACGTGAGTCAGGATGATTGCGACGGCGTGCGTCCCCTGCCGCCGTTGAGAAGGAACCCCGCCGGGACCCCGTTTGAAAACCTGGCGGGGTTTTTTTGCAGGTTAGCAATGGCGCTCCTTGAGCGCGCTCTTATAAGGAAGGCTTATGCGCCGCGGTGAACGCGCTAGCAAACGCAACTCCTCGCAAAACATAAAGCCTCGCGGCCGCCGCGATCGCGTCGCGATACCAGATCGGCAGATTCAACGTCTTGTCCGCGCGTTCAGTGCGATTCAAAGTGCAAGATTGCGCACGAAGATCGTGAGTTTCGCCGAAGCCATCGCGCTACCTCGGCCACTCCGCCGAAATAGGCAAAAGGCCAATTAGTCTGTCGCTTTTCTCTGCGTGACGGCTCGCAGATTTTGACAAAAGTCGGGCAAAAAGCTTTCGGAGCTCGCGATGAGCAAAACCGCGGGAATGGCGTAGACTGCCTGGCGTTGCGCGATCCGCGACCCAGAGCAATGCGCATCCGCCCCCTGGACCCCGGATCGCATTCCGCTCACGCTCCATGCGTCCGGGGAGGTGGGGCCCAGTAGCGATAGAATCGCGCACAGCGCCGCCTTCCAACAATCCGTCAGGCGGCGGCGAGCCGCGCCGCCGTCGTGGATCGCCTTCGCGGGTCGAGCCGCCCGCCACGGCTGACACGCGGCGAGCCTTGCGCTATCCGTGCGCCACACCCATCCAATGGAGGCAAGATGAAACTCTATTTCGCGCCCGGCGCCTGTTCACTGTCGCCGCACATCGCCCTGCTCGAAGGCGGGCTCACGGCGGACTACGAGCAGGTCGATCTGAAGGCGAAGACGTTGCAGAGCGGCGGCGATTATCGCGAGATCAATCCGAAGGGCGCTGTGCCCGCATTGAAGACCGACGAAGGCGACGTGCTGACGGAAGGGCCGGCGATCGTGCAGTACATTGCCGATCTCGCGCCCGGCAGCGAGCTCGCGCCGAAAGCCGGCACGAAGGAGCGCTACAAGCTGATGGAATGGCTGAACTTCATCTCGACCGAGATGCACAAGAGCTTCAGCCCGCTGTTCCGCCCGAACACGCCGGATGATTACAAGCCGATTGTGAAGGAGAATCTCGCCGGCAAGTTCGCTTATGTCGACGAGAAGCTTGCTAGGACGCAGTACCTCATGGGCGACCATTTCACCATCGCCGACGCGTATCTCTACGTCATGCTGCGCTGGGCGCAGTCACTAAAGCTCGACATGGCGAAGTTCGGCAACCTCAAAACCTATTTCGAGCGCGTCGGCGCGCGGCCGAAAGTGCAGGAAGCGTTGAAGGCTGAAGGCCTGAGCTGACTAGTTGATCGTGGCGCGCGCCATGTTCACGGCGCGCGCCGCGAACGCGTTTGACGGCAGGTCGGTGGCGGCGCGGCCGAAACCGGTGACGTAGCCCGCCGACGGTGCCGCGGCGAAGAGAGCAAAGTCGGCGCGGGCCGCCGCGCGCGGCGCGGTGACCGCGGGACCGAGCACGGATTGCGTGGTCATCCGGGCCGCCGGCGCGCTTCCGGTCAGCGCCCGGAAGTTCGAGCGATCAAGACGCGCGGGGACGAAATCCGCCGTCCTGCCCACTGCCTCTTTCGAGAGGTATGGCCGGCCAAGCGCGACGGCGCGGAGGCCCGGGGTCGCGCCGCCCGCCGGCGCGTAGGCAAGAGCCATGGACTGGCTTGGCGCCTTATCGGGCTTCGATGTGCCGTCGGTGATCACGCTCGGCAGCCCGGCCTTGCGCGGCTCGCGCGTGCCCTGCGCTGTCTCAATCAGGCCGCGAATGGCGGCGCTGCCGTCAAGCAGCGGCGTCTCCGCGGCATAGGCGGCGACCGGTCGCGGGGCCGGCGTGGCGATCACGCTGGCGAGCTGCACGGGCCGGGTCGGCGGCAGCGGAATCGAGGCAGTGGCAAGCTCGCTCGGCCGGCGCGGCGGCATCGGCAAGGCGATTTGCGGCGGCGGCTCGGCGTTCTGGTCTGCTGCCGGCTGTTTCGGCTCGAGCGCGGCGACCTTGCTGCCGGCCTGGGGCGGCGCGGCTGCCGCCGGCGCCATATAGGTTTCGCCGCGCGGCAGATTGCGCTCGGCCTGCTCGATCGGACGCGGCGTCTCGCCACGATAGGCCTGCGCGACGAACAGATTGCGGCCGCCGTCATCCGCATCCGCCGAAGCGACCTGCGTCGATGCCCCGCGCGAGGGCGCCGCGCCAAGTCGCGTGCGGTTGCCGGCCCAGCCGCGGCGTGGCGCCGGGGCTTCCGTCGTCGCGTCCTCTTCTTCGTCGCGACCGCCGCCGAAGAGGAAGGCGAAGAAGCTCTTGCCGCGGCCCGGCGCCTCGCGAGCGATGCCGCCGGTCGCCTCGATCTCGGCGCGGGCTTCATCGTAGCGGGCGAGGGTGCGGCCGTCGGCGGCCAGATGCACCGTCTTGCCGTCGGGGAAGAGGCGGGCGAGCTGGTCGAAAGACATGCGCGGCCAGGAGCGCACGCTGCCGACGTCGAGATGGACGAAATTCTGGTTGCCGTAATAGCCGACGCCGCCGCGCTGCAGCTTCATGCCCATCTCGCGGACCGTCTCCATCGACATGTTCGGCATGGTCGTATCCATGGCCTTGCCGAGCATGTGCTGGGAATGCTCGGCGACGGCGCGCGAGCGGCGGCGCAGCATCGCATTGGTCCTCGGCGAGCGGTAGGCCGAGACGACGACGACCGGGTCGTCCGGCGCGTTGGCGCCGGCGCCCCGGTAGGTCTCCCAGACCACGTCGAAGAGCCGCGGGTCCATCTTGGTCGGCTCGTCGGTGCGCCAGTCGCGCAGGAACCAGTTCAGCTTGTCGAGCACTGCGGAATCGTACTGGCCGTTGACCCGGTAGGTCGCGGCGATCGTCTCTTTCGTATGCGAATGGAAGAGGTAGATCGTGCGGGTGTCGCCGTTGGCGATGCAGGTCTCGGTCGCCCCGGGCAGAAGCGCCGTGAACAGCGCCGCAAGCGGCGCCGCCAGGGCCGGGAGACGCGCAAACTTCCACACCGACCGAGAGCGCTTATTCTGCAAACTTGGATCTCTCGGTTTTCCGCGCCCTTCCGGCGGGCGATGCTGAAAGTAAACGTGACGCAAAACGATTAACGCGTCGTTAACGTTTACGCCGCGCCGGTCGCTTTCCGGACGGGTGTCGCTCTAGAGACACAAGGTGGCGAAAAATGGCCCAGCTTGCGGAGGCACTCGGGCCTTACGCGGAACACGGGGCGCCCGCCCGGCGGCTAGCCGAGGCTCGGCTCCGCGGCAAGAGCGCTGGCGCCGCGGCCTGCGGCCGGGAGGACCGAGCCGGGCCGGCCCTCCGCCCGCGCGACGCCACGCAGGAAACCGGAGATATCACCATCGTCGAGCCAGCCCTGGACCCGCTCGTTGGTCAGCTGGTTCGGCCGGTACTTGGCGTAATCACGATAGCAACTCGTCACAAACTCCCGAAGGTTCCAGAACTCGCCGAGACCTTGCTCAAACGAGAAAAGCGCACCCTTGAAAACATAACTGCCGCGAATGCCGTAGAATTCGGCGATTTCCGGATAGACCGGGTAGACGACGCCTCGCGCGAGATCGTCGACGGCGTAATCGTCGAAATTGACCGGGTTCGTCGGAATACCCGCCTTCTGCATGAGCTGCCGCGCATAGTCGAAAAACACATAGGGCTTCGGATGGATGCTCGAATACATGAAACAGCCGCGACGCGTCCAACGCAGGAGATCTTCGCGGAAATCGAGCGAGAACTTCTGCCCCTCGTTGATAAGAGCGTCGGCGGCGCCATTCCACACGTCGAAATAGCCGACCGTGTCGAACACTTCGCGATTAAAGAGTCGGAGCGCGGCATCGACGGGTAAGCCTGCTTCATGCGCGAAGAATGCAAGTGCCGAATGATATGGTCCGATCGGCCCATTGATGATCGCATCGGCCTTCGTACGATCGTGGACATAAACCTGATCGGGATGGAAGCCGGTGAAGACGATCGTCGGGAGCAAGACCGCGTCCTTTAGCTCCTCGAGAATTGGCTCGGCCGATCCGCCACGCACATAACCGGGACCGAAGGGCTGGAAAAAGACGTAGTCATAGAGCTTGAGCGCACGTGCCAGTGTCTTGACGCCGACCCAGGATTTAAAAAGGACGGGGAAGCGGTGGACGGTGGCATCAAGGTTGAGCAGCTTCATCGCGTAAGCCGTGCCGAAGCTCTGGCAATTGGCAACAACGGCGATGCGCGGCCCCGCGCCGGGCCGCCGCAGCGATTTGCTTCGCAAGCTGCCTATGACGCGGCGATCGAGTGAGGTCAGCAACATCGCTTCTGGAAGATCAGTTTCGAAGACGCTTTTAAAATTGTCTGAGGCTGCCTAGCCGCATGCGGGCGATGCGCGCCGGGCCACTCATCGCGTCGCTCCTATCCCACGCCTACCGACGGCGCAAGCTCGGGGGATCTCGCGTGCTGCGATTTCGGCAGCACCGCAGACCCTCCCTTCGCCGCTGCGAACTCCTGCAAAAATCTGCAAATCTCCGGGTTTTCCAGCCAGCCCTGCACGCGTTCGTTGCTGAGATCGCTGGCATCGTGGCGGGCATAGACGCGATAGGATTCGCGCAGGAAACCGGGAAGGTCGTAGAAGCTTCCGATATTCAGCCCGCCCGGCGAATGCTGCGCCGCTTTGAAGACGTAACTGCCCTCCATGCCGAAATGCTCCGCTATCGCGGGATAGACGGGAAAGACGACATCTCGCGCGAGGTCGTCGATCGCGTAATGGTCGAAATTCACCGGCTCCATCGCTATGCCGGCAGCGTCGAACAGACGGCGGGCGATGTCGAAGAAGACGTGCGGCTTCGGATGATTGATCGTATACATAAAACAGCCGCGGCGCGTCCAACGCAGGAAATCCGCCTGAAGGTCGAGCGAGTGCGATTTTGCGCTCTGCAGCAATTGCACGCCGGCCGCTCCCCAGAGATCGAAATAACCGAGCGTCTCGAACACTTCGGGTTCATAGAGTCGCAGGGCGGCCTCGGCCGAAAATCCGGTGCGGTAGGCAAACAACGCGATCGCCGAATGATGCTGGCCGATCGGCCCCCAAACGAACGCACCGCCCTTTGCGCGGTCGTAAACGAAGATCGAATCCGGATGATATCCGCCGAACAGCAATGTCGGATATACGCTCGCATTGGAAAGCTGCTGGCTTAAGAAGTCGGACGATGCGCCGCGGACGAGGTCGCCGCCAAAGTGCTGCAGGAAGACATGATCGTAAGTCCGAAGCGCGCGGACCAGCATGTTGCCGTTAATCTTCGCTTTGGTCTGAATCGGATAGCGATGAACAATGGCGTTCACATTGAGGAGCTTCATCGCATAGGCGATGTCGAGGCTGTGGCAATTCCCGAGGACAGCGATGCGCGGCCCGGGTGTTTCCCGGCGAAGCGCCTTATCCCTAAGAGTGGCGATTACGCGCCGGTCGAGATTTGACAGCCACATAGAGACTAGGCGATCGGCTCTGTGCTAGGGAAATCAATGCATTTCGTCGCGAGATCGCCCGATTTGGGCCGGATGGTCTCGGCCCCGCCAGGAGACTGGCGCAATCGTTGACACCGAACCCGCACGGCTCCCTAGCCGACCGCCGCCGCAGGCGCAAGGTAAGCGCGGAGCGCTCAACGTTATGAGAAGACGAGGAGACTTCCTTGGCCGAGTCGCTGAACCCGTACCGCGCGCTTCCCGACCATCGGTTTTGGCGGAAGTCGATCACCAACGTGCCGCCCTTCGCCATCGATCCGATGACCGAGGTACCGTTCCGCATCATGCCGACGGACAAGGTCGCGACCGGCGGCAGCTGTTTTGCACAGCGCATCGCGCAGGGCCTGCAGGCGAGCGGCTTTCATTATTTCGTCGCGGAGAAGGGGCCTGAGCATCTCTCGCCTGCCACCGCCTACGATCAGGGCTTCGGCGTCTATTCCGCGCGCTACGGCAACCTCTACACGACGCGCCAGCTGGTCCAGCTGTTCGATCGCGCCTACGGCCATTTCAAGCCGAAGCTCGAATATTGGAGGCGGCCCGACGGGCGCTACGTCGACCCCTATCGTCCGCAGGCCGTCCCGGAGGGTTTTGCGACGCCGGAAGAGGTCATCGCCGATCGCGAGCCGCACTTCGCCGCCGTGCGCCGCGTGCTCGAAGAGCTCGACGTTTTCGTCTTCACCTTCGGCCTCACCGAGGGATGGCTGGTGAAAGAAGACGGCGCCGCCTTGCAGCTCGCGCCGGGCGTGTCCGGCGGCGAGTTCAACACGGACGAATACCTCTTCAAGAATGCGCGGCCGCACGAGGTCGCGGGGGACTTCATCGACTTCGCCGACCGGCTGCGCAGCGTCAATCCGAAGTCGAAGATCATCGTCAGTGTGTCGCCGGTGCCGATGATCGCAACGTACGAGAACCGCCACGTGCTTGTGTCGAACAGCTACACGAAATCGGCGCTGCGCTGCGCCGCGGACGAGGTCGCATCGGCGCGGCCGAACATCTCTTACTTCCCGTCCTACGAGATGTGCACCGGCTCGGCGAACGGGGCGCAATACTACACCGACGATCAGCGTACGATCACCGAGACCGGCGTCAGGGTCGTGATGAAGCTCTTCTTCGACCACTATACCGCGGGCAGGCCGGCGCGTTCTTCGACCGTGCATGCGCTGAAGATCGACGTCGCCCGTGAAAGCGCGGAAGCCGCGAAGGTCGTCTGCGACGAAGAGGCAATCGAGGCAGCATAGCCGCGCCATAGAGTGGCGGCAGCCTTGCCGCTAACCCTCCCGCTGGCCGAAGGGAACCGCGGCGCTTACGTCGCGATTGTCGCGTGAATAGTCCCCACGGGTAAGCGCGACACATGGAACATATCGATCCGGCCAAGCTCGGCGGTGCCCCGCTGGAGCCAGAGCAGGCAGCCAAAGCCGCCGGGCTGCATTATATCGACGATTCCGCGCCGGGTTTTTCCCGCAAGAAGGTCGGCACGGGGTTCGGCTACCGCGATCCCGACGGCAAGATCCTCCGCGACCCCGAAGTCATAAAGCGCATCCGCTCGATCGGCATTCCGCCGGCCTATACCGACGTGTGGATATGTCCCGATCCGCGCGGCCACATCCAGGCGACCGGCCGCGACGCCAAGGGCCGCAAGCAATACCGCTATCACCCGCGCTGGAGCGAAATCCGCGACTCGACGAAATACGCGCACATGCTTGAATTCGCCCGCGCGTTGCCGAGGATTCGCGCGCGCATCGACGCGGACATGAAGCGGCCGGGCTTGACCCGGGAGAAGGTGCTCGCGACGGTTGTCAATCTGCTTGAGACGACGCTGATCCGCGTCGGCAACGAGGATTACGTCAAGGAGAACAAGAGCTACGGGCTGACGACGTTGCGCAATCGGCACGTCGATGTAAATGGCAAGGAGCTTCGCTTCGAGTTCAAGGGCAAGAGCGGTAAATTGTGGAAGCTGAAGGTCGAGAACCGCCGCGTCGCAAAGGTGGTGAAGGCCTGCCAAGAGCTGCCTGGCCAGCATCTCTTCCAATATATCGACGAGGACAAGGAGCGGCGTGAGGTGACGTCGTCCGACGTCAACGAATATCTCCGCGAGATCACCGGCCTCGACATCACGGCGAAGGATTTCCGCACCTGGGCCGGCACCGTGCTCGCGGCCATGGCGTTGTCGGAGTTCGAAGCCGTCGACAGTCAGGCGCATGCCAAGAAGAACATCAAGGCGGCGATCGAGCGCGTGTCGTCGCGGCTCGGCAACACGCCGACGATCTGCCGTAAGTGCTA
>JAXDNJ010000088.1:0-33299 GCA_034669505.1 Methylobacteriaceae bacterium
ATGATCGAGCCGACGCGGAAGATGTTATGGTATGAGCCGATGACGAAAATCGTCGCTTCAGGTTTCATTAAGCGCCGCGCTGCAGAGAGCCAATGGCGCGTAAACGAATCGTAATCTGCGAAACTCGCGAACTTGTCCCAATCGTCATCAACGGCGTCGACACGGCTTTGATCGGGACGCGACAGAGCGTTTTCGAGCTGCAGATTGTAGGGAGGATCGGCGAAAACCAGGTCGACGCTGTTTGCGGCAAGCGCGCGCATCACCTCAACGCTGTCGCCGCGCAAAATCTTGTTGCGCGGCGCTGTTTGAGCGGGAGCGAGATGCTCGCCGGAGCGCCGCGTCGAAGGCCCATTACGCGTGACCTGAACATGGGACTTCGCGCCGGCGACTCCGGCATGAGCGATACGCATGAACTCGATACCGACAGACGCAACTCAACGACGCTGAAGATGCGCTCGATGCGGTAAAGGTCGCGTTAGGCTTGGTGCGGGCGAAGCGTCCCTTTTTCGAACGAATTTGGGACAGCGTCCGCGTTCACACTGTCTTAAGCAGTCTTACTCGGCAGCGGCGCGAAACGGCGAAAAGCTCATGCGGTGGAACGGCGATGGGCCGTTCTCGATAATTGCCGCGACATGAAATTCCGTCGCGTAACCGGAATGGCGTTCGAACCCGTAAACGGGATGATGATGCGCGAGCCGACGCATCAACCGATCGCGCGTGACTTTCGCGACAATCGAGGCGGCTGCAATCGAGATGCATTTTGTGTCGCCCTTGACGATCGCTTCGCCGGGGCAGGCGAGTCGATCGGGAAAATCGCAACCATCGATTAAGATGTAGCCGGGGCGCAGCGACAAGCCCGCGCAGGCGCGGCGCATGGCGGCAAGCGTCGCCTGTCTGATGTTGATCGTGTCGATCTCGGCCACCGCGCCGAACGCAACGGACACGGCGAGCGCGCGCGACATGATCTCTTCGTAGATTTCCTCGCGTGTCTCCAGGTCTAGCGCCTTCGAATCGTTGACGCCGCGTGGCAATTTGCGTTTATCGAGAATCACGGCTGCAGCGGCGACAGGGCCGGCCAGCGGACCACGGCCCGCCTCATCGACCCCGGCGACCGGTCCGGCACCATTCGCGATGAACCGCGATTCGATCCTGTAATGTGGCCGCTTCATTCTCTCGTACCGAGCCCTCGGCCTGTCGGACCTTCCTCTAGCGGGATTCGCGGCGGAAAGGGAGCAATGCCGGATTGGTGGGGGTGCTTGTTCACAGATGAACGGCCCGACGCCGACGGAAACGCCGGGTAGCTAAGCCCGCCCGCCTTGGCTAGATTGCGGCAAGCCGAGGCGAGAGGCTGGTCAAAAATCCAAGGAGCGGCGGGTATGGAGAACGATGATTTGGGTGCGCGCGACGCCACGAGCGTGCGGCCGATCGGCAGCGAGTATTCCGAGGCGGGTGCCTCCGGCTTCAATGCTGCCGACGATGGAGACCGCAATCCGGTCTTCACCAGTCTTGTGAAGGCCGACGGAGATATTGTCGGGCTCGTGGCCTATTCCATCTACAAGCAGAACAAGCTCGATTGGCTTTTGGCGTTTCAGCGTGCGCTTGGCCGCGAACCGAGCGAGCAGGAGAATTTGGCCTATATTATCGGGGAAGCAACGCCGCGCCGGCTTGCAACCTATCGCCACCTCGCCGAATCGACGCTCGCCGGCAGCGGACCCGATGTACCCTCCGCGACAGGCAAGGCCGGCGATCGGCCGGCTTACGCCTATCGTAGCCGACAGGGCGGCGCGCCGGGGCGCCCAACCACGCTCATCGTCTACGCGATCCTCGCAATCGTTGTCATTGCGGCGATCATCGCGGCGGTGAAGTTCCTGCCGCGGACATAAACAACAACAAGCATATCGGGGAAACCTCATGAGCCTGCGTCACGGACTTGCCGCCTTTATCGGGTCGTTACTGATCTCCTTTGCTGCCGTCGCGGCGGAGGCGCCGGCGACCGGCGCCGATCCGTTGCCGCGGGCAAAGCCGGAAGATGTCGGCATGTCATCCGAGCGCCTGGCGCGCATCGGCGCGGCGCTCAAGGAGGACATCGACCGCGGCCTGACGCCGGGCGGCGTGATCGCCATTGCACGGCGCGGCAAGCTTGTTGCGCTCGATGCCTATGGCTGGCGCGATAAGGCAGCGGGCGTGCCGATGACCACCGACACGATCTTCAACATCGCGTCGATGACGAAGCCGATGACGACGGTCGGCGCGCTCATGCTTTATGAGCAGGGCCGTCTCCTGATGGACGATCCGCTATCGAAATATTTTCCGAAGTTTGCCGATATGCGCGTCGCCGCGCGCGACGCCCAAGGCGAGCCGACGAGCGAAACCGTGCCGGCGCAGCGCAAGATCACTATTCAGGATTTGCCGCGCCATACGTCCGGCCTCATCTATGGCGGGCGCGGTACGACGCTTGTGCATAAACAATATCCGGAAGGAAGCGCGGGCATCGCCATGGGGATGAGCGGTGAGCAGTTCCTCGACAAGCTCGCGTCGCTCCCGCTTCTGCATCAGCCCGGAGCGGTTTGGGACTACGGTTTCGGCCTCGACGTCCTCGGTCTCTTGATCGAGAAGATCAGCGGCCAATCGCTCGGCCAATATTTGCAGGCGAACCTTTGGGCGCCGCTCGGCATGAACGATACGGGTTTCTACATCCCGCCGGAGAAGGTCGCGCGCTATGCGAAAGCGCTGCCTAACGATCCGGTCTCGGGAAAGCCGCAGAGCATTTCGCCGGTGCTGACGCAGAAGCTCGATCTCGAATGCGGCGGCGGTTGCGCCGCATCGACGGCGACCGATTACCTGCGCTTCGCGCTTATGCTGATGCATGGCGGGCAGAGCGGCGAGGCGCGCATTCTCGGGCGCAAGACCATCGAGTACATGCTCTCCGACCAGCTTGGACCGAGGGTGACAAACCTCGTCGGCAATGCCGATCCGACACGCGCCGATTTCGGCTTCGGCCTCGGGCTCGCATTGAAGCAGACGAGCGGCGTCACCCGCATGATGGGCTCAGCTGGCTCATTCTCCTGGCCCGGCGCAAGCGGCACCGATTGGTGGGCGGATCCAAGGGAAGACCTCGCGGTCGTCTATCTCTCCGCGGCGCCGGGGCCGATCCGCTGGTACTACCGCCAGAAGATCAACGCGCTCGTCTATCAGGCGATCGTCGACTGAATCGGCTGCCACTCACGCGCCGGCTTCGGCGCACAAACATGGTTAATCGAACCTTTCCCTCGTGTTTCGAAGAGGTACAGAAAGGTTACCGCGCGCGCCCAGCGAGCGGGATAGCAATGTTTCGTCAAGACTTTGAGCACCAATCCGAAACTTCTACTTAGGTAAATCTTAAACGAGACAACGCTAGCCTTCACGCGTGTTGGTCAGTCGAGTGCGTGAGTTCAATATGGCGGAAGTCCATCGGCCGAGAGTGAAGTACGTCATCGGGCCTGACGGCAGTCCCCTAACGATCGCCGACCTGCCGCCTGCTTCGACCAAACGCTGGGTGATTCGCCGCAAGGCGGAAGTCGTCGCCGCGGTACGTGGCGGCCTGCTGTCGCTCGACGAAGCCTGCAATCGCTATACGCTGACCGTCGATGAGTTCTTGAGCTGGCAGATGTCGATCGATCAGCATGGGCTTGCTGGTCTGCGCACGACCCGCATTCAGCAATACCGGATGTAATCCAAGCCTCAGTTCCCGGTGCCGGTTTTCTCAACCTGAATGTTTTGCGGCGCATCTGAACGATGCGCGTGCTCTTCGTGATGCGCGTGGATAACCTCGCTCAGGCGCCGCCGCTCGAACATGATCACGACGACGATCGCAAAGCAGAGCGGGATCAAGAGGTAGAAAAGCCGGAATACGAGCAACGCTGCGAGCACTTTGAACTGATCGATGCCGGGCATCGCCTTGATGAAGAAGAATTCGAAGACACCAAGGCCCCCCGGCGCATTGGAGGCGAGCGCGGCGGTGAAGGAGGCGAGAAACACCCCGAGCACAACGAAGAAGCCGGGGTTTCCGGCCTCCGGCAGCGCGAAATAAATAATGCCGGCGGCGCCGAGGAGCTCCAACGGTCCGGCGCATAATTGCCGGATCGTCACTGCGGGGCGGGGATATTCGAGCCGCAACCCGCCGAGAACGAGCGGCCGCAGCCGCAGAACCGAGCCGAGCACGTAAAGCACGACGAAGGCGAGACAGACGAGGCCGATGAATCTGGCCATGGTCTGGTTGGTCAGGACCGCGGGAAGCAGGCCGTGCAGCCGCCCGAGTTCCTCCGGCGCGAACGTCAGCACGATGCCGCCGAGAAGCACCGTGCCGAGGCCGAAGGTGAACGAGCAGAGCGCGACCAGAACCGCGATCTCGGTCGCCGACAGGCCCTTCGACGTGTAGGCGCGGTAGCGCACCATCGCGCCCGAGAAAACCGAGGCGCCGATATTGTGCGAGAGCGCGTAGGTCGTGAACGAGCAGAGCGAGATGAAGACCCAGGAAATGTGCCGCACATGCAAATGGATGAGCGCGATGCGGTCGTACCAGGCAAGCGCCGCATACGCGCCGAGAGTCGCCAACGCCGCCAACGCATAGCGGTGCGGCGGGATCGCTTTGAGATTCGCCCAAACCTGCGGGCCAACGGACTCGCCGCGGAATTCACGATAGAGCAGGTAGACGGACGCGCAGACGGCGACGAGACCGACAACCGGCCAAACGTATTCGAGAATGCGCTTCATAAAGGTCCGAAAGCCGCGCGCCCAACCCCGCGCCGAATGCCTGCCGTTCGCGGCAACGCGCGCCCCCAAATGCACGAGGCAGCGGTAGACGGCAAGCCGAGCCGTAAGCGCGGCAGGGGTTGCCAAAATAGGAGGCAACGGCGACTTCTGCCGATTGCCCGCATAGCCAAGGCCGATGCCCGAACTTCCCGAAGTCGAAACCGTGCGCCGCGGCCTCGCGCCGGCGATGGCCGGCACCCGGTTTGCTAAGGTGGAGCAACGCCGCCCGGACCTGCGCTTTGCGCTGCCGGAACGCTTTGCCGAGCGGCTCACGGGCCGGCGCGTCCAAGCGCTCGGGCGCCGGGCGAAATACCTGCTTGCCGATCTCGATGGCGGCGACGTGCTTGTCATGCATCTCGGCATGAGCGGGTCGTTCCGCATCGAGATACGCGCCAGCTCCGGCAGGCCGGGAAAATTCCATCGCCCGCGTTCGTCAGCCGCGGTGCACGATCATGTCGTCTTCGACATGTCAAACGGCGCGCGCATCACCTACAACGATCCGCGCCGCTTCGGTTTCATGCTGATCGTGCCGCGCGCCGAACTCGATGCCCATCCGTTGTTTGTGGGAATGGGAGTCGAGCCGCTCGGCAACGAACTCGATGGCGCGCTCATCGCCCGCCTGTTTGCCGGCAAGTCGGCGCCCCTGAAAGCGGCGCTGCTCGACCAGCGGCTGATCGCGGGCTTAGGCAACATCTATGTCTGCGAGGCGCTGCACCGCGCGGCCCTGTCGCCACGCCGCGCCGCCGGCACGCTTGCACGCCGCAATGGCGGGCCGAGCGATCGGGCGCAGCGGCTTGCCGAGGTGATCCCGCAAGTGCTGAACGAAGCGATTGCGGCCGGCGGCTCGTCGCTGCGCGACCACCGCCAGACAGACGGCACGCTCGGCTATTTCCAGCACCGCTTTCGCGTCTATGACCGCGAGGGCGAGCCGTGCCCGGCGCCGGGCTGCAGCGGCACGATCCGGCGGATCGTGCAATCGGGGCGCTCGACCTTCTTCTGCTCCGTCTGCCAACGATGACCTAGACGGGCACGCGCTTGCCCGGCGCGAACCCGCCTCCTAGTCTGCTCAAACAAAACGGGAGGAAACAAATGAAACGACTTGTCGCGCTTTCGGCGCTTTGTCTGTCGGTTCCTCTGCTCGTGCTGTGGGGGACCCCGGCGCTGGCGGAAAAAGACGAGATGGGCTTCATCCGCATCTCGCCTGGGCAGGAGCAATATAAGAGCCCGTTCGGCATCGGCCCGGCGAGCGCCGTGCTTTACGGCGATCCGACAAAGCCCGGCATCTATGTCATCCGCATCCATTGGCCGAAGAACATGATGAGCCGGCCGCATACGCATGCGCAGGACCGCCATGTTGTTGTTGTGTCGGGCACGTGGTGGACCGGCACCGGCAAGGATTTCGATCCGGGCAAGGCGGTGCCGCTGAAGGCCGGCGGCTACATGATGCATCCGGCGGGCGCGGTGCACTGGGACGGTTCGCGCGACGAGGAGGCGGTGATCCAGATCACCGGGATGGGCCCGGTCTCGACCGATCTCGTCGATCCCAAGGGGCCCAACTTCTCGCAGCAGTGAAATCGCAGCAATGAGACCGCCGCACCTCGCGGCTTACTCGGCGGGCGCTTCGGCGACCGCCGGTCCGCGCGACGCCCGCGTCGCGAAAAAAGTGATCACGCTCGCCATCAGCGAGCAGGCCGCGAGGAAGTACAGCCCCATCTGGAAGCTGTTCGTCGAATCCTTGATCCAGCCGACGATGAAGGGGCCGACATAGCCGCCGAGATTGCCGGTCGCGTTGATGAACGCGATCGCGCCGGCGGCGGCGGTGCCGGTCAGGAACATCGAGGGCATCGGCCAGAACGAGGCGCGCGACCCATAGATGCCGACGACCGCCATCGCCATTCCGAGCAGCGCCCAGAACGACGGGCCGAACCATCCGGCCCAGACCAGCCCGATGCAGCCGACGATCGAGGCGACGATCAGATGCCAGCGCCGCTCGTTGCTGCGGTCGGACGACCAGCCCCAGAGCACCAGGCCGATCATTCCGATCACGTAGGGAACAGCCGAGACGAAGCCGGTCATCAGGTTCGACAATCCCATGCCTTTGACGATCTGCGGCATGAAGAAGGTGATGCCATAGTTGGCGGTGACGCTCATCAGGTAGATCGCCGAGAGCGCGAGGACGCGCGGATCGCCGAGCGCCTTCATCAGGGATAGTTTGTGGCGGCCTTCGACGCCGCGCCGCTCGGCTTCGAGACGCGCGTCGAGCCAGGCCCGTTCATCCGGCGCGAGCCATGTCGCCAGCGCCGGACGGTCCGTCATCGCCCAAAGCACAATTCCCGCCAATATGATTGCCGGCAATGCCTCGAGGATGAACACCCACTGCCATCCCTTGACGCCGAGGAAACCGTTCATTTCCAGGATGGCGCCGGAGACGACCGATGCAAGCGCGTTGGCGATCGGCTGGGCGAAGAACAAGGCGGCGATGGCGCGACCGCGATAGGCCGAGGGAAACCAGTAGGTGAAGTAGAGGATCATGCCGGGAAAGAACCCGGCCTCCGCCGCGCCGAGAAGAAAGCGGATCGTAAGGAAACTCGCCGGGCCGACGGCAAGCGCCGAGGCTGCCGATATGATGCCCCAGGTCAGCATGATGCGGGCGATCCAGATGCGCGCCCCGGTCTTTTCCAGGATGACGTTGCTCGGAATTTCGAAAATGAAATAGCCGAAGAAGAAGATGCCGGCGCCCCAGCCATAGAGATAGGCGCTGAGGCCGAGATCCTTATTCATCGTCAGCGCCGCGAACGCGACGTTCGAGCGGTCGATATACGCGACGCAATAAGCGACGATGGCGAGCGGCAGAATGCGCCAGGCGACTTTCTTCATCGTCGTTGTTTCAATTGCCGAGAGTTCTGTCGGCGCCATGGCGTATCCCCCCGAAAGAATGATTTCCCTGCGCGTCACAATACGGCAGATGCGCAGGGAGCGTAAGCCGCCCGCGCGACAACGCTACAATCGCCATTGTGCCCACGCAACCTTTCGTCGATACTCAGGCCCCACCTCACTTTAGGGAGAACGAGTGATGGCTTCATTGTATGCGCAGACAAGTGGAACCCATTCCACGAATTCGACTTCGTACGTGCCCATCCCCGGCCTCTCCTTCCAGCTTCCGGAAGGCGTCGGCGCGATGGCGATCGTCACGCTGAACGTGCCCTATCCTTACGCGACTGGGAACAACTATCCGGGTGGCATGTTCGCCCTTACCGTCAATGGAAAGCAGCTGGCTCCGGTCGCGGGCTTCAGCTACTCCGTGCAGAATGGCAACAACCGCATACCGACGACTTTGGTCATCGGCGTGCCGCTGACAATGACTAAACAGGTCGTTGCGGCGGTGTGGCAGAACGTGCGCGGCAGCACCGTCATGATGGACAGCCCGGCGACACTCAGCGCGATCTACTGACCGCATTGGCAGCTCTACAACGTGAGCGTCAGGCTCCGGCCTGACTCTGCGTTTTTCGTGATCGCCCGGTCGTCGGGACCAAACGCCGGCGGTGGAGCGGCTTTCGACTAAAGGACGAGAGCGCGCAGCCTTCGCGTCCGGCCTGACGTGGTTTAGCGACCAGGAAACACTCGTGGGAGGAAACCATGACGACCCGAATCGATCGCCGTACTGCGCTCGCCGGTGCTGCCGCCGGCGCCGCTGCCGGGTTTGCGCTCGCCGGAACGCAAGCGCAGGCGCAGAGCGCCGCCAAACCGATCGCACCGCTTTTCCCGCTGCCCCAAATGATGATTCCTGTCGTCGGCGAGGAGCGTGGTTTTCCGGTGCGCCGCATCTATTGCATCGGCCGCAATTATGAAGCGCATGCCCGTGAGATGGGCTCGGATCCGACGCGCGAGCCGCCGTTCTTCTTCCAGAAACCGGCAGACGCGATCCAGTTCGTCGCGATCGGCAGCGTCGGCGATCATCCTTATCCCTCGCTGACGAAAAATTATCACCACGAGGTCGAACTCGTCGCCGCGCTGAAATCAGGCGGGCGCAACATCCCCGTCGATCAGGCGCTCGATCATGTCTATGGCTATGCGGTCGGGCTGGACATGACGCGGCGCGATCTGCAGCGTGGAATGGGCGACCAGAAGAAGCCGTGGGAGATCGGCAAGAGTTTCGATCATTCCGCACCGATCGGACCGATTCATCCGGTCGCCACGGTCGGACATTTGCAAAAAGGCGCGATCTCGCTCGCGGTGAACGGCAAGGTTCGCCAGAACGCCGATCTAAGCCAGATGATCTGGAGCGTCGCCGAGCAGATCGCGCAGCTCTCGACCGCTTTCGAGCTGGCGGCGGGCGACATCATCTATTCCGGCACGCCCGAAAATGTCGGACCGGTGGTCAAGGACGACGTGCTGCTCTGCAAGATCGACGGCCTGCCCGATATGTCGATCCGCGTCGTCGCCGCGCAGGCTTGATGCGGTGTTTTGAGCCACTTGCCTAATCGGCGCGCGCCGCGTTTCTTGCCGCGCGCATGAGCGATACCTCCCTTAGCGAATCCATCACCGCCATCAATGCCCGCGCGGAAGCCGTCGCGGCGGCGTTTCTCGGCCGCACGCCGGCCCTGGCGCTAGCGGACGGCAACGTGCTCTTTGCCGATATCGGCGAGGAGCAGCGCATCGCAGCCCATCCCGACGGCGCGATCCTGGTCGCGGCGAGCGACGGCAAGCGCCTCGTCACCGGCGGCGATGACGGCCGCGTGGTTGCGACCGACATCGAAGGCCGCGCGCAGGACATCGCCAACGAGCAGGGCAAATGGATCGACGCGCTGGCGCTCGCGCGCGACGGTGCGATCGCCTGGTCGGCGGGCCGCAGGGTTCGCGCCCGCGACAGCAAGGGCAACGTAAAAACCTTTGAGGCGCCCTCGACCGTCCGCGGCCTCGCATTTTTGCCGAAGGGATACCGGGTTGCGGTGGCGCATTATAACGGCGTGTCGCTGTGGTTCCCGAACGCCTCGGCGGCGCCGGACGTGCTCGAATGGAAGGGCTCGCATATCGATGTGACGACCTCGCCCGACGGGCGCTTCGTGCTGACCACCATGCAGGAGAACACGATGCATGGCTGGCGTCTCGCCGACGGCAAGCACATGCGCATGTCCGGCTATCCCGGCAAGACGCGCTCGCTCTCCTGGTCGAGCGACGGCCATTGGCTCGCGACGTCGGGCGCGCAGGCCTGCATCGTCTGGCCGTTCGGGACCCGCGACGGGCCGATGGGCCGCTCGCCGCGCGAATGCGGCGTGCGCAACGCCAAAGTTACGCGCGTCGCCTTGCATCCGAAGGTCGGCATCGTCGCGATCGGCTACGAGGACGGCTGGATCATGCTCGCGCGGCTGCAGGACAATGTCGAAGTGCTGGTGCGCGGTCCCCGCGAAGGCGAGGATACGTCCGCGATCACGGCGCTGGCGTGGGATGCCAAGGGGAAGCGGCTGTTGTTCGGGGCCGCGTCAGGCGCGGCGGGGCTGGTGGAGCTGCCGGAGTAGCTAATGGCGCGTGGGTCAGTCTTCGAATCCCCAGAGCTACTTCGGGATGTTGTTTCCGAGAAGGTGAGCTTGCTCGCGATCAACCAAAGCGGGGCCTATAGCGACTTGTTCGAATACGCTCACAGGACCGTCAATCACTCGGGGCGGCAGTATGTTATCGGCGCGGTCCACACGAACACTATTGAGGCTTTTGGAGCATCTTCAAGCGCGGGATCGTCGGCTCGTTCCACAAGGTCAGCCGCAAATACATGACCCTCATGTTGCCGAGTTCCCATTTCGGTATAATAACCGGCAGAACGCGGACATTTTCAAGACGGCGATTGAGGGATGCTAGGGCCTTATCGAACGTTAAAAATTGCAGAGCGAAGCCAAGAGCGCAGGCCAAGGCCAACGCTTACCACAAGGGGGATTCTTGGCTGACGGCGGCGAGACAGAGCAACGCGCCAATGAAGATGAGCGCTGCCCCAAACCAGAAAATCGCTTTCTCGCGGTGATGGCGAAAATCATAGCTATCGTCAAATCTCATCGAGACGATATTCTTGCCATCTCTACGGCCCTCACTGTAGTTGTTCTCGGGTTGCAGTTCTGGATGCTTTATAAGACTGACCAGACTGCCCGCGCCGGGCAGCGTGCGTATGTAAGCGTAAGTGAGCCAGCCCTGAGCGCGGCTTATAGTCCGTTCGGCGAGCCTTATGCCTTTATAATCCCGATGAAGTGGGTGAATGGTGGGAACAGCGAGGCTCGTAACCTGACTATATCCTCCGGATGCTCCGATGTGGAGCCGAATTTGCTCTGGGTCTCCGACCAGGAACCTTATAAGTGGCCCTTGCTGCCGAAAGGTGAAGCCCTCATTCCCGCTTGTCGAATTAGTCCGCCAAATATCCGCACCTATAGAGATATGAAGAAACCCTTCTATATCTTTGGCCAAGCTACCTATCGTGATGTATTTGAGGAGTTCCATCTCGTACGATTTTGCGTCGCTATTACTAGTATTAGTGGCGATCCCGCCTTTTATGACATGAAAGGCAGCTTCATTCCCTGCCGCACAAACAACTGTTCCGACGAAAGCTGTCAGACAAATCAATAGTACCGCGCCGGACTGTCTCAGCCGCCGTAGTAAGTCCCGGATACTCGCCATGATAAGCCTAGAGTGTCAATCGTTCGAGGCTGAACCTTTCACTTGCGGCGCTACTTATCCCCTGGCCCTAGGACCCCCGCACCCATGTTCGCCCGCCGCATCGCCTTGCTCATCGGCTTCGTTTTTGCCGTCGTCGCCTCGCAGCTGCCTGAATTCGCGCAGCAATACCGCCAGCGCCTCGGCGGCGCGCTGGATGAATTGAACGCGCAGGTCGCCGGTTATGATGCGAGTGCCTCGCATTCCGGCATCACGCGCGACGAGGGCGTCTCGCGGCTGCAAAAAGCCGATGACCGCTTTGTTCAACAGCAGGGCGGCCAGATGCGCGACACGATCGCCCGCCGTGACCGGTTGCAGCGCCAGAGCGAAGGCTTTGCCAATGCCGGCCCGGTTACGCGCCTGATTATCTTGGCCGGCGATTTCGACCCGACCGTCGCGCGCGGCGCCTATCAAACCTTCGAGCCCGGCATTCCGGTGACCGGCGAAGGCATCATCGCGGGGCTCGTCGGCTTCCTCCTTGGCGGCGGGCTGACCCATCTCGCCGCAAGGCCGCTGCGCCGGCGCAAACAAGCCGCGCCGATCCGCGCCTGAAGCCGCGAGGGAAACGGCAACCAACCCGTGCTGCCGCTCGTTGAAGTCTTGGTTAGGGCCGCGCCGGCATTCCCGGCGCAAAGAGCCGAGCCTCAGGGAGACGCGCCATGACGATGGCTGCAGATGCGGGCGCCGACAGCGCGCTCGGCCGGCGCACGATCAACACGATCACCTGGCGGCTGATGCCGCTGCTCATGCTGCTCTACCTCGTCGCCTATATCGACCGGCAGAACGTCTCCTACGCCAAGCTGCAAATGGTCGGCGATCTGGGCTTGAGCGAGACTGCCTACGGGCTCGGCGCGTCGCTGTTCTTCATCGGCTATTTCCTCTTCGAAGTGCCCTCGAACGTGATTTTGGAGCGGGTCGGCGCGCGCGTCTGGTTCGCGCGCATCATGCTGACCTGGGGCATCGTCACGCTGCTCCTGGCTTTCACCAAGAACGCGACGATGTTTTATATGCTGCGCTTCGCGCTCGGCGCGGCGGAGGCGGGCTTCTTTCCCGGCGTCCTCTTCGCCCTGACGCTGTGGTTCCCGCAGGAGCATCGCGGCCGCATGATCGGCTGGTTCATGATCGCCAGCGCGATTGCGAACGCCGTCGGCGCGGCGATCGGCGGCATGCTGCTCGATCTCGACGGCACGCTCGGCTTCAAGGGCTGGCAATGGGTGTTCCTGGCGACGGGCGGCCCTGCCGTGCTGCTCGCCGGCGTCGTGTTTATGATTCTGCCCGAGGGGCCGCATAGAGCGGCGTGGCTCGATAAAAGCGGCCGCGATTGGCTGACCGATACGCTGACGCGCGAGCGCGAAGGCACCGTGCATACGGAGCACGCCAATCCGTTCCGCGCGCTGCTCGACAAGCGCGTCATCCTGCTCGCATTGCTTTATGTCGGCTTCCCGCTTGCGGCCTATGGCTTGAGTTATTGGCTACCGACGGTCGTCAAAGGCTTCGGCGTGTCGAACACGACGAACGGGTTGTTGAACATCATCCCGTGGATCGTCGTCGCGCTGGCGCTGTGGTGGGTGCCGCGGCACGCGGCGCAGAAGCGCGAGACGACATGGCACATCGTCATTCCCGCACTGATCGGCGCGGCCTGCCTGATCCTCAGCGTGATCATTCCGGGCAACGCGATCAAATTCGCGCTGCTTTGCGTCGCTGCCGCGGGCATTTTCGCCGGCCAGCCGGTGTTCTGGAGCCTGCCCCCGACGTTTTTGAAGGGCGCGACTGCCGCGGCGGGCATCGCGGCGATCAATTCGGTCGGCAATCTCGGCGGCTTCGTCGCGCAGAACGTCGTGCCGATGATCAAGGATTGGAGCGGCAGCGATCTTGAGCCGATGCTGTTCTTGGCGGTCTGCCTGACGCTCGCCGCGCTGATGGTGTTCGTCGTGCAGCGGCTCTTGGCGCGGAGCCGCGCGGCGCCGATCTCGACGCGCGTGCCGGCGGAGTAGCGGCGGAACCCGCGCACCTCCTGGTGCGTGGAAAACGCGTCGAACCGTCAGCCCGCCAGCACCCGCGTTTGGGTTCCGGCAGCCACCATCGGCGTGCCGGTGGGCATGCACACCGACGTCCCAGCGAGTATGGCGACCGGCGCGCCGCCGGCTATCACCCGCGTCGCGCCTGAAAGCCAGCGGCCTGCCGAACAGGGCGGGCTCGGCGTTCCGGCGAGCGCGCAATTCGTGACAGCGTACGTGGTCGAGAGAGTCACGAGCGGCTGGCCTGAAACCAACACGCGCTGAAATGGCGCGATGGGCCTAGCGACGCCGCCGTGCAAGCAGCGAATATTGGCGTCGAGGTGCAGGACGGGAGACGCCACGGCGTTCTATATCACCGTCAACGCGCCTGAATTCACGTCCACCGCAGGTCCGGTCATGCTGATGACGGCGCCCTTGCCGTTCGCGATGACGATTCCAGCATCGCTTATGGAGATCATCGCACCCGTTGCAGTTCGAATTCGGATGCCGCCATTCGGCCCGGGCTGATCACTAATCACGAGCCCGCTCTCCGCCGTCTGCAGCACAATGCTTGTGGCGCCTGAGTGCGCCGGTACATCTCCGGCACTTTTCCAAAAGCCCCCGACGCAAATCGGGCGGTTGCGGTCGCCCTGCTCGAACTCAAGCCATACGTCCGCGCCGATCGCGGGCACCACGTAGATGCCGCTATTGATGCCGGCGACAGGTACGCAAGGCATGGCCCAGGCGCCCTGAGTAAGTTTCGGAATATCCGGCACACGGACCTGAACGCGCCCGATCTGCATCGGGTCGACGTTATTCAGAACAATTCCGCGATATTTTCCGAATAGAGGTTTGTTAGTCATGCGCACCGCCGCTATGCCTTCGCTTTCGACAAGAAGGCGCTGAACGCCGCCTTAGCCTCAGGGGACTCGAGCGCGGCGGCGAATGCCTCGCTCTCTCTCGCCATCTGCGCGCGGATCGCCTGGCGATCGCCGCGCATGAGCCGGCGTGTGGCGGCGAGCGCTTGCGCGGGTTTTGCGGCGAGGCGTGCGGCGGCTTTGCGGGCTGTCTGGATGAGTTCGCCCGCTGGCACGACCTGATTGATCACACCGCAGCGATGCGCCTCATGTGCGTCGAAGGCGTCGCCCAGCAAGAGCCATTCCGAGGCTTTCGCCATGCCGACACTCAGCGGCACCATCATCGACGAGGCCGCCTCCGGCACGAGGCCGAGATCGATGAATGGCATGCGGAATTTTGCCGAGGGCGCGGCATAGACGAGATCGCAATGAAACAGCATCGTCGTGCCGACGCCGACCGCATTGCCATCGACCGCGGCGACGATCGGCGTGTCGCAAAGCGCGATCGTCTGGATGAAGCGCAGCGCCGGCGAGCCGTTCTCGTCGCGCGTGCCGGTGAGGAAATCGCCGATATCGTTGCCGGCGGTGAACACGCCATCCGTGCCGGTGAGGAGCACGGCGCGGATTTGCTCGTCGCGATCGGCCAATTCGAGCGCGTCTTGCATGGCTTTATACATTGCGCCGGTCAGTGCGTTCTTCTTCGCCGGACGATTCATCGTGATGCGCAGGATGTTGTCTTCGCGCGCGACGATTACGTCGTTGGTCACCGGTTCAACTCGCCAGCGCCAGTTCGGCCGCGTGCACCGACCCCGCGCCTTCGGTCACCGTGCGCTCCAGCCCGCCCGCGCCGGTGGCCATGTTCTCGGCGAAGAAGCGCGCCACCGCGATGCGTCCGCCATGCGCCGGATCGCTTTCACCGCTGTTACGCGCGCCGTGCGCCGCCATGGCGATCTCGGCCAGCCCGGTGCCGCCGCGCGCATAGCCGAACAGCCTGAGATATGGCGCCGCACCCGCAAGCGCATCGGCGACATTTGAGCCGATCGTCTCCAGCATGTAGTCGGTTGCGCGCGCAAACGCATCCACCGCGCCCGACAATGCCGAATGCATATGCCCGAAATCCGGCGCGTTCGCTTCGCGCAAACGCGTGAGCGTCGCGCGCATGTCGGCGATCTCGCGGCGCACCGCGCTGCCTCCGGAGAGCGGCACTTTGCGCTGCACGAGGTCGATCGCCTGAATGCCGTTCGTGCCCTCGTAAATCCCGCCGATGCGGATGTCGCGCATGAATTGCGCGGCGCCAGTCTCCTCTACGAAGCCCATGCCGCCATGCACCTGCACGCCGATCGATGTCACCTCGTTGCCGATGTCGGTCGAATAGGCTTTGGCGAGTGGCGTCAACAGCCCGGCGCGTTCGCCCGCCTGCCTGCGCAAGGCTGCATCGCTCTCGCGCCGCGAGCGGTCGATCGAGGCGGCCGTCATGTAGCAGATCGCGCGCGCGGCGGCGGTCTGCGCTTTCATCGTCATCAGCATACGCTGCACGTCGGGATGCGCAATGATCGGACTCATGCCCGAACCGTTGGCGCCAGCTTTGGAGTGTTGTGCCTTGCCTTGCCTGCGCTCGCGCGCATAGGCGAGCGCATGCTGCGTCGCGCGTTCCGCCAGCGCCACGCCCTGGATGCCGACCGAGAGCCGCGCATTGTTCATCATCGTGAACATGCAGGCGAGGCCTTTATTCTCTTCGCCAATCAGCCAGCCGACGGCGCCGCCTTCATCGCCGAACACCATCGTGCAGGTCGGGGAGCCGTGCACACCGAGCTTGTGCTCGATGCCGGAGCAATGCACGTCGTTGCGCTTGCCGGGACGGCCGTCCGCGTCGAGCAGAAACTTCGGCACCAGGAACAGCGAAATGCCGCGCGTGCCGGGCGGCGCGTCGGGCAAACGCGCCAGCACGAGATGGATGATGTTGTCGGTGAGATCGTGCTCGCCGTAGGTGATGAAGATCTTTTGCCCGAAGATGCGGTACGATCCATCCCCCACGGGCTCCGCACGCGTGCGCAGCGCGCTCAAGTCGGATCCGGCCTGCGGCTCGGTCAGGTTCATTGTGCCGGTCCATTGCCCGGACACCATCTTCTCGAGGTAGAGCGCCTTTAGCTCATCGCTCGCATGCGCCTCGACCGCCTCGACCGCGCCGAAATTGAGCAGCGGGCAGAGCGCGAAGGCCATGTTCGCGCTCGTCCAGATTTCCGTGCAGGCGACGCCGAGCAGCACCGGCAGTCCCATGCCGCCGTGACGCTCGCTGGCGGTGACGCCGTTCCAGCCGCCGTCGCTCCACTGCTTGTAGGCTTCGCGCCAGCCGGGCGTCGTCGTCACCACGCCGTCGGCGAGGCGCGCGCCCTGCAGGTCGCCGGCGCGGTTTAAGGGCGCGAGCACACCTTCGGCAAGTCTGGCCGCCTCTTCGAGCGTCGCGGCGGCGACGCCGTCCGCGAGCTCGGCGTAGAGCCCGCTTTCGAGGCCCGCGGCGAGGCCGGCCGCATGATCCATCGTGAAGATCATGTCGGAGACGGGCACGCGATAGGTCATGAGCGTTCCTCAGAGACGCGCGGCGGGTTGACCTCGGCGGGGCCAGGCGCAACACCGGCGCGATGCATTGGCTTTCGTCGATGAAGCAAGTCGCCGCCCGGGTGTCAAAATGAATTTCGGCGCCGGGAGCGTGCTCGCGGTGCGTCGCCCGGCGGACGCGGCGGCCATCGTGGAAGCGGCGCGGCTGCTGCGAGACGGCGGCCTCGTCGCATTCCCGACCGAGACCGTCTATGGGCTCGGCGCCGATGCGACCAACGCGGCGGCGGTTGCGCGGCTTTATGCGGCGAAGGGGCGGCCGTCGTTCAACCCGCTGATCGCGCATCTGGCCGATGCCGAAGCGGCCATGAGGGAGGGCGCGTTCTCCGCCGCCGCGATGAAACTCGCGGCGCGCTTCTGGCCGGGACCGCTGACGCTGGTCGTGCCGCTCGCCAAGACAAGTCGCATTTGCGATCTCGCCCGCGCCGGGCTGCGCACAATCGGCCTGCGGGTGCCGGCGCATCCGGCGGCGCATGCGCTGCTGACCGAAGTGGCGCGCCCGATCGCCGCCCCGTCCGCGAACCGGTCCGGCCATGTCAGTCCGGTCAGTGCCGAGCATGTGATCGAGGATCTCGGCCAAAACATCGATCTCGTTCTCGACGGCGGCCCGTGCACGGTGGGCATTGAATCGACGATCGTCGCTTGCATCGACGATCGCGCCCGCCTCTTGCGGCCAGGCGGCATCGCCCGCGAGGCGATCGAGGCTGTGCTCGGCGCGCCGCTCGCTGTTATCGATGGCCGTGCCTCCGGCGGACCGATCGCGCCGGGCATGCTCGCCTCGCATTACGCCCCGCGCGCGGCATTGCGTCTCGATGCGGCGTCGCTCGAACCGGGCGAAGCGGGACTCGATTTCGGCGGCCGTTTTCCGCCGGGCAAACACGTGCTCGACCTTTCAGCCGCTGGGAACACGGTGGAGGCGGCCGCGAACCTTTATGCTTATCTACGCCGGCTCGATGCGAGCGGCGCTGAGGCAATTGCGGTCGCGCCGATTCCGCCGCAGGGTCTAGGCGACGCGATCCGTGACCGGCTGAGGCGGGCGGCGGCCCCCAGATGAGAACACTCGACGATGATCGAAAACCCCACGCTTGCGGCGTGACATCTCGTGACAGACGCGGCTTGCGTGCGGCGGCGATGAATCGCGGCCGGCTTGCGCCGCGGAGCGCCGAGGCCGCACAGCATTAACCTGCCCCTAACTTCCATGCGCAAATGATTTCGAATTGCGCGAGCATCTCCTCCGCTCGCGATCGAGAGGGCTCCGGCGGCGCGATCCGCCGGAGCCTTTTCAAGGAGAGCTGCATGTCGAGAGTGACGAGATTTGTCGGAATGGCCGCGGCCCTGGCCATCGCCGCTCCCCTGGTTGCGGGTTCGGGTACGTCGGCGTCCGCCGGCGACGCGGGTTCCGCCGTTGCCGCGGGCCTGCTCGGCGGCGCGGTCGGCGTCATGGTTGGCGCGGCAGCGGCGCGTCCCGCCCCGCCTCCCGTCGTCGTCTACGAGCGGCCGGCGCGGGTCGAATATGTCGAGCCCGAGCCCATCTGCCACATGGAACGCCAGCCGGTTTTCGACGAGGACGGCAATCCGGCGGGCTCCCGGCGCGTCCGCGTCTGCGACTGAGCGCCTGAAACGGCGGCCTACCGGCCCGTAGCGGAAAGGCATACATAGCTCGGCGAGGAGGCGCCCATGGACGCCGCGCAGAGCTATTCGAGCGATGTTGCCTTCACGCCGAGCGTGAAGACGATCCAGGCGCGCCGCGGCTCGCGCAAGGCTTACGCGCATCGGGAAGAGGCGGGCGCATGGCCGACCCGCATCACGCCCGAACTCGCGGAATTCATTGCCGCGCAGACCAGCGTGTTTCTGGCGACCGCCAACACAGATGGCCAGCCCTATATCCAGCATCGCGGCGGGCCGCCGGGCTTTCTGCGCGTGCTCGATGAAAAGACCATCGGCTTCGCCGATTTCGCCGGTAACCGGCAGTACATCACGCTCGGCAACCTCGGCGACAATCCGAAGGCGTATCTCTTCCTCATCGACTACATGCATCGCCGCCGCATCAAGATCTGGGGCGAGGCCCGCGTCGTCGAAGGGGACGCGGAGCTTGTCTCAAAGCTGATGCCGGAGGGCTACAAAGCGCGGCCGGAGCAGGCGATCCTGTTCACGGTCGCCGCTTGGGATTCAAATTGCGCGCAGCACATTCCGCAACGATTTGAAGCAGCGGACGTCGCCGCGGTATTGATGCAACGCGACGAGCGCATCGCTGCGCTGGAGGTGGAAGTGAAAAGCTTGCGCGAAACCGCGGATGGCAAGTGATGGCGGACTACGCCGCCACCCGCTCCTTCAACCCGCAAATCCCCCGCGCCTCGTCCGCACTCGCAATCTCCCGTCCCAGATCGCGCGAAATGCGCACGATCTTCTCGACCAGCTCCGAATTGGAGCGCGCGTAAGCTCCGGGCTCGATGAACGGATTGTCCTCCATGCCGACGCGCACATGGCCGCCGAGCATGATCGCGGCACTGAGCACTTTCCAATGCTCTGCCGGGTCCATCACGCTGGTGTTCCAGACGAAACCTTCGGGGCAATGGTCGGCCATGTAGACCATCGCTTTCGTCGTCGGCGGCGTCCAGCAGCCGCCCTTCCAGCCCAAGAAGAACGTCACCCAGACCGGCCCCTGCATCAGGCCTTTTTCCACCATGCGCATGGCGTTCCACACGCCGCCATAGTGGAACGCCTCGACCTCAATCTTGACGCCGAGCGCGCGCGTCACCTCGCAATATTCCTTGAGCTCGTCGCGGCTGTGCAGGCCATATAATTCGACCGGCTCCTTGCCCGGCTCGTAATCAAAGCATTCGTCATGCGCGTTGAAGCAGGTCGAGATCATGTCCGGCCGCTGCTCCTGCATCAGCTGCTTCCTCTGCGGAAAGCGGCCGTTGGCGATGCCGTATTGAATGATCGCGTCACGCTTCGATGCGATGCCGTCGCGCAGCCGCTTCCAGCCGGGAATGTCGAGGTCGGAAAGTTTCGTGCCGTCGGCCTGGATTTCCGTATCGACCGAGTACGGCCCGTGCAGATGGCAGATCGAGGCGCCAGCATCGATCGCGCGGACATATTCTTCAGCGACCGCATCGATGCCGCGCGGCGTCGGGTTGTGCGGATTCGACGGATACGACATCGTCGAATCGCAGGTGACGGTCACGATCAGTTTTTGCATTGATTCCCTCCGCATCGGATTATGCGGCAGGGACCGGAGAGGCGGCAATCAGGTTTTGACTTGCGGCGCCGGCGATTCCTCTTCCTTGCGGTCGACTTCGGCATCGATGGTCGCGCCGAGCAGCACGATTAGCGCCGAGAGCCACAGCCACAGCATGAGAATGGCGACCGCGCCGAGCGAGCCGTAGGTCGCATCGTAATTACCGAAGCTCGAGACGTAGAACGAGAATAGCGCCGAGCCGGCGATCCACAACACGGCGGCCGCAATCGCGCCGCGGCTGATGAAGCGCCATTGCGGCAGCGGCAGCGACGGCGCGAACCGGTAGATGACGGCGAGCCCGAGGAAGATCAGCACCGCCAGCAGCGGCCAGCGCAAGACATTTATCAGGATTTCGGTGAACGGCCCGAGCGGCAGGAATTTCAGTACGACCGGCACGCCGGCGACGGTGGCAAGGGCTACGACCGCAAAAATCACGGCGCCGAGCGTCAGCCCGAGCGCGATCACCTGCTGCATGATGAAGGAGCGCTTCTCCGGCACTTCGCAGGCGATGTTGAGGCCCGTCATCAGCGCGCCCATGCCGGAGCGGGCGCTGAACAGGGCGATTGCAATGGCGATGATGGCGGCGGTGTTGAGCGATGGCTTCGACGCGGTGACGAGCTTTTGCAGCGCGTCGGTGATGAGCTTCGCGGCTTCCGTCGGGATGAAAGACGAAATCTGCCCCGCAGTTTCCATGACGTGCTGCGGATCGGCGACGAGGCCGTAAATCGCGACAAGTGCGGCCAGCGCGGGAAAGATCGCGAGCAGGCCGTAGAAGGCGACGCCGGCGGCAACCAGCGTCAGGTTGTCGGCGCCCATGCGGATGAAGACGCGCTTCAGGATTTCCCACATGCCCTTGGGGCTGGCGGGCTTGTCGGAGGTGGGCGCGGTCGGCGCGTCGCCCGGCTGCGGGCCTGCACCTGTGGGCTTGACGGCATTCTTGCCGTCTTTGCGGTCCGCGCCGTCCTTGCTGTCTTTGCCGCCCTTCGGGGTCGCGCCGGAATCGCGCTTGGCCGGCCCCATCGCCTCGAACCCGCTCGCGGCGGTGCGGTGGCCGGCCTCGGCCAGCGTAAGCAGGACCAGCGAAGCCGCCCAAACGAGCGGCCCAGGTCTCGGTGTTGCCTGCACTTGTTTCGCCATCGGTCCGCGCCCCGGTCTCGCTCGCCCCCTCAATGCCGAATGCGGGTTCGCGTTCCCGTTGATCATTGACGCACGCCCGCCTGGCATTATGGATGTTTGAAAAGAGAGCACGCGGGGAGGAACGGATGGCCGGCAAGGAACGCCCGGTGCGGCTTGGCCGCGCTGATGTCGCCGTCGAGCGGCGCGCCGACGGCACGACGCTGGTCAAATCGATCTACGGCTTCGGGCCGGTCGAGACCTGCATCACCGATTATCTCGTGCGGCATGCGCGCCAGGCGCCGGACCGCGTCTTCGTCGCCAAACGCGATGCGAGCGGCGCGTGGGTGAAGCTGACTTATGCGCAGACGCTGGCGCGCGTCGAGCGCATCGCCGCGGGACTGCTCACGCGCGATCTCTCGGCCGAGCGGCCGATCGCGGTTCTGTCGGGCAACGACATCGAGCATCTCCTGCTGGCGTTTGCCGCGATGCATGTCGGCATTCCCTTCGCGCCGATCTCGGTTGCCTATTCCACAGTGTCGAAGGATTTCTCGAAACTGCGCTACATCCTCGACCTGTTGACGCCGGGTCTCGTCTTTGCCGCCGACGGCAATCGTTTCGCACCGGCGATCGAAGCGTGCGTGAACGATGGCGTGGAAGTCGTCACGACCACACCGACCAATGCGCTGAAAGCAACGGCCTTCGCCGAACTTGAACGCGAGCCCGGACCGGAAGTCGCCGCGGCGCATGCGGCCGTCACGCACGACACGATCGCCAAATTCCTGTTCACGTCGGGCTCGACGGGGTCGCCTAAGGGCGTCATCAACACGCAACGGATGATCTGCAGCAATGTCGCGCAGATCGCCGCGGCCATGCCCGTCTATGCGGAAGAGCCGCCGGTCTTCGTCGATTGGCTGCCGTGGAACCATACGTTCGGCGGCAATCACGACGTTCATGTCACGCTCGCGCATGGCGGCACATTCTATATCGACGACGGCAAGCCGCTGCCCGGTGCATTTAACGAGACGATCCGCAACCTCAAGGAAATCGCGCCAACCTGCTATCTCAACGTGCCGAAAGGCTTCGAGATGCTGGTGCACGAGCTCGATCGCGACGAGGATCTCGCCAAGATATTCTTCAGCCGCGTCAAATTCCTGAAATATGCCGGCGCAAGCCTGCCGCAGCATGTCTGGGATGGCTTGGAACGCGTGGCGCTGAAGACCTGCGGCGAAACCATCCGCATGATCACCGGACTCGGCGCGACGGAGACCGCGCCCTCCGCGATGTTCACGCTGGCCGGCGATGTCGAGGCCGGTATGGTCGGCACGCCGGTGCCGGGCTGCGAGCTGAAACTCATCCCCAACGGCGACAAGCTCGAACTCCGCATGCGCGGCCCGAACATAACGCCGGGATATTGGCGCGAACCTGCTCTGACCGAAGCGGCGTTTGACAAAGAGGGTTTCTACAAACTCGGCGATGCGCTCCGCTGGGTCGATGAATCACACCCGGAGCGCGGCTTCATCTTTGATGGGCGCATCACCGAAGACTTCAAGCTTGTGACAGGCACCTGGGTCAGCGTCGGCCCGCTGCGGACCAAGATGATCGCGCATTTCGCGCCGTTCGTGCGCGACGCGGTGATCACCGGCCATGACCGTGACGACCTCGGCGCCATCCTCATCCTCGATCCAGAGGGGTGCCGGAGCTGTTTCAGCGATATCGTCGCCGGCATGAGCCCCGCCGATCTCGCCAGCCATGGCGGGCTTCGCGCCGCACTCGGCGAACAGCTCGCCTCCTTCGCGCGATCGGCGACCGGCAGCTCGACGCGTCTCGCGCGGATGGCGATTCTCGACGAGGTGCCCTCGATCGATAAAGGCGAAGTCACTGATAAAGGCTCGATCAACCAGCGTGCCGTGCTCGCGCACCGCAAGCACCTCGTTGAAGCGCTCTATGGTAAAAACGGCGATGCGCGGGTCATCGCGCTTGAGGCGGTGAGCTGAGCCGGGACCGAGACTTGCGGGAACACGCGGCTTTGGCGAAGCTGGCTGCAATGGCTCAAATAAAGCCGCGAGGGAGAATGCATGGGAGCGGCCGGTAATCCAGCGAAGGTGTCAGCCGGCGCCCGCCCCGCGGCTGTGCCGAATGCTGCAGCTACCCCGCTGCTCGACGTCAGCGGCGTGACGCTGCAATACAAGACCCGCGATCACCTCGTCACCGCGACCTACCGCGTCGATTTCCAGGTCTTCCAATCCGACCGTTTCATCCTGCTCGGGCCATCCGGTTGCGGAAAATCGACGCTGCTGAAGGCTGTCGGCGGCTACATGAAGCCGGTCGAGGGGCACATCGCGCTCAAGGGCCGCGAGATCGACCGCCCCGGCCCCGAGCGCATGATGGTGTTTCAGGAATTCGACCAGCTTCTGCCGTGGAAGACGGTGAAACAGAACGTCACGTTCGCGCTGACCGCCAGCGGAAAGAGCAGAGGAAGCGCCGCCGAAAAGCAGGCGCTGTATTATATCGAGAAGGTCGGACTGACGAAATTCGCGGATTCTTACCCCCACACGCTGTCCGGCGGCATGAAGGCGCGCGTAGCCATCGCGCGCGGCATGGCGATGGAGCCCGACATCCTGCTCATGGACGAGCCTTTCGCCGCGCTCGATGCGCTGACGCGCCGGCGCATGCAGGACGAACTCCTGCAGCTCTGGGACGATACCAAGTTCACCGTCCTGTTCGTGACGCACTCGATTCCGGAGGCGGTGAAGATCGGCAACCGCATTCTGTTGCTGTCGCCGCATCCGGGGCAGGTGAAGGCCGAGCTAAATTCAAACGGTCACGACGAAGGCCAGGAAGGCGAGCGCCTGTCCGATCGCATTCACGGTCTGTTGTTCGCCGATCCCGTCGAAGAGGAGGTCGTCCATGACTGATCTCACCGCCAGCCATCTCGGCGGGCAGGTCGAGCGGCCGGAATTCGTGCTGCAAGGCGTCGGCTCGCAGGAATTCGGCGTCGTCGAGAAGCCGCTCTCGACCTGGGAGCGGCTCTATGAACAATCGACGCTGCGCAAGATCCTCATCCTCGTCGCCCTCGCGGTGACGTGGGAGGTCTATGCGCGGTTCCTCGATAACGAGCTGCTGTTCCCGACGTTGACGGCCACTCTCGATGCATTCTGGGAGGGAATGCGCACCGGCGATCTGCCGCGGCGTATCGGCTACACGATCAAGGTCTTGCTCATGGGCTACGCGTCCGGCCTTTTCATCGCGGCCCTGATGACGGCGCTCGCCATCGGCTCGCGGATCGGCCAGGACATACTCGAGACGCTGACTTCGATGTTCAATCCGCTGCCGGCGATCGCGCTTCTGCCGCTGTCGCTGATCTGGTTCGGCTTGGGCAACGGCAGCCTCGTCTTCGTGCTCATCCATTCGGTGTTGTGGGCGGTCGCGCTCAACACGCATTCCGGTTTCAAATCAGTTTCGCAGACGCAGCGGATGGTCGGGCGCAATTACGGCCTCAATGGGCCGCGCTACATCATGCAAATCCTCATCCCGGCGGCGTTTCCCTCGATCCTTACCGGACTGAAGATCGGTTGGGCCTTCGCCTGGCGCACGTTGATCGCGGCGGAACTCGTCTTCGGCGTCAGTTCCGGCGGCGGCGGGCTCGGCTGGTTCATCTTCGAACGCAAGAACCAGCTCGAAATCCCCTCCGTCTTTGCCGGCCTGCTCTGCGTCATTCTGATCGGCCTTCTCGTTGAGAACCTGATCTTCCGGGTGATCGAGGAGCGCACCGTGCGTAAATGGGGGATGCAGGCCTAAAGCGGGCGTTTGCTGCAGGGGGAGAATCCTCTACACCGCTCAGATGCAATGGTCGCCCGAGCAGGATTCAGCGCTCAAAACCGTCTCGCGCTGGATCGAGAGCGGCAGCAAGCAAGTGTTCCGCCTCTTCGGCTATGCCGGGACCGGCAAGACGACGCTCGCGCGCCATCTCGCGCAACATATCGATGGCGAGGTGGCGTTCGGCGCGTTTACCGGCAAAGCGGCGCTCGTCATGCGCGCCAAAGGGTGCACAGACGCGCGTACCATCCATGGCCTCATCTACAGGCCGAAAAGCATGGAAGAGGAAGAGCCGTCCTTCGTCTTGAACGAGGACAGCGCCGCCTCGAACGCGAGCCTCATCGTCATCGATGAATGCTCGATGGTCGATGCCGACCTCGGCCGCGATCTCCTGTCCTTCGGCAAAAAGGTGCTGGTGCTCGGCGACCCCGCGCAATTGCCGCCGGTGAAAGGCGGCGGCTTCTTCACCGAAGCGGAACCCGACATCATGCTGACCGAAGTGCATCGACAAGCGGCCGACGATCCGATCATCCGCATGTCGATGATCGTGCGCGACGGCGGACGCATCACGCGCGGCACATACGGGCGTTCGCGCGTGATCGGGCGCGATGAGATCGACACCGACACCGTGAAGGATGCCGATCAGGTTCTTGTCGGCCTCAACAAGACCCGCCGCGCCTATAACAGGCGCCTCCGCGAACTCGGCGGGTATTCCGGCACATTGCCGGCGGCCGGCGAGAAGCTCGTCTGCCTCAAGAACAACAGGCAGAAAGGGCTGCTCAACGGCGGCATTTTCACCGTTGAAAAGGCCGCAATGGTCCGGCGCGGCAAAGTACGCATGGCCGTGCGACCGGAGGAATCACGCGGCGGCAAGCCGATCCGCGTCGGTGTCCTGCCGCAATTCTTCGAGGGCGGCGAGGACGAAATTCCCTATGCGCTTCGCCGCAACTCCGATGAATTCGATTTCGGTTACGCACTGACGGTGCACAAAGCGCAGGGCTCGCAATGGGATGATGTCGTGCTGTTTGACGAGAGCTACGCGTTCCGCGAGCACCGGGCGCGCTGGCTTTATACCGGCATCACAAGAGCGGCGGAGCGGCTGATCGTGGTGGTTTGATCTAAGCTGCGAACGCGCGCTCGATCAGCGCCGCCTCGTTCTGTCCGAGGCTGGTTGAAGTCCGCGTCTTCCAGAAGCGCTCTCACTAACCAACGGACCGGTTACGCTCGCGTGACCTCATTGGCCGGCGAGCTGCAAGCCGGGTGCAGGCTTGCTTTCCCCTGCGCGCAGCTCGTTTTCGCGCGCCTCGATGTAGTCGCGCGTGATGTGCGGCAGCGCGTAGACATTCTTGGCGAGCTGGATTTGCCAGACGACGTGGTGCTCGTAGAGGAAGACGTAGCGCGCGCCGCGAAGATAGAATTCCCACATCCGGCAGAACCGCTCGTCGTAGATCGCCTTGGCTTTCTCTCGATTGGCCTCAAACCGGTCGGCCCAAATTTGCAACGTTTTGGCATAATGCAGGCGCAGAACCTCGATATCGAGCACCATGAGTCCGGCGCGTTCGATATGCGGCAGGATTTCGGAAAGGCCGGGTATGTAGCCGCCTGGGAAAATGTATTTGTCGACCCAGGGGCTGGTTGCGCCCGGGCCGTCGGTGCGGCCGATCGTATGCAGGAGTGCGATGCCGTTATCATTCAAGCACGACGCAATCTTCTCGAAGAATTGCCGGTAATAATTCACGCCGACATGCTCGAACATGCCGACGGAGACGATGCGATCGAATTGCCCCTGCACCCGGCGATAATCTTGCAGTTCGAAACGGGCCTGATTGCTCAAGCCTGATTCGACCGCGCGCTCGTTCGCGACCGCGATCTGCTCTTTCGACAGCGTCACACCCGTGACAGTCGCGCCGGCGACGCGCGCGAGATAGAGGCCGAGCCCGCCCCACCCGCAGCCGATGTCGAGCACGCTTTGGCCGGGGTCGATCGCAAGTTTGGCCGCGATGTGCCGCTTCTTTGCGAGCTGCGCCTCCTCGAGGCTCTGCGCATCATGCTCGAAATAGGCGCAGGAATATTGCCGATCTTCATCCAGGAAGAGCGAATAGAGGTCGTTTCCGATATCGTAATGGTGCGCGACATTACGCCTGGCGCGCTGCGGGTTGTTGCGCTGCTGCAGCGCGCGCAAGGCAATTCTCGTCTTGAACAGCATGCGCAGCCAGGCCGGCGCATCGTTGCGGATGGCGTTGCGCGAAACGAGCGCGAGAACGTCGTCCAGCGAACCGCGCACCACATCGGCGCGGCCGTCCATATAGAGCTCGCCGAAGGCAAGCTCCGGATTGCGCAGAAGCGCCCATAGCGCTTTGGAATCCCGGATCGCAATTCGGGGGGGATCTGCGACGTTCGGCTCCCCGAAGCGCATCACCTCGCCGCTTGGCAGCGCAAACTCAAGTGCGCCTTCTTTGACGAAGCCCGAGAGGAATTTCTCGATCAATTTGGGCATAACTCGCCTCTCAGGTTGCGCCCCTCCCTCACCCCTCAGGTGATCGCGGGTTGGCTCCGGCCGGAACTGCCATATGGACCTCGCGTTGGCCCGCGGAGAATGGTTTCTGAGCCTTCTACCGTCAAGGTGACGCAGGGCTCAGGCTTGCGGCCGAGGAGTGATAATCATGAAAACTCGCACCAGCGGCACCATCGCCGCTTTGCTGCTTGGGCGGCAGTCTATGGCGGGCCGGCAGCAGCGCAATTTCAGGGGGTCGGCGGACACGTCGGCAGCGTAGGAGTTCCGCATATGGCTGCTGGAGGCACCGGGGGTGCGCTTCTTCTCGTTTGACCCTAAATGTTGCCGTCAGGATCTCACTCTTGCGGCGAAGCTGCTCCTGAGACCTTCTGCCTCTCGCCTCCTGCAATTAGAAGAGTTATGAGATAGCATCTGGGCGTGGCCGGGCCCATCAGCTCGGCTCTGAAGAGCGCGACATCAGCGCGCCGGCAAGGACACGTGATGGAGTATCGGCGCTTCTTCGAGACGGCGATCGGCAAGCTCAAATCGGAGCGTCGCTACCGCATTTTCGCCGATCTCGAACGCGATGCGAGCTCCTATCCCAGCGCGAAATGGTACCGCAACGGCAATGCCGGCGACGTGACCATCTGGTGCTCGAACGACTATCTCGGCATGGGGCGCCATCCCGACGTCATCGCGGCGATGCGCGACACGGCCGCGAAAGTGGGCGTCGGCGCCGGCGGCACGCGCAACATTTCCGGTACCAATCACGCCGTCGTCGAGCTCGAAGCCGAGCTCGCGGACCTGCACGCCAAAGAGGGCGCGCTCGTCTTCACCTCGGGCTGGATATCGAATCTCGCGGCGATTTCGACGATCGCCGACCTCTTGCCGAACTGCCTGATCCTGTCGGACGCGCTCAACCACAATTCGATGATCGAGGGCATCCGACGCTCCTGCGCCGAGCGCCAGATTTTCCGCCATAACGATCTCGCCCATCTCGAACAGCTCCTACAGGAGGCGGGCCAAGAGCGCGCAAAGCTCATCGTCTTCGAGAGCCTCTATTCAATGGACGGCGACATCGCCCCGATTGCTGAGATCGCGCATCTTGCCGAGCGCTACAACGCGATGACTTACATGGACGAGGTGCACGCCGTCGGCCTTTACGGTCCGCGGGGCGGCGGCATCGCCGATCGCGACGGGGTCATGCATCGCATCGACGTGATCGAAGGTACGCTGGCGAAAGGCTTCGGCACGCTTGGCGGCTATATCGCGGCAGACAGTGCGATCGTCGACGCCGTACGCTCGTATGCATCGGCGTTCATCTTCACGACGGCGTTGCCGCCGGCCGTCGCTGCCGCAGCGCATGCGGCCGTGCGCCACCTGAAGAATTCGCAAGCCGAACGCGAGCTGCATCAGCGGCAGGCGCGCACGACCAAGCATGCGCTTATTGCCGCGGGACTTCCCGTTCCCGACAATCCCTCGCACATCGTGCCGGTGATGGTGCGCGACGCGGAGCTCTGCAAGGCGGCAAGCGATCTCCTGCTCGAGCGCCACGGCATCTATATCCAGCCGATCAACTATCCGACGGTCGCGCGCGGCACCGAGCGGCTGCGCATCACGCCTTCACCAATGCACAGCGATGCGCATATCGCCGAACTCGTCGATGCGCTCGTCGATGTGTGGAAGACGCTGAAAATTCCGATCGCCTCGGCGCCAACGGCCGAGATCGTCGAATTTCCGAACCGAAACGACGCGCGCTGCACGTATCCGGATTTCAAGCTCGCGGCGGAATAGGCGCGGCGGATCACTCTCCGCTCTGCCGGCGTTCCAAATCCGGCCGATAGGCGATCGCTTCGATCTCGATCTTGGCATCGACCATCAGTCGCGCCTCAATCGTCGAGCGCGCCGGCATTCCGGAAAAATGCTCGGCATAGACTTTGTTGAAGCGCGCGAAATCGCGTGCGTCTTCGATGAAGACTGTGACCTTGACGACATCGGCGAGCGAGCAGCCGGCCTCGTTCAGGATGCGCGTGATCTGCACGATCGCGGCTTCCGTCTGCTCCTCGATCGAGCCGGTATGAACGCCGCCCTTCGAATCGCGCGGGATTTGGCCGGACACGAACACGAAATCTCCGGCCCTGACTGCCGGCGCAAACGGCAATCCGCCGTGTGGGGCTCCGATATTTTGGCGCGTCACGTCTTCTCCTCCGGAAAGGTGGATCATGCCACAGCTATCTCACCGCGTCATCGGCTGTCGACGCGGTGCGCCGGCGCGCTATCATGCGTGCATGAAATGCGGAATTTGGCTGTTGATCCTGATCTTTGCAGCGGTCGCGAGCGATTGCGCCGCTGGCGCGGCGGAGACGAACGATTATCCGACGTCCGCGCGCGCCGACTACGTCTTCGGCTGCATGAAAGTGAACGGCGAGACACGCCAAGCGCTCGAGCAATGTTCGTGCTCGATCGACGTGATCGCATCGATCATTCCTTACCCTAGATATGTCGAGGCGGAGACGGTCGCGAGCATGAATCAGGCGCTCGGCCAGATCGGCGCCATGTTCCGCGGCGCCAACGAGGCCAAAGGCATATTGGCGGACCTGCGCCGCGCACAGGCTGAGGCGGAAATCCGCTGCTTCTAGCGCCTACATCTCGCCGCCGATCGGCCATTCCGACTTGAACTCTTTGCCGCCGGAATCGCGTGCCTCGACACGCATGATCTTGGCGCCGTTCGGCTTGTACGTGAAGCGGAAGTTCGGATCCTCCGAGATCGAAATGCCACCTTCCATGGCAAAGATCAGGTCATCGCCCTGGAACACTTTGAGGCCGTCGATATAGCGCGCTGGGATGTAGAGATGGCTCACCTGATCCATCTGCAGGCCGGAATTGTTGGGATGACGTATCATCAATTGCGCTTCGCGTAATGCGGGCGCGCTCGCCGCATCCGGCTTTGCCGCGATTTCACGAAAACGCATCTTGCCAATGTGCGCATCGGCTTCATCGGGATTCTTACCTGCAGGCGCCGAGCAGCCGCCCGCCGCTTTGACGTATTTCTGCACGACATAAAGCTGGCCGTCGGACAGTTCGGCAACCTCATGGACGTTGGTGTAATCATTGACCCGCAGCCGCGTCGCGATGGACGTCACGCCCGAGTTCGCGCCGATCTCAAAGGACGCAGCCATCGGCGCGGGATTCTGGTCGATGACGAGGGTGATCTTTTTGACCTGGCGCGTGTCGCCCGGCGGCAGCTCGAAGCCGAGCGTCATCGGCACAAGCGCGGCGTCCTCGGCCCGATAAGGCGCGTCAAGCGTGATCAGGCCCTCGCCATTTTGCATGGCGCGGCCGTGAAAGAGGTCGCTGACGAGGCTCGGCCAAGGGTCGGGCGGGGCCGGACTCTGCGCAAGCGCGCCCGCACCAAGACCGATCGCCAGCGCGAGCGCTCCACCTGCACGGCCGAGAAAGGATGAGGCTCGCATCGCGAGAAGTCTCCTCAAAGCACCCGCAAGTTCATCACAGGCATGTTGCCTATCTAAGGCTTCCGGGCCCCATCGCCAAGCCATCACTCCCACTCAAGCTCGGCGAAGCCTGCTGTGGCGTTGCGCGGATTGTATTCATCGAATAGCTGCCATTTCGGGCGTTCGGATTGGCCCGCTTTCTGAGCCGCGGCGCCGAGACTTTCGCCCGTTTTGATCATTCCCCTGATATCCTTCACGAGGCGAGTGAGATAGGTGCGCTCGGCCTCAAGTGCTTGCGGCCAGTCGGCTACGACAGGGCCATGGCCCGGCACGACCTGTTTTGCCGGTATGGCGGCAAGCGCGTCCGCGAGCCGGAGAAACCCGAGCGCGCTGCCATCGACGATCGGCACATGGCTGAGAAACACAAGATCGCCGGAGAACAGCGTTCCCGTGCGTTTGTCGAGCACCGTGAGATCGCAATCGGTGTGCGCCGGAGGCCAGGCTTTCAGCACCAGTTCTCTGTTCCCCAGATCGATCGTGGTCTCATCCTGCACAGTCAAGGTGGGCGTGACGATCCGCACCTCGCCCATCAATTCGTCGCCGAGCATGCGGCGGAACGACGAAAGATAGAACGCGCCGCGCGCCGCCAGCGCACGCGGCAGATTGGCATGGCCGAGGAAGGTCACATCGCGCGAATCAAACGCCGCATTGCCGAAGAGGTGATCGGGATGAACATGCGTATTGATGACGTAGCGAATCGGTTTGTTCGTCACGCTTGCGATCGCCGCGGCAAGTCTGCGGCCCTCGCGCACGCTGCCGCCGGTGTCGATCACCGCGACCGAATCCTCGCCGACGATGAAACCGATGTTGGCAATCGCGCCTTCATTGGCTTGCGTCGTCAGCTCGATCAAGCCTTCGTGCGCAAAAACGCCAGCTGCAATTTCTTTGAGCAGCAGTAACGGCTCAGCTTCCTTCGCAGATGCAACAAATGGAAACGTGCTAAGGATAGTGAGGGCATATGCGAGGTATGCCAGCGGGTTCTTATTGCGCTGCAACACGCCTTTCTTCGCCTTTCACGCAAACGTCTGAAGACGAGTGTTGCACGCGCTAAGAGTCCGTCCTAGTCTCGCATTTGCTACCGGCTTCAAGAGATATCGGGATGGGAACTCGGTATTTCTTCGCAGGCAAGGCGGGGCTCTCGATCGCCCTTCGGCCTCGCTCATGTCGTGACACGCTGCCGGAGCGTTTCCCAATCAAGGCTCGCTGTCGAAGCGAAACTCGAACTTTGTTCGCGTTCGATGGGGCCCATGACAGTCCTGTCGGGAGGAACTGATGCGAAAAGTGTTGTTGTCTACTTGTCTCGGTGCTGCGGCCTTGTTCGCAGCCGGAGGCGCCTACGCGAACCAAGAATTGATGAAAATGTCGCAGAACCCGAAAGATTGGGTGATGCCGGCAGGCGACTACGCAAACACCCGTCATTCGGGATTGAAACAGATCACCACGGAGAACGTGAAGAATCTCACGCCGAAGTGGACGTTCTCGACCGGCGTTCTGCGCGGTCATGAAGGCGCGCCGCTTGTTGTCGGCGACACGATGTATGTGCACACGCCTTTCCCGAATATCGTCTACGCGCTCGATCTGAACAACGACGGCAAAATCCTCTGGAAGTATGAGCCGAAGCAGGATCCGAACGTCATCCCGGTGATGTGCTGCGATACGGTCAATCGCGGCGTCTCGTACGGCGACGGCAAGGTGTTCCTGTACCAGGCCGACACGACGCTGGTCGCGCTCGACGCAAAGACCGGAAAAGTCGCATGGACCGCAAAGAACGGGGATCCGGGCAAAGGCGAGACCGGAACGGCAGCGCCGCACGTGATCAAGGACAAAGTGATCGTCGGCATTTCCGGCGGCGAATTCGGCGTCCGCGGCTCGGTCACAGCCTATGACATCAAGGACGGCAAGCAGATCTGGCGCGGCTATTCGATGGGGCCGGATTCCGACACGCTGATCGACCCCGACAAGACCACCCATCTCGGCAAGCCGGTCGGCAAGGATTCCGGCATCAATACTTGGGAAGGCGATCAGTGGAAGATCGGCGGCGGCACCACGTGGGGCTGGTACTCCTATGATCCCGAGTTGAATCTCGTCTATTACGGCTCCGGCAATCCCTCGACCTGGAACCCGGTGCAGCGTCCCGGCGACAACAGGTGGTCGATGTCGATCTGGGCGCGC
>JAXDNJ010000089.1:0-59889 GCA_034669505.1 Methylobacteriaceae bacterium
CGCCGATGGCGAGCTCTTGGTCTGCGAGCCGGCGAAAGTGCTGCCGCTCGCGCAGCGCTACTTTCTGTTTTGAAAGTGCTTCCGCAATGCCGGCCACATTCCCGGACGCCCGAAGGGCGATCCGGGACCCAGAGCAGACGCATCTGCCCCTGGACCCCGGATCGCATTCCGCTTCGCTCCATGCGTCCGGGGATGTGGTGCTTACAAATACCCCGTGCCCGCCTCCGCCGCGAACTTGTCCGGCGGCCCCTGCCAGACAATGCGTGCGTGTTCGAGCACGTACACGCGGTCGGCATGCGGCAGCGCAAACGTCACGTTCTGCTCGCCCAATAAAACCGTGATCGGCGTCGATTGGCGCAGCTTCTCCAAAGCTTTCGACAATTGCTCCAGAATGACCGGTGCCAGCCCAAGCGTCGGCTCGTCGAGAATAAGCAGCTTCGGCCGCATCATCAGCGCGCGGGCGATGGTCAGCATCTGCTGCTCCCCACCCGATAACGTGCGCGCCACCTGTCCCTGCCGCGATTTCAGGATGGGAAATAACTCGAAGAGCCACGCAAGCTGCCCGGCCGCGTCCTTCGCCTCGAGATGATTGCCGCCGAGGTCGAGATTCTCGCGCACCGTCATGTCGGGGAAAAGCTCGCGGCCTTCCGGAACCTGCACGATGCCGCCGCGTGCGATCGAAGCCGGCGTTTTGCCCTTGAGCGCGCTCCCCCGCCAGCGGATCGCGCCGGAATGCGGGACGAAACCGGAAATCGCGTTGAATAGCGTCGTCTTGCCGGCGCCGTTCAGGCCCACGACCGAGACGAATTCACCTTCGTGCACGTGAATGTCGACGCCTTGCAGCGCCTGCGCCTTGCCATAGAGCACGCTGACTTTGTCGACTTGCAGCAGCGGCACGTCGGCGTCTTTAAAAGTGCTTTCCGGGCGCGCCGCGGTTTCGATCGAGCCGCCGAGATAGACGCGGCGCACCGTCTCGTTGCGCATCACCTCCTCGGCCGAGCCCTCGGCGATGCGCTCGCCGAGATACATCGCGAAAACGCGGTCGACGATCGCCGCGACGCTTTTGACGTTGTGATCGACGAGCAGAACGGCGCGGCCTTCGTTGCGGAAGCCGCGGATCAGTTCGGAGAAGGTGGCGACTTCCGTCGGAGTCAATCCGGCAAAGGGCTCGTCGACGAGCACGACGCGCGGATCCCTAGCGATCGCTTTGGCAAGCTCCATGCGGCGCAAGTCCGCAAAGGGCAGCGTGCCGGGCCGGCGATCCATCACATGCGAGAGCCCGACGCTGGCGGCGATTTCGCGGGCGCGCGCGTCAACCTTCGGATCGGCGATCAGCTTGAGCAAACTGTCCGGCAGCAGCGCGAGCTTGATGTTTTCGAGGACAGTCTGGCGATGCAGCGGACGCGAATGCTGGAAGACGATGCCGACGCCCTGGCGCGCCACGCGGTGCGAGGGCCAGTTCGCCATCTCAACACCGTCCAGTTCGACCGAGCCGGCGGTCGGGCGCTCGATGCCCATGATGAGCTTCATCACGGTCGATTTGCCGGAGCCGTTCGGCCCGATCAGCCCGAGAATCTCGCCGCCCTTGATCTCAAAGCTGACGCCATTGACTGCGACGAGGCCGCCATAGCGTTTGACGAGCCCTTCGACCGCAAGGCGCGTCACGCGTGCTCTCCGCGCCGCGAAATGAGCCCGAGCAACCCGCTCGGCACGAACAGGATGACCACGAGCGCGATCGCCGAGACGATGAAGGTCGAGAGTTCGCCGAAGGGGCGCAGCGCTTCGCCCGCGGCGATCAGGAAGATCGCGCCGATCGCGGCACCGATGATTGTGCGCCGTCCGCCGAGGACGGCGGCGATGATCACCTGCACGCCGACGGAGATCGACACGAGGGTCCCGACCGACGCGGTGCCCATGTAGAAGACGAGCAGCGCCCCGGCGAGCCCGGAGAAGAACGCGCTGATCACGAAAGCTGCGAGCTTGTGCTTGGTGACGTTGAAGCCGAGTGCGCCGGCTTCGACCGGGTCCTGACCGCTCGCTTGCAGGATCAGCCCAACCGGCGAGCGCGACAGCGCAAACAGGATGATCCCGCTGACGATCATGAAGATCAGCGCAATGTAATAGTTGGTGCGCTCGTCGATCGAGAGGACATCCGGCACAGTGAGGCCGATCTCGCCGCCGGTGAAGCCGGCGAACACGACGATCAGGTTCATCATGATGAGAACGGCGACGAGCGTCGTCAGGCCGAAATAGGGGCCGCGTACGCGTAATGCCGGAAGCGCCAGCACCACGCCGCCGACGACCGCCATCACCGCGCCGGCGGCGATGCAGGGATAGACCGGCACGCCGTAGCCGTTGAGTATCCCCGCGGTGTAGGCGCCGAGGCCGATAAGAAACGTCGGCCCGAAATTCACCTCGCCGGCGAAACCGAAGAGGAGATCCCAGGCCATCGAGAACACGCCAAAATAATAGGCGACCGTCAAAAGTCCGAGAATGTATCCCGAAACTTTGAGCGGCAGCAGCAGCGCGACCAGTGAGCCGATAAGGGCGATCCAGAAGATGCGCGATCGGAAGAGGTTTGCCATGTTCAGCGCCGGCCGAAGAGGCCTTGCGGCCGCACATACATGACCGCAACCAGCAGGAGCAGCGCCGGGATCGTGCGGTAGGCCGGAGAGATCATATAAGCGGTGACGGTCTCGAGGTAACCGACGACATAAGCGGCGACGAGGGAACCGGAGACGCTGCCCAATCCGCCGAGCACGACGATTGAAAACGCGCTGCCGGTCAGCGGCCCAGCGCTATACGAGCTGACGCCGAGGAACATGCCGAGCAGCACGCCGGCAATGCCGGCGAGAATGCCGTAGATCGCCCAGATCGCGATATAAATCCGCGAGAGTTCGAAGCCGAGCAGCGTCACGCCGCGCGGATTCATCGATGCCGCGAGCACCGCCTTGCCGGAGCGCGTCTTGTTGACGATAAGCCAGAGCACACCGATCACAACCCAGCAGATGATCGCGGTGAAAATCTCGTTCTGCGGCGTGCGCACGCCAAAAATATTGACGACGCCCTCGACGATCGGCAGCACGGTCTTGGCGTTGTCGGTGAAGAAGTAAGCGATCAGCTCCTGGATCATGATGCCCCAGAGCAGCGTGCCCGTGAGGACGAAAATCTCGGTCTCTTCCTTGGGGATGGCGCGCGAGGTCTGCAGCGGGCGCACGACGACGAAATAGGTGGCGAAGGCGGCAATCAGCGTGACGCCGATGCCGAACAAAGCCGCGAGATAGGCGCCGACGTGAAGCTCGTTCGTGGCGGCCCAGGCCGCCACCGCGCCGAGCACCATCAGCCCGCCATGCGACAGGTTGAGAACGCCGGAGACGCCGAAGATCAACGTGAACCCGGTTGCGCCGAGCGCATAAAGCGCGCTGATCGCGAAACCATCGACTAGGATTTGCAGGGCAAGCATCGCGTCGCGTTCCGAGGCGCTTCGATCAGACTACGCAAGAAAACGGCCCCGGCAAGGTGCCGAGGCCGTTTCGCGCTGTTCTTAGTTTTGAGCCTTGATGAAGCTCGGGAAGCGAATCTTCCCGTTGGCGATTTCCGGCGGCCAAACGGCGACCTGCTTGCCGTCCTGCCATTGCGAGATCATGCCGGTGATGAGGCCCTTGCCGTATTTCAGGCCATGGGTGAACTGGTCTTCCTTACCGTAGAACTGGATGCGGCCGATCGTGCCTTCCCAGTCGGTCTTTTCCAATGCTTCGACGAGCTTGTCGGAGTCGGTCGAGCCGGCACGCTTCACCGCATCGGCGATGTAGTAGACTTCGTCATAGGCGGTGTAGCCGGCATAGGACGGGAAGTTGCCGTACTTCTTGTTGAACGCATCGGCGAACGGCACCGACTTCGAGGTCACGGCAACGCCCGGACCGGACACCGACTGGAACAGCACGCCGTCGGCGGCGCCGTTCGTATCTTTCCAGAAGGTCGAATTCGTCGCCTGCGATGCAATGCCGAGCATCGGGATCGGCACCTGCTGGCTCTTCCATTGCACCGTCGGCTGCACGCCGACATGGCTGATGCCGGTGATCATCACGTCGGGCTTCTGGCCTTCGATCTTGTTGTAGATCGGCGTGAAGTCGGTCGTATCCGGCGACATCCGGATATGGTCGAGGACCTGCAGGCCGATCTTCGGCAGGCATTCTTTGTAGCCGACATCGAGGGGCGTCGTCCAAGCCGCGTCCTCGCTCATGATGACGGCCGTCTTCATCTTGCGATCGTTGACCAGGATATCCTTGGCGCCGTCGCAGACCGACATCGCGAGCTCGGCCGACGTCAGATAGCCATGGAACGTGTATTTGTTCTTCTCGTAATCGTCATGCACGGCTTTGGTGATTTGGTTTGACGCCGCACCCGGCGTGATCATCACGGTCTTCAGCCGTGCGGCCCACGGCTCGAGCGCGAGCACGACTTCGCTGATATAGCTGGCGATGACCGCATTCACCTTGTCGTCGGAGACGGCGCGCTGGAACGCACGCACGGAATCGGCCGACGAACTCTTGTTGTCGTATGTAATGATCTGGATCTGGCGGCCGTCGACACCGCCCTTGGCGTTGATTTCGTCGGCGGCGAGCTGCGCCGCCTGCGGAATGGACGCGCCGGCAATCGCCTGCGCCTCGGCAATGACGGCGATCTTGATCGGATCGGCGGCCTGCGCCTGAGCGGCGAGGAACAAAGATGCGAAAGCTGCGGCTCCGCTGAGAAGCGTGTGGCGAATCGAGCGGTGGTGACGCGTGGTCATGTCTTGATCTCTCCCCTTGGCGCACGGTTATGGTTGTGGCGGGTTCTGCGCGAATGTATCGGAGGAGTCAACGATCACGCTGGCGCCAGGGCCTTACCCATTTCGTCGGATGCTCCGAGCGCCAAGCGTCTTGGCTTGACCGTATGATTTGTCGCGCGCCGACTGGTAGAAGATGAGCTCCACCACGATTACCCGCATCAAAGGGCGGCAAATCCTCGACTCGCGCGGCCGGCCGACCGTCGAAGCCGACGTGCTGCTTCAAGGCGGCGCAATCGGGCGCGCCTCCGTTCCATCCGGCGCCTCGACCGGCCACAATGAGGCGCATGAATTGCGCGACGGAGTCGCGAGCGAGTATTTCGGCCGCGGCGTCAGGCGCGCCGTTGCCAACATCGATGGCGCGATCACCGCGGCGCTTCGTGGCTACGATGCGAGGGAGCAGCGCGGTCTCGATCAGCGCATGCGCGAAGCCGATGGCACGCCGTCTTTGTCGCGGCTCGGGGCCAACGCGATCCTTGCGGTCTCGCTCGCGGCTTGCCGGGCGGCCGCGGCGGCGACGGGCGAGCTGCTTTACCGGCGCATCGCCGAGCTAAGCGGGACGCCGCAAATCACGCTGCCCGTGCCGATGGTGAACATTTTGAGTGGCGGTCTCCATGCCGGGCGCGGCATGGACGTGCAGGATTTTCTCGCGGTGCCGCTTTCGGCGGAAGATTACCCCAGCGCACTGCACATAATGATGCGCGTGCGTACCGCGGCGGAAAGCGTGGTCGCACGATATGGGGCGCCGACATTGCTTGCGGACGAAGGCGGGCTCAGTCCGGGTTGTCCGACAACCGAGACGGCGCTCGATCTCATGGTGGAAGCAATCGAGCAAGCGGGCCTCGTTCCCGGCCGCGATGTGGCCATTGCGCTCGACATCGCCGCGACATCGCTGGCCAACAAGCGCGGCGATTATGTGCTGGCGCGCGAGGGCCGGACTTTGTCGAGTGCCGAGATGATCGCGCGCATGACGAAGTGGGCGGCATCCTATCCGATCCTCTCGATCGAGGACGGTCTGCATGACGAGGACTGGGAGAACTGGAGCAAGCTGACACGGCAACTAGCGGACATCCAGGTCGTCGGCGACGATCTCTTCTGCACCAATCCCGCCCGGATCGAGACGGGCGTCGCTCGAGGCGCAGCCAATTGCGTGCTGATCAAGCTCAATCAGAACGGTACGTTGACGGGAACGCTCGACGCGATCCGCATCGCGCGCAAAGCCGGTTACGCGACGGTGATTTCCGCGCGCTCCGGCGAGACCGAGGATGCCTTCATGTCTGACCTCGCCGTCGGCACGGCCGGCGGCCAGATCAAGATCGGCTCGCTGCGCAACAGCGAGCGGCTGACAAAGTACAATCAGTTGCTGCGAATTACCGACGATGCGCAGATTGCCTATGCCGGCGCGCACGTTCTTGCCCGTACGCGCCACGTCGCGGCGACATGAGCGCGTCTCACGCTGCACCTCTCATCGATGCGGACTTGCCGCCGGAAATGCGCGAGTTCCTGCGTGAGCTTGGATTAAGCGACAGCCCGGTCGCCGCGCGGCCGCTGACAGGTGGCGTCTCCTCCGACATCTGGCTTGTTGAATCGTCCGGTCAGCGCCTTTGCATTAAGCGCGCCTTACCCGCGCTGCGGGTCGCCGCCGAGTGGCGCGCACCGGTCGAGCGCAGCACATATGAATACGCCTGGATGAAACGCGTGCACGCTATAGTGCCGCACTCTGTACCGCCTTTGCTCGGCCGCAGCGCCAACGGCGCGATGTTCGCGATGGCGTATCTCGATCCCGCGGACTATCCGCTGTGGAAAGAGGTGCTGCTGCAAGGTCAGGTCGATGCGAGCTTCGCCGGCGCCGTCGGCGCGGCGCTCGCGACGATCCACTCCGCGACAGCAAAGGACGCGACAATAGAGGCGGACTTCGCCTCCGATCACATCTTTCATGCGATCCGGCTCGAGCCCTATCTGCTCGCCACAGCGCGCCAACATCCCGACCTAGCGCCGCAGCTGCGATTGCTCGCGGAACGCACCGCGGCAACCAAGCGCGCGCTCGTGCACGGCGATGTCAGTCCGAAGAACATCCTGATCGGTCCCTCGGGTCCGGTTTTTCTCGATGCCGAATGCGCCTGGCACGGCGATCCCGCCTTCGATGTTGCCTTTTGCCTAAATCATCTTCTGTTGAAATGCATTCCTCTGCCGCCTCAGGCAGATGCGCTGCTGGACGCGTTTGCGGAGTTTACGGCGACGTACCTCGCTCTGGTCGACTGGGAAAACCCCAGCGAAATGGAACGGCGCTGCGCCACGCTCCTGCCGGCGCTGACTCTGGCGCGCATCGACGGCAAATCGCCGGTCGAGTATATCGTCGCCGCAAGCGACAAGCAGCGCATCCGCGACATAGCCCGCGCGCTGCTGATCGAACCGCCCGTGCGGCTCGCCGAGGTCGCAGCGGCTTGGCGTCGCGGTCTCGCACAATAAGATGCTGTTCACCTCGCCTATTTTTCTGTTGGGTTTTCAACGCGTCATCACCTCAGCATGAAGCCGCGCTTCCTCGTCATCGCGAGCAGCGGAGCGACGAAGCAATCCAGGGCAAAAACGGAATCCTTCGAGCGTTTGCTCCTGGATTGCTTCGCCTCGCTCGCAATGACGGCGGCGGCGGCTCTTGCTACGCGCCGCCCGCCTCCGTCTGCAGCCACGCCGCGCCGCACGCCTTGGCAAGCTCGCGCACGCGCAAGATATAGCTCTGGCGCTCGGTGACAGAGATCACGCCGCGTGCGTCGAGCAGATTGAACATATGCGAGGCCTTGATGCATTGATCATACGCCGGCAGTACGAGCTTGTGCCGCGCATCGCCATGCTGCGACGAGGGCGCACCTGCCTCGAGCAGCGCCTTGCACTCTTCTTCCGCGTCGCGGAAATGCCGGAACAGCTTTTCCGTGTCGGCGAATTCGAAGTTGTAGCGTGAATATTCCTGCTCGGCCTGCAGGAAGACATCGCCGTAGGTCGTGCGCGCGTCGCCGTCGCGGCCGTTGAAATTCAGGTCGTAGACGTTCTCGACGCCCTGCACATACATCGCGAGCCGCTCGAGTCCGTAGGTGAGCTCGCCGGATACCGGCGCGCATTCGAACCCCGCGACCTGCTGAAAGTAGGTGAATTGCGACACTTCCATGCCGTCGCACCAGCACTCCCAGCCGAGGCCCCAGGCACCGAGCGTCGGGCTCTCCCAGTCGTCCTCGACGAAGCGGATGTCGTGCAGATGCGCGTCGATACCGATCGCCTGGAGCGAGGCGAGATAGAGGTCCTGCAGATCGTCGGGCGAGGGCTTCAGGATCACCTGGAATTGGTAATAATGCTGCAGCCGGTTCGGGTTCTCGCCGTAGCGTCCGTCTTTGGGACGGCGCGAGGGCTGCACGTACGCCGCGCGCCACGGCCGCGGACCCAGCGAGCGCAACGTTGTCGCCGGGTGGAAGGTGCCCGCGCCGACTTCCATGTCGTAGGGCTGCAGGATGACGCAGCCGCGATCCGCCCAGAAGCGCTGCAGCGTGAGGATGAGGCCCTGGAACGAGCGCTTCGGGTCGAGCGAACTTTCGGCCGCGGCCGCATTCATTTGATCTTCCTTCATCGGCGCGCGGAACCTAGAAAGGCCGCCACCCTCGGTCAATGACAGGACTTGCATGACGGACGCGAACCCGAATGCCCGGCTCTACCCGACGCGGCCGCTGCTCGCCGTATCGGTCGCCTGCTTTCGCGACGGCAAGGTGCTCTTGGCAACCCGCACCCGCCCGCCGGCCAAGGGCGCGCTGACCTTGCCCGGGGGCCTCGTCGAGCCCGGCGAGCGCCTCACCGAGGCGGCGCTCCGCGAATTGCAGGAGGAGGTGGAGGTGGAGGCCGAAATTATCGGCTTCAACGGCCACGCCGAACGCATCGAGCGCGACGGCGACGGCCGCGTCAAGCAGCATTACGTCATTGCTTCGTTCGTCGCGCGCTGGCTGTCCGGTGAGCCGCAACCAGGGCCGGAGGCCGGCGAGATCGTCTGGGCCGACCCGAATGGGTTTGGCGATTTGGCGCTAACCGAAGGCTTGCGCGCGCTTCTGCGACGCGCCGCGACCATGCTAGAGAGCGGCGGATGAAAGGGCGCATTCCTTCGCCGCAGAATAGGATGCGCGCAGTAGCGCTCGCCGGCGTCTTGAGTTCATTGGCGCTGCCCGCGCTCGCACAATTCTGGGGTGCTCCCCAGCAGCCGCAACGCGGCTTTTTCGGCGGTGGGGGAGGCGGATGGCCATGGGGGCAGCAGCAGCCTGCGCCGCGGCAACAGCCAACCGCTCGCGAGCGGCCGGTCTTTCACAGACGGCCAGCGGCTCGGACGCCGATCCCGCATCAGCCCTCGCCTGCTCGACAGCCCGGCACGCAAGAGACGGCGAAGCCGCAAGCGCCGTCTGCACCCGGGTCAACACCGGCACCGGAGCAGCCCGTGGTGGAGGGGCCGGCGCCGCCTTACGAGGGGCAGCTTCTGCGCCTCGCTGAAATCCTCGGCGCGCTCTCCTATCTGCGCGACATCTGCAGCGCGCATGACGGGGATGCTTGGCGCGGCAAAATGTCGTCGCTGCTCGAGGCGGAAGCCAAGACACAGACGCGGCGCGAACGGCTTGCCGGCGCGTTCAATCGCGGCTTTCGGGGCTATGAGGTGATCTATCGCACGTGTACGCCAAACGCAGACACCGTGATCGCGCGCTACCTCACGGAAGGCGGCAAGATCGCCCGCGATATCAACTACCGCTATGGCGGCTCCTGAGCGATCTTGATCCGCCGCGTTAACCTTTTCGCAAGAGCTTTATCGCGGCGCCCGTCCTGCCTCGTTAATGTCTGCGGCGATGACCCTTTCTCTTGCAGATGCCGCGCCGGACGAAACTTTCGGCAGCGAAGACCGGCAGATCGCGCTCTCGTTCGTGACCGAAGCTTTCGCCGAGGCCGTTCTCGCCGGAATCGAGGGCGAGTGCTTCGCCCATGCGGCGATGTTCGCGGCGTTACAGGAACTGGTCGCGACCTATGGTGAAGAGCCGGTCGTCGCCTTCGCCGAGCGCCTGCCGGCCCGCGTGCGCGGCGGCGAGTTTTCCGCAGCGATCCGGCATTAGGCGGACGGCGTCCCCGACGGGCCGGAGAGCGGTTGCGTCTCCAGACAAGCGGCTTACGTTTAGCCGATGACCGCGCCTTCAAATCACCCCGCCCCAATTTTGCTTGCCGACCGGGGCGTATTGCGCGTCAGCGGAGCACAGGCCGAGACGTTCCTGCAGGATCTCGTCAGCAATGACGTGACGAATCTTGCGGCCCGGGAGGCGCGCTATGCCGCGCTGCTGACGCCGCAGGGCAAGCTTCTTTTCGATATGATCATTATTGCCATCGTGGAAGATGGCGAGCGCGCCTTTCTCATTGATTGCGCCCGCGAACAGGCCAGCGACCTGGCGAAGCGCCTTGGCTTTTATAGGTTGAGGGCCAAGGTGACGATCAAGGATCGGTCGGATGATTTCGCGGTCCTGGCGTATCTTGATCGGGCGCCGCAAACCGATGGTATTGTCGCGCGCGACCCACGGTCCGACTCGCTCGGCTACCGCGCCTATGTGCCGCGCGAGCAATCGCGTGCTGCGCAGACGGATGCGAGCGCTTACGAATCGCGCCGCATCGCCGCCGGCGTGCCGAAGGGCGGCATCGATTTCGTCTATGGCGATGCCTTCCCGCATGAAGCCAATTTCGATCGCATCAATGGCGTCGACTTCAAGAAGGGCTGCTATATCGGCCAGGAAGTCGTCTCCCGCATGCAGCACCGCGGGACGGCGCGTAAGCGCATTGTGCAGGTGGCTTTTTCGAGCGAAGCGCCCCCGCCGGGCGCGCAGATCAAGGCCGGTGACATTCTCGTCGGCACGATGGGATCGTCTGCCGGCGAGCACGGGCTTGCGCTGGTGCGGCTCGATCGCGCGGAGGAGGCCAAGGCTGCCGGCGTGGCGCCGATCGCTTCGGGCACCACGCTCGACGTTCAGCTTTAGTTGGACCGCGCCCTCACGGTCACGGGTCGGGCAATCCTTCAGGCAATTTACTGCGGACCGGGAGGTCCGTCCCAACTTACACGTTCGCCTGCGTGACGAACTTCGTGTTGAGATACGCCTCAATCGCCTCGGCACCACCCTCCGATCCATAGCCCGAATCCTTGACGCCGCCGAACGGCACTTCGGGCAGCGCTAGACCGTGATGGTTGATCGAGATCATCCCGCTCTCGATCGCGGCGCCGATCGCTGCCGCCGTATGTGTCGAGCGCGTATAGGCATAAGCCGCGAGACCGTAAGGCAACCGGTTTGCTTCCTCCACCACCTCATCGAAGCTCGCGAAAGACGCGATCGGCGCCAGCGGGCCGAACGGCTCTTCGTTCATGATCTTGGCGTCCTTCGGCACGTCGGTCATGACCGTCGGCTCGAAGAAATAGCCCTCGTTGCCGATGCGCTTGCCACCAGTACGTACGTTGGCGCCGCGCTGCACGGCGTCGTTGACGAAGCTTTCCATCGCATCGACGCGGCGACTGTTGGCGAGCGGTCCCATGCGCGAAGACGCATCAAGTCCTGGCCCGACCTTGAGCTTCTTCGTCGCCGCCACAAATTTGTCGACGAACGGCTCGTAAACCTTCTCGTGCACCAGAAAGCGCGTCGGCGCGACGCAGACCTGCCCGGCATTGCGGAATTTGTTCGCCGAAAGGATCTTCGCCGCGGCGTCGACATCGGCATCTTCGAAGACGATCGCCGGCGCGTGGCCGCCGAGTTCCATTGTCACGCGCTTCATGTGCTGCCCGGCGAGGCCGGCGAGATGCTTGCCGACGACGGTAGAGCCCGTGAACGAAATCTTGCGCACGATCGGATGCGGAATGAGATATTCAGAAATCTCCGAGGGCACCCCGAAAACGAGATTGAGCACGCCTTTCGGGAGACCCGCGTCGGCATAGGCGCGCACGAGTTCCATGCAGCTGCCGGGCGTCTCTTCCGGGCCTTTGAGGATCACCGAGCAGCCTGCGGCCAGCGCGGCCGAGACTTTGCGCACCGCCTGATTGATCGGGAAATTCCAGGGCGTGAACGCCGCAACCACGCCGACCGGCTCCTTGATGACCAACTGGTGCACATTGCCGGCGCGCGCCGGGATGACGCGGCCGTAAGTGCGCCGCGCCTCCTCGGCAAACCAGTCGATGATGTCACCGGCAAGCAGCGTCTCGCCTTTGGCCTCGACGAGGGGCTTCCCCTGCTCCGTCGTCATGATCGTGGCGATCTCGTCGGCGCGCGAGCGGATGATGTCGGCGGCCTTGCGCATCAGTTTGTAGCGGTCATGCGCGGAGGTCTCGCGCCAGACCTTGAAGCCGGCGTCCGCTGCGGCGAGCGCGCGGTCGAGATCGGCGCGCGAGGCATGCGGCACATCGCCGATGCGCTGCGCCGTCGCGGGATCGAGGATCGGCTCGCTCTTGCCTTGCGAGCCGGCGACCCATTCGCCCTCGATGTAAAGCTTGACCTCTGGATACATGCTGTTCTCTCCCTAGCGCGTTCCTTCAAAGCGGACGTTCCGCCCATCAAAGGTGTTTTGCGGCCTTCCGCAAGGCTTCGTTGACGCGCGTCGGCCAATCGGCGCCGGTCGCGCGAAATCGCTCGAGAACGTCGCGATCGATCGAAAGCGTCACTTCCTGTTGCGAAGCGGCCCGCTCGGGATGAAGTGGCTTGCCGCCTTCGTGCGGTACGGCGCGCTCGAAAAATTCATCGCTAAGCTCGGGAGATTCCTCATATTCCGACGAAGTGATGACGTGCGCGTCAACCGTCTCCAAGTCGCTGCCCAAACTGTGCTGCAAGCTGCGCTCTTTCGCGCTCATTTGCTTTCCTCATCGAAATGATGTGGCGGGTGTCGCCGCGTTGCGTCCAGACCACTATGACGAGGCGGCCCCGAAGGTGACCCGCAGTGATCATCCGGGTCTCGGGATAGTCGAATCGCGTGTCCTCATAGTCGAAGGTGATCCCGGCGAACACCTCTATGGCGTCCCGGAAATCGAGGCCGCGGTCCGCCAGGGTCGCTTCTCGCTTGCTCGGGTCGAAGCTAATCTTCATCGGCAGTATAGGCCAAGGCCCTTCTCCTCGCCATACTGACTGCCGAGCCAGGGATTCGCCACGTTGACCAACAGGTTAGCATGAGTGAAACATCACCGCGCCCCCGCACTCCCCTCCTCCACGAGGACGGACGCCACCGCTGCCCGTGGGCGACGCGCGACCCGCTTTACGTCGCCTATCACGACAGGGAATGGGGCGTGCCGGAGCGCGATTCCCGCGCTCTATACGAGAAGCTCGTGCTCGACGGCTTCCAGGCGGGGCTCTCCTGGATCACCATCCTGCGCAAGCGCGAAGCCTTTCGGAAGGCTTTCGACGGCTTCGATCCGGCGCGCATTGCCCGCTACAATTCTAAAAAGGTGGAGCGTTTGATGCAGGATGCAGGCATCGTGCGCAATCGCGCTAAAATCGAGGGGGCGATCGCGTCCGCCCGCGCTTACCTCGAGATCGAAAAAGAGCAGGGTTTCTCGAAATATTTTTGGCAGTTCGTCGATGGAAAAGTCATCCACAACAATTTCCGCCACATCGGCGAAGTGCCGGCCGAAACCGAGCTGTCGCGCCAAATCGCAAAAGATCTGAAAGCGCGTGGCTTCAAATTCTGTGGACCGACGATCGTCTACGCCTTCATGCAGGCGGTCGGCATGGTCGACGATCATCTCGTCGATTGCTGGCGGCATGGTGTCGGCGATCGGAAGAGAAAAACCTGAATGCCGGTCGCGCGCGCGCCGCGCGCCTGGCAGCGCATGCTGTCGGGGCGCCGCCTCGATCTTCTCGATCCTTCGCCACTCGACATCGAAATCGAGGATATCGCGCATGGGCTCGCGCGGGTCGCGCGCTGGAATGGCCAGACGAATGGCCCGCACATCTTTTCCGTCGCGCAGCACTCGCTATTTGTCGAAGCGATCGCCATGCACCTCGATGCCAAGCTTACGCCGCGGGCGCGGCTGTTTGTGCTTCTGCACGACGCGCCGGAATACGTCATCGGCGATATGATCTCGCCCTTCAAAGCTGTCATCGGAGTGACGTACAAAGCGGTCGAGGCACGCATTCTCGCGGCGGTGCTGCTGCGCTTCTCGCTTGAGACCACCCGGTCGGAGAGCCTTACCAAGCTGACGAAGCGCGCCGATCGCACCGCGGCCTTTTTCGAGGCGACACGGCTGGCCGGCTTCGCCGAAGCCGAGGCCGAGCAATTCTTCGGGCGCCCCCGGTTTCTGCCGAAGGAGCTAGATGCGATGCTCGCGCCAGCTCCATCGGACGAAATTGAGCGCCGCTTTCTCAAGCGCTTCCGCGCGCTCGAAGCGGGGTAGATCATGCCGCGTCTTCACGTCTGCTCGCTTGCCCGCGTTGCCGAAACGGTGCGCATCACGGGCGCACGTAGTCTCGTCACGCTGATTAATGTCGACACGCTGGTGTCGCGGCCGGCGGAAATCGATACGGAGCGTCATCTCTTCATCGGCATGTCCGATATTACCGAGCCTCTCGATGGCCATATCCTGCCGGCTGAGCAGCACGTCCGCAAACTGATCGCTTTCGCGAAAGGCTGGGATCGCAGCGAGCCGCTGGTTATCCATTGTCATGCTGGCGTCAGCCGCTCGACGGCGGCGGCGTTCATCATTGCGTGTGCGCTCGCACCTTCGCGATCTGAAACCGAAATCGCCGACGCGATCCGCCGCGCCTCGCATACAGCGACGCCGAACCGGGGCATGATTGCTATCGCCGACGCGATGCTGAAGCGTGAGGGTCGCATGGTGGCCGCCATCGAGCGCATCGGCCGTGGCTCCGATTGTTATGAAGGCGTGCCGTTCGTCCTCGAACTGACGTGAGCGGCAAGCTCACGCGATTGCCGCCGAATTGATGCGCTGCACGCCGGCTTTGGCCATCGCCTCCCAGGCGGCGGCAAGGGAGCCCTGATTGTCGATGCCGCGTGAAGCATCTTCGATCACCACCGCGTCGAAACCGGCGCTGCGCGCGTCCTGCGCCGTCCAGGCGACGCAAAAGTCCGTGGCAAGCCCGGCGCAGAAGACGCGCTTGAAACCGCGCTCCCTGAGGTAGCCGGCAAGGCCCGTCGGCCGGCGATCGGCTTCGTTGAAGGCGGAGTACGAGTCGGTGTCGTTGCGGTAGCCTTTGCGGACGATCAGTTCCGCCTTCGGGATATCGAGCGCATCCGCAAGCGCGGCGCCGCGGGAGCCTTGCACGCAATGATCCGGCCAGAGCACCTGCGTCCCGTAACGGAGCGCAATCGTCTCGAATGGGTGCTTGCCGGAATGCGCCGACGCAAACGACGCGTGACGCGGCGTGTGCCAATCCTGCGTCATGATGACATGCGCGAATTTCTTGGCGAGTGCGTTGATCGGCGCGATCACCTCGTCGCCGTGCGGCACGGCGAGCGAGCCGCCGGGCAGGAAATCGTTCTGCACGTCGACAACGATCAGGACGTCTGATTCGCCGATCTGCATCTTGGCCTCCTCGGCGCGGGTGGCGGTCGCAGCGAGAGCGCCCGAGAGAAAACCCAGAGCAGCGCGGCGCGTCATATCGAAGTCGGTCATCTGAAGCCTCCTGAGCTCAGCCCGGCATCCCGATGCAACATCCAATCCAGTGCGAGTTCAAGCGGAGGTGGGACAGACCCGCTGGACAGTCGTCCTCAGCGAGGGGGCCCATCACCTTGCACCAGGAGAAAGCGAGTTCGGGAAAACCATGGAGAAGTAGGAGAAGAGGCGGATTGCCTTCCCAGCCGGCCTCCTACACACGCGGGCAGAGACCGTTGACGTCAGGCAGATATCGGGAGCGAACACCCTCCGGCAGCGGCAATGGCGAGAGGTGAGAGCTTTCCGCCATGCGCCGCCCCAAACTCACACATGCACTTTCTTCTGCGCGTTGTAGTGCGCGTAAATCTCGGCGCCATTCATGTGCACGACATTCGCGTGGGCATTGATGTGCTCATAGACCTGCTCGAGATAGGCGATGCGATGAGGCTGGCCGGAAATATACGGATGAATGGCGATCGCCATGATGCGCGGGCGCTCCGCGCCTTCCTTGTACAAGCGATCGAAATAATCGATGCAGCTTTGGCGCCAATACGCGGCCTCGTGATGTTTCACGACCATCATCGGGATGTCGTTGAGCTCGACGGAATACGGCAGCGTGACCAGGGGACCTGAGGCGGTGCGGATCATTGTCGGCTCGTCGTCATACACCCAATCGCCGATATATTTGATGCCGGCTTCGGCGAGCAATTCCGGGGTCTCCAGCGTTTCCGTCAGCCCCGGCCCGAGCCAGCCGACCGGCCGCGTGCCGGTGAAGCGTTCGAGCGTGTCGAGCGATCTGGCGATCATACCGCGCTGATCCTCGACCTTGTGGATCGGCATCTGCTCGTAGGAATGGCCCATGAACTCCCAGCCGTCGTCTAGGGCCTGCCGCGCGACGCGCTCGTAATCGACGCAGACGCGAGCATTGACCGACAGCGTCGGACGAATGCTTAAAGCGCGGAGCAGCTCGAAGAAACGCCAGACGCCGACGCGCATTCCGTATTCGTGCCACGACCAGTTCGGCACGTCGGGCAAAAGCGGTTGGCCCATCGGTGCTGGCAGGACCTGCCGCGCCATCGGCCGCGAAATGTCCCAGACTTCAAGATTGACGATCGTCCAGACGACGACTCGCGGATTGCCGGGATAATTCAGCCGCGGGCGATCGATAATCGCCGAATAATCGCAGCGCTCGCGCGGCAGCATGGGATTAGCCATGCTGGCCTGCCATCATCATGCGTCGAGCTTCAGAGTGACCGAGCATACGCCACATCTGAGGCGGAAATCCCTATTGCTGCAAGTCGGACGAGATCAGCGAGCCCTGCGTGGTCGTATCCTTGATCCGCACGCGGATCAGCTGGTCGCCGTCATACCAGAGATCGCGCTCGTAATCCTTGCCGGCGCTTACCTTGTAGTGCTGCGCCTGGTGCGGCGCGCCGCCCATATTGACCTGATCCGGCCCTAAATCCTTCACGCTGACGCTCATGACGCGCCCATTGTCCGGGTGGATCAGCGCTTTGGCTTTGGTAAAACGCATCGACCAGAAGCTCGCGGGAATCGCACCTGCCGGCGCGCTCGATGTCTTGCCGTCGGCGACGATGCTCACGCCTTTCGGCGAAGACGTGATCGAAACATCGTGCGGCGTGCCGTTGTCATCGGTCTGGGATTTGAACGACACCAGCTGGTCGCCCTTCCAGGTTTCGGTGACGTCCTGTTTGAAGCGATAAAGCACGATGATGACCTTCACCTCGATGTCGGTCTTGCTCGTCACCGTCGTGGTGTCGCCGCTGCGGTCGATGTCGACAATGGTGCGCCCGATCGGCGAACCATCGCGCGTCACGGCGTACACGAGTTGCGCCCCGGCTTCCGTCTTCGCGGCAGGCTTTGGCGGAGCGGCTTCAACGCCGGCCGTGCCGGCGGCGAGCGCGATGATCGTCAACGCAGTGAAACGCTTCATCCAAAACTCCTGTCCGATCTTTCCGCGCGGCTTGGCCGCAACGAAATCATGGATCATGCAAGCAAAAAGTCGAATGCGGGATGAGCAAAAGTTTGGCGCGATTGGGATCGCACCACGAGGGCGGCATGTCATTTCAGCCGCACGCGCGAGAACGCGCGGACAAGCTTGTGCTTATTTCAGGCAATCAGGCTCTTTGCCGCTTCTGCCTGACGCCCAAGCGTCTCCAGCACTTTGGCCACGATCGCTTTCGTGTCGAGCCCGGCGCGGGCATACATGCGGTCGGGCTTGTCATGGTCGAGGAACACGTCTGGGAGAATCATGCAGCGCAGCCGCGGCGCACGATGCCCATCGAGCAGCCCGTCGTCCGAGAGCGCCTGGAACACTTGCGCACCGAAGCCGCCGATCGAGCCTTCCTCGACCGTGATCAGCACTTCGTGGTTGGTGGCAAGACGGCGGATGAGATCGCGATCGACCGGCTTGGCGAAGCGTGCGTCCGCCACCGTCGTCGAAATACCGCGCGTGGCAAGGTCTTCCGCCGCCTTCTGCGCCTCGGCAAGACGCGTCCCGAGCGTCAGCAGCGCTACGGTCGTGCCTTCGCGCACGATCCGGCCGCGGCCGATCTCGAGCGGTATGCCGCGCTCCGGCATCTCGATGCCGACACCTTCGCCGCGCGGGTAGCGTAGCGCGCTCGGGCCCTCGTTATAAGCGGCCTGCGTCGCGACCATGTGGACGAGGTCGGCTTCATCCGCGGCGGCCATGATCACGAATTCGGGCAGGCAGCCGAGATAAGCGAGATCGAAGGAGCCGGCATGCGTCGCGCCGTCGGCGCCAACGAGACCGGCGCGATCCATCGCAAAGCGCACCGGCAGCTTCTGGATGGCGATGTCGTGCACGACCTGGTCGTAGGCGCGCTGCAGGAAGGTCGAGTAGATCGCAACGAACGGCTTGTAGCCCTCTGTCGCGAGTCCGCCGGCAAACGTCACCGCATGCTGCTCGGCAATGCCGACATCGAAGGTACGATCCGGGAACGCCTTGCCGAAAATGTCGATGCCGGTGCCGGACGGCATGGCGGCGGTGATGCCGATGATCTTGTCGTCGCGTTCGGCTTCCTTGACCAAACTCTCGCCGAAGACCTTCTGATAGGACGGCGCGTTCGCCTTCGGCTTCGCCTGCGCGCCGGTCACCACATCGAACGTGACGACGCCGTGATATTTGTCGGCGGAAGCTTCCGCCGGCGCGTAGCCCTTGCCCTTTTGCGTGACGACATGGACGAGCACCGGCCCGTGCTGCAAGTCACGCACGTTCTTGAGGACGGGCAGAAGGTGATCGAGGTTGTGTCCGTCGATCGGCCCGACGTAGTAGAAACCGAGCTCTTCAAACAGCGTGCCGGAACTATTGCCGGTGACGAAGGCGCGGCCGTATTCCTCGGCCTTCTTGGCCTTCTCATAGATTGCCTTCGGCAGGTGCTTGGCGGCGAGTTGCTTCGCGGTTTCGCGAATGTTCGCGTACGGGCCGGAAGCAAGCTTCGCGAGATAAGCCGACATTGCGCCGACCGGCGGGGCGATCGACATGTCGTTGTCATTGAGGATGACGATCAGCCGTGATTTCAGCGACCCCGCATTGTTCATCGCCTCGTAGGCCATGCCCGCGGACATCGCGCCGTCGCCGATCACCGCGATGACGTTGTTGTTGTCGTGCGAGAGGTCGCGGGCGACCGCCATGCCAAGGCCGGCTGAGATCGAGGTCGACGAATGCGCGGCGCCGAAGGGGTCGTACTCGCTCTCCGAGCGCTTGGTGAAACCGGAAAGGCCGCCGCCCATCCGCAGGGTGCGGATGCGATCGCGCCGGCCGGTCAGAATTTTGTGCGGGTAGGCCTGATGGCCGACGTCCCAGATGATCCGGTCGTGCGGCGTATTGAAAAGGTAGTGCAGCGCCACCGTAAGCTCGACCACGCCGAGCCCGGCGCCGAGGTGACCGCCGGTGACTGACACGGCGTCGATCATCTCGGTGCGCAACTCGTCGGCGACCTGCCTAAGGTCGGACACAGGCAGCGTGCGCAGGTCCGCCGGCACCTTGATGCTGTCGAGAAGTGGGGTTTCGGGTTTATTGCTCACGTTTGATCCCGTTCTGCGTCCCTGGAAGGCGCCTCTTTGAATTAACAAGACCTTACCGGGCTGGCTCGGAGCGACGCAAGTACACCGGCGGGCCTGCCAGGCTATTGTGTTTAAATGGTTTACCGGCGTTGCCGCCGGGCCTCATTCCGCACTGATCAGGCCGTCTCCTGGCCGGCCTTGACCCGGGGCGGCCCCATCAAGGCGGGCTGAAAGAGCACCGCCGCCGCCAATGTGCAAACGAGCGACAGGGCAAGCAGTTTGCCCATGCTCGACGTCCCCGGGTGACTCGAAAGCCACAGGCTTCCGAACGCTGTTGCCGTCGAGAGCGCGCTGAAGAACACCGCGCGGGTGAGACTCGACTGCAGGAGCTCCGTCACGCCGGCGCGCCAAGCCATGACGAAGTAGATCTTGAACGCCACGCCGAGCCCCAGCAGCAGCGGCAAGGCGATAATGTTCGCGAAATTCAGCTTTAGGCCGATCAGCACGCAGATTTCAAGCGTGACCAATCCGGCAAGCAGAAGCGGCACCAGCGTGAGGAGAACGTCGGAGATCCGCCGGAGCACGACGAACAGGAGGATCGCGATCGACCCGAAGGCCAAGGCCCCGGCGATCGCAAACGCCTGCACCACTGTCTTTCCCGACTCGACGATCGCCACCGGCGTGCCGACGGCGTTCTCGGAGACCTTATAGACCGCATCGGTGAAGCGCTGCAGGGTCGCATTATCGTTCGCATCGCCCTTGGGCGAGGCTTGAACGCGGGCCTGGCCGTCCGCTGCAACCCATTCGCGTTTGAGGTCGGCCGGCAGCGTATCAACGCTCACCGCCTCCGGCTGGAGCGAATCGCGCAAGAGGCCGAGGGTGGTCTTCAACGACGGCAGTAGGGCCGTGCGCACCGTCTGGCGCGCCGATTCCGGCGCGTCGGCCAGCCGGTGCAAGAGCGAAACGAAGCGTTTGGCCTGGTCGCCAACTTGTCCTGTGGCGCGGGCAGACGTCGTCTGCAGCCTGTCGGCCATGGCATTGAGGGCAAGTCTGTCGTCTTCATCGCTCGGCGGCGGCTTCGTACCCGGCGGCGAGATCGCCGGCAGAATTTCAGCCGAGGCCGCCTTGATCATCCCGATCTTCTGCTCCTGGTCCTGCGGCACGAAGCTCGTGAGGCTCACGACCTGCCGCACTTCCGGCAGGGCCGAAAGCCGCTGCGACAGCGGCGTCGCCGCGTCGACAGACGGCGCCAGCACGTCGATCGTGTTGGGTGTGTTGTTGGGGTCGTTCATTAGGTCGAGCAGGGTCGAGACCGACTCGACCTTATGGCTGCGCAGATTGAGCGGGTTGAAATCGAAGGTCAGGTTCCGCAGAAGCGGCGTGCCGGCGAGCACAACGGCCAGCGTGCCGAAGACGATCACATAGCGATGGCGCGCAATGAACCGGTCTGCGGGAGCCAGGAACCTGTAGCCGACCTGCTCCTTCTCGCGCCCCGGACGGGTCAGCATGAGCAGCGCCGGAAGTACGGTGATGCTTGCCACGAACGCGATGATCATCCCCACGCCGGCAATCAGCCCGAGTTCCGAGACGCCGCGATAGACCGTCGGCACGAAGGCGAGAAAGCCGCAGGCTGTCGCGGTCGCCGCAAGCGCGAGCGGCCGCCCCGCCCTCTCCGCCGCCGTCTTGAGAGCGCGTTGGAGGTTGTCGTCGGCATGCCGCTCGGCCCGGTATCGGACGCTGAATTGGATGCCGAAATCGGCGCCGATGCCGATGAAGAGCACGGCGAAGGCGATCGAGATCAGGTTGAGCGCCCCGACCATGGCGAGGCCGGCGGCCGCCGTGACGATGAGACCAACCGCGACACTCGCATAGACCGCAAACACGATTTTCGGCGACTTCAGAGCCATGAAGAGGAGGAAGAGAACGACGACCACAGTGCCGAGATTGTTCACCCAGGCATGTTCCTGGACGGTCGCGAATTCCTCGTCCGACAGCGGCACATCGCCGGTTAGACGCACGCGCACGCCCTTGTCCGGCGTCAGGCCGAGTTCGGCCACGGCGGCGCGGATGATATTCGTCGCGGCCAAACCAGGTTGAAGAGACGAAAAATCGAGCTTCGGCTTTGCTTCGATAAAGCGGCGCAGATCGCGGGGACCCGGCTCTTCTCCCGTCATCAGCTTGCGCCAGGAGAAGAACGGCGTCTTGCCGTTCAGCGCGTCCTCGAAGACGTTGCCGAGCGAGTCGAACGGGCCGGAGAAATCCTGGTACTTCGCACGCCGCGTTTGCACTGCGGTCGACACCATGCCGAACGCGTCCATGAGGCCACGCAGCGAGGGGTCCGCCGCAAGCGGCGCGAGCAGCGCCTGACCGCGGCCGGCCTGCTCCAGCGTTGTCTGAATTTTTTCCGGCGGCTCGAACAACAGCCCGTCGCGGCGGAAGAATTCGCCGCCATCCGGACGCCGCACGAATTCGAATTGGTCCGGCCTTGCCTTCAGGCGCTCCGTCAGGCCCGCGGCCGCGTCTTCGCCAAGCTCCGGCGTGCGAGCGTCGATCACGACGATAATCTGGTTCTGCAGCTGCGGAAACGCGTGATCGAAGGCAAGCTGCTTCTGACGCCAGGGCAGGTTCGGCGAGATGAGCTGGTTGATGTCCGTGGTGATGGCGAAATGACGCGCGGCGAAAATGCCGCATCCAAGCGAGACAAGGACGGAAAGGATCACCACAAGCCAAGCGCGGTGCGAGCAGAAGTCGACGATCGCGATGATGGCGCGGGTCAGGGCTCCGCTTGGCCTGAAGCTGGCGTAATCCTTCTTGGCCGTTGCCCCTTCGACATTGTCTTGCACCGGCGTCACCACTCTTTCCTGGGGCTCTTTCGCTTGGAGACGTTGTGCAGAAACATTGCGATGCGCCAAGCGAGGCCTCTTCCTTCGATTGTCTTGGGCGGATTTGGCTGCTCTGAGCGTCCGGGCGGCCTAGAACGGCTGTGGCGCGAGAGCAAGGGGATGCCACCTGTATAGGGCGTGAGCAGGCAAAGGTCACTTGCGGTCACCAATGAGACGAAAATCCGGCACGGGCTCCGTGGGATTGCGGCAACAGCTTAACCTCAAGTGAGGGCTGGAGCCTCCACGAGGTGGACCGGCTGAAATTGATGGGTTAGAGGGTAGGAATAGGGCTCGGCGTCTCGGGCGAGGGGGAATTCCGTTCCTGAAGGGTCATGCTTGCGGCAATTTTGCCGGAGTGGGCTCTCACCTTGCTCAAAAAGAAGCCTACATAAATTGGCGCTGCGCGGCGGATCGGCTCGAGGACCTTAAAAGCCGCGCAAGCGGAGAAGAACAAGGAGCTGTAGTTTGGGTATCCCTTTACGCCAGAGCTTATCGATCGGCGCCTATGTGGTGCGCCAGCATCTGTCTGGGCGCAAACGCTATCCGCTTGTGCTCATGCTGGAGCCGCTGTTTCGCTGCAACTTGGCCTGTGCCGGCTGCGGCAAGATCGATTACCCCGACAAGATTCTCAATCAGCGTCTCTCGGTCGACGACGCGCTTGGCGCGATCGACGAATGCGGCGCACCCGTCGTGGTGATCGCCGGCGGGGAGCCGTTGCTGCATCGCGAACTGCCGGAGATCGTGCGCGGCGCGATCGCACGCAAGAAATACGTGACGGTTTGCACCAACGCGCTGCTGCTCGAGAAGAAGATCGATCTCTACGAGCCGAACCCCTATTTCAATTGGTCGATCCATCTCGACGGCGACGAAGAGATGCATGACAAATCGGTCTGCCAGAAAGGCGTCTATGATCGCGCCGTGCGCGCGATCAAACTGTCGAAAGAGCGCGGCTTTCGCACCAACATCAACTGCACGCTTTTCGACGGCGCCGAAGCCGACAAGGTCGCGAACTTCTTCGATAAGATGAAGGAGATGGGCGTCGAGGGCATCACGGTCTCGCCGGGTTATGCCTACGAGCGCGCGCCCGATCAGCAGCACTTCCTCAACAAGTCGCGGACGAAGCAGCTCTTCCGCGAGATTTTCAAGCGCGGCAACAAAGGCAAGGCGTGGCCGTTCTATCAGTCCTCGCTGTTCCTTGATTTCCTTGCCGGCAATCAGAACTATCAGTGCACGCCCTGGGGCAACCCGACGCGCAACGTCTTCGGCTGGCAGCGTCCTTGCTATCTCCTGGGCGAGGGCTACGTCTCGACTTTCAAAGAGCTGATGGAAGAGACGGAGTGGGAGCGTTACGGCACCGGGAATTATGAGAAGTGCGCCGACTGCATGGTGCATTGTGGCTTCGAGGCGACTGCCGTCACCGACGCGATCAAGAATCCGCTGAAACTGGCGTGGACCACCCTACGCGGCGTGAGGACCGACGGGCCGATGGCGCCGGAAATCCCGCTGCATAACGCGCGACCGGCGGAATATGTCTTCTCAAGCCACGTCGAGAAGAAGCTTGCCGAGATCGTTGAGTCCGAGCAGCCGCGGCTGCAACTTTCGGCGGCTGAGTAACAACGCCCCACCTTATACGAGCGCACTGATCTCGGGTATTCCCGAGATCAGTTTACTTGCTCGACCGGGCAACCGCCGACGGCTCACGCGCACCGCATCTCAGCCGAGGGTAACCGACTATGTCGTAAGGAGAATGGCCTCCAAAGACAGGCCGGCACGAGAGTTCCCGGGGGAATCCGGAACTCAATCATGTGGAAGAGTGTCAGCCTTTCCAGAAAGGATAGAAGCGACGCGCTGGACGCCTATACGCCAAAGCTCCTGTCGGAGCTGACCGATCGTTCTTCCAGTTTCGTGACCATTTTTGCATTTGAGAGCGCTCTCATCAGAGGCGTCCTCCTGCCATTCCGGCAAGATGCTCACGGCACATTGTGGGCACGTAAAGTCTTGGGTGACGGTGTTTTTCGTGAACATGGCGCTATCCCGTTCTTCGGGTGACATTCAGTTTTTAGCGCCTTAACCGCCGTTTCCAATGACGAATGCGTCATCCATCGCGACGCTGCTTCGCCCTTCCCCAGCAAAATGAAGCGGCGTTCTCTACATCCCGAACTGGACCCTGCGCGTATTGCCGCTTTTCAGATTGCGGTAGCGCGCCATCGCCCATAACGGGAAGAATTTCGAGTAGCCGTGGTAGCGTAGATAGAAGACGCGCGGAAAGCCCGTCGCGGTAAAGCGAGGCTCGTTCCAGAAGCCTTCGTCACCTTGCGTTTCGACGAGGTAGTTCACGCCGCGCGCGACGGCGGGATGATCGCATTCGCCCGCCGCCATGAGGCCGAGGACGGCCCACGCGGTTTGCGAGGCGGTGCTCGGTGCCGGTTCGTAGCCGATATAATCGAGCTTGTAGCTGTCGCCGTCCTCGCCCCAGCCGCCGTCGGCGTTCTGGATCTTCGCAAGCCAGGCGACGGCGCGGCGGATCTCCCAGGACTGCGGATGGATGCCGGCGGCATTCAGTGCGCAAAGCACGGACCAGGTGCCGTAGATATAGTTCATGCCCCAGCGGCCGAACCAGCTGCCATCGGGCTTCTGCGTCTCACGCAAATAGGCGATGCCACGCTGCACCACGTCCGAATTCGTCGCGCCGAGTTGCGCCAGCATCGAGACGCAGCGCGCGCTGACATCCTCCGTCGGAGGGTCGAGCAATGCGCCGTGATCCGCAAACGGAATGTTGTTGAGGTAATAGTGCTCGTTCTCGGCGTCGAACGCGCCCCAGCCGCCATTCTTACTCTGCATGCCCTCGACCCATTCGCGCGCACGCGCGATCGAGTCGCCATAGGCCGGCCCGCCCGCCGGTGCTTGGCCGCGGGTCAGCCGGTCCATTGCCATGACGACGACGGCGGTGTCGTCGACGTCGGGGTAGTAGGCGTTCTCATATTGGAATGCCCAGCCGCCCGGCCGGAGGTTCGGTCGTTGCGCGGCCCAGTCGCCGCGGACGTCGAGGATTTGCTTCGGCTTCAGCCAGTCGCAGCATTGCGCGGCACGCCGCTCGGCTTCGTCGCCGCCGAGTTCGAGCAGCGCATTTGCGGCCAGTCCGCTGTCCCAGATCGGCGACAAGCACGGCTGGCAATAAGCCTCGTCTCCGTGGAAGATGAGCAACTTGTCCAGTGCCGCGCGAGCGATAGCGCGGTTTGGATTATCTGCGGGAACGCTGAGTGCGTCGTACATGAGAACGACGTTCAGCATCGGCGGGAAGATTGCGCCGAGCCCATCCTCGCCGTTCAGCCGCTCGTTGCAGAAGGCGACGGCCTTGTCGATTGCGGCTTTCCGCGTGCGCTTCGGGAAGTAAGGCTCGGCAATGCGCAGAATGGAATCGAGTGCGGCAAAGATGGTTTTCCATGGCTCTTTGGCATGCTCACCCGAGGGCCAATTGCGCACCTTCTCCGGCGGCACGAGGAACAGTTCGGGGATGCCGACACCCCTCGTATTTACCGGTTTCGGCCGCAGCGCCATCAGCGCCATCAACGGAACGAGCGTGGTGCGGGCCCAGTAAGAAATCTTGTCAAGATGAAACGGAAACCAGCGCGGTAGGAGCATGATCTCGACCGGCATGACCGGAACGCAGCGCCACGGGGCCTGCCGGTAAAGCGCGAGCAAGGCGCGAGTGAAGACGTTGCTGTGGGCGGCTCCGCCACGCGCGAGGATCGCCTCACGGGCGCGTTTCATATGCGGCGCGTCGATGTCGTCGCCGGCCATTTTCAAAGCGAAATAGGCTTTGACGCTGGCGCTCATGTTGAAAGGGCCGGCGTGGAAGAGTGGCCAGCCGCCGTGCTCGCCCTGAATGCGACGCAGGTAGTTGCAGAGCTTGGCTTCGAGTGCGAGGTTCGGCGTCTCGCCGAGGAAATGGACGAACAGGATATATTCGGCTGGAATCGTGCAATCCGCCTCGAGCTCGAACACGAAGTGGCCATCGGGACGCTGCATGGCGAACAGGGCGTCCGCAGCGCGCGAGATGCCATGATCGAGTGCGGCTGAGTTTACCGCGCCGGCAATATGCCGGGTTGGTTCTAGTTCCAGCGAAGCGATATCCGTCATTTCGTTCCTGGCGCCGAGAGCGCGCTGTTCCTCGCGATAACGAAATCGGCCGCAACGTTGCCGGAGCGCACGGCGCCTTCGAGCGTGGCCGGAAGCCCGGTCTGCGTCCAATCGCCGGCAAGGACGAGATTTGCCCAATCCGTCGCCCCGGCTGGGCGCCTACTATCCTGCTCCGGCGTCGCTGAGAAGGTCGCGCGGCGCTCCTTGACGATTTGCCACGGTGGCATGTGCGCCCCGAGGCCGGTGATTTCCGCAACCTCCTGCCAAATATCACTGGCGAGGCTCTCCCGCGGCGTATCGATCAGCCGGTCGGCGCCGCTGATCGTGACCGACAGCCTATCGGGGAAGGCGAAGAGCCACTCGACGAGCCCGTTGACGACGCCCTGGATCAGCGGCGTGCCGGGAGGTGGCGCGACGCGGAAATGGGCATTGACGATCGCGTTGAATTCGGAGGGGGCGGTAATCTCGGGAAGCAGCATCGCGGCGACGCGTGCCGGGACGGCGAGGACGACGGCATCGTCCTCGGCGAGCGTCATCTGCCCCTCGCCGAAATCGAGCGTGGTGACGCGTCCGCCCTCGCGCTCAAGCGCGCGCAGCCGCCGGTCGAGCAGGACGCTGCCGCCATGCTCCTCGATGTACCGGCGCGCCGGCTCGATGAAGGCGCTCGACAGGCCTTCGGTGGCAATCAGCGGCCGGCAGGCTTCACCGCCCTTGGCCAAGGTCTCGCGCACAACCGCCCCGGCGAGCTGCGCCGAGCCCTCCGCCGGCTCGATGTTCAAGGCCGCAAGCAGAAACGGGCGCCACAGCCGCTCGTAGAGCAGACCGCGGCAGGCAATCGTCTCGCCGACCCGTGCGCGCGGCCCCGCCCACATAAGCGGCAGCAGGCGCAGATAGTCGCGGGCCTTCGATCCGGGTACGCGATGTGCGCGCGACAGAATCCACCAAGGGAAAGCGCCCTCGTTCGGGCGCAGCGTCCAGCGCTCGCCGGATTTCAAGTCGACGAACGGAAACTCCGCCTGGGCCGGACCTTCGAGCGCCCGCTCCGAGCCGATCGTCTGGAGAAAGACGCGCACCGAATGGTTGCCGGACAGCACGAGATGGTTGCCGTTGTCGATCGTCAGCCCGACCCCGGCATCGAAATAGGAGCGGCAGCGCCCGCCGGCCTGCCGCGCCTGCTCGTGCACGATGACGTGCTGGCCGCGCTCGGCGAGCCGCACCGCAGCCGACAAGCCGGCGATGCCCGCCCCGATGACGTGAACCGTGCCCGACTGCATCAGAAGAAGCGCGCCTTGATCAAAGCGAGAAGCACGCGGCCTTTCGGCGTGTGCACGCGCGGTCGCGGCGCGCTCCAACCACGCGCCTTCAGCTTCTGCAGAATGAGGTAGTACACATCGCGCATGAGCCGGGGCGCGATAGTCGTCGCGCGCGGCGCCTTGGCGATGATCGCGCTTGCCGCCGCGAAGTGCCGCTCGGCTTGTTTCGCGACAAAGTCGCAGACGGCGGCGAGCCCGGGTGCGGCGAGTGCCGTTTTCGGATCGGTCGCCGTGATACCAGCTTCGATAAGTTTTTCACGCGGCAGATAAAGCCGGCCGATCTCGGCGTCTTCATCGACGTCGCGCAGGATGTTGGTCAGCTGCAGCGCGCGGCCGAGATGATGCGCGAGTTGTGGTCCAAGCTCGCGCGGCACGCCGAAAATACGGACCGACAGCCGGCCGACCGCACTCGCCACGCGATCGCAATAGAGGTCGAGGGCCGCGAGATCGGGCGCGCGGATGTCCTCATCGACGTCCATCTGCATCCCGTCGATGATCGCAAGAAAATCCGCCTGTTCTAGCCCGAAGCGGCGCACAGGTTCGGCAAGATCGGCAACGCGCGCCGGCGCACGTCCGGCGTAAAGTGCGGCGATATCGTCGCGCCAGCGGTCGAGTTCGGCGCGCCGCTCATCGCGATTGCCGACGCGATCGTCAGCGACATCGTCAACCGCGCGGCAGAAGGCGTAAACGGCGTACATTGCGTCGCGCTGGTCGCGCGGCAGGATGCGCATTGCCAGATAGAAGTTGCTGGTCGCCGCCGGCAAGCTCCCCGCCTCGACGCCCGTTGAGGCGGGGCCCGGCGCGCGCTCGGCCGCAGAAGCGGATGCGCGACTCACTTGCGCGCAGCCTCTGCATCGCGCCGCGAAGCGAGCCGGGCGATGACGCCGTTTGCAAGCGCCGTGAAGGTCAGGCCGAGCACGCGCGGCTTTGTCAGATGCACCGGCTCGCTTAAGGCATCGTGTTTGAGCAGGAGATCGTTTATCGCATAAGCCAGCTCGATGGTGGCGCGGATCTCGACGGACAGCCGCGCGTCCGAAATCTGCGCCGGCAAGCCTCGACCCCGATCGAGCAGATCGCGCGTGCACTTTGCCAACCCCGCAAGACATGCGCGCAAAGCCGGTGACGCCTTGGTCTCGCCGAGCGCTTCGACGCTGCTTCCCGCCGCGGCGAGCGTGCCGAGCGGCAGGTAGACGCGATCGAGATCGCGGTAGTCCTTGCCGCAATCCTGCAGATGATTGTTGATCTGCAGTCCCGCGCAGATCGCGTCGGAAGCCGGCCACGTCGCCTGACTTTCGCCGTGCACGTCGAGAACGAAACGGCCAACCGGCATGGCAGAATATCTGCAATAGTCGATGAGATCGTCCCAGGTCTCGTAGCGCGACCTGGTGACGTCGAGCCGAAAGGCTTTGAGGAGATCGAGCGCGTGCCGGGGCGAGAGCTGCCGCTCCGCGAGCGCGTTCTTTAGGGCGACACCCTCGGGCTCCGAGCGGCTGGCGCCGAGCAGACTGGCTTCGAGCGAATCGAGCAGCGCCAGTTTCTGGGGCGGCGGCAAATCGGGATGATCGGCGACATCGTCGGCAACGCGCGCGAAGCGGTAGAAGGCAAGGATCGGCGCCCGATGTTTCGCGGCCACGAGCAGTGAGGCGACGGGAAAGTTCTCGTCCTTGTGGCCCTTGCCCGAACGGACCTCGCCCGCGCTCACCCTTTCCGCCTCTGCTTCCATCGCTCCGATCCGCTGCAGCGGGCGTACTGATAGGCAATATCGCGGGTGAAGACCAGACGGCCGCAATAGCTGCTCCCGGGCCGCGCCGCACGGGCGCCTCGTGCTTGGCTAAGGCGCAAAAACGCCTATGCTAAGCTCCCTCAACGGAGAGCAGATAATGAGAGCTGCTGTTAGGCTCGCAACCGCGATGATGCTGCTCGCGGTCCCTGTGACGGCGCACGCTGCCGTGACGAAATCGACCTTGCTCGCGTGCAAGGACGAAGCCGACCTTCGCACCGCCGTGAAGTACCGAACCGGCGGGGATCGCAAAGTGAGTGCCGAATTCGAAAAGGGCAAGATCGAGGCCGGCAACTGCATCATAGTGCAACAAAACACGGTGATCGGTGTGGATCAGCGCAAGCCTCCGCTGATTTGTATCCGCCCCGCAGGGGGCCTCGACTGCTACTGGACGGTCATTTCAGCAATCGACGAGTTCCTGACGAAGCCGGTCGCGCCCAAGACACCGCCGACGCCCAAGAAGTAAAGCCGGCAACCGCGGCACGCAGATGACACTCGACGGCGACAAAATCGTCGCGATCGTTTCGCTCTTGGCGGTGCTGTTCCTCGCCGTGCGACGGCTTCGGTTCATGCGTAGAGACAGGGACGGACCCTGATGACGGCAGCGCGCGGGAACGCGGAGGGCGGACAACGAGTTTCCTCGCTGCCAGACGGGAACTCGCGATGGACGGGCGCTTCTCCGACAATCCCGATCAGGGCCGGTTCGAATTGGACATCGCCGGCCAGATCGCTTTCGCGAATTATCGCCGCACCGATGAAGGCCTGGTCATCTTCCACGTGGAAACGCCGCGCGCGCTCAGGGGAGAGGGCGTTGCGGGCATGCTGATGGGGCGCGTTGTCGAGGCCGCGCGATCGGAAGGGCGCGAGGTGATCCCGTTGTGCAGCTACGCATCTTCATGGATGCGTCGGCAGCGGCAAAGCGCGAGCGTGCGCTGATCCGGCGTTTCGCTCTGTAACATCCGCTCCGATACGCGTAGATTTCGCCGAGACGCGGAGCTCGCGAACGGCCTTGGTCGCGGAGGTTTCGGTTCAGGAGGAGCATATGGCGAGGCCGGATGTGCGGGTATCGACCTTCGCGGGTCCGGGCGCAAAACCGGTCATGCGTACAGTATCCTGGCCATCCGTTCCCGAGCGGGCTGCATTGCTCCAGGTTGGTGCGTGCGGCGTCTGCGGCACCGACCAGCACATCCTCAAAGGGCATTGGCCGAAGCCGCTGCCCTGGCCCTTTACGCTCGGTCACGAGATCGGCGCGGTTATCGCCGAGAAAGGCGCGGGCTTCACCGAAGATTTCATGGGCAAGCCGCTCGATGTCGGTTCGAAAGTTATGATCCCACCACTGATGCCGTGCGGACGTTGCTATTACTGTGTCCACTATCCCGAGACCGCGAACAAATGTCTCACACCGGTCTATTACGGGCGTTATCTCGGCTTCGACAAAGCGCCGCATCTTTGGGGCGGCTTCGCCGAATATGTCTATGTCGATCTCGACATGCTGCCGGGAACCAAGGTCTACAAGCTGCCGGACGACATGCCGCTGCGGCTTGGCGCGCTGTCGGAGCCGCTGACCTCCTGCATCCGCGCGTTTAACCGCGCCAAAAAAGCCGGCGGGTTCAATTGGGGTGACACGGTCGTCATCCAGGGCTCCGGTCCGATCGGCATTCTGGCGATCGCCGCCGCTCGGGAAATGGGCGCGGGTCGCGTCATCTGCGTCGGCGCGCCCGAGCGGCCGCGGCTCGAACTCGCCCGCCGTTTCGGTGCGCAGGCGACGGTGAATATCGAGCAGGTGCGTGTGCCGGAAGAGCGTATCGCACGTGTGCGCGAGATCGTCGGCGGATTCGGTGCCGATCTCGTCATGGATTGCTCCGGCCATCCATCGGCTGGCCCCGAGGGCATCGAGATGCTGCGCGACGGCGGCACCTATGTCGAGATGGGCCAGTTCACCGACGCGGGGAAGATCGAAACATCGTGGCACCGCATCTGCACGAAGGATCTGAATGTGCTCGGCTCCTGGGCCTTCACCGGCAACGATCTGCCGCTTGGTGTCGACATGCTCTACCGTACGCGTCACAAATATCCGTATTTCGACATGCAAACGCTTTATCCCTTCACGGAGACGGGAATTACTGAAGCGGTCAGCGACGCGATGGCGATGAAGACGGTGAAATCGACGATCGTGCCGTTTCCCGAGCTCGTCTGACCGATGCGTGGCATCCGGCTCGGCGCCGGCGCCGGCTATTCCGGCGATCGCATCGAGCCGGCGATCGAACTCGCGGAAAAAGGCGAGATCGATTACCTCGTTTTCGAATGCCTGGCCGAGCGCACCATCGCGCTGGCGCAGCAGGCGAGGATCAAGGACCCGCGCGCGGGCTACGATCCGCTGCTCGCGGCGCGGATGCGCGCGGTGCTGCCGATCTGCCGCGCCAAGGGCATCAAGCTCATCACCAATATGGGCGCGGCAAATCCCGTAGCGGCGGCGGAAGCGACGCGCGACATCGCGCAGTCCCTCGGACTGGCCGGCATTCGCATCGCCGCAATCACCGGTGACGATGTGCTTGCTGCTGCCAAGGAGCGCAACCTCACGATCGAGGACACCGGCGAAACCATTCGCAGTCTCGGCAATAGAATCGTGTCAGCGAACGCTTATATCGGCGCAAAACCGATCGCAGATGCGCTCGCCGCAGGCGCCGACATCGTGATCACCGGGCGCGCCGCCGATCCCGCTTTGTTTCTCGGGCCGCTGATGCACGAATTCGGTTGGTGCTGGGACGATTGGACCGCGCTTGGCAAGGGCACTCTCGTCGGACACTTGCTCGAATGCGCCGGGCAGATCACCGGCGGCTATTTCGCCGATCCGGGTTTCAAGGATGTTGCCGGCTTGGCGCGGCTCGGCTTTCCGATCGGCGAAGTGCGTGAGGACGGCGAACTTGTCGTGACCAAAGTCGCGGGCTCCGGCGGACGTATTACGCCAGCGACGGTGAAGGAGCAGTTGCTCTACGAAATCCACGATCCCGCGCGCTATTATCAGCCGGATGTCGTCGCGGACTTCTCGCACGTGCGCGTCGAGGCGATCGGGCCCGATGCGGTGCGTGTCACCGGCGGCGCCGGAAGGCGCAAGACCGGCACTTTGAAGGTGTCGGTCGGTTACATCGACTCCTATGTCGGGGAGGGACAGATTTCATATGCCGGGCCCGGTGCCGAGGCGCGCGGCAGGCTCGCGCTGGACATCGTGCGCGAGCGGCTCGCGATTATCGGCGTGCCGATGACGGAGGCACGTTTCGACCTGATCGGCGTCGATGCTCTGCATGGCGGGAAAGCATCCGCGGGACGTAATCCTTATGAGCTGCGCGTGCGCGTCGTCGCGCGCACCGAGAGCATCGAGGAGGCGATCAAGATCGGCAACGAAGTCGAGACGCTGTACACGAATGGTCCTGCGGGCGGCGGCGGCGCCTGGAAATCCGCACGCGAAATCATCGGTGTGGTTTCTGCACTGATTCCGGAAAAGCTGGTGCGACCGGAAGTCCGGTTTATCGAGGTGTGAACGATGAAATTACGCGAGATCGCCCATTCCCGCACCGGCGACAAAGGCAATATCTCGAACATTTCGGTGATCGCTCATGAGGCACGGAATTATCCGCTGATCGAGCGCTTCGTCACCGCCGAGCGCGTCAAGGCGCACTTTTCCGAGATCGTGCACGGCGATGTCACGCGTTACGAGCTGCCCCAGCTCGGTGCGTTGAATTTCGTGCTCAGAGATGCGCTCGGCGGCGGCGTGACGCGCTCGCTCGCCCTTGATGCGCATGGCAAGAGCCTGAGCTCAGCGCTGCTCGATCTCGATCTGCCGGATCAAGAACAACCCGGCTAGGCGATCGGGTTTTCATGCAGCATGACGGCTTCGACACCGTCGTCGGCAAGGCGCGGATAGCGCTTCAGGACGAGCGGATCGTGGCCGGGGACGATGCGGCGCTCGTCGCCGGCCAATCCGGCCAGTTTCTTCCAGCTTTCCATCATCGCGGCGATATCGACGACGACCGGAAACGGATTTTGCCGTTGCATGTTGGCGTAAAAATGCGCCGCGTCGGACGCGAGCACGACCGGCCCACGCGCCGTCTCGACACGCACGCATTGCAGGCCGCGCGTGTGGCCGGGCACATGATGCAGCGAGATGCCCGGCGCGATCTCCGCCTCGCCGTCGATAAAATTGACACGCCCGGCATAGACGCGGCGCACCATCGTTACGACGTCTTCGACCTCGAAGGGATAGCGCAGCCGGGGATGGCACATGCAGCGCCCCGTCGCGAAAGCCATCTCTGTGTCCTGCAGATGAAGCCGCGCGCTTGGAAAGGCGCCGAGATTGCCGGCGTGGTCGTAATGCAGGTGAGTGATAACGACGTCGCGAACTTGCTCCGGATCAACGCCGATCGCGCGCACCGCGTCGACCGGATGCGTGAGCAGCGTGCGGCCTCGCGCCGCGGCTGCGGGATAGTCGAAGCCGGTGTCGACGACGATTGTTCTTTCCCCGCTGCGCACAACCCAGACGAAATAATCGATCGGCATCGGATAATCATGTGGGTCTTCACCGGCACCCGCCGGGTAGAGGAAATTCTCCGAAGCAGGTCTCTCATGCGTCGCGTAGCGAAGCGCGATGATCTCGTATGGGCTCATGACCCGCGCTTGCCCGCCGCCACGAATTCATCGATCGCGGTGTGATCCGCCTGCGGTCCGAGCGCCGCAAGCGCTGCGTCCCACAGCGCCGCCACTTCCGCGGAGAACGGCGCCGCTACGCCGAGATGGCGCGCGAGGTCGTCGGCGGTGCGCAGATCTTTCGCCATGAGGCCAAGGGAAAAACCGGAGGCATAATTTTTCGGGATGACGAACGGCTTCAGTTTTACCTCCGTCGAATTGTTGCGGCCGGTAGAGACGTTGAGGATGTCGGTCATCAGCAGCGGATCGAGCCCAAATTTTTCGCCGATCTGCAACGCCTCGCACGCGGCGGTGAGACCGGCGGCCGAGACGTAGTTGTTGAGCGCCTTCATTGCATGGCCGGAGCCGACCATGCCCGTCGCGAAGATCGATTTGCCCATCGCCTCGAGAAGCGGGCGCACTTTCGCAATCACCTCCGCCGCGCCGCCGGCCATGATTGCAAGCGAGCCATCGAGCGCCCGCTTGACCCCGCCGGAGACCGGCGCATCGATGAGATGAATGCCGCGTGCCGCAAGTTCTCCCGCGAGCTCGCGCGTGCCGACCGGCGAGGATGAGCTCATATCGACGACGGTCGCCTCGTTGGCGAGGCGCGACACAAGCGGTTCGCCCCCGAGAAGCGCCGCCCGTACGGCCTTGCCGTCCGGCAGCATCGTGATGAGCACGTCGGCGGCCTCTGCGGCTTCGGCCGCAGTCGACGCGGCGACCCCGCCGGCTTGCGCGAACGCTCCGCGCGCGGCCTCGACCGGATCGAATCCGATAACAGGCGCGCCTGCTTCGTGCAGCCGCCGCGCCATCGGCAGCCCCATCTTGCCGAGGCCGAGAAACGCCACACGCTTGTAGCTCGATAAGGTACCGCTCTTTGTCATGCGCTACTTCGCCGGAATCGCGCCTTCGGCGATCAACACTTCATGTGCGGCTTTGAACGCGTCGAGCCCGGCGGGGATGCCGCAGTAAACCGTCGCGTGTAGAAGTATCTCCTTGATCTCCTCGACCGACACTCCGTTCGCGAGCGCACCTTTCACATGCAGTCTCAGCTCCGCCGGCTTGCCGAGCGCGGTCAGCATCGCAAGATTGAGCATGCTGCGCGTCTTGCGCTCGAGCCCCGGACGCGTCCAGGCATAGCCCCAGCACCATTCCGTCGTGATCTCCTGGAAGGCCATCATGAAGTCGTCGGCTTTGGCGAGACTGCCGTCGACATAATCGGCGCCAAGGACGGCACGCCGCACTTCGAGGCCTTTGTTGAACTGATCGCTGCCTTTCATGCCGCTTCCTCCTAACCGAGCCTACGAACCATCGCTGGATCTGACAACCATTCATATTCCAAGATATGCTTCGCGTATGCGGGGATGGTCGCGCAGCATATCCGCGCTGCCCTCGAGTGCGACCCGGCCAGATTCGAGAACGATGCCGCGGGTGGCGAGAGACAGAGCGAGCGCGGCGTTTTGCTCGACTAGCAGGATGGCCGTTCCGCGCGCATGAATTTCGGTGAGGGTGCGATGCAGCTCCTCAACGATCATCGGCGCGAGGCCGTGGCTCGGCTCGTCGAGCATGAGCAGCCGCGGACGCAGCATGAGGGCGCGCCCGATCGCGACCATCTGCTGCTCGCCGCCGGACATGGAGCCCGCGCGCTGCGCGCGCCGCTCTTGAAGCCGCGGGAAAAGGGCGAAGACTTCATCCAAGCGAGCTTCTATGCCGGCCCCACGGCGATGCGCGAAGGCGCCGATGAGGAGATTGTCCGCGACATTCATGTCGGGAAATACGTGCCGGCCTTCGGGCACGTGCGCGATACCGAGCCGCGGCACCTCGTGGGCCGCAAGCGGCAACAGATCATGTCCGTCGAATTCGATGCTGCCGGACACGCGCGGCACCAGCCGTGAGATCGCGCGAAGCAGCGTGCTCTTGCCTGCCGTGTTCGCACCGATGATGCAGACGAAGTCACCGAAAGCGACGTGCAGCGAAATGCCCTGCAGCACGTCCGCGTCCGTATAGCCGGCCCGTAAATTCGCGACGCTGAGCAGCGGCGAGCTTGCTTCAGAGGGCATGTTCGCGGCCAAGATAGGCTTCGACCACAGCCGGATGCCGCGCGATCTCGGCGGGCGATCCCTCCGCGAGAAGACGCCCGAAACTCAAGGCGGCGATGCGATCGCAGAGAGTCATGATTGTGCCCATGTGGTGCTCGATGACGATCAGCGTCAGCCCGTCGTCACGCAGCGCGCGGATCAAGCCGATCATGTCGCGCTTCTCCGCGGCATTCAGCGCCGCCATCACTTCGTCGAGAAGCAGCAGCTTCGGCCGCGTCGCCAGCGCACGCGCGACTTCGACCCGCGCGCGTTCGGGAAAGGAGAGGTCGCTGGCGCGCTTGTCGGCGATAGGACCCAATCCGACGCGCTCAAGGCAGCTGCGCGCGGCAATACGCGCCGATGCCAGGCCGTGGCGGAGCAGTCCGCCGACCAGCACGTTGTCGAGAACGCTCATCTCCGGGAAGAGCGCAACGTTCTGAAAGGTCTTCGTCAATCCAAGCGCCGCGATGCGGTGTGGCTTCAGGCCGCCGAGGTCGACGTCCTCGAGGCGGATGGTGCCAGCGTCAGTCCGATGCAGCCCGACGAGCGCGCTGAACAGCGTGGTTTTGCCGGCTCCGTTCGGTCCGATCAGGCCGAATATCTCGCCACGATTGACCTGGAGCGAGACGTCGTCCAGCGCGCGCAATCCGCCAAACCGCTTCGACAGATGCGAAACTGCAAGCATCGGCGCGTCGCTCACGACGGGGTCCGCCGGCGCTTCCGCAGTCCCGCCAGCGCGACGAGTCCACGGGGTTCGATGAGAATAACGGTAATAAGGAGCAGGCCGTAAATGAGACCGGAAAGTCCCGCAGCCTGGGAAGCGAAGGCAAAATTCGCGCCCTCTTCCAAGGGAATGATGACGAGCGCTCCGATGATCGGACCGATCGCGACGCCCGCGCCTCCCAGTATGGCGATCAGCGCCACACGAATGGAGATAGGTGCGAGGCCGAACACTGTGTCGGGATCGAAAAAGAACGTGAGTTGCGCGTAAAGGGTGCCAAGCGCCGCAATCAGCGCACCGGAGATCGTCGCGGCCAATATCTTTGTGCGGGCGGAGTCGACGCCGATGACTTCCGCGGCCGCAATATTTTCGCGGATGGCGCGCAGACGGTAACCGAATGCAGAGCGCTGAATCGCAACGAACACCGCCGTCACGATGACGAGTGCACATAAGGCGAGGTAATAATGCGGGCGCGTGCTCTTGAAGTTGAGCATCCACCAACTGTCCTGCCCGAACGGCACGGAGACGCCGCCCGGTCCGCCGGTCAGGCCGGCCCAGGTATTTGCGATGACGCGCATCACCTCGCCAAAGGCGAGCGTGGCCAATGCGAAATAATGGCCGCTGAGCCGCATCGTCGGCAGGCTCAGCAGCGCGGCCGCCGTGCCTCCAAATATCGCGGCGACGCCCATGCCGAGCCACGGCGACAAACCGGCATGGATGAGAAGCAGGGTCGACGCGTAAGCGCCGGTACCGAAAAACGCGGCGTGCCCCAACGACATCTGATTCGCGAGCCCACCGACGATATTCCAGCTTTGCGCCATCGCGGCAAACAGGAATATCAACGCAAAAACGCGAATGGCGTAACCCTGTGGATCGAGGCCGAGGGGCAGCAACACCGCGACAAGCAGAATGCCGAGAGCGATAGCGGCACCGCGCAGGTTCAACGCCGCGTTCCGAGCAGGCCTTCGGGCCGCAGCGCGAGCACGGCTATGAAGACGATGAACAATACGAGATTCTGCAACTGCACCGGCAGAATCAGACCGGAGAGAGATTGAATGAGACCGACGCTGAAGCCTCCGGCGATTGCGCCGAGAATGCTGCCGAGGCCGCCCAAGACGACGACGGTAAACATCAAAACCACGAACTGCTCGCCGACGGTCGGATAGACGGTCAGATAAGGAAGGACGACGGCGCCGCCGAACGCGGTCATGCCGACGCCTAGGCCGAAAGCCAGGCGGTGCATATGTTGCGCATCGATGCCCACCAATTGCGCCGCCATCGGGTCCTGCGCCGTCGCCCGCATGGCGCGGCCGAACCAGCTCCTGCGCAGAAAGGCCCACAGCGCAAACCCAGAGGCAACGGACGCTACGAAGGCGGCGAGATAAGGCACGCTGATATAAAGCGGGCCGAGCCGCAGCGCCGAGGCCTGATATGGCGTTGCAACCGAACGGAACGATGAGCCGAAAGTGAGCAACGCGGCGTTCTGCAGCACGATCAGCAAACCGACGGTCAGGAACACCTGCGCGACGGGCGGCGCGCGCATGACACGGCGCAGCAGCAGCGCCTGAACTGCCATGCCCAGCACGCCGACGACGACAAACGCGGCGGGCGCGGCGATCAACGGATCAAGCCCGAGCCACGCCCAAGCAAAATAAGCGACGAACATGCCGAGCATCAGGAACTCGGCCTGAGCGAAATTCACGATGCCCATCACGCCGAAGACCAGCGTCAGGCCGATCGAGATCACGGCATAAACGCCGCCGATCATCAACCCGTCGAGCGCCGCCTGCAGGAAGGCGAGCATCGGCGAACGCCGGGGGGCCGCGACCTAAGCTTTCCAGACCGGCTTCGCCTTCGCGATGTTGTCCGGCCAAACAGTGACGAGTTCCCTGTTGCGCCACTGCACCATCAGCGGCACGGACAGCGTATTGAGGCCGGTCTCGTCGAACTGCACCGCGCTGCCGGTCATTCCCCGCGTCCAGCCGCCCTCGAAGCGTGTTCCGTGTAACGCGTCGCGTAGCGCCGCAGGGTCGGTTTTGCCGATCTTCTCGATCGCCTGGACGAGAACGTCGAGACAGACCGCGTGTTCGAACGCTTCATGCACCATGAAATAGCCGTAGCGTTCGCGGAACGCTTTGGTCAGATCGGGCGCGAGATCGTAATTCGACGGCGAGATCGACAGAATGCCCTCGGCATATTCGCCCAACGCCTTTTCGAAATCGGGAATGACATAGCCGGCTGCGCCGCCAATCGCCGGGATGCCGATTCCCTGCTGCCGCATGACGCGAATGATCTGCAAACTGTCATTGAGATAGGAAACCGGGAAGACCGCCTGCGCACCCGAGGCGCGAAGCTTGTTGATGAGTGGAGTGACGTCGGTAATGCCGAGAGGATAGGCGTCATCCATGACGAGTTGCACAGCGGTTTTTTTCGCGCCATTGCGCAACCCGACCGCCTGGGAGGTGCCGTAGGCGGTGTCCTCGTACATGATGGCGACGCGTTCGAGCTTGGTGCCCGCGGCTTGGGCAATCGCAACCGTATCCTCGAACTGCGCAGCGCCGATCGCCGACGCTTTGGCCACCACCTGGAAAATGTTCTTGAAGCCGCGCCCGGTGATCTGATCGGCAAAGGACATCGTGAGGAGCGGGATGTCGCGCCGCTCCGTAACCTCGGAGATGGCAATTGTCAGCGAAGAAACGAACGCGCCCAAAATCGCTGTCACCCTGTTTTGCGTGACGAGGCGCTGCGCGACCGTCGCCGCAGTCGTCGGCGTGGAGGTCGCGTCGGCGACGACGAGCTCAATTTTGGCACCGCCCAGCGCTTTGATGCCGCCGGCTCTGTTGATCTGATCGGCGGCGAGCTCAATCCCGTTGCGGGAGTTGATGCCGAACTGCGCATTGGCACCGGACAGAGGCAGCACGACGCCGATATTGACAATGTCGGCTGCATACGCGCTGCGCAGAACAAAAGGTGCGGCGATGGCGCCGCCGACTATGCCAAGGGTTCCACGGCGTGTAGGTTTCAGACTTCCCGCAGCTTCTCGCTGAATCGTCATTACGTCCTCCCTATGTTTTGTAGCTTTGTTCTATAGTCAGCTGCCGGTGAATGTCGGCTGCCGCTTGTCGAGGAAGGCGGTCACCGCCTCCTTATGATCTTTTGTCGCATGCGCCAGCGACTGCATTGCCGCCGACAATTCGAGCAGCGCGGCGAGCGAGGTCTCGCGGCCGCTGCGGATCAGACGCTTGGTCATGCGCACGGCATGCGGCGGGTTCGCGGCAATGCGCTCGGCGAGCGCGCGGGCTGCGGCCATAAGTTCGGCATCGGGCACGACTTTTGAAACAAGTCCGCAAGCGAGCGCCTCAACCGACCTCACCATGTCGCCGGTAAACGCCATCTCGCAGGCCTTCGAGAATCCGACGGCGCGCGGCAGCAGCCAGGCACCGCCGTCGCCTGGAATGATGCCGAGTTTGACAAAGCTCTCGGCGAAAATCGCGCTTGCCGCGGCGATGCGGATGTCGCACATGCAGGCGAGATCGCAGCCCGCGCCGATCGCAGGTCCATTGACCGCGGCGATAACAGGTACTTCGAGGTTGTCGAACGCAAGCGGAATGCGCTGGATGCCGAGCTTGTAATTGCGCCGCGTCTGCGCCGGCAGATCGGCGCGTGTCTCGCCGGCTTCGAGCATCTTCTTCACGTTGCCGCCGGACGAGAACGCCGTTCCTGCGCCGGTGAGGATCGCGACGCGGGCGTTCATATCGGCGTTCAGGCGCCCGCAGGCAGCGACCAGGGCCTCGATCATCTCCGCACTCGAGATCGCGTTGCGAATCTCGGGCATGTTCATCGTCAGGGTGACGATGCCTCCCTCTTCGGCGTAATCGAGCGGCGTTTGCATGAAGAGCTCCGATCTTGTTCAGCGCAGCCCGAGGCCGCGGGCGATCATCCCGCGCAGGATTTCGCGCGTGCCGCCGCGCAACGTGAACGACGGCGCATGCAGGATCGTATGCGCGAGCACGGCGAGGAAATTCTGCGTCGATTGCGTATCCGGCTCCGCCGCAATCAGCATGCGGGCGATTTCCGGAATCTCCTGCTCGAGGGACGTGCCGACGTCTTTGACGAGCGCGGCCTGGATCGCCGGATTCTGTCCGGCCTGCAGCATCCCGGCGACGGAGCGCGACAGGCGCCGCAACGTCAGCACATGCGCGACAAGCCGGCCGAGTGCGATTACGGCGCGCTCAGATGGCGCGGCACCGAGGGCACGCGTCAATTCGACGAGCAGGGTGAAGGACGAGAGAAACCGCTCCGGGCCGCTACGCTCAAAGGCGAGTTCGCTCGTCACCTGCTCCCAGCCGCTGCCGAGCGAACCCAAAACCGCGTCTTCGGGCAGGAACATGTCGGTGAACACGACCTCGTTGAAGTGATGCTCGCCGCTGAGATCGAGGATCGGGCGGATGTCGAGGCCGCTATCAATGTTCTTGAGATCGACGAGAAACTGCGTGAGGCCGGCATGCCGCTGCTCGCTCTTGTCACCGGTGCGGCAGAAAAGGATCATGTAATGCGCGCGGTGCGCGTTCGAGGTCCACACTTTCGTGCCGTTGACGAGAAAACCGCCCTGTACCGCGCTCGCACGGGTTCGAACGGAGGCAAGATCGGAGCCCGAATCCGGTTCGCTCATGCCTATGCAAAAATAGCATTCGCCGGCGGCGATGCGCGGCAGGATGTCGTCCTTTTGCTTGTCGGTCCCGACGCGCAAAAGCAGCGGTCCGCTTTGCCGATCGGCAACCCAATGACCTCCGACCGGGGCGCCGGCGGCGAGCATCTCTTCGAGGACGACGTAGCGTTCAAGGGCGGTGCGCTCATGGCCCCCATAGCGCTTCGGCCAAGTCATCCCGATCCAGCCGCGCGCCCCCATCTTGCGGCTGAACTCCGAGTCGTAGCCGCCCCAGGATCGGCCACGCTGCTGTGGCGTGCGGTTGGCATTTTCTTTGGCAAGGAACGCACGCACTTCGCCGCGCAAGGTCTCGGCCTGCGGCGAGTGCGGCGGGGTGGCGAAACTCAATGCGTGCATGGGTAAGCTTTCGTCCCTTCGTCTCTAGCCCGTTTGCAGACGACAAGGGCGTCGGCAATCGTCACGCCCTGCCCTTTGGAATGAACGATAACCGGGTTCAGCTCGATTTCGTCAACATCGATCGCGTCGGCGATCACCGACAGCCGCGCGATCAGGCAGGCGAGCGAAGATATATCGGCCGGCGGCGCGCCGCGGAATCCTCGCAACAATGGCGCTGATTTCAATTCGCCCAGCATGGCAGCCGCTTCTTCTTCGCTGACGGGCGCCGGACGGTAGGCGACATCGTTGAAAAGTTCCGTGGCGACGCCGCCTAGGCCGACCATCAAGATCGGCCCGAAAAGCTCGTCACGAATGCAGCCGACGATGATTTCGAGTCCGGGCTTCGCCATTGGGCTCAGCAGCACGCCCTGGATTGCCGCGTCCGGACGCGCTGCTTTCACGCGTTCAAGCATGGCGCCGTAGGCAGCGTGTGCGCTCTGCGCGTCCGCGAGGGCGAGCATCACACCGCCGACGTCGCTCTTGTGTGGGACGTCGGCCGACTGGATTTTCAGCGCCAGCGGAAAGCCGATCTCCTGGATCGCAACATCGAAGCCGTCGCTGGTCGTGACAAGACGCTCGTCCGGTAAGTCGATTCCGCACGCCTTTAGCAGGCGCTTGGAATCAAATTCTGAAAGGCCCCCTGAATCTTTATTCGCGTGTCGAAACAAATCGGCGGAAATCTGAAAGCGCTGGCGTCTTACTTCGACCGGCGGCGTGTATCGCGCACGGTCCACGAGGTGACGTGCAGCCGTGCCCACATCCGCCAAGCTCGCAAAGACCGGCAAGCCGGCCGCCGCCATTTTTCCGCGTCCGAAATCCGAGGGAATCGTATAGCTGTAAACCAGAATGGGTTTGCGTCGCGATTCCACGATCGGCCGCATCGCCGCGAGATCGAAAAGCACGCGATGCTCGCTCGCGAGCGAGACGACGAGGACGATCAGATCTACCTCGTCCGCCTCGTTCAAAAGCTCGATCGCTCTTTGCAAGCCGCCGGTTTGAATGGCTTGCGCAGTCACGTCAACGGGATTGCGTGGCGATCCGTAAGACGGAATCAGCAGGCGAATTTGCGCCTGCAAGTCCCCCGAAAGCTCCGGCACCGCAAGTCCGCTCGCCGCCACCATATCAGCCGCCCATGCGCCGGCGCCTCCGGACGCCGTGACAACAGCGGCGCGATCACCCTTCGGCAATGGCGCGGTTGTTAAAGCCGCCGCAACCGCTACCGCTTCGTCGGGATCATTTGTTTCGACAAAGCCATATTTCGCGAACACCGCGCGGTAGGCCCCATTCCAGCCGGTCATGCTTGCGGTATGGGAAGCAGCCGCGCGTTCTCCGGCACCCGACTTTCCGATCTTCGCGACGACAATCGGCTTGCCGATGCGCGACGCTTCCGCCGCGGCATCGAGAAAAATCTTGGGATCGCGTACGCCCTCCAAGAAAAGCAGGACAACATCGGTGTGATGATCTCGCACCATATAGTCGAGGAAATCGCCGATACCGAGGTCGGCTTCGTTGCCCGTGCTGACCACATAAGAAAAACTCAAACCCATGGCCCGGCCGCGATTGTAAAGCGCAAATCCGATACCGCCGCTTTGCGCGACAATGCCGATGCGGCGCCTCGTCGCGACGTGCCGCGCCGCGCCCTCCTTTACGTCGACTGCGGGACTGAAGGTCGCCGCAACCCCGTCGATCTCGTTGTAAAAACCTTCGGCGTTCGGGCCGGAGATGCGCATGCCGGTTCGGGCCGCAAGAGCAGCGATCTCGCGCTGCACGTCGGCACTGGTGCCGCCCTCTTCCGCGAAGCCCGACGAAATGATCACGGCGTTGCGAACACCTGCGCGCGCGCAGTCTTCAAGCGATTGCAAAACGCTTGCCGCCGGAATCGCGATCAGCGCAAGATCGATCGGCTCGCCAATTGCCCCGATAGACGGGAAGCAACGCACGCCGGCAATCTCTGCATAGCTCGGATTAACGGGATAGAGCTTCCCCGGATAGGCGTTCTTCTGCAGCATGCTTTGCAAGAGCCCGCGAATTTTCTTGGCATCGGGCGAGGCGCCGATGATGGCTATACTCTGCGGCGCGAAGAACGAATCGAGCGGGGGTCGTTCACGCGGGGGCTCCGCTTCATCGCGCGCATCGCTATCGATTCTTTCCGGCGCAAGAGACATTTCACGCTGCCGTGATCATCGTCCAGAGCTGATCCGCCCCGGTTTTTGCAGCGCGCGCGCCCAAGCGGCGCGACCATTCGGCCTCGTTGCCGAATTCATCGCGCCAGGACCATAAACGGCGGGTGCTGTAGTGCAGGCTGTGCTCTTGTGTGAAGCCGATCGCGCCGTGAACCTGATGTGCGATCGCGGCGCCGATGCCGGCGGCCTCGCCACAACGGATTTTGGCAGCTGCGATCAGCGGCGAACGGAGGTCGCGTCCGGCGGCCTCGATCGCGCCGTCCGCCGCGGCCGTTGCTGCGGCCGCCTGCCCCGCAAGCGCGGCAAGACTTTGCTGGATCGCCTGGAATTTGCCGATCGGACGGCCGAACTGCACGCGCTCCTGCGCGTACTGCACGCTCAATGCGAGAAGCCTCTGCATCGCGCCCGCCATCAGCGCGCTGCGCGCGATTGCACCGAGCGCGCGCCACTCCTGCGGATCGATATCAGTCGCGGCGGCTGTCATGGAGGCCGACGCAAGTTCGACGTCGTCGCGCGGTTCGCCGGCGAGATTGTGCGCGGCGCTCACCCGGTAAGCCTCGCGCGGCACATAGGCGACGAGACGACGCTCGCTCTCGGACACCAGCACCACTAGGCCGACGGCGTCTTTCGCCCAAGGCACGCGCGCGAGCTTTCCGCTGAGACGCCAGCGTTCGCCATCGTGACTCGCGGCGAGCGTCTCATTCGCGGCGGGCGCGGCGAATGTCAGGACGCCATCCGGCACCGGCAAGCCGGCACGATCGAGCAGCCAGCCGGCAATCATCGTCTCGGCAAGCGGTGCCGGCGCTGAAAAACGGCCGGCTTCGATCAGCAGCGCCAAGCAGTCGGCAAGATCGACGCCGGCGCCGCCGGCTCCCTCCGAGACGAGCGCCTTCGTGAGGCCGGCCTCGCTCAGCGCCGACCAGAATTTCTGCGAAAGCGCACCCTCGTTGCTCGCCTTGAGGAGTTCGGGCGTACAATGGTCCTGAAACAGACGCCCGGCCGTGTCGACCAGCATGTCTCGGGTTTCGCTCATCTCGCCGCTTCCTCCTGATCTGGAGGCTCTCGAGGGCCGCCATGATCGCGCCGGGACGTGCGCCCGGCGCCCGTTCCGCGCCCGCGATAGCGGGCGTCTGTGTTCAGCCCTTATGGCTTTGCAGGATGGTTTAAGTCCCGACCGCGTCGGTCACGCATTTTTTCGTGAAGCTCGTGCGTGCGGCTCCGGCAAGTTTCTTCTCCATGGCCGACGTGTCGCACGTCGCCTTGGAATCCTTTTCACACTTGGTCATGAAGCTTTTCAGCGCCGCGCCCGCGAGTTTCTTCTCGGTTGCTTGCGATTTGCAAGTTGCCGTTTGCGCGGCGGCGGGAAGGATCCCGAGCAGCAGAATCGTGCAGACGGTGAGGGCTCTCATCAGCAGGCTCCGTAGGGGCTGGTGCAGTCGCTTAAGAGCCTACTTGCTTCAAGCCATTAGGCAAGCGCGGCCGGCGAGCCGGCGATAAGGCCGCTTAGACCCGATACTCCAGCAATATATTCGGAGCCACGGAGCGGCGGCTGCACGGCGAGCCGTTCATGAATTTCGATATCTCCACCGCTTCTTCTTCTAATGTCCCGACGAAGTTCGCTTTCCAATAACGCGATGCGTCATCGAACGACGCGCGCGAGCCCATGGCGCGATCCTTCGCCGACGCGATACTCATGTCGACGATCGCATGCCAGGCCGGGTCCGGAATGCGGCTCACGTCGACGCCGAGCGAAGCGGCCTTTTGCTTCAGCAGAACGCATCCGCGATCCTCGGGAGAGGCCGTCCAGCGCATGCCGAATGTGACCAGGAGACAGACTATCGGCGTGCCGATCATCAGGACATCGAAGAAGTTGACCAGGGTCATGACGTCCCTTCCCCGGGCGACCAAGCTGCGCCGTCTCCACTGTTACGCTTGAGGGGCAGCCGAGGTTCCGTGAAGCTCGACTTTTTTGCCCCAGCTTGCCTGGCGAGGCGTCGACGCAGATAGAAAGCTGCAATAGAGACCCCAGGCCGGAGCTAACCGGCACGGGATGCGAGGAGGGATCCATGCTCAATCGGCGGGCATTTCTTGGTGGCGTCGCGGCTCTGTCGGCGCTGCCGGCGGCCGATGCGTTCGCGCAGGTTTCGGCAGATCTCCCTGTTCTCTTCGTGCACGGCAATGGCGATCAGGCGCCGATCTGGCTGCCGACGCTTTGGCGCTTCGAAAGCAACGGCTATCGGCGCGACCGCCTGCATGCCGTCAACTTCAGCGATCCCACGGCACGGGACGATGATAGCGCGGCGCAGCCGAACCGCTCCTCGACCGACGACCAGCTTCGTGAACTCAGCGCAGCGATCGACGCGATAAGGTCCGCTACCGGCGCGGCCCAAGTCGCTCTCGTCGGGCTTTCGCGCGGCGGCAATGCCATCCGCAATTACGTCAGCGCGCCGGATCGCGCCGCCAAGATCACTCATGTCGTTCTCGGCGGCACGCCGAACCACGGCGTCTTCGCTTGGGATGTGAATACCGGAAACGAATTCAACGGACGCGGACCATTCCTCAGCCGTCTCAATGCCGGGGAAAGCGAGACTGTCGCCGGGCCGGCATTCCTGACGCTGCGTAGCGATGGTTTCGATAAATATGCTCAAGCGGACGGGGCATTTCTCGGCCGCCCCGGCGTCCCGACCGGCGTCACGTCGGAAGGGCCGGCGCTGAAAGGCGCGACGAACTTGATATTGGGCCAGATCGATCACCGCGAGACGGCGACCAGCCCTCGCGCATTCCGGGAAATCTACAAGTTCATCGCCGGGAAGGAGCCCGCACGGATTGCGATAGGTCCTGAGAAGGACGTGACGCTCAACGGCAAGGTCACTGGATTTCCGGCCGGCGTGCCGACGAACAGGCCGGTGCCGAAGGCAATTGTGGATATCTATGCGGTCTCTCCGGATACGGGCGCGCGATTGGGCGATCCGATTCACCACAAGGCGACGGGCGAGGATGGTATCTGGGGTCCCGTCACAATCGCCCCCGACCTCTATTTGGAGTTCGTGATCGAAGCTGCCGACCATCCGATCACGCACATCTACATGGCGCCGTTCCCGCGCTCTTCCGACATCGTGCATCTGCGGCCGGCGCGACCGATCGGCAAGGCCGATGAAGGCGCCGAAGCGATAATCCTGATGTCGCGCCCGCGCGGCTATTTCGGGATTCCGCGGGACGTGGTGATCTTGGACGGCCGTGAGCCAACCGACATCAAACCCGGCGTCCCGACCGACTCGGCGACGACGTTGCGGCTGACGAATTTCGCCAACCGTCCGATCGTGGGAGAATTCAATCTGGAGCGGATTGCCGCCCGGCCTTGGCCGGCGCGCAACAATCATATCTCGATCATCGAGATCATGTCCTGAGGCGGCAGCAAGCCTCACCTCGATGGGGAGTGGTGCAATGAGAGTGCCCTGGCACGGTCGGCGCAGCCTCCGCTTCGCGGCTGCAGCCGCGATGACCGGTCTGTTCTGTGGAGCCGCGCGAGCAGAGACGAGCGGTCCCGCCGATCTCCTCGCGCGCGCCCGCACTGAGGGTCAGGTTTCGTTCTACAATTCGGTCGATGTCGAAGTCGCTGAGCGCGTGAAGAAGGCCTTCGAGGCCCATTACCCCGGCATAAAGGTCAATGTGGAGCGGAGCGGCGCTCAGCGTCTCTTCCAGCGCCTGTCGCAGGAATACGAAAGCGGCATCTACAACGCCGATGTCGTGAATAGCGCCGACGCCGCGCACTTCGTCGTCTGGCAGCGGCAAGGCTGGCTCGCGAGCTATCTGCCCGACGAGATCACGCGATTCTACGACAAGTCGACCTACGAGCCGGGCGGGCACTACGCCACATGGAAAGCCTCACTCAGCGTCGTCGGCTATAATACCAAATACGTAAAGCCGGATCAGGCGCCAAAATCCTATACCGATCTTCTCGATCCGAAATGGAAGGGAATGATCGTCAAGGCGCATCCCTCTTATAGCGGCACCATCCTGACCTCGACCTATCAGATCGCGCACGCGCTCGGCTGGGACTATTTCCAGAAGCTCGCGGGGCAAAGGTGATGCAGGTGCAATCGTCGACCGACTCGCCGAAAAAGCTGGCCATCGGCGAACGTCCAATCATGGCTGACGGCACGGAATCAAACATGTTCGCGCTGAAGGAATCGGGTGCGCCGGTCGAGATCGTCTACCCGCAGGAGGGCTCGCCTTTCGTGCCTTCACCGACAGCCGTCATGGAAAAGGCGCCACATCCGCACGCGGCGCGTCTGCTTCAAAGCTTCCTCTACTCCGTCGAGATGCAGGAAGTCCTCGTTGAGGCGGGCGAGCGTTCGCTGCATCCTCTCGTCGCCGACAAAGCCGGCCGCCGGCCACTCTCGTCGATCAAGCTCCTCGCCGCCGATCCAGCGAAGATTCTCGAAGAGGTCGATGAGATCAAGGCGCGCTACACGCAGTATTTCGGTACCTGATCCTCACCAAGCGATTTGACCGAAGGGGAAGCGCAACCTGCATGGCCGCCGTCGACATGAAAGCAGTGACCAAGCGCTATTCGGATACGGTCGCAGTCAACGCAATCGATCTTCACGTTGCCGAAGGAACGCTCGTCTGCCTGCTCGGGCCTTCGGGTTGCGGCAAGACGACGATCCTTCGGCTCATCGCCGGTTTCATCGCGCTCGATGATGGCGAAATCCGCGTCGGCGGCAAGCTCATGTCATCGCCGGGTCAGATGCTGCGGCCCGAGCTGCGCGGCATGTCAATGGTTTTCCAGAGCTACGCGCTGTGGCCGCACATGAACGTTGCGCAGAATGTCGGTTACGGGCTGAAGCTTCGCAACGTGCCGAAAAGCGATTTGGCACGGCGCGTCGATGCGATCCTCGCCGCCACAAAATTGTCCGCTCTCGCCGACCGCTATCCCGCCGAGCTCTCCGGCGGGCAGCAACAGCGTGTCGCGCTCGCCCGCGCGCTCGTCGTCGAACCGGAAATCCTGCTCCTCGACGAGCCGCTGTCGAACCTCGACGCCAATCTCCGCGAGGAGATGCGCTTCGAGATCCGGCGCCTTCATGACGAATTCCGCTACACGACGATCTACGTCACCCATGATCAGACCGAGGCGATGACGGCAGCCGACATTATCGTCGTGATGAATGCAGGGCGCGTCGAACAGGCGGCCTCGCCGGCCGACATTTATGAACGCCCGGCCTCGCGTTTTGTCGCGAGCTTCATCGGCGGTGCCAATCTTTTGGAGGGCCGAGGCATCGCGGCGGAAAGCGTGGAAATAGCGGATTGGCGGCTGCGCTGCGGGCTCGGCAGGGCCCGAACTGGCGAAGCCGCGGCCGTGTCGATCCGTTTTCACGACGTGAAACTGTCGCGCAACAGGCCCGATGTCGACGCAAACCTCGCGGAAGCGACGGTCATACGGCAGATCTATCTCGGTTCGTACCGCGACTATCTCGTGGCACTTCCGGGAGGGCAGCAATTGCGCTCGATGGCGCCGGTCGATTTTTCCGCCGACCCGGGCGAGACTGTCTGGGTCAGGCTGCCGCCCGAGAGCTGCAGAGCTTTGGCCGACTGAAACGGCATCACAGGAGACGTGACTTGAGGCAATACCGCGCTGCATCTCTGGCGATTGCCGCCGCTCTAATCGCGACAAGCGGCCGGGAAGCGATCGCGTTGCCCCCGGCGAGCCCGGTGACGCCGGAACTCGTCGACGCCGCTCGCAAGGAGGGCAAGATCAGCTTCTATACGGCCGTCGATGTGGAGGTTGCGGAGAAGGTCGCTGCCGCCTTCAAGGCCAAATATCCAGGCATCGATGTGCTCGTCGAGCGCGCCGGTTCCGAGCGGGTGTTCCAGCGCGTCGAACAGGAGCGGGTGGGCAACATCGCCAATGCAGACGTCGTCAACTCTTCCGACGCGGCCCATTATATCATCTGGAAGCGAGAGGGTTTGCTCGCAGCTTACGTCCCCGACGATGTCGCCGCTTTCTACAAGGACAGTGCCGATCCTGAGGGCTATTACGCGACCTGGCGGGCGACGTTGAGTCCAATCGGCTACAACACGAAATATGTGAAGCCCTCGGACGCACCGAAGAGTTTCGCCGATCTGCTCGCTCCGAAATGGAAGGGAATGATGGTCAAAGGCCATCCGGGTTATAGCGGCACCATCTTGACGGCGACCTTCGAGATTTCGCGCGATCTCGGTTGGGATTATTTGCAGAAGCTCGGACAGCAAAAGGTCATGCAAGTCCAATCGTCAACCGAGCCGCCGAAGAAGCTTGCCGTCGGCGAGCGGCCGATCATGGCCGATGGCAACGAGTACAACCTCTTCACGCTGAAGGAATCCGGCCAGCCTGTGGATGTGGTCTATCCCTCGGAGGGGACGCCGTTCATTAGTTCGCCGAGTGCCGTGATGGCGAAAGCGCCACATCCGAATGCCGCTCGCTTGTTTCAAAGCTTTCTCTTCACGCCTGAGACGCAGCAGCTTCTCATCGATGTCGGCGGGCTGCGCTCCCTGCACCCGAAGACGAAAGAGCATGCCGGCCGCACGCCTTTGAAGGAGATCAAGCTGATGCGCGACGATCCGGCCGCGGTCGTCGATAAAGTCGATGAGATCAAGGCCAATTACGCGAAGTATTTCGGCACGTGAGCTTCGACAATTTGTCTGCCGCTGCGGCGCGACTGCCGGGCGCGCGACATCGCGGGCCTCTCGGCCGCCTCGATGCCAGCAAGCTTGCCTTCGGCGTCTGCGCGCTCGTCCTGCTCGCGCTGGTCGGGCTGCCGCTGTTTTGGCTCGGTGTGTCCGCTTTCACGAACAAGAGCGGCGCGCCTTCGCTCGAGAATTTCGCGCGGCTCTTTACCGATCCGACGCTGCTCGCCCCGCTGCGGATCAGCCTTGTTGTCGCGACCTCTGTCGGCTGCTTCGCGACTTTGATCGCCGCGCCGGTCGCTTGGCTTGTAGCGCGCTCGGACATGCCCGCGCGCCGGATTGTGCGAGCGCTGATCACGGCCTCGTTCGTGACCCCGCCTTTCCTCGGCGCCATTGCCTGGGAAGTGCTGGCGGCGCCGAATAGCGGTCTCATCAATGTCTGGTACCGTGGGCTCTACGATCTGCCGCCCTTCGTCCATTTCATCGACATCTACTCGATCGAAGGCCTCATCTTCGTCGACAGCTGTTACGCCTTCCCATTCGTCTTCGTGCTGGTTGCGAACGCACTCGATCGCATTCCCGCCGATATGGAAGACGCCGCCGCGATCCTCGGCGCGTCTGGATGGCGCATCATCCGGACGATCACCTTGCCATTGGCGTTGCCAGCGATGCTCGCCGGCGCTCTCATCGCTTTTCTGCGTTCGCTGACGCTGTTCGGCACGCCGGCCATTCTGGCGCTGCCAGCGGGCTTCCACACGATCACCACAAAAATCTGGAGCCTCTTCCAGTACCCGCCGAATCCCGGTCTCGCGGCGGCCGCCTCGCTGCCGCTGCTTATCGCGACGATCGTTCTCCTGAAGGCACAATCCTGGATTCTCGGGCGGCGCGGCTACGTCGTGCTCGGCGGGCGAAGCGGCGCGACGCGCCGCGTCGAACTCGGCGCCTGGCGCTGGGCAGCGCTCGCTCTGTGCCTCCTCGTCTTATGTTTTCCCGTGTTCCTGCCCTATCTCGCGCTGCTCAAGGCGGCGCTCACAAAGAGGCTCGGCGAGCCGCTCTCGGCCGACAATCTGACCTTGCAACACCTGCGCTTCGTCTTCTTCGAGTTTTCGCCGACCCGGCTGGCGCTGCGCAACACGCTGCTATTCGCGTTCGTCTCGGCTGTGCTCGGCACCGCGCTGGCGCTGCTTGTGAGCTACCTTGCCACCCGCAAGGCGGTCTTCGGCCATTCGGTGCTCGGCTTTCTCGCCACCGCCCCCATTGCCGTGCCCGGCATCGTGCTCGGCGTCGGGATGTTCATTGCGTACACGCGGCCGCCTCTGGTCCTTTACGGCACGATGTGGATCATGATCATCGCTTATGTGACGATCGAGCTTCCGGCGGCCTACCAGCAGCTGAAATCGGCTTTCTCCGGCGTCGCCGAGGAATTGGAAGAAGCGGGACGCATTCTGGGCGCGGGACGATTGCGGACGCTGAAGGACATAACCGCGCCGCTGTTGCGCACCGGAATCATCACCGCTTGGTGTTTCATCTTCATCGGCGTTATGCGCGAGCTGTCTGCCGCCATCATGCTGTTTACGGCCGAAACCAAGGTTCTGCCCGTCGTGATCTATGATCTCAACGAGAGCGGCGACCTCGGCGCGATATCGGTCCTCGGCATCACGTTGCTTGTCCTCACGTTTGCCGTGACGCTTCTCGCCAATCGGTTACCTGGTTTCGGCGCCCCGGCAGCCGGCGCAAAATGATAGACATCATGTCAGCAGCGAAGACGAGCCAAATGACCCCACCGGAAAATTCCCTGCCGCTCTCCGGCATCCGTGTCCTCGACCTCACGCGTGTACGCGCCGGCCCTACCGCGGTGCGCCAGCTCGCCGACTGGGGCGCCGACGTCGTCAAGATCGAGATGCCGGAAGGGCTCGAGGCCGGCGATCCGCTCGGCGGTCCGCGCCAGGGTTCGGACTTCCAGAACTTGCAGCGCAACAAGCGCGCCATGACGCTGAACCTGAAGGACCCGCGCGGCATGGCGGTGTTCCGCCGCCTCGCCGTCGAGGCCGATGTCGTTGTCGAGAATTTCCGCCCCGACGTGAAGGACCGGTTAGGCCTCGACTACGAGTCGCTGAAGGAGATCAATCCGCGGATCATCCTCGCGTCGATCTCCGGCTTTGGGCAGGACGGGCCCTATCGCGATCGCCCCGGCTTCGACCAGATCGCGCAAGGGATGGGCGGTCTGATGTCGATCACCGGCCTGCCCGGCCAGGGCCCCGTGCGCGTCGGCATCCCGATCGCTGACCTCACCGCAGGCATTTTCTGCTCGCAGGGAATTCTGCTGGCGCTGATCGAGCGGCAGCGCTCCGGCATCGGGCAATGGGTGCAGACCTCGCTTCTCCAGGCGCAGATATTCATGCTGGATTTTCAAGCGGCGCGCTGGCTCACCGAAGGCGAGGTGCCGAAACAGGCCGGCAACAATCACCCGACGTCGATCCCGACCGGCGTATTCGCGACGCGCGACGGTCATATCAACATCGCGACGACCGGTCAGAAGATCTGGGAGCGGTTCTGCCGCGCGATGGGGGCGGAGGAGCTGATCTCCAATCCGGATTACGCCAACTCGAAATCGCGTTCGGAGAACCGCGACCGTCTCAACGCCGAGATCGCCGTGAAGCTGCGCGAAGCCGATAGCGACACATGGATCGCTCGCTTGAACGAAGCCGGCGTGCCGTGCGGACAAATCTATTCGATCGACCAGGTTTTTTCCGATCCGCAAGTGCAGCACCTTCGGCCCCACGCGAAGATCGACTCGCCGCATGTAGGCACGCTGACGCTGCTCCGCCAGCCGATGACGCTGTCGCGCACGCCCTCGCACCTCGAGCGTCATCCGCCGGCGATGGGCGAACATACCCAGGAGGTTTTGCGCGAGGCGGGATTTACGTCCGACGAGATCACCGAACTCAAGCGCGAGCGCATCGTTTGATCGAAGTTGCGCGTCAGCGGCAGGACGCGACAGTAGCTGAAAACGAAACACCCGGGATTTTGAGCACAAGGTCTCGCTGCCACCCAACAACGGAAGATTGTGCAGAGTTGCGGCGCGTGTGATGCTCACTGGTCCACCGGGAGGATCACCATGCGCTACATCTGCTTGACAGGGTTTCTCGCCTTGGCACTTGCGTCCGGCGCTCCCTATGAGGCTGCCGCTCAGTCCAAGTTCTTCAGTTTCGAAACAAACACCGATCGAGCGGGCAGCGACTTCAGAAACACGGAGTCGCCGGGGCCCAACGAATGCAGCTTCGCCTGCCAGCTGGAAAACCAGTGCCACGCCTGGACCTTCGTAAAGCCCGGCGTTCAGGGCCCTTCGGCGAGGTGCTTTTTGAAAACGGCAATTCCGCAGGCGCGGCGCGATAACTGCTGCACGTCCGGCGCGAGGAAAGGGGCTCCTGTCCGCATCGATCGGTAATAACCTCACGGCCCGAGTTCAATTGCTCCCGCGAAGTGCGCTCGCGGGAGCGCTGCTAGGGATTACCGGCCTTTAGTGGCGTTCGCCGGCATCTTCGCTGGTGCCGGTTGCAGGAGTCGAACCCGCGACCTACTGATTACAAATCAGTTGCTCTACCAGCTGAGCTAAACCGGCGCCGGTTTTTGGTAGCAGCGCCGGCACGCCGCGGCAAGACGCGGCGCGTCTCGACATAAGGAAAGAGCCATGACCGAGCCCGCGTTCGTGCCGCCATCGTCGGAGGAGGAATCGGCGGGCTTTCCGCCGCCAACGCGCTGCTGCGAAGAGGGGTCGACGTCACGATCTACGAGCAGGCGCCGGCCCTAGGCGAAGTCGGTGCCGGCGTTTTCATCTACCCGAACAGTCTGCGCCAACTGGAGCGGATGGGCCTCGGCGAAAGCCTGGCGAAGGTCGGCGCCAAAGTCGGGCCGGGCTCGCAATATTACCGGATGGACGGAACGGTCGTCGGCAGCATTCTCACCACGGATTCGAGCGGCTGGAACGGCATGTACGGCATGCACCGCGCCGATTTGCTCGCCGCCTTCGCCGGCGCGCTCCCGCCCACGACGGTGCGGACCGGTTATCGCTGCATCGCGTTCGAACAGAACGATCATACCGCGCGATTGATCTTCGATAACGGCGAAACGGCAGAAGCGGACGTCGTCGTTGCCGCCGACGGCATTCACTCGACGCTGCAGACATATGTCGTAGCGCCCTCGCCGCCCGAATATTCGGGCTCGCGTGCCTATCGTGGGCTGATTGCCGCGGAGAAGCTCCCTGATTGGCGGAAAGAGGCGCATCAAGTTTGGATGGGGGAAGCACTTCATGGTGTTTCCGGTGCTACGATGTCGAGGCCGCGGCACTCGCTGCCTAAGCGAAAGCCGTGTTCCCGCGCATGCGTAGCGGCTCATTTGCTTGTGAGGGTCAGGCAGGCAGCCGTGCCCCGAAAGACTCGAACTGCCTCGGCGCGGTCAGCAGCTGAGCCGTCTACCCTCACGACGGCCATAACCCTGATAATGGATGAAGCCAGACTGCATCTGGCCACGGCTGATGGCTCGGGCAACGTCGGGATTGCAGCGCAGGTACTCGCGTTCATCGAACCCAGAGCCACGCTCTCTGTACCCGCGGCCGCGTTCTCCGTACTCGCGCTCTCTGTATCCCGGGCCTCGTTCCCCGTACCCCTCGCGCTCTCTGGGGCCTCGTTCTCCGTATCCGTAATCGCGCTCGCCGTACCCGGGTTGAGCCGAGGCTGCGCCCATTAAGCCGATCAGGCTCAGGCCTACGGCCGCCATTGCAAAAAGCGCCTTCATCCTCATGTCGCGTGTTCTCCTCGTCGGGAGCTAGAAACGTTTTGACAGAGTATTGGTTCGATCGTCCTTGCCAAATGCACCACGCGCTCGAAACGTGCTGGGGCAAGGGGCCCTTCTGAGTCAACGAAAGATTACTCAAGTACCTGGTGCCCAGGAGAGGACTCGAACCTCCACGACTTGCATCACTGGTACCTGAAACCAGCGCGTCTACCAATTCCGCCACCTGGGCCCGGGCGTCTCTTACGAAGCGGGTGACCCCCTTGTCAACGAACGCTCGGGGGCTCGCAAATCCCACCTGAATGAGCGAAATTGGCCGCATGAGCTTCCCACGGCTGAGGATCGGGACGCGCGGCTCGCCGCTGGCGCTGGCACAAAGCCATCAGGTGCGCGCCAAGCTCGCGCAGGCGCACCGCGTCTCGGAAGAGGCGATCTCGGTCTGCGTGATCCGCACGAGCGGCGACGCGATCCAGGATCGCCCGTTGAGCGAGGCCGGCGGCAAGGGCCTGTTCACCAAAGAGCTCGATCTCGCGCTTTTGAACGACGAGATCGATCTCGCCGTGCATTCCGGCAAGGACATTCCAACGTCGATCCCGGACGATCTGTTAATTTCCGGCTTTCTCGAGCGCGAAGACGTGCGCGACTGCTTTGTTTCGTCGATTGCAAAAAGCCTCGAAGAGCTGCCGCGCGGCGCCCGCGTCGGCACCGCGTCGCTACGGCGCGCGGCGCAGGTGAAGCGCCTACGCGGCGATCTCTTGACGCCGCTGCTCCGCGGCAATGTCGAGACCCGCTTGCGCAAGGCGCAAGCCGGCGAAGTCGATGCGACGCTGCTCGCGCTTGCGGGATTGAAACGGCTCGGACTTGCGGAGAAAGCCACCGCGATTCTGTCGACGCGCGACTTTCTGCCGGCGCCCGGACAAGGCGCGATCGGACTTATGATCCGCACGGCAGATGAATGCACGCGCGATTGCATCGCGCCGATTTTGCATGAGCCGACGAGCCTTGCCGTCGCCGCCGAGCGCGCGTTTTTGGCCGCGCTCGATGGATCGTGCCGCACCTCGATTGCCTGCCTTGCGGAAATTGCCAACGGGCAGCTGTCGCTCCGCGGCATGGTGCTGCGCCCGGACGGATCGGAGGTTTTTGAGATGCAGCGCTCCGGTGCTGCCGCGGATGCGGTGGCGATCGGCGACAGCGCCGGGCGCGAGCTTCTCGCGCGCTTGCCGGCGGGCGTGCTGGCGGCGTGAGTGCGTCTGCCGGCGGAGTTGCTCGCGGCGTGAGCCACATCCGCGGACGCGTGGAGCGAAGCGGAATGCGACCCTGGGTCCAGGAGCGGCGCGCGTTACTGTGGCAAGCGATTGAGCAATGCGTGTCCTTCTGACGCGCGCCAAGGAGGATGCGGCGCGAAGCGCGGCGAGCCTTGCGGCGCTCGGACATGAAAGCATCGTGTCGCCGGTGATCGAGATTATCGGCCTGCCCGCAAAACTACCGGCGCAACAAGTCGATGCCGTTGTTGCGACAAGCGCGCATGCTTTCGCGTCTGTGGATGTCCGCGAGCTTTCGTACACGCCTTTGTATGTTGTCGGCGAGCGCACGCGCGAGGCTGCCCGGCGGGTGGGCTGGAATGCGCCCATTCATGTCAGCGAGAATGCAAAAGCACTCATTGTGTTTCTGCGCGTCGATTCACCTGACACGCGCAGCGTCCTCTATCTCGCCGGAGACCATCGCAAGCCGGACATCGAAGCCGCCGCGCGGGAGATCGGACTTGGTCTGGAAGTGGTCGAGACTTACGTCGCGCGCGAAATCTTATCTCTCAGCGAAGAATCCGAACGCGCACTGCGCGCTGGCGCGCTCGATGGCGTGCTGCACTATTCGCGCCGCAGCGCCGAGCTTTTTATCGCATTAACGCAGCGCGCGGAGCTTTGGGTAGAGGCGGCAAAACTTCGTCACTTTGCCCTGTCGCCCGACGTCGCGGAGCCGCTGGCCACCGCCGGCGCGCGGATACATGTCGCCGCGCACCCGGATGAGGATCATCTCTTCGCACTTTTGACGGACGCAGATCGAGGTTAGAGGCCCGGGCTGTCCCTGCCCCCGTATCCGTGGCACACCGCGCGGCGATGAATGCCGAATCCCGCGGCCTCGGCGCTCGCCCGCAAACCCTCGCCGCGCCGGCCGTGCGGCGGCTGATCCTTGCCGATTTCCGCTCCTATCGCGCGCTCGATCTTACGCTCGACGCGCACATGGTCGTGCTCACCGGCGAGAACGGCGCCGGCAAGACCAACGTGCTCGAGGCGCTGTCGCTGCTCGCGCCGGGCCGGGGGCTACGCCGTGCCGAACTCGCCGATTGCGCGCGGATCGGCGGCACCGGTGGGTTCGCCGTCTCGGTCGAGATCGAGACGGCTGGCCGCCGCGTCCAGCTCGGCGTCGGCCTTGATCCGCCCGACGACGACGATAAGCAGGCGCGCCGCTTCCGCATCGACCGCGCCCCCGCGTTGTCCGCCCGCGCGCTCGCCGATCATCTTCGCCTCGTCTGGCAGACACCGGCGATGGATCAGCTCTTTTTGGGGCCGGCGGGGGAGCGACGGCGATTCTTGGATCGACTTGTCGTCGTCGTCGATCCCGACCACGGCGCGCGGGTCAACGCGCTCGATCGGGGGTTGCGTAGCCGCAATCGCCTCCTCGAAGAGGGCGCCCCCGACCGGCGCTGGATCGAGGCGGCGGAGCACGAGGTCGCCGAACTTGCGGTTGCAGTTGCCGCGGCCCGTCACGATACCGTCGCCCGGCTCGCCGCCCTGATCGCCGACAACAAGGCCGACGACAAGCCCTTCCCCTTCGCCGAGATCGCCCTCGTCGGCGAGATCGAGGCGCTTGTCGCCCAAATGCCGGCGCTCGCCGCCGAGGACCGCTACCGCGCGATCCTCGCCGATAATCGCGGCCGCGATGCCGCCGCCGGCCGCACCCTCATCGGCCCGCATACGAGCGATCTCGCCGTGCGCCACGGCCCGAAGCAGCTCGAGGCACGCCAATGCTCGACCGGCGAGCAAAAGGCGCTCCTCACCGGCCTCGTTCTCGCCCACGCGCATCTTGTCGCAGGCGCAAGCGGCATCGCCCCGATCGTGCTCCTCGACGAGATCGCCGCGCATTTCGATCCGAGGCGCCGCGCCGGGCTCTTCGACGAACTCGCTGCGATCGGCGGCCAGGTCTGGATGACCGGCGCCGACGATGCGGCCTTGACCGAGCTCACCCACCGCGCGCAAATTCTACGCGTCACGCCGGGGCGGATCACAGCCGCAAATTAGCGCGGCTGCAGCACTCAAAAAGCGGCGCTGACGACCCTAGATTAGCCTCATGATTTTCCGGGGCATTTCGCACCTCTAAATCCACCTCAAAACAGCACCCTGCGGGGTGCAATCGCCAACACTTTCCGGCTAGAATATCGCCTCGAATCGAGGCCCTCGGCCGACCCTCCTTTTCACCAGCTGTTCAAGAGCGACATGGCCGAACCCGCGCGCATCCTTCCCGTCGATACGTCATCCGAGAGCTACGGCGCCGAGCAGATCAAGGTGCTGCGCGGGCTCGATGCCGTGCGCAAGCGCCCCGGCATGTATATCGGCGACACCGATGACGGTTCGGGCCTGCACCATATGGTCTATGAGGTGGTGGACAACGCGATCGACGAGGCCCTGGCGGGCCATGCCGACCTGGTGACCGTAACGCTCAATGCCGAAGGTTCAGTGACGGTGACCGACAACGGTCGCGGCATGCCGACGGGCATCCACACCGGCGAAGGCATTTCAGCGGCCGAGGTCATCATGACCCAGCTGCATGCCGGCGGTAAATTCGATCAGAATTCCTACAAGGTTTCCGGTGGCCTGCACGGTGTGGGCGTTTCGGTGGTCAACGCGCTGTCGGCATGGCTGAAGCTCAAGGTGCGCCGCGAAGGCAATATCCACGAGATCAGTTTTACACATGGCAATGCCGATGCGCCGCTGGCGGTGACCGGCACCTATGAAGGCCGCACCGGCACCGAGGTGACCTTCATG
>JAXDNJ010000090.1:0-3313 GCA_034669505.1 Methylobacteriaceae bacterium
CAATCTTTATCGGATCGACAAGTCATTGCAGGACGTGCTGCGGCTTCATCTCCCACCTGATTTGCTTGCGCATCTGGAGCCGCATTTCGTGACGCTGGGCGCGCGCGCGGCCTCCGATCTCGATGCCAACGCGCGATTGGCGGACCGACATCCGCCCGTGCTGCATCACCGGGATCGTCATGGAGCCGACATTCAGTGGATCGAGTTCCATCCGGCTTATCGCGCGCTTGAGCAAGCGGGCTTTGGCGACTTCGGTTTGGCCGCGATGTCGCATCGCAGCGGCGTGCTCGGCTGGAGCGAGCCGCTGCCGCCGATCGCCAAATATGCGCTGACCTATCTGTTCGCGGAAGCCGAGTTCGGCCTGCTCTGCCCGATCAACATGACGGATTCGCTGACGCGCGTGCTGCGCCGTTTCGCCGACGACGCGATCCTTCAGCGCTATTTACCCGGATTGATCTCTCTCGATCCCGAAGTCGCGCTGCAGGGCGCGATGTTCATGACCGAAAAGGCTGGTGGCTCCGATGTCGGTGCCCTCGAGACAATCGCGCGGCAAGACGGGGAGCGCTGGCGGCTCTATGGCGAGAAATGGTTCTGCTCGAACGCCGATGCCGATCTTGCGCTTGTACTCGCGCGGCCTGAAGGCGCGACGCACGGCACGCGCGGGCTCGGGCTCTTCCTGCTGCCGCGGGTTCTGCCGGACGGTAGCGCGAATTCGTACCGGCTGGTGCGGCTTAAGGACAAACTTGGCACCCGCTCGATGGCGAGCGGTGAAGTCGTGCTCGAAGGTGCGCAAGCCTTCCTCGTCGGCGATATTGATCGCGGCTTCGTGCAGATGGCCGAGATGGTCAATGCCTCACGCCTCTCGAACGCGGTGCGCTCCGCCGGCTTGATGCGGCGTGCGTTCAACGAGGCGCGCGAGGTCTGCAGACATCGCGTGGCGTTCGGGCGGCGGCTCATCGATTTTCCGCTGCAACGCCGGCAACTCATGAAGATCATGCTGCCGGCCGAGCAGGCACTGAGCATGACCATGTATACGGCGTCCGTGCTGGAGGCAGCCGATCGAGGCGACAAGGATGCGGCGAGAGAAGTGCGCCTCCTCACGCCGCTCTTGAAATTCCGCGCGTGCCGCGATGCGCGCAAGGTGACTGGCGATGCGATGGAGATTCGCGGCGGCTGCGGCTACATCGAGGATTTCGTCGAGGCGCGGCTTCTGCGTGACGCGCATCTCGGGTCGATTTGGGAAGGGACGAGCAATATCGTTGCGAGCGATGCAATCGCACGTGCGGTCGGACGCGAAGCGGCGGACGCGGTGCTGGAGCAGATGCTGAGGCAGCAGCTCGCGAGCGCCGCGGCGCTGCCGGAAAATTTCCGCGCGAAGCTCGAAGAGCTGGTGTCCCGCGCGTTAGACTTTGCTCGCCAAGTGGCTGACGCCAAAGACCACGCTGCGATGCGTCGCGCCGCTTCCGCTCTTTACAACGTGTCGAGCGCCGTGCTCCTCGCCGGCGAGGGCGCGCGGCTCGGCGAGGCTGATGGCGATTGGAGCCGGGCGGCTCTCGCGGGCCTGGTCGTCCGGCATAAACTCCTCGCGTCCGATCCGCTTGCGGATTGGCCCTCCGAGCATGGTGCGAGCGAGGCTCTGATCAATGGTGCCGACGTCTCGAAGGCCGAGCTGCCGGGCTACCTCGCCTGAAGCGAGGCCATTTCGCGCGTGATCCGGCCGCCGCTCTCGCGCGATAATATGAGCGTCAGCCGAGCGCTGCCAATGGAGGCTCTGCCGGTTCGGGATCGCCGATCCCAAGCCATGATGCCTGACACCCGGCACATCATGTGTTCACGGTCGCAGGCGGCCGAGACGGTGCCCGGCACGATCCGGTAACGGCGCTCTGGCCACGTCGCGATGTAGTTGAGCTTGTCGCGCAAAACCTGCTGTCGCGACATCGGCTTGCCGTAATAGATGACCCGGTCGGCATAATAGTGGCCGACATTCGACGCGTTGATCTCCCGGTTCGCGGACCACGTCTCCACGTAAGCCTCAAGCCGCCGCTGCGCCGCCTCGGTACTCAACGGGGCATATGCTTCTTGGCTGAGTGCACCCGCGCCGGAAAGGACAAGCGCTGCAATGCTCATCAACAAAGCACGTCGCATCTGGACCTCCGTCTTGTGCTGCTGCTTGCGCTCCAATTCCCGGCTAGGCGAGAAGTTTCGGGTTCGCCGGGGACTCTAGCTCAGCCGCCGAGATAAGCGGCCCGCACATGCGGATTGTCGATGAGATCGGCGCCCTTGCCTGAGGTGGCGATCACGCCGGATTCAATGAGATAGGCATAGTCGCACATCTCCAGCGCGGCATAAGCGTTCTGCTCGACCATGAGCACGGTTGCGCCGCTGGCTCGAATTCCGGCGATGATCTCGAAGACCCGCTCGACGATGTTGGGCGCGAGACCGAGCGAAGGCTCGTCGAACAGGATGAGCTTCGGCCGCGACATCAGCGCCCGGCCGATCGCCAGCATCTGCTGCTCGCCGCCGGACAAGGTTCCGGCTATCTGCTTGCGCCGCTCGGCGAGCCGCGGAAACTGCTCGAAGATTTGCGCGCGGTCGGCGGCGATCTCGGCAATATCGCGGCGCAGATACGCGCCCATGTCGAGGTTCTCCTCGACGCTCATATCGGGGAAGACGTGCCGGCCTTCAGGACAATGGGCGATGCCCCGCTTGAGAACCTGCGGCGGCGAACAGCCCGCAATGTCTTCACCGTCGAATATGATGCTGCCACGCGAGGGCCGGAGCAGGCCGGAGAGCGAGCGCAGCATCGTGCTCTTGCCGGCGCCGTTGGCGCCGATCAGCGCGACGATCTGGCCCCTTTCGACCGAGAGCGACACGCCTTTGAGCGCGGCGACGCTGCCGTAGCGGCATTCGAGGTCACGCACCTCAAGCATGCGCGGCTCGTTTGGCTGCGGCTTGCCCGAGATAGGCGCGGATGACTTCCGGGTTTTCGCGGATCGCTGCGGGCGGCCCTTCCGCGATGATCCGTCCGTAGTTCAGGACGACGATCCGGTCGGAGACGCCCATCACCATCGGCATGTCGTGCTCGACGAGCAGGATGGTCATGCCGCAATCGCGCAGCTTGCCAAGAAGCCGCATGAAGCGGCCGGTCTCGGATGCGTTCATGCCGGAGACGGGCTCGTCGAGGAGCAGCATCGACGGTCTTGCGGCAAGCGCGAGCGCGACGCCGAGAAGCCGCTGATCGCCGTACGGCAGGGCCCCGGCATATTCGTGCGCGTGCTTGTTGATGCCGACGAGGGCGAGGATTTCCCAAGCC
>JAXDNJ010000091.1:0-31476 GCA_034669505.1 Methylobacteriaceae bacterium
ACGTGCCCTCGAGCGAGTCGATATATTGTTCGTACTCGCCGGTGCCGAGCGTCGCGACCACAAGGGCCTGCGTTTCGCCGCGCGTGAACAGCGCCGAGCCGTGCGTGCGCGGCAGCACGCCGACTTCCGAGAGAATCGGGCGCACCGTCTTCACATCGCGCCCGTCAATACGCGTGCCGGTGTCGATGATGTTATTGCGCACGACCTTGGCCTGCAGGTCGTGGAAGGACTTGCCGACGGCTTCCTTCGAATAGGCGGGCTCGGCGCCTTCGGGGAACAGCTTCGCCTGCAGGTTTGCCTTGACGCGATCCACCGCGGCATAGCGGTCGGCCTTTTGCGTGATTTTGTAGGCCTCGCGCAGGTCCGCTTCGGCGGCGGCGCGCACGGCTTCGTCGACCGACGCAGTGTCCGATGCGGTGAGATCGCGAGGCTCCTTGGCGGCGCGCTCGGCGAGGCGAATGATCGCCTCGATCACCGGCTGGAAGCCGCGATGGCCAAGCATCACCGCTTCGAGCATCACGTCTTCGGTGAGTTCCTTGGCTTCCGACTCGACCATGAGCACCGCATCGCCGGTGCCCGCGACCATGAGATCGAGGCTCGAATCCTTCATCTCATCGATGGTCGGATTGAGCTTCAGCTGGCCGCCGATCTGGCCGACGCGGGCCGCGCCCACCGGGCCCATAAAGGGAATGCCCGAAAGGGTTAGCGCGGCGGAAGCGGCGACCATGGCCAGCACATCGGGCTCGTTCTCGAGATCGTGCGACAGCACGGTCACGATCACCTGGGTCTCGTTGCGATAGCCCACGGGGAAGAGCGGACGGATCGGGCGGTCGATCAGCCGCGAGATCAGCGTCTCGCGCTCGGTCGGGCGGCCTTCGCGCTTGAAGTAGCCGCCGGGAATGCGGCCGGCTGCGAACGCCTTTTCTTGATAGTTGACGGTGAGCGGGAAAAAGTCCTGCCCGGGCTTCGGCGCCTTGGCACCGACGACGGTGGCGAGCAGCGTCGTCTCGCCCCAGGTGGCTAGAACGGCGCCGTCCGCCTGGCGGGCGATCTTGCCGGTTTCGAGCACGAGCTTGCGGCCGGCCCAGTCGAGTTCTTCGCGATGTATTTCAAACATGTCTGGCTTTCTTGGATGGAGCGGCAATACGGATAGCCATGAGCAAGATGGCGAGACGCTGAGCGGCGCCGCGAAACGGGGCCTCCCTCTCAGCGCCCGGCGATCCTGCCATGGCCATGAACTTGCCACTCGAGCTTTACGGCGGCCCCATTGCCGCCGCCGGTATGAGGCGCGCGATGTCGCGAAGCCTCAAAAACCTCCGGCACAGGCCGGAAGGTGGAGCCGCTTTTAGCGGCGGATCCCAAGCCGCTCGATGAGCGTCTTGTAGCGCGCCTCGTCGTGGCGCTTCACATAATCGAGAAGCTGGCGACGCTGCGAGACGAGCTTCAAGAGCCCGCGGCGCGAATGATTGTCTTTGACGTGGGTTTTGAAGTGTTCGGTCAGGTTGGTGATGCGCTCGGTGAGGATCGCCACCTGGACTTCCGGCGAGCCTGTATCGGCCGCTTTCGTCGCATATTCCTTGATGAGCGCGCCTTTGCGCTCGGCCGTGATCGACATCGGTTTTCCTTTCAAATCAGGGGACTGGACCGCTCGGGTCCGGATCGGCCATGCCGGGATGTCGTCCAGCAGGGTCGTCTAAGCGCCGGCCGCGACCAGCGCTGGCGCGCTTATACATGAAAGGCATGGGATGGCCAACGCGGCAGTGGCGGGTGCGTGAGCGCCTTAGCCGCAGCAGCATTTCGTACACAGCAGAGGAGCGCTGATCCTCACTGGCTTTGCGGGAACCAGAATCTATGTGGTCAGCTTTACAGACCTTGAAGGGGAAGGATTTTGACTGCGCCTATCACTCGCAAAGCCGCCACGGGGGTGGCGGGGCTGGATGATGTCACCGCCGGGGGCTTGCAGCGCGGGCGCCTGTTCCTCATCGAGGGGAGCCCCGGCACCGGCAAGACGACGATAGCGACGCAATTCCTGCTCGCCGGCGCGGCGGCGGGCGAGAAGACCCTCTACATCACGCTCTCGGAGACGGAAGACGAATTGCGCGAGGGATCGGCGTCGCATGGTTGGGTGCTCGACGGCGTCGAAATTTTCGAGCTCGTGCCGCCCGAAAGCCTGCTCGATGAAGATCAGCAACAAAGCCTGCTCTACTCCTCGGATCTCGAACTCGGCGAGACCACCAAGCGCATTTTCGAAGTCTTCGAACGCGCCAAGCCCGACCGCGTCGTGCTGGACAGCCTGTCCGAAATTCGCCTGCTGGCGCAGAGTTCGTTGCGCTACCGCCGGCAGATTTTGGCGCTGAAGCACTATTTCTCCCATCATAGCGTAACGGTGCTGATGCTCGACGATTTGACCTCGGATACGCACGACAAAACCGTTCACAGCGTCGCACACGGCGTGGTGCGCCTGGAAGAGCTGTCGCCGAATTACGGTCCGGAGCGGCGCCGGCTGCGCGTCGTCAAATATCGCGGACAGCGTTTCCGCGGCGGTTATCACGATTTCACCATCGCGACCGGCGGCGTGCGCGTGTTTCCGCGGCTCGTCGCGGCCGAGCACAAGACAAACTTCCGCAGGGAAGCGATCGAGAGCCACCTGCCCGGGCTCGACGCCCTGCTCGGCGGCGGCACCCAACGCGGCTCAAGCACGTTGATTCTCGGTCCGGCGGGTACTGGCAAGTCACTTCTTACCCTGACTTTTGTCGCAAGCGCAGTAAGCCGCGGCGAACACGCCGCCATGTTCGTTTTCGATGAAGAGTTGGGACTGCTCTTCGAGCGCGCCAGGGCGCTGGGAATCGATCTTCAGGCCATGAAGGATTCTGGCCAGCTCGCGATCGAGCAGGTGGACGCGGCCGAACTCACGCCGGGAGAATTTTCCGAGCGCGTGCGAGTATCGGTCGAGACCAACAAGGCACGCACGGTCGTGATCGACAGCCTCAATGGATACCAGGCGGCGATGCCGGAGGAGCAGGCGCTGATCCTGCACATGCACGAGCTCCTGCAATATCTGAACCGGCAAGGCGCGGCGACATTCCTGACGGTGGCGCAGCACGGGCTCGTCGGCGACATGAAATCGCCCGTTGATGTCACCTATCTCGCCGATACCGTGATGCTTCTGCGCTATTTCGAGGCGGCGGGGCGGGTGCGCAGAGCGATTTCCGTTATCAAGAAGCGCACCGGCGCGCACGAGGACACGATTCGCGAGTTTCGCATCGATGGCCGCGGGATCACATTGGGGCAGCCGTTGATCGAATTCCAGGGAGTGTTGCGCGGCGTACCGTCCTTTATCGGCAAAGCGCAGCCCCTGCTCGATACCTTTTCCGATTACGACTGATCCTCCGGTCGTGAACCAGATGATTTCCGAGCGCGCTCTGATTTTGGCGCCGCGAGGCCGTGATGCTTCTATCGCCGCGGCGATGCTCGCCGAAGCGCATATTCACTCAACCACGGCACCGGATGTAGCGATGCTCGTCGAGCATCTTCGGACTGGCGCCGGATTTGCCATTGTCACCGAGGAGGCGCTGCGTAGCGCCGATCTGCGCGCGCTCGCCGCGTTCATCGAGGAGCAGGAGGAGTGGTCGGATTTCCCCTTCATTTTGTTGACGGAACGTGGCGGTGGCCTCGAGCGGAATCCGGCGGCGCAACGTTTCCTGGAGACGCTCGGCAACGTGACGTTTCTGGAGCGGCCGTTCCATCCCACGACGCTGGTCAGCCTGGCTCGCGCCGCGTTGCGCGCGCGCCGCCGGCAATACGAAGCGCGAAGCCGCCTTGAGGAAATACGCCAAGGCGAGCGCGCGTTGCGGGAGTTCGCCGCGGAACTGGAACGCCGGGTCGAAGAGCGTACGCGCGAACTGATGCTAGCCGAAGAAGCACTGCGCCAAAGCCAAAAAATGGAGGCGGTCGGTCAGCTCACCGGCGGACTCGCACACGACTTCAACAATCTGTTGACGGGCATATCGGGCAGCCTGCAGCTTTTGCAGACGCGGTTGAGCCAGGGGCGAGTCAACGAACTCGACCGCTACATCACCGCGGCGGAAGGCGCGGCGCGACGTGCTGCGTCGCTGACGCACCGCCTGCTCGCCTTTTCCCGCCGGCAGACGCTCGACCCGAAGCCGACCAACATCAATCGATTAATATCCGATCTCGAAGAACTGGTCCGCCGCACCGTCGGCCCCAGCATCGAGGTCGAGGTCGTCGGCGCCGCGGGTCTGTGGACGGCACTCGTCGATCCCAATCAGCTCGAGAACGCGCTGTTAAATCTCTGCATCAATGCGCGCGACGCCATGCCCAATGGCGGCCGCTTGACCGTCGAGACCGCAAACAAATGGCTCGACGAGCGAGCGGCGCGCGAGCGCGAGCTGTCGCCCGGCCAATATCTCGCGCTTTGCGTCACCGACACTGGCACCGGCATGACGCCGGACGTGATGAAGCGCGCCTTTGATCCGTTCTTCACGACGAAACCGCTCGGCCAGGGCACCGGCCTCGGCCTCTCGATGATCTACGGGTTTGCGCGGCAATCCGGCGGCAGCGTGCGCATCTATTCGGAAGTCGGCAAAGGCACGACGATGTGTCTTTACCTGCCGCGCCACCATGGCCGCGACGAGGATGTGCGGACGACAAGCGAGTGGGACGCGGCGCCGAGCGCCACGCAAGGCGAGACCGTGCTCGTCGTCGACGATGAGCCGACCGTGCGCATGCTGGTCGCGGAGGTCTTGCAGGAGCTCGGCTACACCGCAATCGAAGTTACCGACGGCAATGCCGGCCTCCAGGTCCTGCGCTCGGACCAGCGCATCGATCTGCTGATCACCGATGTCGGCTTGCCAGGCGGCATCAACGGACGTCAGGTTGCGGACGCCGCGCGCGAGGTGCGCCCGGACTTAAAAGTGCTTTTCATCACCGGTTACGCCGAGAACGCCGTCATCGGCAACGGCCATCTCGAGCCGGGCATGCAGGTCTTGGCAAAGCCGTTCCCGATGGAAGCGCTGGCGCACCGGATCAGGGATCTGATGGCGGGCTAGAAGCGTCAGCAGCCATTCGGCGCGCAGGGTCTATTGACTTTTTCTTGAAAATATTCCTAGTATGCACCCGTTCCCGCCCACTTGAGGGCGTCGTTCGGTTTCCGTGCCGAGCGATGCGGGCGGGAAGCGGCGCCTGCGGCGTGGGGATCGGAGCCCGCGTCTCGGGAGGCTCTTGCAAACGGCGTCTGCCGAGACCCGCGAGCGGCGAAACCTGCTGGCGTGGAGGAGGTGAGGCGCCGAGTGACCCGCCCGCCCGGCAATACGACCGGGCCGCCTGCTTTGACGGGCTGCGAGCGGCGCGGCGCAGAGGGAAACCCCTGACGCCGCCCGTGAAGTGCGGGACGCGAGACGCCCAAAATCGCCGCACACGTGGACGCCGGGTGACCGGCACTTAAAAAATTAGGATCGGTGACCCGGCGTCCCGTGTCCTTCTGCTTTTTGAGGCGCGATTGCTTGCGCAGCAAGGATGACGCGCACCAATAATCCCGGCACAAACGCGTCTAGCCCTGGACCCCGGATCGCATTCCGCTCCGCTGCATGCGTCCCGGAGTGGCTCCTACAGAGCCTCAGCCAACCGGCGCCAGCACGCCCTTCTGCAGGCTGAACTCCGGCATTGCGTCGGCGCTCGCGAGACGGCGGAGCGTGGCGCGAAAGATCATGCTGTGGCGCCCGACAAGCCCGGTGCCGCTGATCGTCGCTTCCCTGTCGTCGAACTGGCCGGAAAAGCCGATGCCGACGTCAATCCCGCCAAAGATCGGGTTCGCATCGAGGCTCGGCGTGTGCTGATTGACGACGACCTCGCCGCGCACGGTCGACCCCTCGGCGGAATACTTGCCGGTGTAGAACAAGAAGGCGTCGCCGCCGAGGATCACGCCCTCGTTGAAGACGAGCACGCCGCTGCCTTTGCCCTCGCGGCCGTCGCCGAGCTGGACGTGAATCGAATAGAGGCCGTTCTTCATTGGTGTTCCGCCTGGTCTCACCAGTTCAGCCTAGCTCGTAGTCACAAACAATCCCGGGCGCGGTGTGGTCTAGCACAGCTGCGCACCCGCCGGTCCGGAGACACCCACGACCCGTGGCGCTGGAACCGGGCCCATTCCCGGCGGTTCTGTGCTCACCAAACCAACTCCCGGGGAGTTTAACCTATGATAAAAACAAGTGTTTTCGCCGTCAGCCTCCTCGCCGCGGGAATCCTCGCCGCGCCGGCTTACGCGCAATCGGTCGGCGAGAAGACCGGAGTGAATTCGGCGCTCGGCGTCACCCCATCCACACCGGACTTCGTCCGAGAAGCCGCGATGAGCGACATGTTCGAAATCCAGTCGAGCCAGCTCGCCGAGCAGAAGTCCGACGATGCGGCGACGAAGAGCTTCGCCCAGAAGATGGTCACCGACCACACCAAGACCTCATCCGAAATGAAGTCGATGGTCTCCGGCGGCAAAGTGAAGGGGGTCGACCTGCCGACCGACATGTCGTCCTCGCAGAAGAGCATGCTCGACAAGCTCAAGGGGATGAACGGCAAGGACTTCACCAAGCAATACCACTCGGACCAGGTCAGCGCGCATAAAGACGCGGTGTCGCTGTTCGAGCGCTACGGCAAGGGCGGCGACAATCCCGACCTGAAGGCTTGGGCGAGCAAGACCCTGCCCGACCTGCAGGGCCATCTGAAGATGGCGCAGGACCTCGATAAGTGATGCAGCGGCGCATCGCTGTTTGACAAAATGCACCGGCGCGAGCGGCGTGCCTTGACCCTGCCACCTTACGGATCATCCTTGGCGGCAGGGGGGCGTTCACGGGGACGCTTTGGGAAAAGCCATGATCGACATCCGCAACGCCGCGCCGCTCGCGGCCATGTTTGCCGGCATCGCCGTGTGGAGCTTGGCGCTCGCCGGCTGCAAATCCTCGAATCCTGTCGCGAGCGCCGCGCCGGAACCGGGCGTCGCGCAGGTCGCCACGCATGGCGATATGCTGCCGCAGGGCGGCGGCTGTTCGGGAGAGATCGCCCGCTACAAGGTCGTGATGAAGAACGACTTCGACACGGGCAACGTCAACAAGTCCGTCTACGCGCAGTTCCAGAGCGAGATCGGGCGCGCCGATGCGGCCTGCTCCGCCGGCCGTGACAGCGAGGCGATCGGGCTCGTGCGTTCGAGCAAGGCGCGTCACGGCTATCCGGCTTAATCGCGGCGCGCAATCACGCGAGTTCGCGCGCGAGATAGGCCTGGATGAAGAGCGGCATGCGTTGCGCATCGATATCAGCCCGCGACGCCGCGACATGGATACGCGCGAGTTCCGGGTGCTTCTCGCTCGCGATGTGTCCGGCGATGCGGGCGAGGGCGGCCGCGCCATCTAATTTCAAGCGCATCGGCTTTAAGCAAGCGATCATCTGACGCTCGAAGACAATCGTCCAGCCGGACTCCCGTCTGTAGTCTTTCGCACTGAGCCCGGTTTCCTCCGTAAGCTCGCGCATGACGCTTTTATCGAGATCGAGGCGCCCCTCGATAGCGTCGCTTGGATCGGGTGTTCCCGCCGGGAAATAGATGCGTCCGGCGTTCGCGGTATGCGCCGCCATCTCACCGAGAAGAAACGCGCCGTCCGGAGTGCGTAGCGCGCCCTGCGCGAAACAGTTGAACGCCATCCTGTCGGGATAACCGAAATCGCGCTGCGCGATGAAGGCTTTGAAGGCGACCTCGAAACACGAACCGGTCAAGCGGCCCGCTTTGACTGACATATTCCGGAACAGGAAGACGCGCCCGTTGAACAGGTGTGGCCGAGCGGCACAGAGCTCTTGCCAATGTGCGTCGACGTCGGCCGCGCGCTCACGCGCGAACGGCCAATCATACGGCTCGACACTAATATCGATCGCCTCGACCCTCTCGATGCGCAGCGGCGAATTCAAACGTCGATCGTCCCCTGCGAGACGATCACCGCGGCGCCACCGATTTCACCCGAGATCAAGTTGCCCCCCGCGATTTCCAAGGTGAGATGGATCAGGCTCGGCCGGCCCATCTCGAATCCCTGCTCGATCGTGATCGTGTGCGCGCCGTCTTCCGGCGCTTCGAATCTATGCGCCACCCCGGCGAACGCCGCCGCCGCAGAGCCCGTCGCCGGATCTTCGGGAATGCCCAAACGCGGGGCAAACATACGGGCATGCACCGCATTGTCGGCGTGCGTCGTTTCGCGCGTGTAGAGAAACGTACCCATCTCGCCAAAAACGCTTCTGAAGCGAGGCCCGTCAGGCGCCGCTCGGGCGATTGCGTCCAACCCGGCGATCGGCACGAACGTGTACGGCGTACCGCACGAAAAGCGTGAGACCTGGTGGCGATCGAAACCGATGTGGGACGGAGCGAGGCCGAGAGCGGCCGCGACATCCGCTTTCTCGGGCACTCCCGCGACGGTGAAGGGAAGCGCCGGAAGCGCGAAGGAAGCGAAATAGGCGTCACGCTTGCGTCGCACGCTGCAGCGAACGGGTCCGACCTCCTCTTCCAGCACGATCTGCAGATCGCCGCGGGCAAGCATCTCCGGCGCGCGCACGACCGCAATCGTGATGGCGCTACCGATCGTCGGGTGGCCGGCGAAAGGCAACTCCCGTGCGGGCGTGAAGATGCGCAGACCCGCTGTGTTCACGGGGTCGCGCGGCTCGGTCACGAATGTCGTCTCGGAGAGGTTGAACTCGCGCGCGATCGCCTGCATGCGCGGCTGCTCTAGGCCGGCGCTATCGAGAACGACGGCAAGCGGATTCCCGGCGAGCGGGCGATCCGTGAAGACATCGAGCGTGAAGAAGCGTCGCTTCATCATCCTGCCGTGGCCGAGCTTCAAGCCGATCAGGCTCGTTAGCCGATCCTCACTCCGCCGTGACCGCTCCGGGCCTCATAGCAGACCACCACGCAAAGCAGGCGGATTGCTTTCGCGCTCCTTGTCGTTGGCGTTGGAGCTCTCCCCGCACGCGACCGCGGCGTAGCGGTCGATCGCATGCCAAATGTTCTTTTCGTTCCTGTCCGGTACGAAGCGGACGTGCGGCAAGGTCCAGGTCGCGACGGACACGTCAGGAGGCGGCGACTCGCCCGCCTCCATCGGAAAGATGATGGCAACAGGAGCGTCCTCCCGCGCGCATATGCGCTGAAGCGCCTCGCGGGTGACGCGCGGAACTGCGCTGTCGTCGATCGCCCGCCAGGGTGTGAAGACGTTCGAGGGAACCAACCCATTATCGAGCAATATCTGTGCGCGTTGTCGCCAAAGCATCGCGAGCGGGCGCGAAAAGACAATGCTCGCCGATTGCTGCTCGGAGACCCATTGCGGCCGCCCGAACACCTGCCAGGCCTCGCTTTTGGTGCCGATCCACAATATCTCGCCCGGTCGGCTGTCGAGAACCGCCTGCAATTCCTTTGGACTACGGACAGTCTCGACATCGCGGCCAGCCTGCGAGCGTGAGGACCAGATCACGGCCGCGAGAGCGGCGCAGACGAATACGCCGACGCTGTTAAAGAGGGGAGAGAGCCGCAACGACGGGCTTTTTGTAACCCACCACGCGAAAGCAAGCAGGCAGATCGGCAGCGCGGCAACGTCCATACGCACTCCATACAGAACGCCGAGAGCGGCGCCGGATGGCATATGCGCAAGAAATTGCAGGAATGTCGTCAGGACGCCTGCGTAAGATAAAACGACGAGAAAGGCGACAGCGGTCCAAACCAAAAGCACATGGCGCGATGGGATCGCTTTTGTGAAGCGTCCGAAATGTAGTGCAAGCGCAAGCGAGCCAACGGCTGCGGCCAGGAAGAGGTTGAGATTGCCGAACCAGCCGAGCGTCAGTAAGGCGAGCGTTACGCGTCGGCGGCCGACGTCGAGGGTTCCGGCGGAGAGGCGGATCGCACACAGCGCATAAGCATATTGCGCAACAGCGGCCATCACCCACGCCGCCCTCCAAGTTTGCACTTGGATCGCCAGCAGATTGTGGAGAACGTCGCCAAAAAGGTGGGCAATGAGAACGCCGCACACGCCGACCACAAGTGAACTGACAAAGATCCGGCGTGCTGCACCTAGCAGCAGGCTCGCTGCAATCGCGATCGTCGCTGCTTCCGTTGCAAGTGGACCAAAGGCTGCCAATGACCAGTGCGATGGGAATAGGTATGGATTGAGTTGATACAGGAGGTCGAACCATTCCGCATCGACGTGAACAAAGATCCGGTCGAACAACGGAACGCCGATCCATCCAGCAATCGGCACAAAGCTCGCGGCCGCTAGAAGTGCCAAAATCACCCGCCGGTCTCGCAGATGGACAGCGGCGATGACAGCCAGACAAGGCAGTGCCACAAGCGGGTGCATGACGAAGGCAACCAACGTCAGCGCCAGCGCGAACCGCGGTCTGCCGGCGATCAACATGGCAAATCCCGCGAGCGCGGCGGCTTCGGCGAATGGACGCGATACGGCCAGTGTTTCCGCCGTCACAAGCAGGTGGTTGCCGTACGAGTGCGGCAGCACGCAGACGAACGCGAGCATCATCCAGAGGGCGCGGCCTCTGGCCAATTGCATCGCAAATGCGAGCGTCGCGAAAAACCAGCACAGGCAGCCTATCGCCGCAACCAGTTCTGCCGCGAGTGCCGGACCTAGCTGCGCGACGAGGCCCCGTACGAGAAATGGGAATGGACTGAACTGGAACTGGCCATCGTGGACGAAAGCCATGTCCTGACCGACGCCTGCCGGATCCAGGTCGGCCAGGATGCGTCCTATATAGAGACGTGAATCGCCGACGATTCCAAAGTAAGGATGGGACGCGATCCACAAAGCCGCGCAAATAGCTAGCGGGACGGCGCAGTCTTTCACTACCGCCCACATCTCGGTCAAACGAGACGAGCGGCGTATGCCGCTTTGCGGGCTCGAACCAGCGGATATTGACTGGCCGTTCGAGACTAAGCTCATCTACTCGTTCGTCGAATCACTAGCGCGCTATCAGGCCGCGCGGGCGCCATCGGCGCGGCGTGGCACAAGCCGCTCGCTCTGCAGCGCATGTTCGGCGCCGGAGAAGCCGGCTTCTGAATATTCCGCATCCTCATTCACCTGCCAAACATCGTAGAGGGCCTGCCCCGCGAGGATGTTCTGGGCCGTCAGCATGCCGGTCATCATGGCATGATCCTGGTTGTTGTATTTGTGCATGCCATTGCGGCCGACGAGATGCAGGGTCGGAAATCGCAATGTTATTTCGCGGCGGATCACCGCGACGTTTTCGGCATATTCCTCGTCGTAGACGGGGTATGCCTTGGCCTGACGCACGACGCAGGCATCGCGCACATCCTCCGGCCGCATCAGCCCGATCTTGGCGATCTCAGCCTTTGCAAGCGCGATAAGATCGGCGTCATCGGCGGCCCACACTCCGTCTCCCTCGAAGCAGAAATATTCGAGGCCGAGGCAGGTTGAGACATCATCCGGAATCATATCCGGGGACCAGGAGCGGAAGTTCTGCACGCGGCCGACTTTCACTGTCTCATCGTGGATATAGATCCAGTTGTCCGGCAAGTCGCGCACGCAACGGCCGATCAGCACGACCGTCAGAAAGTCGCGGTATTTCAGCTCGCGGGCATGCAGCAGGCTTAACGGCGCGGGCTTAAGCGCCCCCATCAATTCACGAAGTGGCGCAGAAGATACCACTTCGTTCGCGACATACGTTTCACGCGTTCCGTCACTTCGTACAGTTTCGATGTTCCACAAACGGCGAGCTTCATCGAAGCTCAGGCGCTCGAGCCTGCGGTCCATGAGGATGCGTCCGCCCATGGCTTTGATCTTTTCGGCAGCGGCCTCCCACATCATGCCGGGGCCGCGGCGCGGATAGCGGAACGCCTCGATGAGCGTCTTTGGGCCGTCGCCGGTGCTCCCGCCCTTCTTGCGCCCAAGCGAGCGCCGCAGGCCATCGGCGATCGCCGCCCCGAGACTCAGCCCCTTGATGCGCTGCGACGCCCAATCGGCGGAGATTTCGTCGCACCCCATGCCCCACACTTTTTCGGTGTAGGTCTTGAAGAAAATCGAGAACAGGCGTTCGCCGAACTGGTTACGCACCCACTGATGGAATGTCCTGGGATTTTTTACCGGAAAGGCTTTGGCGAAGGCGAAGGACGTCAGGCAGGCGGCGCTTTGCAGGACGCCTAGATTGCGCAAAGCCTCGAATGCTTTCAGCGGATAGGAATAGAACTTATTGCGATAGAATATGCGTGAGAGGCGGGGCCGCTCGATGAAATCGTTCGGCAGGATTTCATCCCAGAGCGCGACGACTTCCTGCGATTTCGAGAAGAAGCGATGGCCGCCGATGTCGAACAGGAAGCCCTTATAGTTGACCGTACGGCTGATGCCGCCGACATAGGTCGGATCTTTCTCGATGATGGTGACGTCGCGCCCGGCCTTGGCAAGCGTGTAGGCAGTCGTCAAACCGGCGGGGCCCGCCCCGACGACAAAGATATCGGTACGCTGCAACTGACCCGCTCCGCCGGATAACACCGGCGGAATAGAGCCATGCAAAGGTTAATGTCGGCTTCAATCAATGCGGTGATCCGCGTCGACGGGAGCGTTAACGGACCGTTTACCGCTTATTGCAGGATCAGAGCGGTTGCGCTTCGAAGCGTCGCGTCGGTGCGACAAATTCCTCCTGCGCCGCGACCAGCAGGAGTTCGCGCGAGTTCGCCGCGGCCGTGCGCGAGATGATGCCGAAGACCGAGGCGACGGCGCGCTCCAGCGCGGCTTTGGCCGAGCGGGTCGTCAGCCAATGAACGAAAAACAGAGCGGCGATGCAATCGCCGGCGCCGTTCGGCGCGATATCGAGACATGGCGTGCGTACACGCCAGACCTCACCGGGTTCGGAAGCGACGATATCGATCGCGCCCAGAGGCGTATCGTCGAGGTGCAGCGAGGTGACGAGGGTCACCTTCGGCCCGATCGCGTGAAGGCGTGCCAGGCCCGCGCGCGCGCTGCCCTCGTCGGCGACCGAGCGCTCACTCAGGAACTCGAGCTCGAACTGGTTCGGCGTGATGATGTCCGCCGCCGGCAAGACCAGTGAGGCGAGCAGCTGCGGAATGCCGTCGCGCACGAAAATCCCGCGGCTGGCGTCACCAATGACGGGGTCGCAGCAATAGAGCGCCTGGGGATTGGCGGCTTTGACGCGCGCAACCGCGCGCAGGATCGCTTCGCCGGTTTCCGCCGAGCCCATATACCCGGAGAGGACGCCATCGCAACTCGCAAGCGCGCCGCGCTCAACGATGCCTTCGACGCATTCATCGACGATCGATGCCGGCAGCACCTCGCCGCGCCAGGCGCCGTAGCCCGTGTGATTGGAGAATTGCACGGTGTGGATCGGCCACACCTCGTGGCCGAGCCGCTGGATTGGAAAGACCGCCGCCGAATTGCCGACATGTCCATAGGCAACATGCGACTGGATCGACAGGAGGTTCATGCGCGGCGGCGCTAGTGCGTCGTCCCGGCGGCACGTTGCACGAAGCGCGAATCGAAGGTCTTGGTCAGATCCACCTTCGCTTCCTTGAGCTCAGGCTCGAAACGCACCAGCATGTCATTGGTGCTGCGCATCCCATCGGCATCGATCATACCCGTTTGCGAGTATGAAGCTTTGGAATGATCGAGCGCCGCGACATAGAGCGCTTTGTCGCCCAGGAGATAATTTTCCGGCACGACGGCGGCGATGTCTTCAGCGCTCGCAGTTTTCATCCATTGCAGCGCCTTGTAGAGCGCATCGACGAGCGCCTGCACAGTGTTTGGGTTCCCTTCGATAAAACTCTGTTTCAGATAAAGCACGGCGGCGGGGTTCTCGCCGCCGAACAGCGCCCGCGTTCCCGCCTCGGTGCGCGTGTCGACGATCACCCTGATGTCACCTGATTGCTCCAACATGGTGATCGCCGGTTCAAGATGGGAGATCGCATCGAGCTGCCCGTTGCGGATCGCCGCGACCGCGGAGGCCGAACTGCCGACGCCGATGAAGGACGCGTCCTGCGGCGTCAGACCAGCTTTGGCGAGCACGAAGTTCATCAGCATGTTGGTCGAAGAACCCGGTGCCGTGACGCCGATCTTCATGCCTTTAAAGTCGGAAGGCGAGTCGAATTTCACGCCCTTCTTCACCGCGACGACGATCGCCGGAAAGCGGCCGAGTTCGATCACGGCGCGAATGTCCTGGCCTTTCGCCTGCATGCGGATTGTGTGCTCGTACGCGCCGGTCACGACATCTACGGAGCCGCCCACAAGCGCCTGCAGGCTTTTGGCGCCGCCAGCAAAATCCTGGATTTCCACATCGAGGCCGCGGTCCTTGAAGAAGCCTTTCCTCTCGGCGACCGTCAGCGGGAGATAGTAGAGAAGAGACTTGCCGCCGACGCCGAGGATCACCTTGGGCTTCTCGATCGTGCCTTGCGCCAGCGCCGCGCCGGCGGTGAGCGCCAGGGCGGCCGCAGCAACGATGATCTTTGTGAGTTTCATTTATATCCTCCCGAAGTCCTTCTTAGAAGCGCTCGGTGGCGCGCGGCCGCCAAGCGAGCAGCCTATTCTCAATCAGCGTAACGAACCAGTCGATCACTAGGACCACGACGGCAAGAACGATCATGCCGGCAAACACTCCGGCCACGTCGAACACGCCCTCCGCCTCCTGGATGAGATAACCCAGCCCAGCAGCGGAGCCCAAATATTCGCCGACCACGGCGCCGACCAGCGCGAAGCCGACTGACGTGTGCAGCGAAGAGAACATCCAGGAGAGCGCCGCGGGCCAATAGACGTGGCGCATCAGCTGACGGTCGTTCATGCCGAGCATGCGGGCATTGGCGAGCACGACCGGACTTACCTCTTTGACGCCCTGATAGACATTGAAGAACACGATGAAAAAGACCAGCGTGACGCCGAGCGCGACTTTGGACCAGATGCCGAGCCCGAACCACAGCATGAAGATCGGCGCGAGGACGACGCGCGGCAACGCGTTGGCAGCCTTGACGTAAGGGTCGAGCACCGCAGCGACGATAGGCTTCCGCGCGAACCAGAAGCCGATCACGATTCCTAAACCTGACCCGATGAAGAAAGCGAGCGCGGTCTCCGTCAGGGTAATGGAGATGTGACGCCAAATCGCAGCGCTCGAAAACATCTTCACGATTCGAGCGAGCACGTCGCCCGGCGTCGAGAAGAAGAATTTCGGCAAGAAGTACGTGCCGCCGATCGGTACGCTCGAGCCGACATACCAGACGAGGACGAGCGCCGCGGCGATCGCGACCTGGATCCGCAGCAGCGACACGCGGCTTCTCATGCGGCGGCGCCTGCCGTGCCGCTATCATACGCGCGCATCACTTCGTCGCGCAGGTCCGCCCAGATCGCGCGCTGTAGCGCATGGAAGCGCGGCTCGAGCCTGATATCGGCGCTGACACGCGGCCGCGGCAGATCGATGTGATGCTCCGCAATGATGCGCGCTGCCGGCCCGGCGGACATCACGACGACGCGGTCGGCGAGCGAGATCGCCTCGTCGAGATCGTGGGTGACGAAAATCACTGCCTTGCGATCGGCCGACCAGAGCGACAAGAGGAGATCGCCCATGAGCGCGCGTGTTTGCGCGTCGAGCGGGCCGAACGGCTCGTCCATGAGCAGGATTTCGGGATTACGGATCAGCGTCTGCGCCAGGGCAACGCGCTTGCGCTGGCCGCCGGAGAGCTGGTGCGGATAGCGATCAAGGAAATTGGCAAGGCCGACGCGCTGCAGCCATGCGCGCGCTTTGTCGCGCGCTTGTTCGGCGCGCACACCCGCCGGCTCCAACGCGACCGCCACATTGGCGAGCGCCGTCTTCCACGGCATCAGCGCGTCCTGCTGGAAGAGATAGCCGGCGCGCCGGTTCAGGCCCACGAGCGGCGCGCCGAAGATGTGCACTGCACCGCCGACAGCCACCAAGCCCGCGACGGCGTTGAGCAGCGTCGATTTTCCGCAGCCGGTCGGGCCAACAATCGTGACGAATTCGCCCGGCCCGATTGTGAGATCGATGTCGCGCACGGCGCGATAATCCGTGCCGTCGGCAAGGCGGAACGCGACTTCGATGCCCCGGAGCTCGACCGCGGCTTGCGCCTGATGAGGCAATGCGGTCGGAACGCCAGCGCTCATCGAGACGACGCGTCAGTTTTTCTCTTTGTCGACCAGCTTGTTTGCGCCGATCCACGGCATCATGGCGCGGAGCTTCTCGCCGATCTGCTCGATCTGATGCGCATTGTTCTTGGCGCGAGTTGCCTTGAACGAGGTCTGATTGACCTTGTTCTCCAGCATCCAATCGCGCGTGAACTTGCCCGATTGAATGTCGGAAAGGATGCGCTTCATCTCGGCCTTCGTCTCAGGCGTGATGATGCGCGGCCCGCTGACATACTCGCCATATTCGGCGGTGTTGGAGATCGAATAATTCATGTTGGCGATGCCGCCCTCATAGATGAGATCGACGATGAGCTTCACTTCGTGCAGGCACTCGAAATACGCCATTTCCGGCGCGTAGCCGGCTTCGACCAGCGTCTCGAAGCCGCCGCGGATCAATTCGACCAAGCCGCCGCAGAGCACGACCTGCTCGCCGAAGAGATCGGTCTCGCATTCCTCCTTGAAGCTCGTTTCGATGATGCCGGCGCGGCCGCCGCCAATCGCCGAGGCGTAGGACAGCCCGAGATCATGCGCGTTGCCGGAGGCATCCTGGTGGATCGCGATGAGGCACGGCACGCCGCCGCCGCGGCGATATTCCGAACGAACGGTATGGCCGGGGCCCTTCGGCGCGACCATCAGCACGTCGATGTCCTTGCGCGGCTCGATCAGATTGAAATGCACGTTGAGGCCATGCGCGAACATCAGCGCGGCGCCGTTCTTCATGTTCTCGGCAAGATCGCGCGCGTAGATGTCGGCCTGCAATTCGTCAGGCGTCAGCATCATTATGACGTCGGCCCATTTGGCGCATTCAGCGACGCTCATCACCTTCAGACCTTCGCCTTCCGCCTTCTTGGCCGAGGCCGATCCGCTGCGAAGGCCGACGGCGACGTCCTTCACCCCGGAGTCACGCAAGTTCAGCACATGCGCGTGGCCCTGGCTGCCGTAGCCGATGACGGCGACTTTCTTGCCCTTGATCAGATTGATGTCGGCGTCCCGGTCGTAATAAACGCGCATGGTTTCCCCTCGAATTCGCGTGTTGTTGGGCGCGGCGGCAGATCAGCCGGCCGGCGTGCGTATCACATCTGCTCCGGTCCACGCGAGATCGCAGCGACGCCGGTGCGCGAGACTTCGACTAGGCCGATCGGCCGCATGAGCTCGACAAACTGATCGATCTTGTCGGGCCGGCCGGTCAGCTCGAAGACGAAACTTTCGGTCGAGGCGTCGATGACGCGGGCGCGAAACGCATCGGCGAGACGCATCGCCTCGACGCGGTTCTCGCCCTTGCCGCGCACCTTGACCATCGCGAGCTCGCGTTCGATCGAGCGTCCGGCAAGCGTCAGGTCGGTCACCTTGTGGATCGGAACGAGGCGTTCAAGCTGATGCGAAATCTGCTCGATCGCTTCCGGGGTGCCCGAGGTCACGATGGTAATGCGCGAGAGATGCTCGGCATGTGCGACTTCGGCGACTGTGAGGCTCTCGATGTTGTAGCCGCGCCCGGAGAACAGGCCGACGACGCGGGCGAGAACGCCCGGCTCGTTGTCGACGAGCACCGACAAAGTGTGCGTCTCGATGTTCGATTTGCCGAGCGCCGACGAGTAGGGCGAGGGCGGCGAGATCGGAGGGGTAACAAGAGCGTTCATGGCGAAAGCCTGCTTTTGCTTGAGTGGGATATGCCGACGTGAGGGCGCGCCTCACACCAGCATCTTGCCTTTCTCGTCAATCACTGCGCCGAGCTCGACGCCGGCATCGTCCGCAAGTTCGGCCAAGATCATTTCGTTATGCGCCTTACCCGACGGAATCATCGGGAAGCAGTTCTCCTGCTTGTCGACGACGCAATCGAAGATGACAGCGCCGGGATGGTCGATCATCTCACGGATTGCGTCATCCAACTTTGCCGGATCGCTGCAGCGGATGCCGTGCGCGCCATAGGCTTCGGCGAGTTTCACGAAATCCGGCAGCGCCTCCGAATAGCTCTCGGAATAGCGGCCGCCATGCAGCAATTCCTGCCACTGGCGCACCATTCCCATATATTCGTTGTTGAGGATGAATATCTTCACCGGCAGCCGGTATTGCGCGGCCGTCGACATTTCCTGCATGTTCATGAGGATCGAAGCCTCGCCGGCGATGTCGATGACGAGCGCTTGCGGGTGCGCGAGCTGCACGCCGATCGCCGCGGGCAGGCCGTAGCCCATCGTGCCAAGACCGCCGCTGGTCATCCAGTGGTTCGGCTCCTCGAAATGGTAGTGCTGCGCGGCCCACATCTGATGCTGGCCGACTTCGGTCGTGATGTAGGCCTTGCGGTCGCGCGTCAACGCATAAAGCCGCTGAATCGCGTGCTGCGGCTTGATCTTGCGCGTCGAGTTCTGGAACCCAAGTGATTTGCGGGCGCGCCACTCCTCGATTTGCCGCCACCAAGCGGCAAGCGCGCCCTTGTCGGCCGACAGTGCTTCGGTGCGCCACAGCCGCACCATGTCTTCGAGCACGTGCGCGCAGTCGCCGACGATGCCGAGATCGACCTTGACATTCTTGTTGATGGAGGACGGATCGATATCGATGTGGATCTTCGTCGATCCCGGCGAGAACGCATCAAGCCGGCCTGTGATGCGATCGTCGAAGCGCGCGCCGACCGCAATCATCAGATCGCAATCGTGCATCGCATTGTTGGCCTCGTACGTGCCGTGCATGCCGAGCATGCCGAGCCAATTCTTGCCTGAGGCGGGATAGGCGCCGAGGCCCATGAGAGTTGACGTGATCGGAATGCCGGTGAGCCCGACGAATTCGCGCAAGAGCGCGGATGCCGCAGGCCCGGAATTGATGATGCCGCCGCCGGTATAAAAGACCGGCCGCTTCGCCGCAGCGATCAGCGCCAGCGCTTCGCGGATTTTCGCCATGTCGCCTTTCAGCTTCGGCTGATAGGTCTTGTGTTGCACGTTCTTCGGCCCGGTATAGGTGCCAAGCGCGAACTGCACGTCCTTAGGAATGTCGATGACCACCGGGCCGGGGCGGCCGGCCTTCGCCACATAGAACGCTTCATGCAGGACGCGCGGCAGGTCCTCGATCCGCTTCACGAGATAATTGTGCTTGGTGCAATGGCGCGTGATGCCGGTCGTGTCGCATTCCTGGAACGCGTCCGAACCAATCAAATGGGTCGGCACCTGTCCGGTGATGCAGACGAGCGGGATCGAATCCATCAATGCGTCGGTCAGCCCGGTCACCGCGTTGGTGGCGCCGGGGCCGGAGGTCACAAGCAGCACACCGACCTTGCCGGAGGACCGCGCGTAACCTTCCGCCGCGTGCGCGGCGCCCTGCTCATGCCGCACAAGGATGTGGCGCACCGAGTTCTGATGGAAGATCGCGTCGTAGATCGGCAGGACGGCGCCGCCGGGATAGCCGAAGACGACATCGACGCCCTGATCCTTCAGGGCTTCGACCACCATTTCGGCACCGCTCATCTGCTTCATCATGGCCCGTCTCCGTCGGGTTCCGCCGGCAGGAATTTCGCGCAACAAAAAAGGCCCGGGTAAGGGGCCTTTGGTTGAGCGCCGTCGTGGGAAATCGGGTCAGACCCGTCCCATCTCCGGCGCTCGGCATACGATAAGGATGTTACGCAAGGCTCTCGCCCTCGATTTTGGAGGGCGCACCGTAGTCGTAGCGTGCCGCGCGGTCAACAGGCAATCAGTGCAGCATGCTCACGCGTCAGCAAAAGCATAGTCGACGCGCGGCTCCCAAAGCTTGATGCCACCGGTGACGCCGGCCTCGTTCGGGACGATCCGCACGTTCTCGGGCAAATCGCGCTTGATGTGCTTGGCATTGCCGCCGCCGATATAGAGCAGGTCGTAGTTTACGAGCGTCTCCAGATGGCCGAGCACGCGGCGAACGCGTCGGTTCCAATGTGTGCGGCTGATCTTCCGGAAGGCGACGTTGCCGAGATAGTCGTCGAGCAGCGTGTTCTTGTGAACGGGATAGCGCCCGAGCTCCATATGCGGGCTAAGAACGCCGTTCTCGTACAGAGCAAAGCCGACGCCGGTGCCGAGGGTGATCACGCATTCGACACCATGGCCGGAGATCACGCCGTAACCCTGCACGCTGGCGTCGTTGAGAATGCGCACGGGTGCTTTCAGCCGCTCGCTCAGCGTCTTCGCCAGCGGAAAATCGCGCCAGTCGTCCGTGCCAAGATGGGGGGCGGTCAGTACCATTCCGCGGCGAATGACTCCCGGGAAACCGACGGACACCCGGTCGAAGTGGCCGAGTTGCGCGACGAGCTCGACCAGCGCCTCGACCACACTCGCCGGCGAGCTCTTCTCCGGCGTCGGCACGCGAACGCGATCGGTGAAAAGCTCGCCGGAGGCGTTGAGTATGGCGCCCTTCAGCCCGGTCCCGCCGATATCGATGGCCAGGGTGAGCGGACCCGTTGTGGCGGCGGATGGCGCTTGCGTTTCCAAATCCATGCGAGGCCGGCCTCCCGTTGGGTCTTGCGGCGCGAGCTTACGGGGGCAGCGCGCCCCGCGCTACTGCGGGGCTTGAGCGCGCGCTACTCGGCAAATTCCTCGATAAGGCGCTCGCGCACTGTGGTTCGGATCTCCTGAGCCAGCTTGTTGTCGATCTCGTCGACGCCATAGGCGAGCGTCGAGGCGCCGACCATCGCCGCCATGGCGAAGACGGCATCGGCCCGGGTTTCTTCGGACTTCTTCGATTTCCGCCGCAAGGCGCCCGTGAACTTCTCCAAATAATCTCGCAACCCCTTGCCGAAGACGCCGCGGGTACCCTCGTCCTGGCGCGGCATGTCCGCGCCGAAGACCACAAAGGGGCAGCGCGGCGCGGCGGCGCCGGCATCGCGCGGCTTTAGATAGCTCTCGACGTAAGCCGCAAAGGCGGCGCGGCGCTCGCGGCCCGAGTCTAGCTCGCCGATACACGACAGCGGCCCGAGCGCCTCGCCGAAGGAATGCGCGCAGGCTTCCTCCTCAAGTTGCCGCTTTGAGTCGAAGTGATTGTAAAAACCGCCATGGGTCAGCCCTGCGGCATGCATCAGTTCAGCGACGCCGACCCGCTCAAATCCGCGTTCCCGGAACAGCTGCGCCGCCGCGGCGACGATGCGGCTCTTGTTCGCTTGCGTCTGGACCTTGCTTATCTTCATTCGCGGCTTCCGGCCGGACTTGACAAAATGATGATGCTCGTCCTCATATAATGAGGACTTCTATCATTATACCCTCTGCCGGATTCGCACAAGCGGGCTGGCACCCGGAGTTTCTCCATGCTGGCCCGCTACCTCACCGCACGCCTCGAGCGGCTCGGCATCCATTATGGTTGGGTGATAGTGGCGGTGACGCTTTCTGTCAGCGTCACGACGGCCGGCGCTATCGGCGTCCCCGGGGCGCTTATCCTGCCGCTCACCAAGGAATATGGCTGGGATGTCGCGCAGATCTCGAGTGCGCTGGCGGTGCGCCTTGTGCTTTTCGGCCTGATGGCCCCTTTCGCGGCGGCCTTCATCGAGCGCTACGGGGTGCGCCGAGTCGTCCTCACCGCCGTCGCGATGATCGTCTGCGGGCTTCTCCTTGCGCTCGGCATGCAGCACGTGTGGCAGCTGGTGGTCTCCTGGGGCATCATCATTGGACTCGGCACAGGGCTGACGGCGCTCGTGCTCGGCGCCATCGTCTCGACCCGCTGGTTCACGGAGCGCCGTGGCTTGGTCCTCGGCATCCTCACCGCCGCCAATGCCACGGGACAGCTCGTTTTTCTGCCTCTAGCCGCCTCGCTGGTCGAACGCGTCGGCTGGCGTTGGGCGCTGGCGCCGTCGATCGTCGGGCTCGTGATCGCGGCCATTCTGGTCGTGCTGTTCATGGTCGACCGGCCGTCCGATGTCGGCCTGCTGCCTTACGGCGCAAAGCGGGGGGATGCGCCTCCCGCCGTCGCGCCGCGGAGCAATTTCGGCACGGCATTGGTTCGCCCTTTCCGTGTCCTGCGGGAGGCCTCCGTCAGCCCAACCTTTTGGATCCTGTTCGCAACCTTCTTCATCTGCGGGCTCAGCACCAACGGTCTCGTGCAGACGCACTTCATCCCGCTCTGCGTCGACTTCGGGATGCCGCAGATCGAGGCGGCGTCGGTGCTGGCGATGATGGGCGCCTTCGATTTCGTCGGCACCATCGCTTCCGGCTATATGTCGGACCGCATCGACAATCGCTGGCTGCTGTTCTGGTATTACGGCCTGCGTGGGCTTTCGCTGCTGGCGCTGCCGCATACGACGTTCACGCTCTATGGAATGTCGGTCTTCGCCGCCTTCTACGGCCTCGACTGGATCGCGACCGTGCCGCCGACCGTGCGGATCGCGGCCAAGACCTTTGGTCCCGAGCGTGCCGGCATCGTCTTCGGCTGGGTCTTCACCGCCCATCAGCTCGGCGCGGCGATCGCCGCCTATGGTGCGGGGCTCTCGCGCACGGAGCTGCTCACCTATCTGCCGGCCTTCTACGCCGCCGGCGGCGCCTGCATCATCGCCGCCGCGCTGGTGCTGCTCATCCGGCGCCCCGGGTCCCAGGCGGTCACGCCGGTCGCCGCGGCCGCGCAGGCGGCAAGGTAGGAGAGCGGATATGGCAAAGCCCACAGCTCTTGTCGTGGGCGTCGGCGCCGAACGCGGGCTCGGCGCGGCGCTCTGCCGGAGGTTCGCGAGCGGCGGCTATCACGTGATCGTCGCCGGGCGCACGCCGGCGAAGATCGAGCATGTCGCCAGCGCGAGCGGCAGCGCAGGCGGCAGCGCCGAAGCGGTGCAGACCGACGCGACGGACGAGGCGAGCATCGCGCGCCTCTTCGATCGCGCGATGTCACCGGGCGACGGGCGCGATCCCGTCGATCTCGTCGTCTCGAACGCCGGCAACAACCAGAAGATCGATTTTCGCGAGATTACCGCGGCGCAATTCGAGGATTTCTGGCGCGTCGGCTGCTTCAGTGGTTTCCTGGTCGGCCGCGAAGCGGCGCGCCGGCTCGTGCCCCTCGGCCGCGGCACGATCATCTTCACCGGCGCCTCCGCCAGCATCCGTGGCAAGCCAGGTTTCGCCCATTTCTCCGCCGCCAAAGCGGGCCTACGCATGATCTCGCAGAGCATGGCGCGCGAATACGGGCCGCTTGGACTTCACGTGGCCCATGTCGTGGTCGATGGCGGCATCGCCGGCGAGCGTCTGCTTCGGCGCGCCCCTGATTTGATCAAAGAGCGTGGCGAGGACGGGCTGCTCGGCATCGAGGCGATCGCCGACACCTACTGGAACATCCACAAGCAACAGCGCTCGGCCTGGACGCAGGAGCTGGATCTCAGGCCGTATAAGGAAGTGTTCTAGGCCGCTGCCTTCACCCGCTCCGGGAAGGCGCGTGCGAGCGCATCGGCGTTCGCGGCGATGAGTCCGCGCTCGGTGATCAGCCCGGTGACGAGCCTCGCCGGGGTCACATCGAAAGCCGGATTGAGCGCCGGCGAGCCTTCCGGCGCGATACGCACCGTTTCGATGCGCCCGTCTATCGTCGCGCCGCTCATATGCGTCACTTCCTTCTCGCCACGCATCTCGATCGGAACGTCGGCGCCGTCGTAGATCGCGAAATCGATGGAAGACGATGGCGCGGCGACATAGAACGGCACGCCATTGTCGTGCGCCGCGAGCGCCTTCAGATAGGTGCCGATCTTGTTGCAGACGTCGCCCGCCGCCGTCGTGCGATCGGTGCCGACGATCACAAGATCGATGTCGCCATGCTGCATGAGATGCCCGCCGGCATTGTCGGCGATCAACGTGTGCGGCACGCCATGATGCGCGAGCTCCCACGCCGTGAGCGCCGCGCCCTGATTGCGCGGCCGCGTCTCGTCGACAAACACATGCAGATCAAGCCCGCTCTCGTGGCCTTTGTAGATCGGCGCCGTCGCGGTGCCCCAGTCGACGGTTGCGAGCCAGCCGGCATTGCAATGCGTCAGAATATTGAGGCGGCCATTCTTGTGCGCGGCAAGATCGCGAAGAATCGCGAGACCATGCATTCCGATGGACCCGTTCACCGCGACATCGGCATCGGCGAGTTCGCGCGCGCGAGCAAATGCGCGCTGAACACGTTCTGACGGCGGCAAAGGCGCGAGCACGCGGCGCATGTCGTCGAGCGCCCAGGCAAGGTTGATTGCGGTCGGTCGTGCGGTTGCGAGATAATTTGCTGCGGCCGTAAGGTTCGCGTCGGACGGATCGGCCCGCATCGCCAGCGCCAACCCATACGCAGCAGCAACGCCGATCAGCGGCGCGCCGCGCACCTGCATGTCGGCGATGGCATGCCAGGCATCTTCGACGCTGCGCAACTCCGCAATCGCGAAAGCGTGCGGCAGCTTGGTCTGATCGATGATCGCGACGTTGCCGCTTTCCGCATCCGGCCAGATCGTCCGGAAAGGTTTGCCGTCGACTCTCATTGCGCTTCCGCTACGCCGCCGCCTTGGCCGCGCCGTTCTCGACGATGCGTACGATGTCGGCCATAATCGTGTTCAGTTCGAAATTCTTCGGCGTGTACACCGCCGCGACGCCTTCCTTGCGCAGCACGCTCTCGTCTTCCGGCGGAATGATGCCGCCGACGATCACCGGCACGTCATCCAAACCTTCCTCGCGCATGCGCGCCATCACGTCGCGCACCAGCGGCACATGCGAGCCGGAGAGGATCGACAGGCCGACGCAATGCACGCCTTCTTCAAGGGCGGCGTTGACGATCTCCGCCGGCGTGAGGCGAATGCCTTCGTAGACGACCTCCATGCCGGCATCGCGCGCGCGCACGGCGATCTGCTCGGCGCCGTTGGAATGGCCGTCGAGTCCGGGCTTGCCGACCAGGAACTTGATGCGGCGGCCGAGTTTCGCCGAGACGCGCTCGACCTCGCCGCGCACCTCGTCGAGATTGCCGGGCACTTGCCGGGCGGCGCGGCCGACGCCGGTCGGTGCGCGATATTCGCCGAACACTTCGCGCAAAAGCGTGCCCCATTCTCCGGTCGTCACGCCCGCTTTGGCCGCTTCGATCGACGGCTCCATGATGTTGCGGTTCTCCTGTGCGGCCGAACGCAACGCGGCGAGCGCGCCTTTCACCGTCTTGTCGTCGCGCGACGCGCGCCATTCGTTGAGCCGCGCAACCTGTTCGGCCTCCACATGATGCGGCACGACCATGATCGCGCCGTCGCCCGCCGTCAGCGGCGAGGGCTCAGCCTCGACATATTTATTGACGCCGACGACGATCTGCTCGCCGGCTTCGATCGCCTCCAGCCGGCGCGTGTTCGATTCGACGAGCTTCGCCTTCATGTAGCCGGTCTCGACCGCATGGATCGCGCCGCCCATCGCTTCGATCGCGGCGAGCTCGGCGCGCGCCTGTTCCTTTAGTTCTTCAACTTTGCGCGCGACCTCTTTGCTGCCGTCGAAGAGGTCGCCGTATTCCAAGAGGTCCGTCTCGTAGGCGACGATCTGCTGCATGCGCAGCGACCATTGCTGATCGAAGGGACGCGGCAGGCCGAGCGCTTCGTTCCAGGCCGGCAATTGCACGGCGCGCGCGCGCGCGTTCTTCGACAGCACGACGGCGAGCATCTCGATCAAGATGCGGTAGACGTTGTTCTCCGGCTGCTGCTCCGTCAGTCCCAGAGAATTCACCTGCACGCCGTAACGGAACCGGCGATATTTTTCCTCGGCGACGCCGTAACGCTCGCGCGTGATCTCATCCCACAGCTCGGCAAACGCACGCATCTTACAGAGCTCGGTGACGAAGCGCATTCCCGCATTGACGAAGAATGAGATGCGCCCGACCACCTCGCCGAAACCTTCCTCCGACACTTCGCCGGAGGCTTTCACCGTGTCGAGAATGGCGATCGCGGTCGCCAGGGCATAGGACAGTTCCTGTACCGGGGTCGCGCCTGCTTCCTGGAGATGGTAGGAGCAGACATTCATCGGGTTCCACTTCGGCACTTCGCGCGTCGTGAAGACGATCATGTCCTTGGTGAGCCGCAGCGACGGGGCCGGCGGAAACACATAGGTGCCGCGCGACAGATATTCTTTGATGATGTCATTCTGCGTCGTGCCCTGCAGGACCTTGCGCGAGGCGCCCTGCCCCTCCGCGGCGGCGATATAGAGCGACATCAGCCAGGCGGCGGTCGCATTGATCGTCATCGACGTGTTCATCGAGGCCAAGGGGATGCCGTCGAAGAGCGTGCGCATGTCGCCGAGATGCGAAATCGGCACGCCAACCTTTCCAACCTCGCCGCGGGCGAGCGTGTGGTCGGAATCGTAGCCGGTCTGCGTCGGCAGATCGAAGGCGACGGAGAGGCCGGTCTGGCCGCGCGCGAGGTTACCGCGATAGAGCTTGTTCGACTCGGCCGCCGTGGAATGCCCGGCATAGGTCCGGAAAATCCAGGGCTTGTCGCGGGAAGTCTTGTCGCGTTTCGTGGGCTCGGCGGACATAGGAGACCTCAGCGGACCTCGTCCCAGGCGGGATTGTGCACAGCACAATAACGCGCTTTTGGGCGATTGCCAGCCGGCGTGTTGCGGCGCTCAGCGCTGGCCGTAACTCGTGTTCTCAAAGAGGTCGGCATATTCGCGCGGCTGCGAGCGCCAATATTGCTTCGGCGCGCTGACCTTGGCGCCGAGTTTCGCCGCCGCGTGCCAGGGCCAGCGCGGATCGTAGAGCATGGCGCGGGCGAGCGACACGGCGTCCGCCTCGCCGTTGGCGATGATCGCCTCGGCCTGTTCGGGCTCGGTGATGAGGCCGACGGCGATCGTCGGCAGCCCAACCTCCGCCTTCACCCGCTGCGCATAGGGCACCTGATAGCCGGGACCGATCTTGATCGCCTGCAGCGGCGAGACGCCGCCGGTCGTCACGTGAATCGCCGCGCAGCCGCGTTCTTTCAGCGCCTTCGACAGAGCGATCGTGCCTTCGATGTCCCAGCCGTTCGGCACCCAATCGGTGGCCGAGATACGCATCCAAACGGGTTTCTCCGCCGGAAAGACGGCGCGCACGGCGTCAAAAACCTCGATCGGAAAGCGCATTCGGTTTTCCAGGCTGCCGCCATATTCGTCGGTGCGCTTGTTGGCGATCGGCGAGAGGAACTGGTGCAGGAGATAGCCGTGCGCGCCATGGATTTCGATGCCATCGAAGCCCAAGCGCGCCGCGCGCTTGCCCGCCGCCACAAACTCATCGCGCACGCGCGTCAAGCCGGCATGGTCGAGCGCGTCCGGCGGAACTTCGTCCGCCGCATGCGGCACCGGCGAGGGCGCCTCGGTCTTCCAGCCGCCCGGCTCGTCGGGACGAATTTGCGCGCCGCCTTCCCAAGGCGCCCGGCTCGAGCCCTTGCGTCCGGCATGGCTCAACTGGATCGAAAGCCGGACCGGCGAATAAGCCTTGACCGCCCTGACCACGCGCGCCAACGCCGCCTCGTCCTCATCGGAATAAAGGCCGAGATCCGCAGGCGAGATGCGGCCTCTCGCCGAAACCGCCGTCGCCTCGAGGATCATCAGTCCCGCACCCGAGAGTGCGAGATGGCCGAGATGGATCATGTGCCAGTCGGTCGCCTTCCCATCCTCAGCCGAGTACTGGCACATCGGCGCGATGACGACGCGGTTGGCGAGTTCGAGCGAGCCGAGTTTCAGCGGCGTGAAGAGATGGGGCATCGGCGACTTTCATTATGATGCTGCGAACCATCTAGGGCTCTCGAGGCTTTCTACATCTATTGTGCACCGCGAGAGAAAGGGGCATCATCGCGCCCCTTCAGTGCGGGCGGGAGCAGGCTCATGTCTAACATCAAACTCGTCTCGGGCGGCGCTGCCGCGCGCGCCGAAGGCCCTGCCCAGCAGCATCCATTAAAAGACCTCTACGAGCTCGGCGAAATCCCGCCGCTCGGCCACGTGCCGGCGAAAATGTACGCCTGGGCGATCCGCCGCGAGCGCCACGGCCCGCCGGAAGAGGCGATGCAGGTCGAGGTCTTGCCAACCTGGCCGCTCGACAGCCACGACGTGCTCGTCCTCGTGATGGCGGCCGGCGTCAATTACAACGGCGTCTGGGCCGGGCTCGGCCAGCCGATCTCGCCCTTCGACGTGCACAAGGCGCCGTTCCACATCGCCGGCTCCGACGCCTCCGGCGTGGTTTGGGCCATCGGCTCGAAGGTGAAGCGCTGGAAGGTCGGCGATGAAGTCGTCGTCCATTGCAATCAGGACGACGGCGACGACGAGGAGTGCAACGGCGGCGATCCGATGTTCTCGTCCTCGCAGCGCATCTGGGGTTACGAGACGCCGGACGGCTCGTTCGCGCAATTCTGCCGCGTGCAGGACCGCCAGCTGATGCCGCGTCCGAAACATCTGACCTGGGAAGAGGCCGCCTGCTACACGCTCACCCTGGCCACCGCCTACCGCATGCTGTTTGGCCACGAGCCGCACCGCTTAAAGCCCGGCGACAACGTGCTGGTCTGGGGCGCCTCGGGCGGGCTCGGCGTCTTCGGCGTGCAACTGGTTGCGGCCGCCGGCGCCAACGCCATCGGTGTGATCTCCGACGAGGCGAAGCGCGATTACGTCATGTCGCTCGGCGCCCGCGGCGTCATCAACCGCAAGGATTTTTCCTGCTGGGGTCAGATGCCGACCGTCAACACGCCGGAATATGCGGCGTGGACCAAAGAGGCACGCAAGTTCGGCAAGGCGATCTGGGACATTACCGGCAAGCAGGACGTCGACACCGTGTTCGAGCATCCGGGCGAGCAGACCTTTCCGGTGTCATGCCTCGTCGTGAAGCGCGGCGGCATGGTCGTGTTCTGCGCCGGCACGACCGGCTACAATCTCACTTTCGACGCGCGCTATGTCTGGATGCGGCAGAAGCGCATCCAGGGCTCGCATTTCGCGCATCTGAAGCAGGCATCTGCCGCGAATAAATTCGTGCTCGACCGCCGCGTCGACCCGTGCATGTCGGAGGTTTTCCCGTGGGAGAAGATCCCGGCGGCGCATACGAAAATGTGGAAAAACCAGCACGCGCCGGGCAATATGGCGGTGCTCGTCAATTCGCCGCGCGCGGGACTGCGCACGGTCGACGACGTGATCGAGGCGGGCGGGGGGAAATAAGGACTCACCCGCCCCGATACACACAGCCTTCGCCGCAGCTGTCGCGATAGACGGCGACCTCGGCTAACCCCGGCACATCCGCCGCGATCGCGCGCCAGATATAGGCGCAGATGTTTTCGAGCGTCGGCACCCCGAGGTCCTCGACCTCGTTCAAAAAACGATGGTCGAGATTCTCCCGCACATTCGCCAGCCGCTTCTCCAATTCGCCGAGATCGACGACCCAGCCTCGCTCGTTCTGATCGCCTTCGACGGTGACGCGCGCGCGGAACGAATGGCCGTGCAACCGGCTATAGCGATTGTCGCGATCGTGCGGATCGTCGAGCGTGTGCGCGGCCTCGAAACGAAACTCTTTGAAAACCTGAAACACTATCTGATCCCGATCGCCTTGTGTGTCTGGACGCTGAGCCGCCAGCGTGGATGCGTCATACAATAATCGATGGCCGCGGCAGTGTTGCGCGTGATGTCCGGCCCATCCATCGGCTGCAGCAGGAAATGATCGAAGTCGAGCGCTTCGAAATCGCGCGGCGCCGCACTGTCCTGCGGAAAGACCAGCTTCAACTCGTCGCCGCGCCTCTGCACGAGCGGCGCACCGGCTTTCGGGCTGACGCAAATCCAATCGATGCCGGCGGGTGCTTCGATCGTGCCGTTCGTCTCGATCGCGATCTCGAACTTTTCCGCGTGCAGGCGATCGAGGAGCGGTTCGTCGACCTGCAGGAGCGGCTCGCCGCCAGTCAGCACGACAAGCCGATTGTTGGAGCCCGCGCCCCATTCATTGGCAATTGCTGCTGCGAGGTGTTCTGCTGTCTCAAACTTTCCGCCGCCGCTGCCGTCAGTACCGACAAAATCCGTATCGCAGAACTGGCAGGTCGCGGTAGCGCGATCGGCTTCGCGGCCGGACCACAGATTGCAGCCGGCAAAGCGGCAGAATACCGCCGCACGGCCGGAATTGCGGCCCTCGCCCTGCAGTGTCTTGAAAATCTCCTTCACGGCATAGGCCATGAACTGGCACTCGTGATCTCTCTATGGAATGCGGCGCGAGATAAGCCCGGCAGCCCTCCGGCGCAAGCAGCCTAACAGGCTCGCCGCCAGCTCAAGAGCGCGACCGTGGATGGTCCCGCCACTCGCGCCAACCGATCACGTCGCAATCGAGCGCGGCCCTCGTAACGCTATTGTACCACTCAGCCCCCTGGCGGCGGCACGGGAACGGCAGCACATAGGTGCCGACGTGATCCTGGCAGAGCGCCTCGACGGCGGTTCCGTCCGGCGCTTCCCGGTCAGTTATGAACTGAGCCAGCCTTTCGCTTAATGCGACCATGTCACCCGCCGGCTGGAGCTTGCCGCGGCGACAGCCCGGCGCGTGAGCGCATATGAGCCCCCGCGCTCGCCGGCGCAAGTTGCCGCTTGCAGGGCGCTCCAGCGGCTACCACTTGACAGCGTGACAAGCGTCGGCAGAAGCAGGCGCGAGGTTAGCCAAGGATTTCAAGGCATGGCCGGGCTCGGCGGGACGCAAGCGGGAGATGCTCTTCTCGGCGAAAAGCCGGTCGCGCCGGCCGTGAAGGACACGACAACCACCTCGTTCCGTGAGGACGTGCTGACGGATTCGCTGCGCCAGCCGGTGCTCGTCGATTTCTGGGCGCCATGGTGCGGCCCCTGCAAGCAGCTCACGCCGGTCATCGAGAGGGTGGTCAAGTCCACCCAGGGTAAGGTCAAGCTCGTCAAGATGAATATCGACGAGCATCCGCAGATTCCCGGTCAGCTCGGCATCAAGTCGATTCCTGCGGTGATCGCCTTCCAGCGCGGGCAGCCGGTCGACGGCTTCATGGGCGCATTGCCTGAAAGCCAGGTGAAGCAGTTCGTCGAGCGCCTCATCGGTCCGCTTGGCGCCGGCGAGGAGGAATTTGCCGCCGCCGAAGCAAGCCTGAAAGTGGGCGACGCGGAGGGCGCTGCCGACATTTACCGAGCACTTCTCGAAGACGACCCGGCCGAGCCGCGCGCGTTGGGCGGTTTGGCGCAGGCGCTGGTCGCGCTCGGCGAAACCGACGCGGCGCGCGAGCTCCTCGACAGCGCGCCGACGGCCAATCACACCGCGATCAGCGCCGCGCGCGCCGCGCTCGAACTCGCCGAGCAGGCGAGCAATGTCGGCGACCTCGCCGGTCTCGAAGCGGCAATCGCCAAGAACCCTGGCGATCACCAAGCCCGCTTCGATCTCGCCGTCGCCC
>JAXDNJ010000092.1:0-3994 GCA_034669505.1 Methylobacteriaceae bacterium
GAGCCGTTCAATTTTGGATCGCCGAAGCAGCTCGGCGACATTCTCTTTGGCAAGATGCAATTGCCGGGCGGCCGCAAGACGCAGACGGGAGCATGGTCGACCGCCGCCGGCGTGCTCGAAGATTTGGCCGAGCAGGGCAACGAGCTCGCCGCACGCATTCTCGAATGGCGGCAGGTCTCTAAGCTGAAATCGACTTACACCGACGCGCTGCCGGGCTACGTCAATCCGCGCACGCATCGTGTGCATACATCTTACGCGCTGGCGGCAACGACGACAGGACGGCTCTCATCCTCGGAGCCGAATCTGCAGAACATTCCGGTGCGCAATGAAGCGGGCCGCAAGATACGCACGGCGTTTGTCGCGGTGCCCGGCACGAAGCTTCTGTCGGCGGACTATTCGCAGATCGAGCTGCGCCTGCTTGCGCATATCGCCGACATCCCGCAACTGAAGCAGGCGTTTGCCGAGGGCATCGACATTCATGCGCTGACCGCCTCGGAAATGTTCGGCGTGTCGGTAAAAGGCATGCCGGCGGAAATCCGCCGCCGCGCCAAGGCGATCAATTTCGGCATTGTCTACGGCATTTCGGCGTTCGGGCTCGCCAACCAGCTCGGGAGTCCGCGCGGCGAAGCCAGCGCGTATATCAGCAAATATTTCGAGCGCTTTCCCGGCATTCGCGACTACATGGATGCGACGAAGCGCCTTTGCCGCGAGCAAGGGTTTGTCACGACGCTGTTCGGCCGCAAGTGCCATTATCCGAAGATCGCACCGTCGAACCCTAGCGAGCGCGCCTTCAACGAGCGCGCGGCGATCAACGCGCCGATCCAGGGCTCGGCCGCCGACATCATCCGCCGCGCCATGGCACGTATGGACGATGACTTGGAGAAAGCCGGCCTGAACGCGCAAATGCTTTTGCAAGTGCATGACGAACTCGTCTTCGAAGTGCCGGACGGCGAGATCGAGGCGACGATCCCGGTCGTGCGCAAGGTCATGGAAGACGCGCACCATCCCGTCGTGCAGCTCTCGGTACCGCTGCATGTCGACGCGCGCGCGGCCAGCAATTGGGACGAGGCCCATTGAGCCGAAGCAGGAGTTCTAGGCGAGACAAACGGGCACGCTGGCCCAGCATCGACACGCGGAGCGCGAGCACGAGCGGCGACGCTTCTTACTTGACGACGACCTTCGTCCCGACCTTGACGCGGTTGTAGAGGTCGATCGCATCGATGTCGCGCATGCGGATGCAGCCGGAGGAGACGCCTTGGCCGATGCTCTCCGGCTCGTTGGTGCCGTGAATGCGGTACATCGTGTCTTTGTTGCCGGCATAGAGGTAGAGCGCGCGCGAACCAAGCGGATTGTCCGGCCCGCCGGGCAGGCCTCCCGCGCGAGCCGTCGGCGCAAGATGCGGCCAGCGCTTCAGCATGTCGGCCGGCGGCATCCAGTGCGGCCATTCGGCCTTACGGCCGACCTTGGCGACGCCCGTCCAGCCATACGCCTCCTGGCCCGTGGCAACGCCGTAGCGAATCGCCTTGCGGCCGGGTTCGACGAAATAGAGGTACTTGTCCTTCGTATCGACGATGATCGTGCCGGGGGCCTCTCCCGTGGGATCGTCGATGCGATAGCGCTCGAACTGCACGTTGGTCTCGACCTTGGGGACAAGTGCAAGATATTGCGCATCTTTTTGCGAAACGGAGGGGTCCGGAACTCCCTGGTAATTGCAGCCGCCGAGGAGCGCGGTCGTGCCGGCAAGCAGGGCAATGGAGCGGAAATTCATGAGCGCGACTCCTCGTTCGAACGGCTCAGCCTATTAGGGGTTTACTTACCATAATCTTATCGCTCCGGGCGGCAGCGGCGGCGAAGCTCAACCGCTGTTGCGATCAAGCCACAGGTGACCAGCGAGCGCGCAAACGTGCTCAGGCGATGGACTTCGCGCCGCGAGGCCGCGAAACTGCGCCCCTCCCGGAGGCTCGTTTGTCCAACACGCTGCTCCTCAGTCATTCCGCCGGCCTCGGTCACGACATGGGCCGCGGCCATCCCGAGCGTCCGGACCGCCTGCGCGCAGTCGAGCGCGTGCTGGAAAACGAGCGCTTTCAGCCGCTGATTCGCGAACAGGCGCCGTTCGGCGACCGCGCGGCGGTGATCCGCGCCCATCCCGAAGCCTACTTTGACGCGATCGAGCGCGCCGCACCGAAAGAAGGCATCGTCCAGCTCGATGGCGACACGGCCATGAATCCGGGGACATGGGCCGCGGTCATGCACGCCATCGGCGGCGCGACGCATGCGGTCGATGAGGTGATGGCCGGCAAGGTCGACAACGCCTTCGTCGCAATGCGGCCGCCAGGCCATCATGCCGAGCGCTCAACCCCGATGGGGTTCTGTTTCTTCAATCAAGCGGCGGTGGCGGCGCGCCATGCGCAGGCCGTGCATGGGGCGGAGCACGTCGCGATCATCGATTTCGACGTGCATCACGGCAATGGATCGCAGGATATTTTCTGGGCCGACCCGAGCGTGATGTACGCATCGACGCATCAGATGCCGCTTTATCCCGGCACCGGTGCGCGCGATGAGCGCGGCGAGCACGACAATATCGTCAACGCGCCGCTGCGGCCCGGCGACGGCGGCGAGCGCTTCCGCGAGGCGTTCGAGACGACCATCCTGCCGCGCCTCGATACGTTTGCGCCCGATATCGTTCTGATCTCGGCAGGATTCGATGCGCATCGCCGCGATCCGCTCGCCAACCTCATGCTGGTCGAAGACGATTTTGCCTGGGCGACGGGCAAGCTGATGGACCTCGCCGACAAACACGCGAAGGGCCGGGTCGTGTCGGTGCTCGAAGGCGGCTATGACCTCGAAGGCTTGGCCTATTCCGTCGCCGCGCATGTGCTGACGCTGATGGGCGCATCCTCGGCGCTACGGCAGCAACCCCACCCCTGAACCTGCTCCGTCGGCTCGGCGCGCGCTCACAGCTGCTTATACGTGATCTTGCCGTCCCCGCCTTTGACCCAGCGATAGACGACATAATCGGCGCGCGTGACGTCGCCCTTCTTGTCGTAGGAGATATCGCCGATCACCGTCTTGAACGGTTTTCCCGAATGCATGACGTCGATCATCGCCTGCGTCTCGACGGACTTCGCCTGTTCCGCCGCCTGTTTGAGGATTTGCACGGCCGCGTAGCTGTAGAGCGTGTACGTCTCGGGATTGAATTTCTTCGCCTCGAACCGCTTGACGACGTCGGCCGCCTCCGGCCGCAGCCGCGGGTCGGGCGGGAACGTCATCAGCGTACCATCGGCGCCGGGACCGGCGATCGCCGCAAATTCTTCCGAGGCGATGCCGTCACCGCCCATCAAAGGCGCCTGCACGCCCTGATCGCGCATCTGCCGCACGAGCAGACCGGCTTCGGTGTGCACGCCGCCGAAAAACACCACATCGGCGCCGGATGCTTTGATCTTCGAGACGATCGCCGAATAATCCTTCTCCCCCACATTCAGGCCCTCGTAGAGCACCTCGCGCACGCCGCCGGAATTCAGCGCTTTCTTGGTCTCGTCGGCAAGACCCTTCCCATATGTCGTCTTATCGTGAACGATCGCGATCTTCTTGCCCTTGTAGTTATCGACGAGATATTTGCCGGCGACGCCGCCCTGCTGATCGTCGCGGCCACAAGTGCGGAACATGAATTGGTAGCCGCGCTCGGTGATCTGCGGATTGGTCGAGGCCGGCGTGATCTCGATGATGGCGTTCTCGTTGTACGTCTCCGACGCCGGCATCGTGACGCTCGAATTGAAGTGACCGATGACCCAGGTAATGCCGTCGCCGACGAATTTGTTGGCGACATTGCGGCCCTGTTTCGGGTCGGCCGCGTCATCACCGATCGACAGCGACAGCTTCTTGCCGAGAACGCCGCCCGCCGCGTTGATGTCTTCGACGGCCTGATCGACGCCGTTGCGCAGCTGCGCGCCGAAGGCTGCGTTGGCGCCGCTGATCGGACCGGCGACGCCCACCT
>JAXDNJ010000093.1:0-17422 GCA_034669505.1 Methylobacteriaceae bacterium
ACCACCTGCATGTTGTGCTCGACGAGCAGGACGGTGAGATCGAACCGATCGCGCAGCTCCACGATCTGCTTCTTGAGCACCGCGGACTCGGCGCTGTTCATCCCCGCGGCGGGCTCGTCGAGCAGCAGCAGTCGCGGCGAGAGCATGAGGGCGCGGGCGATTTCGAGTCGGCGCTGATCGCCATAGGGAAGGTTGCCGGCGCGGTGGCCAGACGCTTCGTTGAGACCGACGAATGAAATGAGGTCGCGCGCTTTGGCAATCGCCGCGGATTCGGCGGCACGAAAAGATTTCAGCCGCAGCAAAGTCGCGCCGAGACCTCCGCCGACATGTGCATGCATGCCGGCGAGCACGTTTTCAATGACCGTCATTTCGCCGAACATGCGGATGTTCTGGAACGTCCGCGCAAGTCCGCGCTGCGCGCGCTGCCAGCTCGGCCAATTGTCGATCGTCTGACCGTCGAAGCGGATGTGGCCTTCGCTTTGATGGCCGAGACCGGAGATCAAATTGAAGGCGGTAGTCTTGCCGGCGCCGTTCGGTCCGATCAATCCGTGCACCGTCTGCGGCTCGACATGAAACGAGACGCCGTCGACCGCGGCGAGGCCGCCGAAACGAACCGTGAGATTTTCGAGCGCGAGGATGGCGCCGCTCATCCGCGCGCTCCCGTGCGGCCGATGCGCCAGGGCAAAATCCCGTGCGGCATGAATAAGACCGCCACGACGATGATGAGCCCGTTGAAGACGAGGCGGAAATCATGCAGCGGCCGCAGCACTTCCGGCAGCAGCGTCAGGATCAGCGCGCCGACGACCGGTCCGAACGGCGAGCCGATGCCGCCGAGCAGCGCGTAGCTCAGGATCGTCACGGCGGCGTCGAAGCCGTAGTCGTTCGGCGAGATGAAAGATGAGACATGCGCGTTGAATGCGCCGGCAAGTCCGGCCAGCATCGCCGAGACGACGAGCGCGGAGATGCGATAGCGCGGCAGATGCACGCCCAGCATGCCGGCGGCGACTTCATCTTCGCGCATCGCTTCCATCGCGCGGCCGACGCGCGAGCGGCTGACGAGCACGAAGGCGATCAGCGCGAGCGCGAGCGCGCCGAAGATGATCGCATAACCGGCTCTCTCCGGGATACCGGAGAGACCAAGCGCGCCGCCGGTCAGCTCTGAATTGACAAAAGCGATGCGCAAAACTTCGCCGAGTCCGATCGTCGCGAGAGCAAGGTAAACCCCGGAGAGCCGCAACGTCGGCGCACCGATGATTAGCGCCGCGAGCGCCGGCACAGCCATCGACGCGATCAGCACGAAGGGAAACGGCGCGCCCAGTTTCAGAGTGAGCAGGGCGGAGGTGTAGGCGCCAAGCCCCATGAATGCAGCCTGGCCAAGCGACAGCTGACCGATCGCGAGCACGACATACATGCTGAGGGCGAGCAGGCCGTTAATACCGAGCGCGTAGATGAGACTCTGGTAGGAAAAAAGAAAATCGTCGAGAAACTCGGGCATCAGGCGCGCTTGATTGCGGCGCGGCCGAACAGGCCGACCGGCCGGAACCAAAGTGTGAGCACGAGCAGCAGGAACCCGACGGCGTCCTTTAAAGTCGAAGCGACATACCCGGCGGTGAGGCCTTCGAGCAGCCCGAGAATAAGCCCCGCGATCAGCGCGCCGCGGATGTCCCCGAGGCCGCCAATGATGATGACGGCGAAGCCCTTCAGCATCATCGCTTCGCCCATATAGGGCTGGATGGCATTGTAATTCAGCCCGATCAGGATGCCGGCTGTAGCGCCGAGCGTGCCGGACACGAACGAGACGAAGAACGTCACCAGCGTGACATCGACGCCCATGAGGCGTGCGACGTCGGGGTTTTCGGCGAGCGCGCGGATGGCGAGACCAAGACGCGTGCCGCGCATCAGGGCAAGCAGGAGCGCCACCATCGCGAAGGCCGTGCCGACGATCAGGATTTGGCTGCGGCTGATGCGAACGCTGCCGATTTCGAATGCCGAAGGGTCAATCGCCGCCGCGGGAAAGCGCTGAATGTCAGTGCCGATCAAGGCGGTCATCAGCGAATAGAGAAGCAGCGTCGCGCCGAGCGTCACCATCAATGAGGCAAGCTCCGGCGCTTTCTTACGCCGCAGCGGCGTGAGTAAGAGCCCATCGACGACGACGGCGATGAGTCCGGTTGCAATGGCTGCGAGGGGCAGCGCGATGAGGATCGGTGCCCCGAAGTGCCGTGTGGCGTAAAGCGCGATCAGCGCGCCGGTCGAGAAGTAGACGCCATAGGTGAGATTGACGACGTTCAACACGCCGAACATCAGCGTGAAGCCGAGCGCGAACAGCGCATATGTGGCGCCGGAAATAATGCCGTTGACGAGCTGCTGGGCGAGCATTGGCGTTAGAACGATCTACAAAACGTCATGGCCGGGGCTTGTCCCGGCCATCCAGGTGTTAATCCGGCCATCCACGTTTTAACAAAGTACATGAAGGCGTGGATGCCCGGCACAAGGCCGGGCATGACGCGGTGCTAGTTAAACTGCCGGAACTTGCCGTCACGCATCTCGATGACGACGACGCCAGAGGTTTCGGCGGGATCGCGATCCGCGGTGAACGCGAACGGCCCCATGACGCCGGTATATTTCACCTTGCCAAGCGCGTCCTTGATCTTCTCCGGCTCGGCGGCGCCAGCATCGTTGATCGCCTTCGCGACAATGAACAACGTGTCGTAGGCCTGTGCCGCGAACTGATCCGGTTCGGTATTGTATTTGGCCTTGTAGGCCTCGACGAATTTTTGGCTCGCCGGATCGGCCTTGCCGATGAACCAGGGCGAACCGACGAGCGTCCCTTCCGCGGCGTCGCCGGCAATCTCGCCGATTTTTGGCGAGTTGAAGCCATTGCCGCCGATCACGCGCACGCTCGACGGAATGCCTAGCGCCTTCTTGGCAAGGAGAATCCCTGCTGCCGGCTCAACCAGACACGAGACGACAATGGCATCAGGATTCACCGATTTCACTTTGGTCATCTGGGCGGAGAAATCGGTGTCCTTGGTGCCGAAGGTCTCAGTCGTCAGAATCTGTATCCCCAGCTTTTCCAGGGCGCCCTTCATCACGTCGTAGCCCGATTTAGAAAAGGCGTCGTCGTTGGCGTACATGACGGCGACCTTTTTCACCCCGAGCTTTTGTTGCGCGGTCTTCAGCGTCACCGGCACGACGTCGGCTTCAGGCAGCGACGTGCGGAACACGTATGGCCCGATGGCGGTGATGCCGTTGGCGGTCGTCGACGTGCCGACGATCGGGATTTTGCGCTCATTGGCGACAGGGCCCGCGGCAAACATCTCGTTCGACAGCGTCGGGCCGAGGATCAGCGGTACCTTGCTGCGGCCGATCAGCTGGCGCGCGGCATTGATCGCCTGATCCTTGTTGCCGGCGGAATCCTCGTACGCGATCGCCAGCGGATGGCCACCAAGCACGCCGCCATTCTTGTTGACGGAATCGAGCGCGAGATCGAAGCCGTTCTTGATCGCGATCCCGTATTTGTTGTTCGGTCCCGTGAGGATCTCGATCGCGCCGATCGTGACGGGCTCTTTCGACTGTGCCTGCGGGGCACTGCTCCACAGCGACGCGGCAAGCGGCAATGCCGCAAGCGCCGCCAATTTCTTCAAAGACATGATACCTCCCTCGGCCGGCGGTCGAACGCCGTCCCCATAAAACTCGTGGCTTATCTAACCGAGCGTTGGCGGGGCTGCAAACCGCGACCAAGTGCTATGTGCGGGCTGCGATGGTGTCTTCCGGCGGCGCGATGTAGGGTCCGCCGCCTTTTCAGGGGCCGTGCCCGTGCCGATCGAAACAAAGCCGCGAAATCCGATGCAAGCTTCGTCCGTGATCGATGGACGGGCCGCGTGGACACGCCTCGCCGTCGCCGTCCTCATCTCGACGCTGGGCGGCGTCGGCATGTGGTCGGTTCCGGTCAGCCTTCCCGCGGTGCAAGCGGAGTTCGCAGTCGCGCGTGCCGCCGCCTCGCTGCCCTTCACTTTGACCATGGCGGGGTTTGCCTTGGGCGGCATCGCGCTTGGGCGGCTTGCCGATTGGCGCGGGGCGACATTGTCCTTGGCGATCGGCGCAATCGCGCTTGCCTGCGGCTATATCGCGGCGGGGCTGGCGCCGAGTCTGCCGGCCTTCGCCCTGGCGCAGGGTGCACTCATCGGGTTCGGTAGCGCGGCGAGCTTCGGTCCGCTGATTGCCGACATTTCGCACTGGTTCGAGCGCCGCCGCGGCATCGCTGTCGCCATCTGTGCAGCGGGCAATTACGTGGCGGGTACTGTCTGGCCGCCGACCCTCCAGCATTTCATCGAGGTGAGTGGTTGGCGCGCGACCCATATCGGTGTCGGCCTCTTCTGCGCCGTGACGTTGCTGCCGCTGGCGTGGCTGATGCGGCGGCGGCCACCGGGCCATGCGGCCACGCAAGCTTACGGGACTCCCGCCTTTGTGCCGCCAGACATCGGCCTCTCGCCACGCGCGTTGCAAATCCTCCTCTGTATCGCGGGGGTCGCCTGCTGCGTGGCGATGGCCATGCCGCAGGTGCACATCGTCGCCTATTGCGGTGACTTGGGCTACGGCGCGGCGCGGGGCGCCGAGATGCTCTCCCTGATGCTCGCCTGCGGCATCATCAGCCGCATCGGATCGGGCTTCATCGCCGACCGGATCGGTGGTGTGGCGACGCTCCTGCTTGGCTCGGTGCTGCAGGGAAGCGCGCTGTTCCTCTACCTGATGTTCGACGGGCTCGGGTCCCTCTATGTGATCTCTGCTTTGTTCGGCTTGTTCCAGGGCGGCATCGTGCCGAGCTACGCGATCATCGTGCGCGAGTATTTTGCCCCACGAGAAGCCGGCGCGCGGCTCGGACTCGTCCTCATGGCGACGCTCGGAGGAATGGCGCTCGGCGGCTGGATATCGGGCTACATCTTCGACCTGACCGGCTCCTACCGCATCGCGTTCCTGAACGGGCTTGCCTGGAATCTCCTCAACGGCTCGATCGTGCTCTGGCTGCTGCTGCGGAGCCGCTCCCGCCCGCTCGTTCGCGCCGCCGCAGACGCGGTGGCGTAACCAAAGCGGCGGTTGAGGACCTTCACAGCCTTCCCATTGGCAAAAGCTCTGCTTACGCTGTCCGTACGATCTGCGGCGCAGCATGAACAAGATTTCTTTCGTCCTTCTCGGCCTCTGCGGTTCGCTGGCGATTGCCGCCGGCGTGGCGGTTCTCGTCCTTGCCCTCGACCGCGGCCCGCGCGGAGCCCGGTCGCCGAGTGTTAACGACAAAGCGCCCGCGTCGGCGGTCCAGGCCTCGCCGCAAGCCAAGGCCACGGCGCGGCGAGTTATAGAAGCGCAGATAGACCAAGTGCCCGAATATCAGCGGTTCTTCGGCCGCTTGCGGCTCACGTTGCCGTCGCAATATGAGCGAACGCTGGACAGTTTCGCCGACCGGCGCGCCGGCACCGGCGTAGAGCAACCCGTCGACAGCTACCTTTCCGAAGCGGTGCGGGATCTCCGCCAATCGCGCGGCGCGCTCGCGGCGAGAGCCGATCCTGCCTCTCTCGGCCGTATTTTCGATGTGCAGCTTGCAATGCTCAATGCACTCGCAAATGCCGACCAGCGGCTCTGCGTCGATTTTCTCTATGGCGGGGCAAGCGAAGCGTTCTACCAATTCTCGGCGCAGAACCGCCAACTTGCCAGCGATATGGCGGTCGCCGGACTTGATGCGATCGTAGACGGACAGGCGAAGAAAAACCAACGCCAGCCGCCGAGCGACGCCGACTTCCAGCTTCTCGAAAAAGCAATGGCGGGACGAGGGCTGTCGCAAACAGAGATCGAGGCGCTGCTCGACGGCAAGACGCCGGACCCGCCGCTTGCAGATGAGCGCCTATGCCGGGCGGGGCGCGTCTACCTCGAAATGCTGAAGACGCTGCCGGAGCCCGTGCGGTTGCGCATCTACGCGCTTGCGGTCGAGCTGATGGCGCGCTCCTGATTCTTCGCGGAGCGATCGCATTGTCTTGCCGAGAGGGATGAAGCGGGCCATCTTGCCAAGAGAGGAAACAAAAAAGGAGGCTCGAGATGGCAGTTGCCAGCATTCTCGCGCAAAAGGGACGGGACGTCGTGACCGCCGCGCCCGATCGGAACTTGCAGGATGTCGCGACGATATTGGCCGAGCGCAAAATCGGAGCGGTCGTCATCACAGATCGCACGGGTAAGGTTCTCGGCATGTTGTCGGAGCGCGATATCGTGCGTGCGATGGCGCGCGAGGGGGCAAGCGCCCTCGACGATCCGGTGTCGCGTCACATGACCGAGCGCGTCGTCACCACGACGGAGGATGCGACCATTCCCGACACGATGGAACGGATGACGGCAGGGCGCTTCCGCCATCTTCCCGTCATCGCGAACGATCGTCTCGTGGGCATGATTTCGATCGGCGATATCGTCAAATGGCGCCTCGCCGAGATCGAAAGCGAGCACCAAGCGCTACGGGAATACATTGCTACGGCGTGAGCCGGGGTCCGGCAGGCGCGCCCGCTGATGTAAGAGATCAGGCGAGCTCCTGCTTGCAAGCCGCTGCGGTAACTCGACGATCCCTCAGATCGTGCGCCGCGTTCCGACCGAGACCGTCGCGAGATGATGCTCGATGTCGTTCAGCGAGCGCCGCACCGCTTCGCGGCCGCTGGCGATAAGGTCGTCGGCATGGTGGAAATCGAACAGTCCAAAACGGCCGAGTCCGCGGGCGCTGATCGTCACGTCGGGCGGGTCGCCGGCCAGCCGTGACCGCGCGATGCGATCTTGCGTGATATTCAGCGCATCCAGAACCGCGCTGGCAATACCAGGCGTGCCATCATCGCGTCGGCCGAAGGTGCGGCGGAAGAAGCCGGGCTGCACCGGTTCGGTTACTCCGAGCCCGCCGCCGTCGACGGTGTTCGCCGCGACGTCAAGCGCCTGCAAGGTCTGATCGACGACGACGCGGTCGCTAACGACGGTGCCGCGGAACATCGTGTCGCCGATCAGGTTGACCGCAATGACGAGATCGGCGCCGAGTGCGCGGCAGACGGCAACCGGCACGGGGTTGACCAGCGCCCCGTCAAACAGCCAGCGGCCGTTCAACTTCACCGGCTCAAATATGCCCGGCAGCGCGTAGGAGGCGCGCAGCGCCTCGACGATCGGCCCGCGGGTCAGCCAGACCTCGTGGCCTGAGCCGAGTTCTGTCGCGACCGCGGCGAAGGCGATCGGCAGGTTCTCGATCCGGACATCGGCGAGTTCGCGGTCGAGGCGAGTCTTGAGGCGGCCGCCGCTGAACACGCCGCTCCCGGAGAACGACACGTCGAGCAGGCTGAAGATACGCCGCCGCGTCAGCGCCCGGGCGAAACTTTCGAGCGGTTCCAGCTTGCCGGCTGCAAAGCAACCGCCGACCACCGCTCCGATGGAGGTGCCGGCGATCACATCCGGCACGATGCCATTGCTAACCAGCTCGTGGATCACGCCGATGTGGGACCAGCCGCGTGCCGCCCCGGCGCCCAGCGCGAGGCCGACTTTGGGCTTCGGCCGCGGAGGCGTACGCTCGGGCAGGTTGACGATTGTGTCGTGACCGGAGGTTTTCGCCTCGGGGCTTTTTCGCAAGAGCGACAACATGTTGACCACTCGTCTACGCGACTCCGTACTACGTCCCTAACGCAGTCTAGAACTGTAATGCTGCGCCGGGAATATGGCGAAAACTTTAAACATCACGGTTACTTAATAGGCATCGAAAACAAGCTGTGATCGGCTATCCGTGCTCACGCGGCGGTAGAAGCAGCGCTTGCGGCCGGTGTGGCAGGTATTGCCGTCTCCTCCTACTACTACTCTCAGCAGGAGCGCATCCTGATCGCAGTCGGTGCGGATTTCTGTGACGGTTTGCACCTGTCCCGACGTATCGCCCTTGCGCCACAATGCCTGGCGCGAGCGCGACCAGTAGTGCGCGACCCCGGTCGCGATGGTGAGACGCAGCGCCTCTTGGTTCATGTAGGCGACCATAAGCACCGCCCCAGTATGGGCATCGGTTGTGACGCAGACGATCAGCCCGTTCGAGTCGAAACGGGGGGCGAAAATCGTGCCTTCCTCCAATTCGGCCTTGGAGGTGGGCTCGGGAAATTGCATGTTAGGTGCGCCTGTCATGGACCCGACATATCGTACTTGGCCGTGCCGTGGGAGGCTGGCGGGCGAGTCGCAGACATGCGGCATCGGATTGACAATGGCGCACGAAGGCGAGTGGGAGCTCAAGTTCGAGCTTGATGCAGCGCAAGGTGTGGCCGATGGCACCGCTCATTGGCTGCCGGCTGGCGTCCGTGAGGCGATGCCGCGGACGCTGCAGACGACCTACTACGACACGCCAAAGTCGAGGCTGCGCAAGCGTCATACCGCACTGCGCATCCGCAAATCGGGCGGCGAATTCCTGCAATCGATCAAGCAGGCCGGTGCAGAGCATTTTGCCCGCGGCGAATGGGAGCAGGTTGTCGACGAGCCGCGACCCACGGCGAGTGGGGCGCGGGGCACCCCGATCGAGCATTTCATGGCGAGGCGGCGCCAGCGCGAAAAGCTCCTGCCGCTGTTCCAAGTCGATGTCGAGCGCCGGTCTTGCGACCTCGTTAAAGCGGATAGCGTGATCGAAGCTTCGCTCGACCAGGGCCATGTCGAAGCCGACGGCCGTCGTCTGCCGATCCGGGAACTCGAGTTCGAGCTCAAACGCGGCGATCCGAGCCAACTTTTCGAGGCCGCGCGCGAAGCCGTGGCCAATGCTCCCCTGCGATTGAGCTTCGTCAGCAAGGGCGAGCGCGGATATCGATTGCGCGAGCAGAGCCTGACAAAGCCGATCCCCGCGTCGACGGTGCGGTTCGGCAGAAAAGCAACGGCCAAACAGGCGCTGCAAGCGATCTGCCGGACCTGCTTGCATGACCTGACGAGCAACGTGGTGACGATTGATCGTGAACATGCCGTCGAAGGCGTGCACAAGACGCGCATATCCGTGCGCCGCCTCAGGGCAGCGATGGCGCTGTTCAAGAAGATCACGGCAGACGAAGAGAGCAATCGCCTCCGCGGCGAGATGAAATGGCTGTCGGATATGCTCGGCGAGGCGCGCGATCTCGACGTGCTGCAGATGGAGAGCACGTTGCCGCAGGCGCGCGAGGTTTCCGGCGGCCGTGCCCTGGTTGAAATCGTCGCCGAGAAACGCCACGCGGCGCACGGGAAGCTGGTCGAAGCCGCGCGCTCGCAGCGCTTCTACATCTTTCTTGTCGATCTCGTGCGCTGGATGGAGGACGGTGATTGGTTGAAAGCCGAGTCGAAGCAGGGCGATGGTCCGGTCGCGCGGTTCGCGAGGAGCGCGATTTCACGCCGGCGCAAGCGGCTCCTGAAAAAAGCCGATCACCTGAGCAAACTGCTGCCGGACGCGCGTCACAAGGTACGCATTGAGGGCAAGAAGCTGCGCTACATGACCGAGTTCCTGCAACCGCTCGCCAGGAGCAAGGGACAACGGCGGGAGCATCGCCGCTTCGTCAACCAACTCGAAAAGATGCAGACGAGTCTCGGCACATTGCACGATGCCGAAGCACGAGGCGATTTCCTTCGCGACATTGCCGAAGCGCCACCGGCGGCAATACCGCCGAATGGCGCCCAGTCCGCGGCTCAATCGTTGTCGGAAGCTTCAGTCGAAAATGGTGACTTGTTGCGGCAGGCTGCATCCGCACGCGGTAAGATCGCCAAGATCGCACCGAAGGATATGTTCGCGCGGGGATGAGGACTACGCTTCAGGTGGACTTTGTCGCGAGAGCTTTGAAGAATGTGTAGCAGAATACGCCGCCTGCTCCCGCGGTTCTGTAGAGCGCTTTAATTCCGGCGTCGAACGCCGCCGGGTCGATCAAACCGTCCCCGATTGCCGGCTCCCGAACGCCCTCGATCATCGCCGTGAACGTCCTCCTGGTGAATCCCTCGACCAGTTCTGGCCTGCTCGAATCTACGTAGACCATGCGCGGCGAAAACGCGGGCCGATTGGAAACCGGCTTGCCGCAACAATGGATATAGCTGGCGCCCGATACGAGCGTTACCGCCCGCGGCCCGCTGCAACTCAATCTGGCAATCGATTGCCGCCTGCGCCGCCTCGCTTTCCGGATAGAAATAAGCCGAGCCGTGATCGCCTTCGATGACGGTGATCGTTCCGTCTGGCCTGAGCACGCGCTTCAAATTCGAAAGAGCTTCGGCGGGCTGTGAAAGGTGCTCGAGCACGAAACAGACGAAGAGGTGATCAAAGGAGTTTGCGCCGAACGGCAATGCGAAAATATCGGCCTGCTGGAACTGCACGTTGGTCATGCCGGCTCGTTCGACTTTCCCTCGCGCTTGCTCAAGCGAGATTGCCGAGACATCGATCGAGGTGATTCTTGCGTCCGAGCTGTTGCGGGCGAGCGTTATCGTCTGTGCGCCGACGCCGCACCCGACCTCGAGGACAGAGCTCCCCGCGGGATACGACGTGTCCGAATGAAGGAGACCGGAAAGCGTCGTCGCCTGATCCTGCAGGCGAGTGCTTTCCAAAGGGTCATAACCATGCACGTAGGAGCGCCCAGCCACGGACATCTCAAACCTTACTCGGTAGCGGCTGCTTCAGGCTCCCGATATTCTTCCACGGATCATTGCGTAGCGTCTTCAGGCGCCCAGGCACGGTTTTCTCGTTGAATGCCTTGGGATCGAGCGTCTCGTTGAGTTCTTCCCACGCGAGCGGTGTTGCGACCGGCGCGTCTTCGCGCGAGCGAGTGGAGTAGGGCGCAATCGCGGTCGACGTCGGATCGTTGCGCAGATAATCGATGAGAATGCGTCCCCGCCGCTCCGCTTTTGACATGCGGATCAAATAACGCTCGGGCTTTTCCTTCGCGAGTTTCTCCGCGGCGCGTTTGGCAAAGGCTTTCACTTCTTGCCAATCGTAGCGCCGCGCGATCGGCACGACGAGATGCAGGCCTTTGCCGCCGGTCGTCTTGAGAAAACTGGTGAGCTTTATCGAGTCGAGCATGGCGCGCACCTCGCGCGCAGCCGCGACGACATCGGCGAACGTCATGCCCTCACCGGGATCGAGATCGAAGACCATGCGGTCCGGCCGCTCGGGGTTGTCATTGCGCGCGCCCCAGGGATGGATTTCGAGGACGCCCATTTGCACGAGCGCGACAAGGCCGCGCACGTCGCGCACGAAGAGATAGGGCTCGTCGAAGCCCGGCACGGGGATTTCGCCGAGTTCGCTCGGCACGCCGGAGCCGGCATGGCGCTGATAAAAGCATTTCTTCTGCCGTCCCGTCGGACAGCGGACCAGCGTGATCGGCCGCTTGGCGACATGCGGCAGCATCCAGCCGGCGACCGCAACCATGTAATTGGCAAGATCGCGCTTAGTGATGCCCTGTTCGGGATAGAGCACCTTGTCGGGGCTGGTCAGCCGCACGCCAGCAACTTCGATTTCGTCGCGCGCCGCCATCGGGTGCCTCAGCTCGCTTCGGCCAGCAGCCTGCCCGCCGCGGCACGTGCTTCTTCGGTGATCGTCGCGCCGGCGAGCATGCGAGCGATCTCTTCGCGGCGTTCATTTGCGTCGAGCGTGATCACGCGCGTGACAACAGTTTTGCCGGCCTTGCTCGCCGCCTTCTCGATCCTCAAATGCGCGTCGGCGCGCGCGGCAACCTGCGGCGCATGCGTGACCGCAAGCACCTGCACCCCGGCGGCCAAGCGCGCGAGCCGCTGCCCGATTGCGTCGGCAACGGAGCCGCCAATGCCGGTATCGATCTCGTCGAAGACGAGCGTCGGCGCCGAGCCACGGTCGGCGACGACAACCTTCAAGGCCAGCATGAAGCGTGCGAGTTCGCCGCCGGAGGCGACCTTCATCAGCGGACCCGGGCGTGAGCCCGGATTTGTCTGCACGCGGAATTCGAGGCGATCATAGCCGTCGGCGGAATCGGCTTCGCGATCGTGCGTTATGTCCGTCGAGAATTTCGCGCCTTGCAGTCTTAGCGGCGGAAGCTCCTTTGCCACCGCCTTGTCGAGCCGCGACGCCGCTGTGGCGCGTGCCTTCGACAGCGTCTCGCACGCGGCGCGATAAGCTTCCGCCGCGGAATTGGCGGCAGCCTCGAGTTCGCGCAGTCGCGCTTCGCCGGCCTCTAGGTTCTCCAACTCCGACGCAAACCGTTCGGTAAGTGCCGGCAGCTGGTCGACGTTTGTGTTGTGCTTTCGCGCCGCCGCGCGCAAAGCGAAAAGCCGCTCCTCGACGCGGTCGAGTTCGCCTGGCTCGAACGCCGTCTCCCGGAGCGCCGTCTCGAGTGCGGCTTGCGCGCCGTCGAGTGCCACGAGCGCCGCGTCGATCGTCTTAACGACGGGGTCGATGAGTGTGGGCGCCTGCGCGCGGCGGCGGTCGAGGCGACGCATCACGCCGGCGAGGCCGGCGATAGCCGAACTATCGCCGGCGATTGCTTCCTGGGCGTCGGTGAGATCGGCGGCGATCTTCTCGGCCTGCATCATCAGCGTGCGGCGCTCGGCGAGCCATTCCTCCTCGCCACTGTTCGGCGCGAGCTTGGCGAGCTCGGCGTGTGCATGACGCAGGTAATCGGCCTCAGTGCGGGCTTTTTCGAGCCGCGCCTGCTCGGCCGCATGCATGTCGCGCGCGGCGCGCAAGAGACGGTGCGCTGCGCGCACGGTCTGCACCTCTCCGCGCAAGCCGCCATAGGCATCGGTGAGTTCGCGATGGCTTGCAGCCTCGACGAGTGCGCGCTCGTCGTGCTGGCCATGAATCTCGACGATCTGATGCGCGATCGCGCGCATTGCCTGCACGCTCACCGGCTCGTCGTTGATGAATGCGCGGGTGCGCCCATCGGCAAATTGCAGACGCCGCAGGATGAGATCGCCGTCGATCGCGAGGTCTTGCGCGGCCGCCACGCGGCGTGCGGGATGATCGGACGGAAGATCGAAAACGGCCGTCACCTGGCCCTGTGCCTCGCCGACGCGCACCAGTGATCCGTCGCCGCGGCTGCCAAGCGCGAGCGCAAAAGAGTCGAGCAGGATCGATTTGCCGGCGCCCGTCTCGCCGGTCAGCACGGTCAGCCCGGGCCCGAAGGCGAGATCGAGACGGTCGATCAGGACGATATTGCGGATCGCGAGCTGGACGAGCATCGCCGTGATCGTACCGTTAGCCGGCGCTCAGCAAAAGCGGTGCTTTGGACGGCGGACCTCGGGTCCGCAACTAAGTTTGGTATTTTGCGGCCGCACCAGGAGGTGCGCCCTCCCAGGGTTTAGCCCAGTCCAACCTTCTTAAAGGTCTTGGAGATCCAGGATTCCTGGTGCTCCTCCGGGGACAAACCGCCGGTCTGGAGGCGCGCGAAGGCGTCCTTGTACCACTGCGAATCGGGGTAGTTGTGGCCGAGCACCGCGGCGGCGGTCTGCGCCTCGCTGGTAATACCAAGCGCGAGGTAGGCTTCGGTCAGCCGATAAAGCGCCTCTTCCGTGTGCCGGGTCATCTGGTACTTGCCAAGCACTTCGCGGAAGCGGTTGATCGCCGCGGTCCAATTCCGTCGCTGCATGTAGAAGCGGCCGACACCCATCTCCTTGCCGGCGAGCTGGTCACGCGCAACCTGCATCTTGAACCGCGCGTCGGTTGCATATTCCGACTGCGGATATTTCTCGACGATCTGGTTGAAATAGACGAGCGCCTTCTCGGCGCGTTCCTGATCGCGCGCCACATCGGGGATCTGGTTGTAGTACGACATGCCGGCGAGATAGATCGCGTAAGGCGTCTCGGGCGAGGACGGATAGAGGCTGACGTAGCGATTGGCCGAGGAAATCGCGTCTTCGTACTTGCCTTCCTCATATTGCGAGAAGGTCGTCATGATGAGACCTTTGCGCGACCACCCCGAATACGGATATTGCTTTTCTAGATCGCCGAAGCTCTTGCCTGCCGCCGCATAATCCTTCTTGTGCAGCCGAGCGAGACCTTGGTTGTAGATATCGTCGGCCGGAATGTCCGGCAGAATCTTCGTCTCGTACTTCTCGCCGCCGAAGAGGCTCGACACACCCGGAAGGCTGTCGATCGCCGAGCAGCTTGCGAGGCCGAGCGCGAGACCGAGCACCGCGCCGGCGGTCATGACATGGGAAACGAGCCGGGCAGGGCGGATGGGCTCGAATGCAGCTTTTGAGGCGGTCAAATCAAGTTGCATACGGCGAAACTCGTCGAATGGGATCAAAAGCGCGGGGTTGCGCTATAAAGGGAGGGGACAAGGCCCCTCCCGCTCGGACAGCCGCTTACTGCGATCCAGCGGGCCGGAGGTTGGCGATCAATTGTGGCGAAGCCGCGCCCGCTTCGCGGAAAAGCGCGCGTTTTTCAGCGACCCGCGGCAGATATACCACACTGGCTCTGTGGGCGAGATCGGGCTCCGTCGAAGCTGAAAGCGGACGCGTCGGAGAAAAGCGCACGGAGCGCCGCGATGTTCAGCGCGTGACCACCGCAATATGACCTGAAAACACCCGTGATCGGCGCCCCGGCAAGCGCCAGGTCGCCAAGCGCATCGAGCATTTTATGGCGGACGCATTCGTCGGGAAATCGCAAGCCCTCCGGATTGAGGACCGCGTCATCGAGCAGGCCGATCGTGTTGTCGAGGGACGCGCCGAGGGCCAGCCCGCGCGCTTGCAGCGGCGCAAGATCACGCAAAAATCCAAAGCTGCGGGCGCGCATGAGTTCGCGGCGCAGCGTGCCCGGATCGATCGTCAGGATCTTTCGCTGACATCCGATCACGGCTTCCGGAAACTCGATTTCGATGTCGAGCGTCAGGCCGCATTCGGCCGGCAGGAATTCGGCAAAGGAGCGACCGAATTGAACGCGGACCGGCTTCAATACTTTCAGAGTCGCGCGCCATTCCGGCAGGTCTAAATATCCGGCTTCATCAATCGCCGCCACGAACGCAGCGGCCGATCCGTCAAGGGCCGGCAGTTCCGGGCCCTCAACTCTTACCCGCAGGTTGTCGAGGCCGAGCCCTGCGCACGCCGCAAGCAAATGCTCGACGGTATGAACGACCGACCCATCTTGATTGCCGAGCGCGGTTCGCAGCGTCGTCCCGACCACATTCGTCCAGTGCGCGGCGAGCGGTTCGTCGCTTCCTCGAAGTTCGAAAACAACGCCTGTATTCGCGCGAGCGCGACCTAGCGTGAGGCGCGCCGGCGCACCCGTGTGTACGCCGATTCCACTCAGCGAGACCGAGCGCTTCAGCGTCCTCTGGCGCGCTCCTCGAATGTCCGGCGTCGCGGAGCCGAACTCGTGCAGAACTGGAAACATGAAGGTCCGCGCCGCGGCAGGGCCGCCGAAAACAAGCCGCAAAAATAGGTGTTGCCAGTGACCCGGCCAAATCACGCTTTGTTACGGATTGTTACAAACGCCATATCCGCCCGCAAACAAAAGGCCCGCAGCAATGTGCGGGCCTTCGGAATCGGGAGTGAGGCAGATCAGCTCGACTGGCGGCGCAGGAAGGCCGGGATTTCGAGGTGATCGTCCTCGGCGCTACGCGTCACCGGAGTCGCACGGCCGTGCGGATCAAGCTGGGCTTGCCGTGGGGCAGGTGCGGGCGCCGGCGCTTGCGGGCGGCGGGCGTATTCGCTGTGAACCGGCGAGGGCGCCGGGCGAGGCTGAATCTGCGGCTGCGTACGTGGGGCGGGAAGCGCCGGCAGATGCTGCGCCGGCGCGTGCTGCGCCTCGTCCTGGCGGCTCATGCCGAAGGAGGCGAGCCGCTCGAGCAGCGTGCGGCGGCGGGTCTCGGTGACATTCTCAGGCTGTGCCTCGCCGCGCTGGATGCGCATCTGCTGCTGGACGGGGAGCGGCAGGTCCTCGATTTGCGGCATACGCGGCGCGCGGATCGGTTGTTCGGGCGCCGGCGCAATGAACGGGCCGGGCTGCGGCGCATATTCCTGCAGGCGCGGAGCCGCAGCCTGCTCGACATAATGCGGCCGCGGCGGCGCCGGCTGGATATGCACCTCGTTGAGGTGCGCGGACTGGGCCGGCTCGAGAGCGGCATAGACCGGGGCGGCCGGGCGGACGGGTTCAGGCGCGGTCTGGACGACGATTGGCGCGGCAGCGGCGGCCTGTTCGGCCTGGCGGCTGGCGGCTTGGGCGCGCAGGCGCTGCGCGGCCTCTGCAATGCGGCTCTCGGACAGCGCCGGGTCGCGCATCTCAGCGGGTTGATCGATGCCGGTCGCCACGACCGAGACGCGAACCACACCTTCGAGCGACTCGTCGAACGTGGCGCCGAGGATAATGTTCGCTTCTTCGTCGACTTCCTGCCGGATGCGGCTTGCGGCCTCGTCGACTTCGTAGAGCGTGAGGTCGTTGCCGCCGGTGATCGAGATGAGCAGGCCCCGCGCGCCCTTCATCGAGACTTCGTCGAGCAGCGGATTGGCGATCGCGGCTTCGGCAGCCAGAATGGCGCGCTTGTCCCCTGAAGCTTCGCCTGTCCCCATCATCGCCTTGCCCATTTCGCGCATGATCGCGCGAACGTCGGCAAAATCGAGATTGATCAGGCCTTCCTTGACCATGAGATCCGTGATGCAGGCGACGCCCGAATAAAGCACTTGGTCGGCCATCGCGAAGGCGTCGGCGAAGGTCGTGCGCTCGGTCGCGACGCGGAACAGATTCTGGTTCGGGATGACGATCAGCGTATCGACGGCCTTCTGCAACTCGTTGATGCCGGAATCAGCAACCTTCATGCGGCGCTGGCCTTCGAACTGGAAGGGCTTGGTCACGACGCCGACGGTGAGGATGCCCATATCACGCGCCATGCGGGCGATGACGGGAGCAGCACCTGTGCCGGTGCCGCCGCCCATGCCGGCGGTGACGAATACCATATGCGCACCGACGAGATGATCGCGGATTTCCTCGATCGCCTCTTCCGCGGCGGCGCGGCCGATCTCCGGCTGCGAGCCCGCGCCGAGACCTTCGGTCACCTGCAGACCCATCTGGATGATGCGCTCGGCCTTCGACGAGGTCAGCGCCTGTGCATCCGTATTGGCGACGATGAAGTCGACGCCATAGAGGCCGCACGTGATCATATTATTGACGGCGTTACCTCCCGCACCGCCAACGCCGCATACCATGATCCGCGGCTTGAGTTCCCGCAACTCGGGAGCTTTAAGATTGATCGTCATCGCCTGCCTCTTCTTTAAAAACTGTCCTTCAGCCACCGCCCGACGCGGGCGATATAGCCGTCTGTTCCCGTTGCCTTCAGGTTCGTCTGCCGGTTCGGCTCGAAATGTTCGTGCGCCGCGAATTGCGGATAGATCGTCAGCCCGACAGCCGCGGCAAAAGCCGGGCTTTTCGCTGATTCAGGCATGCCCTGAATGCCGACCGGGCGGCCGAGCCGCACCTGGCCTGCGAGGATGC
>JAXDNJ010000094.1:0-4807 GCA_034669505.1 Methylobacteriaceae bacterium
GCGGCGGCTCCAGCGGCAGCCAGCGTCGAAGCGGCACCATCGGCTCGTCGAAATCCTCCTCAGGCGCACGCACGACCCGCACGACGCTCGGCAACGGACGTGTTCGCCGTTCGGCCCGCTGGACGCGCGCAACGGCGGGGCGTTCACCGCGCGCATGCCTTGCAGTCTTAGCTTCTGACCGGCCGGCAGGATGTGTCTTCGGGGGCGCAGGCACGGAGGCTTCCGCAACCGGACTGCGCGCGCCCTGAGCTCCAACCGAATGTGAAGCTGAGCTCCGGGCTTCTGACGTGGCGGGTTGCACAGCCTCGGGCTTGGTCGCATTTGGCTCGGCGCGCGCCTCCGCCGCCGCGCCTTCGGCAAGAAGCTGCTGTTGCTCCAAAATCTTTTGCATCGCTTCGGCCGGCGCCCTCAAGCTTTCCCCGTCCGTCTTTTCACCGGCATGGTCGAGGTAACCGGATCCTTGGTCGAGAACGAGCCAACCCTGCTCGTCGAGTTGAACGTCCTCGGGAAAGCGCGTGAACGCAAACCCGCGAGCGCCGGGCTTTCGTCCGACACCCCGGAGTTGCTGAATCGTCGAATCATCCTTCCAAACTTTGTCGCGCGCTTCAACAGCCCGCAGGTAGGTCTTGTCGAGGGATTCACAGCTTCCCTTTGCCGCCCGACACTCGTTCAGCTGATTCCAAGCATTGTCGACCGCATATATGAGCGGATCAAACGCCGCGGCAGCGGTTTCGAGTGAAGCTGGCACCAGCTGACTCCACATCCAGCGCGGTTGCTTGAAACGAAAGCAGCTAGTCTCTTGAGATTGTGTGGCGATGCCACCACCTTCCGGCGCCTCCACTAAAATTTGCTGGATCAGCTCGACCTCGTCGGAAATTTTTCGTTTGATCACGCGATGCCGGCCGACGACTTTGCCGTCGACCTCGTCTGTGCGCATGCCTGCATCATTCGTATTCCAATCATAGGTGTAATTGCGAGCGGGGAAGACAACCGGCCCGGGGGTGGTACCGTAAAGGCCAATCACTCGCGCGCTTTCAGAACCCGAGAGTTCGCGACCGTCCTTTCCCTTTGTCTCACGGACCAAATCACGCACGACAGTGGCGAGCGGCGGAAACGTGTCGGAGAGCTGCTCGTGCAGCTGAAGATTGAATTCCTCGTTCGGGTTTTTCCATTCCAAATTGTGCCGCACGGCATAATTGCGAATAGTATAGTCGCGCCCGTTGTAGGTTACTTTCGACACAGTGGAGCAAGCTGCAGTTCGCAGTATCGCCTCTCCGAACGCCGGGCCGCTGAAGATCAGGTAAGCCAGGGCCAAGCTGCCAATGGTTGAGAGCATCGCAGTCGGTTTGCTCACGTGCACGAGATGACTCCCTGAAGCTGGCGAGCCTCCGCGAGACATTCGGAATCGGACCCGCGACCCGGTGTCACTGACGCCGGGCCCACCGACAAGCGCTCACATCGCCGGAATTCTCTTCAAGTCGCGCGGTTCCCGGCTTGGCAGCAACTCAGGTGAGGAATTCCGCCAGCCGCAGGCGTGAAGGGTCGTCCCCTCACCCCATATTCGCCTTCACCGCCTCGATGAGCTGCTTCAGCGTGAACGGCTTCGGCATGAAGCCGAAATCCTCGCCCTCCGGCAGGTTCTTGGAAAAGGCTTCCTCCGCGTAGCCTGACACGAAAATCACGCGGCATTTCACGCCGCGCTTGCGCAATTCGCCGAACATCGTCGGGCCGTCCATTTCCGGCATCACCACGTCGGATACTATGAGATCGATCTTGCCGCCGGCTTTGTCGACGGCCTCCAGCGCCTCGACGCCGGAGGCGGCTTCGAGCACGGTGTAGCCGCGCGAGGTCAGCGCGCGGGCGCCGAAGGCGCGCACCGCCTCCTCGTCTTCGACGAGCAGGATCGTGCCGTGTCCGGTCAGATCGGCGGCGGGTTTGGCGGCTTCCGGCTTCGCGGCAACCTCGTTCACCTCCGGCACATGCCGCGGCAGGAAGATGCGGAAGACCGTGCCCTCGTCGACGGCGCTGTCGACAAAGATGAAACCGCCGGTCTGCTTGACGATGCCGTAGACCATCGACAGGCCGAGGCCGGTGCCCTTGCCAACTTCCTTCGTCGTGAAGAACGGCTCGAAAATTTTGTCGCGCACGTCGGCGGGAATGCCGTGGCCCTCATCCTCGATCTCGATCAGCACATAGTCCGCTGGCGTGAGCTGGCTTTCATGGAAATCGGCGCATTGCGCTTGCGCGACATTATGCGTGCGCACAATGATCTTGCCGCCGCCCGGCATCGCGTCGCGCGCATTGACGACAAGATTGACGATCACCTGCTCGAATTGATTGAGATCGGCCTTGACGAGCCAGAGATCGCGCCCGTGCTTGACGTCGAGTTCGACCGTCTCGCCGACGAGCCGCCGCAGCAGCATTTGCAGATCGGACAACACCTCACCGAGCTGCAGCACTTGCGGGCGCAGCGTCTGACGCCGGGAGAAGGCGAGCAGCTGACGCACCAATCCCGCGGCGCGGTTGGCGTTCTGCTTGATCTGCATGATGTCGTGGAACGCCGGATCCGTTGGGCGATGATTGGCGAGCAAGAGATCGGAGAAACCGATGATCGCGGTTAAAACGTTGTTGAAGTCGTGCGCGACGCCGCCGGCTAGCTGGCCGATCGCCTGCATCTTTTGCGATTGCGCAAAACTTTCCTGCAGCGCACGCTGCTCCGTCGTGTCGAGCGCATAAAGGGTCACGCGGGGCTCGGTGTCGGGTCCCACCTCTTCGCCGGACGCGGCGAAGAACAACCGCGCCGAATGCTCTTTCTCGCCGGTCAGGGTCACGTCGAGCGGCGCGATGTCGCCTTTCCCGGCGGCGGCTTCCGATAAGGTACTTTCCAGCGCGGCGCGCTCGCGCTCGACCACGGCGGCATAGATCGAGCGGCCGCCTTCGCCGCCTTTCAGTGCCTGCGGGATCAGCTTGGCGAAGGCGGCGTTCGAGCGCACGATATGGCCGCTGCGATCGAGTGAAGCGATTGCCATCGGTGTCGAATTGAACAGCCGCGCGAAACGAACTTCCGCGGCGCGCAGGTCTTCGGCCGGCTCCTCGCCGGACGCGCGGTTCAAGACGAGCGTGCGCGAAATTCCGGGTATCGCGTCCTGGCCGAACGCGACGCGATGTAAGAGCCGCACCGGCAGGCTTTGGCCGTTACGGCGCTTCAGATCGACGTCGATCAACTCGGTGCGGACATCGCCGGGGCTGCCGGCGACCGCCGCGAGCAAAGCCGCGCCGTCACCGGCGACGAGATCGGATACGGAGAGCCCGCCGGTGCCGACTTGCGCGAGATCGTAATCGAGCCAGCCGGCAAGCGTCGCGTTCATGTAGGAGATGCGGCCTTCCGCATCGCTGGAGAAAAAGCCCGCCGGCGCGTGATCGAGGAAGTCGATCGCGTGCTGCAATTCCTGGAAGACGTTCTCGTGGCGCTCGCGCTCGCGGGTGATGTCGGCGACGCTCCACAGCGTCGCGCGTTTGGCGCCGGCGCGCTCGAGCGGGCGCACGCGCACCCGATACCAGGCGACCGCCCCCTCGCCCATGAGCGGCGGCGAGAGGCGCAATTCTTCGGTGCAGCGCTTGCCCTCGCGGGCGGCGAGCGCCAGGCGGTAGACCGCCTCCGAGACGTCCGCCGTGCCGGAGAAGAGCCGGTCGACAAGCCTAATGTCGGCGGCGTTGCGGGCACCGGAAAACGCCATGTAGGCATCGTTGGCATAGATCGGCTGGCTCTCGCCTTCGGTGACGAGCAGCCCTTCCGTGCTCGTATCGGCGAGAAGCTTGGTGAGATCGTTGCGCGAGCCTTGGCCGGGGAACTGGAGGAATCCGACGGCGAAGGCGAACATCGCGAAGACGCCGATGACCGCGAGGAACGCCAGGAAGGCGAGGATCAGGCGCTGCGCCTCGTCGCGCGGCAAGACGGCAAAGGCGACGACGACGACGACAAGCACGATCGCCAGGATTAATACCAAGCCGGGACTGCCGGAGCGCTCCGGACGATCGATTCCCGCGGCAGGCATGTCGCTCATTCACTCACCTGATAGCGGGCAGCTGATGGCCGCTGCAATATGCGGCCGGCTGCTTTCCCCAGGCCCACAGCACGTCGAACCGTCTAAATACAGAAACAGTGTTAACCATGCATTAACCTTTCGGCCTTGCACGTTGACCTTCATGGTAATTTGATGCGTTTCCTGGCGGACCCGAGAGAACCGAGTACATGCAATTCATGAGTGTTTTCGGAGAAAACCGAACGCTCGCCTTCATCCTGGCGGCGCTATGCCTCCTGATTGGCGTGGCGCTGGTTTTCGTCCTGTTTCGCATCGTCTTCGGCCGCGGCATCAAACTGCCGGGCGGCCGCAGCCGCCAGCAGCGGCTCGGCGTCGTTGACGCCTTCGAGATCGACCGCCAGCGGCAGCTGGTCATCGTGCGGCGCGACAATGTCGAGCATTTGTTGATGATCGGCGGGCCCAATGACGTCGTCGTCGAGTCGTCGATTGTCCGGGCTGAGGCGCGCGAGCCGCGCCCGGCCCGCGACCGCGAGCAGCAGGCGATCAGCGGCCTGTCCTGGCCGGCCGGACCGGCGGCAACGGAGGCCGGCGCGCAAGCGCCTGCCGAGCCGGCCCCGTCCGCCCTGCGGCCGCCCATCCCCGAACCGCCGCCTCCGCCCATGGCGGTCACGCCACCCTCGCCACGCCCGCAGCCGCCGACCGCCGCGCCTGCCGCCGAACCGCCCGCACCTGACGCAGCCGCCCCCGCGCCCAGCTCTCCTGCG
>JAXDNJ010000095.1:0-14322 GCA_034669505.1 Methylobacteriaceae bacterium
GATATTTTTTCACGGTTTCTTTCGCTACCCCGATCAAGGCTTCTTGAAACAATCCTTCTGGAATTTCTCTCCAGCTGGTGGTCGGCGGTCCATGAAGATGCTCTGCGGCTTGGCCAAACCACGCCGCTAAGCGATAGGTTTTCGACTTCGGATCATGGCAGAGCGGCGTTGCAAAAACCGAAACGACGCTCAGCGCAATTGCGCTCATCGATGCGACTGTCAAAACAATCTTTTTCATATTTATCCCCCAGTAAAGGAGGGAGCAAAGCACGTTTTGCAGTCTGGGGTCCAGCTGACGGCCGGCCCCACATTTCGGTGCTCTACACCAGCGCGCCGTGGCAGTGCTTGAACTTCTTGCCCGACCCGCAGGGGCAAGCCTCGTTGCGGCCGACCTTGCCCCAACTCGAGGGATTGGCCGGATCGCGCACCATCGTCTCGGGATCGGCCTGCGCCGCGGCGAATAGCTGCTGCGGGGCAAAATCGCCGGCGGCAATGCGCGAATTGATCTCCGCGATCGCCATGTCGTCCTCGCCGCTCGTCGCATCGAAATGCGACGCGTGCATCGGCGGCAGCTGTTGCGGCGGCGGCTCGTAGGCGACTTCGACGCGCATCAATTGCGCTGTCGTCAATTCTCGCAAGCGCGTGATCAGCCCGTCGAACAGCTCGAAGGCTTCGGACTTGTATTCGTTTAAGGGATCCCGCTGCGCATAACCGCGCCAGCCGATGACCTGGCGCAGATGGTCAAGCGTGAGGAGATGTTCGCGCCACAGATGATCGAGAACCTGCAGCACGATCTGCTTCTCGACATAGCGCATGACTTCGGGCGAGTTCTTCTCGACGCGCGCCGCGTAGGACTCGTCTGCGGCCTTCTGAACGCGCTCGCGGATTTCCTCGTCGGCGATGCCTTCTTCCTTCGCCCAATCGGCGACCGGCAAATCGAGATTGAGCGTATTCTGCACCACTTCGTGCAGTCCTCCGACGTCCCACGTCTCGGGATAAGCGTCGTGCGGAATGTGTTTGGCGACGAGATCGTCGATCACGCCCTCGCGCATGTCGGCGACCGTCTCTGCAAGCGATTCCTGCGCCATCATTTCGCGGCGCTGCTCGAAGACGACCTTGCGCTGGTCGTTCATCACGTTGTCGAATTTCAGGATGTTCTTGCGGATGTCGAAGTTGCGCGCTTCGACCTTCTGCTGCGCCTTCTCCAGCGCTTTGTTGATCCAGGGATGGATGATCGCCTCGCCCTCTTCAAGGCCGAGCTTGCGCAGCATCGTGTCCATGCGTTCGGAGCCGAAAATGCGCATGAGATCGTCCTGCAGCGACAGGAAGAATTTCGAGCGTCCCGGGTCGCCCTGCCGTCCAGCGCGGCCGCGCAGCTGATTGTCGATGCGCCGGCTTTCATGGCGCTCGGTGCCGACAATATATAGACCGCCGGCGGCGATCGCCTTCTGCTTGAAGTCGGCCACTTCGGCGCGGATTTCCGCTTCGCGCGCGGCGCATTCGCTCTCTTCGAGGCCTTCGCATTCCGTTGCGACGCGCATCTCGACATTGCCGCCGAGCTGAATATCGGTGCCGCGGCCGGCCATGTTGGTTGCAACAGTGATCGCGCCGGGTACGCCCGCCTCGGCGACGATATAGGCTTCCTGCTCGTGGAAGCGCGCGTTCAAGACGGCGAAGAGTTTCGATGGTTTGCCGCTGCGCGCTGCGGCATAAAGCCCGGCCAGTGCCTTCTTCGGATCCTCGAAGTCGATCTGCTTGTAACCGTGCTCGATCAGGAACTCCGCGAGCTGCTCGGATTTTTCGATCGACGTCGTGCCGACGAGCATCGGCTGCATATTGGCATTCGCGGACTCGATCTCGGCTACGATCGCCTTCAGCTTTTCGGGCTGCGTGCGATAGACCTCGTCGTCTTCGTCAGTGCGCGCGATCGGCATGTTGGTCGGGATTTCGACCACGTCGAGCTTGTAGATTTCCGCGAATTCGTCGGCTTCCGTCGCCGCGGTGCCGGTCATGCCGGCCAGCTTCTTGTAGAGGCGGAACAGGTTCTGGAACGTGATCGAGGCGAGCGTCACGTTCTCCGGCTGAACCTGAACGTGCTCCTTGGCCTCAAGCGCCTGATGCAGGCCTTCGGAATAGCGGCGGCCCGGCATCATGCGGCCGGTGAATTCGTCGATGATCACCACTTCGCCGTTGCGGACGATGTAATCCTTGTCGCGCTGGAAGAGGCGATGCGCACGCAGCGCCTGATTGATGTGATGGACGAGCGTGACGTTCGCCGCCTCGTACAAGGAACCGTCCTTGAGGATGTCGGCCTCGCGCAAGAGCTCTTCCATATATTCATTGCCGGCCTCGGTGAGGTTCACCGTGCGCTGCTTCTCGTCGAGGTCGTAATGATCCTTGCCGAGCCGCGGGATCAGCACGTCGATCTGATTGTAAAGCTCGGATTTGTCGTCGGAGGGACCGGAAATGATCAGCGGCGTGCGCGCTTCGTCCACCAGAATCGAGTCGACCTCGTCGACGATCGCGTAAGGGTGCCCGCGCTGCACCATGTGCGCGAGCTCGTATTTCATATTGTCGCGGAGATAATCGAAACCGTATTCGTTGTTGGTACCATAGGTGATGTCGCAGGCGTAAGCGAGCTTGCGTTCCTCATCGTCGAGGCCATGCACAATGACACCGACGCTCATCCCAAGGAACTTATAGATCTGCCCCATCCAGTCGGCGTCGCGGCGGGCGAGGTAGTCGTTGACGGTGACGACATGCACCCCGTTGCCGGCGAGCGCGTTCAGGTAGACGGCGAGGGTGGCAACGAGCGTCTTGCCTTCACCGGTCCGCATCTCGGCAATCGCGCCTTCATGCAGGACCATGCCGCCGATGAGCTGGACGTCGAAATGCCGCTGCCGCAGCGTGCGCTTCGCCGCCTCCCGTACGGTTGCGAAAGCGGGAACAAGAATGTCGTCGAGGGTCTTGCCGGCGGCAAGTTCGGCTTTGAAGGCGTCGGTGCGGGCGACGAGTTCGGCGTCGGACAACTTTTCGACTTCCGGCTCGAGCGCGTTGATCGCGGCGACTTTTGGGGCGTAGGTCTTCAGCCGACGCTCATTGACGGACCCGAAAATCTTTTTCGCAAGCGTGCCCAACATCGGAGGCGAAACCTTTCTGGACGGCGCGGCGCGTCATTCAAGCGGCAGGCGGGTGACTTGCCCCGCGCCGGCGGCAAAATAGGGGCGGCGCGACAAGCGTCTCGGCACGTGCCGTCGCAGAGCGCGAAACTGAAGCGCAAACAAAGGCATGCGCTCCGAAGCCGGCGCACATACGCAGATCAGGCCGCAGAGATAAGAGGGGGCCTAGACCTTGTCAACGCGACTAGCCTGGCTTGAAAGTGACGCGTCGCCGCAATAAACCCCGTGCCACGCAGGCGCCGCAACCCTCTATCCGCTCGCGGCGATCACATGAACCGGCGGCGGGGCCGCCGCGGAGACCTCTAATGAATTCATCTTATCTGACCCGCCTCGGCGGCGCTGCTTTTGCAGTCGCGATGGCGCTCGCGCTGGCGGTACCGGCGTCGGCCAAGGTTCTTGCCCGCGTCAACGGCGTCGAGATCACCGACGAAGACGTGAAGATCGCGTTGGACGATATCGGCGCTTCCCTGCCGCAGCAGATCGAGGGTCCGGCGCGCCAAGCCTACATCCTCGATTACCTGATCGACGCCAAGCTGGTCGCGCAGAAGGCCGAAGCCGACAAGATGGGCGAAGGCTCTGAATTTGCGAAGAAGGTCGCCTATTACCGCGACAAGGTCCTGATGGAGGACCTGCTCGGCAAGGTGGCGAAGGATGCCGCGAGCGATGCGGCGATCCAGAAGACTTATGACGACGTGGCCAAGCAGCAGAAGCCCGAAGAGGAAGTACGCGCGCGGCATATCCTGGTCGAGGCCGAGCCGGACGCTCAGGCCGCTCTGAAACGCGTCAAGGCGGGGGAAGACTTCGCCAAGGTCGCCAACGAGATGTCAAAGGACCCCGGTTCGAAAGGCGGCGAACTCGGCTGGTTCACCAAGGAACGGATGGTGCCGGAATTCGCCGACGCCGCCTTCAAGATGCAGCCCGGGCAGATTTCGGATCCCGTTAAATCGCAGTTCGGCTGGCACATCATCCAGGTCGAGGAGCGCCGGCAGAAGCAATTCCCGCCCATCGATCAGGTGCGCGATCAGGTGACGCGCTACGTCGTGCAGAAGTCGCAGAGCGAGCTGATTCTGAAGCTGCGCGAGGCGGCGAAGGTCGAGCGCACCGAGCCGGAGGCGCCGGCAGATGCATCAGCAATTCCCGCGCCTGAGACAAAGACACCGGCGAACCCCGCAGCGCCAGCGTCTTCTTCTAAGTAAGCGCGCAAGTAGGCGCGCTTGACGCGGCTTCGGCCAAGCCGCAAAGCCTGAAGCGCGGCCGAGGGCGCACCAGACGTGCGCCGTCAGCGCATTTGCGTCTCGAGGAATATGATGGCCGTCCCCGCTCCGATTTCTCCGCTCGCGCCGAAATCGTATCCCGACATGCCGGCGATCGAAGGCGTGCGTTTCGCGACCGGCGCGGCGGGCATCCGCTACAACGATCGCACCGACGTGCTGCTCGTTTTGATGAGCGAAGGCACGCAGGCGGCCGGCGTTTTCACGAAATCCAAATGCCCGTCCGCGCCGGTCGATTGGTGCCGCGACAAACTGAAGAAAGGGCGCGCGCGGGCGCTCGTCGTCAATTCCGGCAACGCCAACGCGTTTACCGGCAAGCGCGGGGTGGATTCCGTGCGCTTCGCGGCGAAGTTGGCGGCGGAAGCGACCGGCGCGCGCGCGAATGAGATTTTTCTCGCGTCCACGGGCGTGATCGGCGAGCCGCTCGACGCCGGCAAGTTCGATGGCGTGCTGGAAAAGCTTGTGGCCGAGGCGAGCCCGGATGCCTGGCTCGATGCGGCACGCGCCATCATGACGACCGATACATTTCCGAAACTCGCGACCGCGATCGCCGAAATCGGCGGCGTCGAAGTGAAGATCGGCGGCATTGCCAAAGGGGCCGGCATGATCGCGCCCGACATGGCGACGATGCTCTCGTTTCTGTTCACCGACGCGCCGATCCATGCGCCGGTTCTGCAGAAAATGCTGTCGAAATCGGTGGAGGAATCGTTCAACGCGATCACCATCGACAGCGATACCTCGACATCGGACACCTTGATGCTGTTTGCGACGGGCGCGGCGGAAGCGCGCGGCGCACCGCGCATCTCGTCGGCCGGCGATCACCAGCTCGCCGGCTTCAGACGCGCACTCGACAAGGTGCTACTTGATCTCGCGCAGCAGGTCGTGCGCGACGGGGAGGGCGCGCGCAAATTCGTCAAAGTGCAGGTGGAAGGGGCGGCAAGCGACAAGGCGGCGAAGCGCATCGCGCTGTCGATCGCCAATTCACCATTGGTGAAGACCGCGATTGCCGGCGAGGACGCAAATTGGGGCCGCATCGTCATGGCGGTCGGCAAGGCCGGTGAGAAAGCCAAACGCGACCGGCTCTCGATTTATTTCGGCGACGTGCGCGTCGCGCATAAAGGCCTGCGCGATCCCGATTACGACGAGGCGAAAGCCTCCGCCCTGATGAGAGAGGACAAGATCGACATTCGCGTCGATCTCAAGATCGGCAAGGGTCGCGCGAGGGTGTGGACGTGCGATCTGACGAAGGAATATGTCGCGATCAACGGGGATTATCGGTCGTGAGTGGCGCAGAACCGGAAAACCGCATTCCTTTTTCCGCAATCGTGCATGCGCTCGCCAAATCGCCCGATCACAGCGTCTCGGTGCCCGCGACCTGGCGCCAGGGCCGCGCGATGTTCGGCGGACTCGCGGCAGCTCTTTGCGTGCAAGCGGCGATCGACGTCATTCCCGATCTGCCGCCGTTGCGCTCGGCACAATTCCTGTTCGTCGGCCCCGCGACGGAATCGGTACGCATGTCCGCGTCGTTGCTTCGCCGCGGCAAATCGGCCGTCCTTTTCGGCGCCGAGATGAACGACGCGACAGGCACGCTCGTGCGCTCGCATCTATGCTTCGGCAACGCGCGACCATCAACCATCGCCTTCAATGATCTCAAAGCGCCGGATGTGGCGGCGCCTGAATCTTATCGGCGTTTTGAACCGCCCCGCGGCAGCGGTGCGCCGGTCTTTTTCCAGAATTTCGACATGCGCGTCGCCGGCAAGGGCATGCCGTTCAGCGGCGCGAAACAGCCCGACTTTCTGACGTGGATGCGCTTTCGCTCTGAGGTGGACATCACGGCCGACATCGCGCCCGCCGTCGCACTTACCTGTATCGGCGACGCACCGCCCTCGAGCGGCGTCCTCATGTTCAAAGCCCCGGCACCGATCAGCACGATCGCATGGGCGTTCGACGTCGTGACCGACAAACCGATAACAAAAGACGGCTTCTGGCTCGTCCGCCGCCGGCTCGACTTCGCCGAAGGCGGTTATTCCACCGAGACGATCGTCGTCTGGAACAGCGACCGCGAACCGATGATGGTTGGGCGCCAGAACGTTGCGCTGTTCGCTTAAAGCGCGCGTCGCGTACTGCCCGGGAACATTCCTGCTGCCCTAGGGTTTCCGCCCGGAATACCGGAAACGCAACGCTTATGATGCATGTTAATGTCCGCCGGCTCGTGCTGGGCCGCCGGCTCGCTAACCGCGAGTTCAACGAGCGGAAGATCGGCGCCTTCGAGGGCGTGCCGGCCATGGGCCTCGATGGCCTCGGCTCCTCGGCTTACGGGCCCGAGGCCGCGCTCACCATCCTGATCCCGCTTGGCGCTGTGAGCCTCTCTTATATCGGCTGGGTCATGGCGCCGATCGTGGCGCTGCTTGCGATCCTGTTTGCGTCTTACTGGCAGACGATCCGCGCCTATCCGAGCAATGGCGGCGCCTATATCGTCGCCAAGGAAAACATCGGCACGGGTGCGAGCCTGCTCGCCGCCGCGGCGCTGATGATCGACTACGTGCTGAACGTATCGGTCGGCATTTCTGCAGGCGTCGCCGCCTTGGTATCGGCGGTGCCGGAGCTGCACCCCTACATCCTTTGGCTCTGCCTCGGCATCCTGCTTGTCATCACCTTGATAAACCTGCGCGGCACGCAGGAATCCGGCCGGGTCCTCGCGGTGCCCACTTATCTATTCATCGCGAGCTTCGCGATCATTCTTGGCCTCGGCAAATACAAAGCATTAGCGGCCGGCGGACATCCGCAGCCGGTCGTGCCGCCGCCAGGGTTGCCGGAAGCGGCCGAAACGGTCACCATCTGGCTGTTGTTGCGCGCCTTTGCCAGCGGCTGCACCGCGATGACCGGCGTCGAGGCGGTCAGCAACGGCATGAGTGCGTTCCGCGAGCCCGCCGCAAAATACGGGCACCGGACGCTGACCGCGATCGCGGTGATCCTCGGCTTGTTGCTCATCGCGATCGCGCATCTGGCGACGACGTACGGTGTCGGCGCGATGGACCAAACGCAGCAGGGATACCAAAGCGTGCTGTCGCAGCTTTGCGGCGCCATCGTCGGTCGTGGTGCGTTTTACTATGTCGCGATCGGCAGTCTGCTTTGCGTGCTCGCGCTGTCGGCCAACACCAGCTTTGTCGGTTTTCCCCGCCTGTGTCGCACGGTTGCGGAAGATGGCTTCCTGCCGAAGCCCTTCGCCATTGCCGGGCGCCGCCTCGTCTTTTCGGTGGGAATTCTTTATCTCGCGGCGTGCTCGGGCGCGCTTCTCGTCCTTTTCGGCGGCATCACCGACCATCTGATCCCGCTCTTTGCCATCGGCGCTTTTCTCACCTTCACGCTCTCGCAAACGGGAATGGCGGTTCACTGGCGGCGGATGATACGGGAGAAGGAAGCGAAGGGCAGACGCACGACGCATCATACGCATTTCTGGATCAACACGGTCGGCGCCACGACCACGGGACTTGCGCTTGTCATCATCATTGTCGCGAAATTCACTGAAGGCGCGTGGATCACAATTCTCGCGATTCCGTGTGCAATCGTCCTCCTTAAGGCAATCCGGCACTATTACGATGAACTGGAATCGCAGGTGCGTGAAGCACGGCCACTGGAGCTGAGTGGAGGAACGCAGCCGCCGATTGTCTTGGTCTCGGTGGAGAGATGGAGCAAGCTGACAGCCAGAGCAATCGGTCTCGGATTAACTCTTTCGCCCGACGTGATTGGACTTCACCTCACCCACCTGCAGGGCCCCGACTGCGAGGAAGATCAACGCGCCATGCGCCTCCAATGGGAGAAGAATGTAGCCGAGCCCGCGCGCGATGCCGGACTCACCGTGCCGCGGCTGATGGCATTGAACGCGCAATATCGGGCGATGCATGAGCCGGTGCTGAAGTTGGCGCAGGAGCTCAAGGCAAAGTTCCCCGGACGCCGTATCGCGGTGCTGATTCCGGAACTCGTCAAGCAGCGTTGGTATCAGCGTATCCTGCACACGCACCGCGCCCGGCATCTGCGCAAGCAACTACTCACCTATGGTGGTGCGGGCCTGACCGTGATCAGCGTTCCCTGGTATCTCGACGATGTTGCGTCGCCGGCGGAGGCGGAGTGACGCTAGTGCGCCAGCGCCTTGACGATGCTCTCGGTCATCTTCTTGGCGTCGCCGAATAGCATCATCGTGTTGTCGCGGAAGAACAGCTCGTTCTCGACCCCGGCATAGCCCGACCCCATGCCGCGCTTGATGAACAGCACGGTCTTTGCCTTCTCCACATCCAGAATCGGCATGCCGTAGATCGCTGACGAGGGGTCCGTCTTCGCGGCGGGGTTCGTCACGTCGTTGGCGCCTATGACGAAGGCGACATCGGTCTGGCCGAATTCCGAATTGATGTCCTCCAGCTCGAATACCTCGTCGTAAGGCACATTGGCTTCGGCGAGCAGCACGTTCATGTGGCCGGGCATGCGGCCAGCCACCGGGTGGATCGCGTACTTCACGTCGACCCCTTCTTTCTTTAAGACATCGGCCATCTCGCGCAGCGAATGCTGCGCCTGCGCGACAGCCATGCCGTAGCCCGGGACGATGATAACCTTGCCGGCATTCTTCATGATGAAGGCTGCGTCATCTGCCGAGCCCTGCTTCACCGGCCGTGTTTCGGCCACGCCCGCCGCGCCGATCGTCTCGCCGCCGAAGCCGCCGAGGATGACGGAGAAGAACGAGCGGTTCATCCCCTTGCACATGATGTAGGAGAGGATCGCGCCGGACGAGCCGACGAGTGCGCCGGTAATGATCAGCGCGAGATTGCCGAGCGTGAAGCCGATACCGGCGGCCGCCCATCCCGAGTAGGAGTTCAGCATCGAGACGACGACCGGCATGTCGGCGCCGCCGATCGGAATGATGAGCGTCACACCAAGAGCAAAGGAGACGAGTGCGATCAGAAGGAAGACGAAATGACTTTCCGTCCTGACGAAGAGGAAGATCAGCACGAGTAGGAGCACGCCGAGCCCGATGTTGAGCGCGTGACGCTGCGGCAGCAGGATCGGCGCACCTGACATGCGCGCATCGAGCTTCAGAAACGCGATGACCGAACCAGTGAACGTGACCGCACCGATCGCCGCGCCGATCGACATTTCGACGAGGCTCGCGCCGTGGATGTCGCCGGGCACGCCGATGCCGAAGGCCTGCGGCGCATAGAGCGCGCCGGCCGCCACGAGCACAGCGGCGAAACCGACCAGCGAATGGAAGAACGCCACAAGCTGCGGCATCTTCGTCATCTGGATGCGTCGCGCCAGCACCGCGCCGAAGGTGCCGCCGATCCCCATGCCGATCACGACGAGGATCCAAGCCGACAATCCGACCGGCGGGCGATAGGCGAGCGTGGTGACGATCGCGATCGCCATGCCGATCATGCCGAAGAGATTGCCCTGCCGTGATGATGCGGGCGACGAAAGTCCGCGCAGCGCCCAAATGAAAAGAACGCCTGAGACGACATAAAGGACGGCGGCGATATTGGCGTTCATCGCGTCAGCCCTTCTTCTTGTACATGCCGAGCATGCGTTGAGTGACGAGGAAGCCGCCGAATATGTTCACCGAGGCCAAAATGAGGGCGATGAACCCGAAGATGCGCGCCCACAAGGGTCCATCATCGCCGATGCGTGAGGCTTCGACGCCAACCGACAGCAGCGCGCCGACCACAATGACGGACGAAATCGCGTTGGTGACCGACATAAGCGGCGTATGCAATGCCGGCGTCACCGACCACACGACGTAATAGCCAACAAAAACCGCGAGCGCGAAAATCGCCAAGCGGAACACGAAGGGATCGATTGCGCCTCCGGTCGCCGCATGCGCCGCGGCGCCGCCGGCCGTTGCGATCTGATCGACATAGGCCTGCGCGGCATCCGCCGCTTGGCGCGCCGCCGCCGCCGCCGCCTGCGCGCGGTCGTGAAGGACTTGGATGTCTTCGGTCGCCATGACGAAGTTCCCCGGCTTATTGAGCGGCGCGCGTCAGGCGGCCTGTTGCTGGAAGATCGGATTGACGAGCTTTCCGTCGCGTGTCAGCGCGGTGGCTTTGACGAGTTCGTCGTCCCATTTGATCGCGAGCGATTTCGTCTCCTTGTCGATCAGCGTCTCGACGAAGGCGAGCAGGTTTTTGGCGTACAGGCTCGACGCGCTAGCGGCGAGACGGCCGGGCATGTTGAGATGTCCGAGGATACGCACGCCGTTCTCCGACACGACGGTCTCGCCGCCGCGTGCGGTCTCGACATTGCCGCCGCGCTCGACCGCGAGGTCGACGATGACCGAGCCTGGCCGCATCGAACGGATCATGTCGGCACTGATCAGCCGGGGTGCCGGACGGCCGGGGATGAGCGCCGTCGTGATCACGATATCCTGCTTGGCGATATGCGAGGCGGTGAGCGCCGCCTGTTTCGCCATGTATTCGCTCGACATCTGCTTGGCGTAGCCGCCGGCGGTCTGCGCCTGCTTGAATTCCTCGTCCTCGACCGCCAGAAATTTCGCGCCGAGGGATTCGACCTGCTCTTTCGTGGCCGGCCGCACGTCTGTGGCGGTGACGATCGCGCCAAGCCGGCGCGCCGTCGCAATCGCCTGCAGGCCGGCGACGCCGACGCCCATGATGAAGATGCGCGCGGCGGGAATCGTGCCGGCGGCCGTCATCATCATCGGGATTGCGCGGCCGTATTCGGCAGCGCCGTCGATCACGGCGCGGTAGCCGGCAAGATTGGCTTGGCTCGAGAGCACGTCCATCACCTGGGCGCGGGTGATGCGGGGCATCAGCTCCATCGCGAAGGCGGCGATGCCGCGATTGCCAAGATCGGCGACGGCATCCTGGTTGCCGTAGGGGTCCATAATCGCAATGACGGCTGCTCCAGGTTTGGCGCCCTCGACCTCGTGGCTGGCGGGGCGCTTCACCCTGAGCACAATGTCGGCGCCGGTAAGCGTGGCACCGGCATCCGGGGCGACGCTCGCGCCGGCAGACTGGTAGTCGGCATCGGTGATGCCGGACTTCATGCCGGCGCCTGCCTGCACGGCCACCTCGGCACCGAGCCCGATATATTTCTTCACCGTCTCAGGGGTCGCGGCGACGCGGGTCTCGGTCGGATCGGTCTCGGTCGGGACGGCGATACGCATAAGGGTCTCCGGATCAACCGCAACCTGGAAGCAGCAGGCCGCGCGGGCCTCGGATCAAAGCGTCAGGAAGGCGAGGATGATGAGAATGCCGATGCAGTGGATCGCCCCCCACTTCATCAGCTTGAGGAAAAACCGATAGGTCTTCTCGTGCTCGGCATAATCCATATCCGCATGCCCGGTCGCGAAAACCTGTTGGTCCGCCATCTTTTTCTCCTTTGCCCGTTGTCGGGACTGCTTCCATATTTTCTAGAGCAGGGGCTTGGCCCCGGCAACCTGCACCGGTCAAGCCGCGATGTTGGCCTTACATCGGCCGGCCCCCTCCCGATATAAGCGGCGAAATCCCGCCATCTTGGCCGCCCGTCCCGGAGCCGCAATGTCCGACAAAATCCCCGTCACCGTGCTGACCGGCTATCTCGGTGCCGGCAAGACGACGCTTCTGAACCGCATCCTCTCCGAAGACCACGGCCGGCGCTTCGCCGTCATCGTCAACGAATTCGGCGAGATCGGCATCGACAACGATCTCGTCGTCGGCGCCGACGAGGAAGTGTTCGAGATGAACAATGGCTGCATCTGCTGCACGGTGCGCGGCGATCTCATCCGCATCGTCGAGGGCCTGATGAAGCGCAGGGGCAAGTTCGACGCAATCATCGTCGAGACGACCGGCCTCGCCGATCCGGCGCCGGTGGCGCAGACCTTCTTCGTCGATGCCGACGTGCAGCAGGCGGCGCGCCTTGATGCCGTCGTCACCGTTGCCGACGCGAAGTGGCTCCTCGATCGCCTGAAGGACGCACCGGAGGCGAAGAACCAGATCGCCTTCGCCGACGTGATCATTTTGAACAAAACCGACCTCGTCAGCAAAGACGAAGTGGAGGAAGTCGAGGCGCGCATCCGCGGCATCAACCCATACGCGAAACTGCATCGCGCTGTGCGCGCGGACGTGCCGCTCGATGCGGTGCTCGGCCGCAACGCCTTTGATCTCGATCGCATTTTGGAGATCGAGCCGGAGTTTTTGCACGCTGAGAACGACCACGATCACGAGCACGGGCATGCTCATGATGACGGCCATGATCACCACCACGAGCATGGCCACTCACATGGTGGCGGCTTGAAGCACTATCACGACGAGGAGATGCAATCGGTGTCGATCGCGATTGACGGCGATGTCGATCCCGAGCGCTTCATGCCGTGGATCAACGACATCGTGCAGCGCGAAGGCCCGAACATTTTGCGTTCAAAAGGCATTCTCGCCTTCAAGAACGAGCCGAAACGCTTCGTCTTCCAGGGCGTGCACATGATCCTCGACGGCGACGTGCAGCGGCCGTGGAAGAGCGACGAGCCACGCCGCAGCCGCATCGTCTTCATCGGCCGCAATCTGAAGGAAGACGAATTACGGCAGGGTTTTCTCGCCTGCGCCGCCTAAAGCGCTAGCCGCGTGACTACACCGCCACGCGCCCGCCGAGTTCATCCTCGATATGGGCGCGGATGATCGCGTCAAAACTGTCTTCCGCCTTAAAGCCGAGTTCTTGCGCGCGGCGCGTGACAAATTTTTCCGGCCAGCCGCCGACGATCCGCTCGACAAGTTCGTCCGGCTCGCGGCGGATCAGCGCGACCGCCTTGTCGCCGGCGACGTGGCGTAGCGCTTCGATCTGTTCGGCCACCGTGACGGACACGCCCGGCATCGTCAGACTGCGGCGTGCGCCCATTTTGGACGTATCCAGCGTCGCCGCATGAATGCAGAACTCAACCGCGGCGCGCGGACTCGCATGCGAATGGCGCACCTGGTCGGAGACGGGCAGGACCGCTTCCTTGCCGACCAGCGGCTCGCGGATGATGTTTGAGAAAAACCCCGAGGCGGCAGCGTTCGGCGTGCCGGGACGGACGCAGATCGTCGGGAAGCGCAATCCAACGCCATCGAAGAAGCCGCGCCGCGAATAATCCGCCAGCAGCAATTCGCCGATTGCTTTTTGCGTGCCGTAGCTGGTCAGCGGCGTCAGGTGGAACTCGTCCGGGATACCCTCCGGGAAGGGCGCGCCGAAAACCGCCGCCGAAGAGGCATAGACGAGCCGCGGCTTATAAGCCCCGGCGCTTGCCTGGCATTCGCGCCGCACCGCGTCGAAGAGAAAGCGGCTGCCGTCGAAGTTGACGGCATAGCCCTTGTCGAAATCGCGCTCCGCCTCGCCCGAGACGATCGCCGCGAGATGGAAAATCACGTCGGGTTTCGCGGCAACGAGTCCGCGCACGGGCGCCTCTTGCGAAATATCGGCGGCGCTGGTTTTGATCGCGAAGCTTGCCTCAGGCGCCTTCGGCTCGATTACATCGACCATATGCAGTGAGGTGATCGGCTTGCCGCCGAGCTTGCCTTCTCGCGCGAGCCGCTCGCAAAGCTTGCGGCCGATCATGCCGGCGGCGCCGGTCACCAGAATATGCAAAGTGATTCCTCCCTGATTTATCTTGCCGCGCGGGTCACATCACAAGGCAAAGCCGCCATCGGCGATATGAATCTGCCCGGTCGTGTAAGAGCTTTCGTCCGATGCAAGATACAACGCCAGATTGGCCATCTCGCGTGCGGTGCCGAGCCGCCCGATCGGCTGGCGGTCAATGAAGGCTTTGCGCACGGTCTCCAGCGATTGCCCCGAGCTTTTCGCCAGCGTCGCGATGCGATCGTCAAGCGACGGGCTTTGAATCGTCCCCGGGCAAATCGCGTTGC
>JAXDNJ010000096.1:0-3005 GCA_034669505.1 Methylobacteriaceae bacterium
TTGGGGCGGGCGAACAGCCGCTCCTGCAGGATGCGCTCGGCGCGGAAGGCATCGCGGCGGTGGACCACCGTCACACGCGAGCAGATATGGCTGAGGTAGAGCGCCTCCTCGACGGCCGAGTTTCCTCCCCCGACCACAAGCACCTCTTTTCCCCTGAAGAAAAAGCCATCGCAGGTAGCGCAGGCCGACACGCCGTAGCCCTTGAAGCGCTCCTCGCTTGGGACGCCGAGCCACTTCGCCTTGGCGCCGGTGGCGATGACCAGCGCGTCGCTTGTATAGGTATGCCCGCTATCGCCGATCAGCAGGAACGGCCGGCGGCCGAGCTCGACCTTCTCGATATGGTCGGAGATGAGCTGTGTGCCGACATGCTCGGCCTGCGCCTTCAGCTGCTCCATCAGCCAGTGCCCCTGGATCGGCAGGGCGAAGCCGGGATAGTTCTCGACCTCCGTCGTGATCATCAGCTGGCCGCCCGGCTCGAAACCGGCGATTAGGATTGGCTCCATCATGGCGCGCGCCGCGTAGATGCCGGCGGTGTAGCCAGCTGGCCCGGAGCCGACGATGATCACCTGGGAATGAAGGGGACTTTCGTTCGCCATGCTAACCCTAGGGAGGCGAGGCCATGCGATTGGCGCATGGCCCAGGAACCGCACTTAAGCGATGAAGATCAGCGCCGCAAGCCAAGGCCGCGTCCCGTCCCGGGAGATCATAGGTCCCGAGGAGATTGCGGAGCATGCGTGTGACGCGATTCGGAGTTCGCCGGCAATTGCGGAGCCATGGCAGCATTGGAAAATCGCGGAGGTGTTGCCACGCGAAGTGCTGCGCGAGCTCGCCTGCCTTCCGCTCGAGCCCGCACATGGGCCATCCGGGCGCCGCGAATATCGCAACGAGCAGCGCATCTACTTCGATCGGGCGAATATGACGCGATTTCCGCTGATGCGGCACGTAGCTGAGGCGATGCGATCGGCCGCAGTGATCGATGCCCTGCACGATGCCTTCGGCGCGCCGATAGATCGCACCTTTCTGCGCATCGAATACGCTCTGGATACTGACGGGTTTTGGCTCGAGCCGCACACCGATATCGGCGCGAAGAAATTTACCTGCTTCATTTATCTCGACGGTGCAAAAGATCTCGGCACCGACATCTATGCCGATGCGCAAACTTTCATGCAGCGCATGGCTTTCCTGCCAAACACGACCCTCGCCTTTGTTCCCGGCGACAACACCTGGCACGGTTTTGCGCCACGACCGATTGCAGGCGTACGGCGCTCGCTGATCGTCAATTATGTCGGCGCGGAATGGCGCGCGCGCGAACAGCTGTCATTCCCGGACAGACCTGTTCGGGTTGCGCGTTGACACCGCTGCGCGCAAACACCTAGGGAGGAGCTGTGCAAATCCATAGACTCGAACTCGACATCTGGCGCGGCGATCGCGACGGCGCATTCCAGACCTTCTCGCTCCCCCTCCGCGACAGCCAAACGATTCTGGATGTCGTCACAGAAATCCAGCGCACGCAGGATGCGAGTCTCGCTTATCGCTTCGCCTGTCGCGTCGGCATGTGCGGCTCCTGCGCGATGATCGTCGACGGTATTCCGCGCTGGACATGCCGCACGCGCGTTATCGACGTTCAGCGCAAAGGCAAGCGGATCAAACTCGAGCCGCTACGCAACCTGCCGATCGTCAAGGATCTCGCCGTCGACATGGCGGTGTTCTTCGACAAATGGCGCGATGCGAAAGGCCACTTCGAGCCGGGCGACACGCCGCCGGCCGACTTCGCGCTTGTGCCGCCGGACTCGCGCGAGCGCCGCGCCGCCGACCTCGCGATCGAATGCATCAATTGCGGCATCTGCTATTCCGCCTGCGATGTCGTGTCCTGGGACGAAGATTATCTCGGCCCCGCCGCGCTCAATCGGTCGTGGACGCTCGTTAACGACGTGCGCGATCGCGGGCAGCAGGCGCGGCTTGAGGCCATTGCCACAGATGCGGGCTGCCATTCCTGCCACAACCACATGAGCTGCACCGAATTCTGCCCCAAAAACCTGTCGCCGACGCAATCGATCGCCGGCCTGAAGCGCGAGACCATGCGCGCGGCACTGAAGGGCGAGATATGAACGCCGCCTGGACCGCGCGTCTCCTCGTTGCGCAGCGGCTGACCGCGATCTTGCTCGCTTTTGCGGTCGCGATCCATCTCGCCACGATCATCTACGCGGTGCGCGGCGGTCTGAACGCCGGTGAGATTCTCGGCCGCACCCGCGGCAACGCTCTGTTCCTCGCCCTTTATTCTGTCTTCGTGATCGCCGCATCCATCCACGCGCCGATCGGCCTTCGCAACATTTTCCGCGAATGGGCGAACTGGCGCGGCCGCTCGCTCGACATCGCCATGCTAATCGTCTCACTGATCCTGCTGGCGCTCGGGCTGCGTGCCGCTCTCGCGGTCTATGCCGCATGATTCACCGCACTCATTTCAAGCCTGGCTTTATGGCCGCGCTTCTACACCGCCTCTCCGGCATCGCGCTCGCGATTTTCCTGCCGCTGCATTTCCTGGCGCTCGGCACCGCGCTCAGCGGCGCCGACCGGCTAGATGCATTTTTCAATCTCACGCACAATATGTGGATACGGACCGCCGAATGGGGGCTCGTCACCGCGCTTGCGCTCCATCTCGCCCTGGGCTTACGTGTCCTGGTGCTGGAAAGCGCGGGCTGGCGCGAGTCCACGGCGAGTGTGGTCTCGGGGTGTGTCGCCGGCTCGCTGGCGATCGGCATCCTGTTCCTGTTGAACGCGTTCTGATAAGAGCGCAACAAAGATCGAAATCATGCAACTCGACACCAAAGAAGTCGAAGAGGTCTGTAAGGACCTTTATGTGCGGGCGCTGAAAATCCTGCCGCCCGATATCAAGGCCGGCTTCGCGCGATTGCAAAAAGCGGAGACGCATAAGATCGGCCAAACGATCCTTGGCTCCATGGTCGAGAATATCGCGGTGGCCGAGCGCACCAACAACATTCTGTGCC
>JAXDNJ010000097.1:0-16321 GCA_034669505.1 Methylobacteriaceae bacterium
TCGGCGCCGCGGGCTTGCCTGGAGGCTAGGGCGGCGGGTGTGGTCGGACAATGACGGGCTCCCATAGGCGGCCCCTGGTCCGGGATGGTGCGGCGAGGGGGCCAGGTTCCGCTACATTCCGTTCGATATTCCGCACGGAATCGTCTATTCTCCCGGACGATTTCAGCGGAACGGAGAACATGGGCGTCGAGGGCCGGGACAAAGCCAAAGCGTTGGACGCCGGCGCGCAGGTGATTTCCGGCCAGCTCGGCAAGACCGTGCAGCGGCTGCGCAAGGCCTACAACCTCTCGCTCTCCGAGCTCTCCGAGCAGTCGGGCGTCGCCAAGTCGATCATCAGCCAGATCGAGCGCAACGAAACGAACCCGACGCTGGCGACGATCTGGCGCCTCGCCCAGGCGCTCGACGTCTCGAGCGAGCGCGTGCTGCATGCGGCCGAGGACGAGCCGTTCAGCGAAAAATCGACCAAGCCCGACACCCCGATCCTCGTCTCCGACGACGGCAAATGCCGGCTCGCCATCATCGGCTGGATCAAGACGGTCGAATGGCTGCAATGGTACGATTTCTCCGCCGATCCCGGCGGCGCGCTGGAATCGGACGCGCATCAGCGCGGCTCGGTCGAGTGCCTGTCGGTGCTGGAGGGCGAACTCGAGATCGAGGTCGCGGGCGTGACCGAGCGGGCCGGCGCCGGCGAGACGCTGCGCTACCGCTGCGACCGGCCGCATGTGATCCGCAATGTGTCGGACGCGCCCGCCCACGCGACGATGGTCTGCATCTTGAAAGCCGCGGTGATGGAGTGAGCCGGGCGTTATGACGGCCGCGCAAAGGGCGGCGGCGGCGCCGGCATCGGGGCTGCGGCTGTCGTTCCTGACGGCGTCGGTCTACGCCACGATCGGCATCCACCTGCCGTTCTTTCCGATCTGGCTTGCCGCGCGCGGCCTCTCGGCGCGCGAGATCTCGGCGATTGCCTCGGTGCCGCCGCTGATGCGCCTCGTAGCCAATCTTGTGCTGCCGCCACGCGCCGACCGCTCCGGCGACATTCCGGGGATGCTCACGTTGTGCGCGCTCGGCACCACCTGCGCCTATGCCTCGATGGGAATCATCGACGGGTTCTGGCTAATTCTCGCGGCGGTCGCGGCGCTCGCCTTCGCGCAAGGACCGGTCATCCCGCTTGCCGATGCGCTGATCCTCAACGAGGTGCGGCGGCGCGCGCGCGCCGGTCTGGCCGCCCTGGACTACGCCCGGGTGCGCGGCTGGGGCTCGGCTTCCGTTCTCTTCATGATGGTCGCCGGCGGCCAAATCGTCGGCCTGCTGCCGCGCGAAGCAATCATTTGGCTGCTCGCCGGCACCGCGCTTGTGACCACCATCGTGGCGCGGCAATGCGCGCAGCAGCTGCCGCGCAACGAAACTGGCGTGCTCGCTGCCGCGACGCTCCCCGGTCGCATCCCGAGGCCGGCGGCGATCGCGCTTTTCGCCCTCGCCGCCGCCTCGATCCAGGCGAGCCACGCTTTCCTCTATGTCTTTGCCAGCCTGCAGTGGCGCAGCGAAGGAGTGAGCGACGGCTTCATCGGCCTCCTATGGGCGGCCGGCGTGGCGACGGAAACGCTGTTTTTCCTGTTTCTCGGGCCGCGTCTCGGCGAGTCGCATGCCTTCGCTCTGCTCATGACCGGCGGCCTGGTCGCGATCTTCCGCTGGCTCTGCATGGCGGCGGAGCCGGGCGCGGTCGCACTCCTCGCTCTGCAGATGTTGCACGGCGCCACTTATGGCGCGACCCAGCTCGGCGCCGTCTATCTTCTCTCCCGCCTAGCCGGACCTGAACGCCGGGCGCAGGCGCAGGGCTGGCTTTCCGCGGCGGGGGCGTTGTTGCTTGCGGCGGCGAGCTTCTGGTCGGGCTACCTGCAGGTCGAATTCGGGCGCGTTGCCTACCTCTTCATGGTAGGCATTGCCGTCGCCGGTCTTGCCCTCGCCGGCCTTGCCGCCTTCGCCCTCCATAACGACGCCGCGTCGTCCGGACCCTGAGCCGGCCACAATCTCTCCGAAACCGCCATGTAGGAGAGCCGGGAAGCATCGGGATTCTCGCCATGTCGATCCGAACATTCCTGCCGTTTCGCGCGATCTGCACCCTCGGGGCTCTCGGCCTCGCGCTTTCCCCCGTCCTGGCGCAGCAGGAGCCCCCCGGGGATCCGGCCGACCCGCCGCCGCGCGTCGAGAAGCCGGCGAAACCACTCAAAAAAGTCGCGGCCAAGCCGGCCAAGGCCGAAGACATTCCGGCAATCGGCGCGCCCGCCATCAAGCAGAAAGCCGCCAAAGACGAGAAGCCGAAGGTGAAGCGTCCCTTCGGCGAGCTCGAGGGCTGGTCGAGTTCCACGGAAGCCGAAAAGAAGATTCTGCCGACGCCGCGCGAAGAATCCTCGAGCGGCTACAAAAAGCCGCCGATCGGCTTCGACAGTGGCGGCAATCTGGGCATGGGGATGAGCTTCTGAGCGCTGCATCCGTCTCGACCGCGCCGCGCTTTTCGAGCGAACGATCCGCGGACTCGATACGTCTTCGCCTCGACGGCGACTGGACGATCGAGGCTTCGAACGCGATCGAGAGCGGCGCCGATCAGCTGGTTACCGCGGGCGCAGAAGGAAAGCGCGCCGTCTTCGACTTCGGCCGCGTCGGCCGCATAGACACGGCGGGCGCCTGGCTGCTCGATCGCGCGCGGCAGACGCTCACCGAGCGTGGTGTCACAACGGACGTCGAGCGGCTGCGCCCGGAATACGAGATCCTGCTCAAAGAGGCGCATTTCCGCGAATTCGAAGCGACACCGCCGCGGCGCGGCAATCCGCTCGTCAATTTCCTCGCCGATATTGGCGCCGCGATCGAAGGCGTCGGGCGCGACATTTACGCGAGCGTAGCGTTTCTCGGCGACGTCGTCGCCGCCTTCGGTGGCTTGCTCGTGCGTCCGCGCGGCTTTCGCATCACCTCGCTCGTCTCCCATATCGAGCAGTTTGCACTGCGCAGCGTGCCGATCATCGTTCTGATCAATTTTCTCGTCGGCGCGATCGTCGCGCAGCAGGGCCTGGTTCAGTTGCGCCAATTCGGCGCGCAGACATTTACCGTCAATCTCATCGGCATTCTCGTCTTGCGCGAACTCGCGGTGATCCTGACCTCGATCATGATCGCCGGCCGTTCCGGCTCGGCGATCACGGCTGAACTCGGCTCGATGAAAATGCGCGAGGAAATGGACGCGCTGAAGGTGATGGGTCTTTCGCCCATCGAAGTTTTGATCCTGCCGCGGCTGATGGCGCTGATCATCAGCCTGCCGCTTCTGACATTTCTTGCCGACATGGCGGCGCTCTTCGGCGGATTGTGCGTCGCGTGGGGCTATGGTGGAATCAGTCCGGAGGCATTTATCGCGCGGCTGCAGACCTCGATCAGCCTGAGCACATTCATGATCGGCATCGTCAAGGCGCCGTTTATGGCTTTGATCATTGGCTTGATCGCGTCCGTCGAGGGACTGGCAGTGCAAGGCTCGGCGGAGTCCCTTGGCCGGCAAGTCACCGCATCGGTCGTCAAATCGATTTTCATGGTGATCGTCGTCGACGGTTTGTTCGCGATGTTCTTCGCCGGCATGCATTATTAGGCGCCGCGATGGACGATATCGGCATTCTCGATCTCTCAGTCCCCGCGGCGACATCGCCCGACATCGCGCCGACGATTTCGCCGATTCCGGAGGCGGTGATCCGCGTGCGCGATCTCGTCGTCGGCTTCGGCGACAAGCTCATCATGAAGGGGCTCGACCTCGACATTCATCGCGGCGAAGTCTTGGGCTTTGTCGGCGGGTCCGGTACCGGCAAGTCGGTTTTGACGCGCACCATCCTTGGCCTCGTGCAGAAGCGCTCCGGCAAGATCGAAACCTTCGGCGAAGATACCGACGCCATGACCGGGCTGCAGCGCCGCGCGACCGAGCGGCGCTGGGGCGTGATGTTTCAGCAGGGCGCCCTCTTCTCCGGCCTCACGGTGAAGCAGAACATCCAGGTGCCGATGCGCGAATATCTGCGCCTGTCACAGCGGCTCATGGACGAGCTGGCGCGGCTCAAGATCGAGATGGTCGGCCTGAAAGCCGACGCCGCCGACAAATACCCCTCCGAGCTCTCCGGCGGCATGATCAAGCGCGCGGCGCTTGCCCGGGCGCTTGCGCTCGACCCCGAACTCGTCTTTCTCGACGAGCCGACGTCCGGCCTCGACCCGATCGGCGCCGCCGATTTCGACGATCTCATCGCGACGCTGCAGAAAACGCTTGGCCTCACCGTGTTCATGGTGACGCACGACCTCGACAGCCTGTATTCGATCTGCGACCGGGTCGCGGCGCTCGCCGACGGGAAGGTCATCGCCGCGGGCCCGATCGAGGCGATGCTGAAAGCCGATCACCCCTGGCTCAAGGCCTATTTCCACGGCAAGCGCGCCCGCCAGCTGCAAGCGCCCCAGCGCTCGACCCTGCCGTGATGCGAACAGATTTCTAGGAGACGACGAGGCCCATGGAGACTCGCGCAAATCACGCCATCATCGGCGCCTTCACCCTGGCGGTGGTCGCGGCCGCGTTCGCGTTCGTGTTCTGGTTCAATGGAGCGAGCAAATCGGCGGGCCACGCCTATTATGCGATCGTGTTCCCGGGATCGGTCTCGGGGCTCACGCGCGGCAGCACCGTCCTGTTCAACGGCTTGCGCATCGGCGAGGTCAGCAAGCTCGAACTCGCGCCCGACAATCCGTCGAACGTCATGGTTTCAATCGACATCGACGCGCGCACGCCGATGCGCAAGGACACGCTGGCGCGGCTCGAATATAGTGGGATCACCGGCGTTGCTTCCATCGCGCTCACCGGCGGCAGCGCGACGTCGGAGCGTCTGCCGAACGGGCAGAACGGCAACGTTTCGATCATCCAAGGCGACCGCTCCGATTTCGCCAATCTGATCAATACGGGTCAGCGCATTGCCGCGCGCGCCGATAACGTGCTTGAGAAGCTGAACACCGCCGTTGACGAGAATGCCGGCTCACTAAGCAAGACGCTGAAGAACGCCGAGATTTTCTCAAAGTCGCTCGCCGACAATGCCGATGGGGTGCGCGATTTTCTCGCCGCCACCGCCGACGTCGGCAAGGCGATCAAGCCGCTCGCCGTGAAACTCGAAGCGCTAACGGCCGATGCCGATGGAATCGTGAAAGCCGTCGACCCCGAGAAGGTGAAGATAATCGTCGCGCAGGTGAGCGAGATTTCGGTGAAGCTCAATGCCGTCGCGGGCAAGCTCGACACGACATTCACCAACCTCAACGGCATGCTCGCAACGGACGACAATAAGGGTCTCGTGGCGGAAATGTCCGAGGCCGCGAAGTCGATCAAGCGGCTTGCCGACAATCTCGATGTCAGAACCAAAGAGATCACGACCGGCGTCGTGCGCTTCACCGGCAATGGGCTGAAGCAATACGAGCAGCTGGCAATCGACGCGCGTCAGACGGTCGGCGAGGTCAGCCGCGTGTTCAAATCGCTCGAGCGCAATCCGCAGCAGCTGATCTTTGGCGCCAAGGAGCAGCCTCAGGCAACGCCCGTGCCGGCGCGTCCGGCGCCGCCGGAACGCGCAGCGGCGGCGAGGTAGCGATCACTCCCGGACGCGCCGAACGCGCGATCGGGAATCTACCTCTGCATCGGACCGTATCCTGCCTTACTCGAACCGCTCCGCCGCGTGCGCCAGCATCGTGTAGACCTTGCCCGTCTCTGACGTGAGATAGGTCTTCGCCAGCGGGCTATCGGGATCGTCGCGGCTGACTTCCGTCAAGAGACGCTCGAATTCCAGGATGTACCGGTCGACGGTCTCACGAAAGGCGCCGTCGGAATGATAGCGGCGGCGGATTTCGTCGAACGCCTGCTGCCCCTGCGCGGTGTAGAGCCGGGGGCTGAAGACATGCCGCTCGCCGCGGCGATAGCGATCCCAGAGATCGGCGACGGCATCGTGATCGAGCAGCCGCGCGATGTCGAGCGACAGCGCGTCGATCGAATCGATGGCGCGGTTCGGCTCGGATCTCGATCGCTGCCCGTTACCCTGCTGCCGCGGCGCGGTCTCCTCACGCTCCTCGCGTGAGGCGCGCGCCAGGAGGTCGGTCAGCCAACCGTCATGGCTGCGGTCCTGCGCTTGCGCCGGCGGACGTTCCTCGGCGCGCGCGATCTGCGGTGAGCGCGTCATTGGCGGGCGCGGACGCGTCTGCACGTCACGGACGGGCTCGGGATAACGTGGCGGCTCGCTCGCGCGGGCGGGCTCAGCAGCACGCGGCTCGGCCGGACGCGGTTCGGGGCGGCGCGGCGCCGGCGGCTCCGGCGGCCGGATCGGCGAGATCAGGCTCGCGGGTTCTGCGACATCGAAGGCCCGGCCCGAGCGCGCGACGATCTCGGTCAGTTCGTTCAAGGCCTTGATCTGCTCGGATACGACGCGGCGCATCGTGCCGGCCTGTTCGGCCGTCTCGCGCGGCAATTCGAGCGCGCCGCGGCGCACCTCTTCGCGTGTCGCATCGAGCTCGCCACGGATTTCCGCGGAGACGCCGCGGATTTCTTCCGCCGCCGACTGGAAGCCCTGCGTCGCGCGGCCGAGAAGATCGGCCATTTCCTGCGTCGCCTGCTCGTAGGCGGCGCGCAAAGCGGCAGCCGTGCGTTCGCGCTCCTTGCCCGTTGCGGTGCGAATCTCGGCAAAGCGGCCCTCGACATCGTGCGTGGCTTGCTGAGTCGATTCGGCGAGGAACGCGCCGATGTCGCGCGCGCGCGCCTCGGCATCGCGGAACGCGTCCTGGATCAGCCCGCTGAACGCCTGCTGCACGCTTTCGAAATCGCTGCGCCGGCCTTCGATCTCACCAAGCAGGCCTTGGAGGGACTCGTGCCGCTCTGCGAGCGCTGCGTCGAGCGCCTGCTGCGAACGTTCGAGTTCGCTCGCCGTGCGCATCAGGGCGTCGCTATGCGAGCCGATCGAGCCGGAGAGCGCGTCCGCGCCGGTGAGCGTCTGTCCGGCGACCTCGCCGAGCTGCGTGACCTGCGCCGAGACGCTCTCGATCGCTTGGCCGAACTGGCCGAGATTGTGGGTGAGCTTCGACTCGATGGCAGCAAGATTGCTGCTCGCCTGCGAGATGATCGACTGCAGCGAGACATTCGTCTGCCCGAGCCGGTCGAGAACGGCGGTCATCTCACCCTTCAGCCGGTCGTTTGTTCCGAGCAATGCAGCGACCGAGCCGTTCGCGCTCGAATCGATCGCCTCGCGCAATGCCGCGCCCGAATCTTCGATCACCGCAGCAAGTTCGTCACGGCGCATGCCGAGATGCTCGACGATCGCCGAGCCGCGGCTCTCGATCGTGTTGGTGACGAGTTCGCCGACATCGGCGAGTTCCTTGGCAATCTCGCCGCCGCGCGACGAGATGAGTTCGGCGAGCAGCGGTCCCTTCGTTTCAAAGAGCTCGTGCAGTTCGCTGGATCGTATCGTCAGGAGATCATGGACTTCCCTGCCCTTCTCCCCGAGCGCGACATTGAGGGCGAGGAGCCGGTCGCCGAGCGCCGAACCGATTTCAGCAACGCGCTTGCCGAGGGCCACGCCGAGATCGCCCGCTCGGGCATGCAGCGTGGTGTCGAGTTCGTGCGCCGCCGCGCCGAGCGTTGAGTGGATGTCGGAGAGACGCGCGCCGATCGTCTCCACGACTTCGCGGCCGCGTTCGTCGATCTCACCCGAGACTATATCCAGTCGGCCGACCACGCGCTCCTCGAACGTCGCGATTCGGCTGTCGAGCGTGTCGGCGATTTCGCTTGCGCGCCCGCCGAGCGTCTCGTTGATTTCGCCGGCTTTGGCGGCGAGGGTTTCGCTCAGCGCCGTCGAGCGTGCGAGCAGGATATGATCGATCTCCTGCGCCTTGGCGTCGAGCGCACGCGTGACCTCGCGTCCGCCCTCGCCGAGAACGCGCGCGACGTCGAGCGCGCGCATCGCAAGCGCGTCGTTGAGCGTCTTCGCCCGCGTTTCGAGACCCGTATCGATGCGCGAAATCAGCTCTTCGAGTTGCTGCGTGATCTCACCGGCTTTCGTTGCCGCACGTTCGTCAAATGTGTCGACATGGCCGCCGAGAATTTCTGCGGCTTCATGCGCCTGCTGTGCCAGCCGCTCGCTGAGTGCCGCGCCGTGAACGGTCACCGCCTGCTCGATCGCGTCGAGATGGCCGGCGATCTCGCCAGTGAAGCGGTTCGAATGTTCGGCGATGCGTGCGGCCACGTCCTCGCCATGCGTCCGGAAGGTCGACTCGAACCCGCCGAGCCGCTCGTCCAGCGAGCGGGCGAGTCGATCGCCATGGTGCCCGAGTCGCTCGTCAACGCGGATCGTGCTCTGCGCGACGGCCGCTTCGAACGCGGCGAGCCGGTCGCCAAGGCTCCCGCTGAGATTTTCGCTATGGTAGCCAAGCCGCTCGTCGACTTCGCCGGTGCGCTGCGCAACCGCCGCTTCGAACGCCGCAAGCCGCTCGTCGAGAGCGCCGGCGACGCGTTCGGTGTGATTGCCAAGACGTTCGTCAACTTCGCCGGTGCGCTGTGTAACCGCTGCTTCAAACGCGGCGAGCCGGTCAGCAAGCGTCCCGCTGACGTTTTCGCTGTGATAGCCGAGGCGCTCGTCGACTTCGCTGGTGCGCTCCCTTACCGCCGCTTCGAACGCCGCAAGCCGCTCGTCGAGAGCACCGGCCACGTGTTCGGCGTGATTGCCGAGACGCTCGTCGACCTCGCCAGCGCGCTGCGCAACGGCATTCTCGAACGCGCCCAGCCGCTCGTCCATGGAGGCCGCGAGACGCTCGCCGTGATGCCCAAGGCGCTCATCGACTTCGCCGGTGCGCTCCGCGACCGCGGTTTCAAACGCGGTAAGCCGTTCGACGAGCGCGCCGCTGAGATATTCGGCGTGATGGCCAAGACGCTCATCGAGCTCGCCGGCGCGTTCAGCAACCGCGCTCTCGAATGCGCCGAGCCGCTCGTCCACTGAGGCGGCGAGACGATCGCCGTGATGATTCAGGCGCTCGTCGGCTTCACCGACGCGCTGCGCCGCCGCCTGCTCGAACGCCGCAAGGCGCTCGCCGAGCGTGCCGCTCAGATGTGCACTATGGTAGCCGAGGCGCTCATCGATCTCGCCGACGTGCCGCGCAACGGCTTCTTCGACCGCGCCGGCGCGCTCCTGCAGCGCAGCGGCGAGTGCGGTTGCCTGTTCGCTCAGACGCTCGTGCGTTTCCGTACCGTGGCGCATGAGCGCGTCTTCGAATCCGCCGATCGTTCCGCTGACGCGCTCGCCATGCTGGCCGAGGCGCTCGTCGACTTCGTTGCCATGCCGCAACAGCGTCTCTTCGAGTGCACCCATCGTGCCCGTCAGGCGCTCCGCATGGGCGCCGATGCGTCCATCGGAATCGTTGGCGACACGGGTGACCGCTTCCTCGAACGTGGCGAGCCGGTCGGACAACACGCCCGACAAATGTTCGGCATGATGGCCAAGCCGCTGGTCCGCTTCGCTGCCGTAATGCAGCATCGTTTCTTCAAACACGCCGAGCCTGTCGGTAAGCGCCTGATGCACGCGATCGGAATGCGTGCCGATGGCGACGATCGCCTCGCTCGCGGTGGTCGCGAAGCGCTCCTGCAAGGCGCCGGTGTGTTCGTCCATGACGCTGGTCGTACGCTCGGCCGTCGCCGCGAATGCCTGTTCGAGCGCCTCCATATTGGCGGCGAGTGTCGCCGCCGTCTGCTCCGCGGTCGCAGAGAAATGCTCCTGCAGCGCGGCGGCATTGCTGGCGAGCGCCGAGATCGTCTGCTCCGCCGTCCCCGTCAGCTGCTCGTGCAGCGCGCTTGTATGGGCGGACAGCGCCGTCGTCGTGTCGGCAATCGTCGTTGCAAGCCGGGTGTGAACCTGCGTCGCGTGGCTTTCGAGATCGGCACGCAATCTCTCCTGTGCATCGCTCAAAAGACCACCGAGGCGGTCGCTCGATTGTGCGAATGCTTCGTGCGCATGGTTGACGGTCTCGTGCACGCGATCGCCGGTTTCGGTGAGTCGCGCCGCGATGTGATCGCCGTGACCGGCGACGGTTTCGGTGAAATGCTGGCCGATTTCTTCGAGCCGCTGAGCCATCTCCGTGCCGCGCGTCTCGAACTCAGTGACCAGTCCTTCGCCCGTCGTGCGCAGCCGCGTGTCGACCTCGGCGAGGCGCTCGGCAAGCGTCTGCGCGACGCCATCGCCGGCGCTCGTGAGTTGCAAGGTCGCCGCCTCGCCGGTTTCGGCGAGGCGCTGGACGATATCACCGCCATGGTCGGACAGGCTCTGGACAAGATCGCCGCCGCTCCGGCTCAGCGCGAAAGCGATTTCTTCGCTCTTCGATCCGAGCGAGGCCGTCACGCGACTGCCCGCCTCGCCGACGCTCTCCGCCAACCGCAATGAGGTCGTGGCGAGGTCGCGCGACAGGGATTCATGCGCGCCGACGATTGCGGTGCGCACCTTCTCCGAATTGATGACGATTTCCTCGCGCTGCTGCGAGAGCCCGTCGATCAATGAGCGGATGCGCCGCTCGTTATCCGAATAAGAGCGTTCGAGATTGGACACTTCGGCGCGGATCATTGTCTCGAGTTCGCTGGCGCGGGCGAGCGCGCGCTCGATCCCGTCACCCATCGAGGAGACTTCGCGGCGGATCGCCTGCGACAGCGAGACGACCTGTTCGGTCGCGATCGTCTCGGGCTCGGCAAGCCTAATCGCGACTTCCGTCATCGAGCGGGCGGTCATCCGCATTTCGTGGGCGCGGCGCGCCATCAGCGCGGTGACAAACATAAAGACGATCGGCCCGAGCACGCCGAGAAGCACGACCCCGAGTTCCGGGCGCCGGTAGAGCGGCACGCCATCGGCGGGCACAAGCAGCTCGCGATGGCTCCCGAGATAGGCGGTGCAGATCCCGGCCCAGACAAGGGAGAGCAGCAGCGCGATGATGATCGGCGCCGGGCTGGGGCGCACCTGCATCGCCTGCAGGATGGCGCCGACGGAACGGCGGTTCTCGTTGGCAGCCGGAACGGAAGGCGCAAGCGGCGCATCGCGCCCGGTCGCCCGTGGTGGCGCGGCGGGCTGATCGACGACTTGAGCCGCTGGCGCCTCATGCCCTGCCAAAGCCTCGAGTTCGGTGTCCCCCACCTCCGGCAGATTCAGGTTCGGCGCGCTCCAATCGTCAATGGGCGTGGTGCGGGCTTTCGGCATCTGCACACCGGCACTGAGCGGCGCCGCCCCACCCCCGGCCTGCTCGGCAGTTTGCGCCAGTTCGCCCTCCGCGGAAGCCGCGGGATCGTCCTTTGCCTGCTGACCCGGAGCCGGATCGGAAAGATTCAACGCCTCTTCGATTGCCGACAATGCCGCTGCCGTTGGGTCTTGAGCCCGGCTCGGTGTGGCCATGGAAACCGCCTCTCGCGCTACGCCGCCCGCCCGAACGACGCTGTGGGCGAGTGACGTCGGCCTCCGCCCGCCTGCGGAGCCGAAGTTAACCAAACGTTACTGTACAGACGAGGCGCGCTGAAAGGAACAGGCGGCGGACGCTATCCCCGAAACGTCGTTAACGCGGCATTTACCCTGACTGCCGAGACTTCTTCCCGTCGCAACGAGCGGAGGTCAGATTGGCGAGCCAGGCCGTGCTGCTGAAACCGATCGCCGCCCCCGCGACAAGCCTGCCGCGCGAGCCTTTTCCTGAGAGTATCCGCGCCATCGACCTCATCCATCTCGCCCGCCAGACGATGGGCGACCGCGATCTGGAAACCGAGCTTCTCGCCCTGTTCCGGCGCCAGGCCGGTCAGATCATGGAGCGCTTATCCACGGACCTGCCCGGCGACAGCATCCCGTGGCGCGCCGACCTTGCGCACACCTTGAAGGGGTCCGCGCGCGCCATCGGTGCGATCCGCGTCGCCATCAAAGCCGAAATCTACGAGGTGCAGGCGCGCGACGGAAAACCCGATCTGAAGCCCGCTCTTGCCGGCCTGAAGAGCGCGGTCGACGAGGCCTGTCAGGCGATCGCAGACCTTCTTCGCGGATAGCACACGAGGCGACTCTTGCCTCTCGCCAAAGCGCATCCGAGGCCTTAAAGAGGGCCGCCGCTTGTCGCGGGTCCCTCATCAGCCGCCGGAGAATCCTAAGGGCATGGTCAAGATCACCTATGTCGATTCACATGGGGCTTCGCGCGACGTCGAGGCGGAGGACGGCTCGACGGTGATGGAATCGGCGATCCGCAGCTCGGTGCCGGAGATCGTCGCGGAATGCGGCGGCGCATGCGCCTGCGCCACCTGCCATGTCTATGTCGGCGAGGAGTGGACGGACATCGTCGGCAAGCCCTCGCAGATGGAAGAGGACATGCTCGACTTCGCCTATGAGGTGAAGCCGAACTCGCGGCTCTCGTGCCAGATCAAGGTCAGGGCCGAACTCGACGGGATGACCGTCACCACGCCGCCCCAGCAGGGCTGAGCCGTCTCCTCCGGACAATAATAATGAGCGATGTGATCGAAACCGACGTATTGATCGTTGGCGCCGGGCCGATTGGCCTGTTTGCCGTCTTCGAGCTCGGCCTCCTCGATATCAGGGCGCATCTTGTCGACATCCTGCCGAAAGCCGGCGGCCAGTGCTCCGAGCTTTATCCGGAAAAGCCGATCTACGACATTCCGGGCTTTCCGATCGTCACCGGCCAGGGGCTTGTCGAGAACCTGGAAAAGCAGATCGAGCCGTTTCACCCGACCTTCCACTTCGGCGAGATGGTCGAAAGCCTGACGCCGGCTGGAACGGGTTTGGCGCCGCGCTTCCGGATCGCCACGGACGGCGGCAAGACCTTCGAGGTGAAATCGGTCGTCATCGCCGCCGGCGGCGGCTCGTTCCAGCCGAAGCGGCCACCGATCGCCGGCATCGAGGCCTATGAAGGCAAGTCGGTCTTCTATGCCGTGCGCAAGATGGAGGAGTACCGCGGCCGCGATATCGTGATCGTCGGCGGCGGCGATTCCGCGCTCGACTGGACGCTGAACCTGCAGCCGCTCGCCAAGCGCCTGACGCTGGTCCATCGCCGCGACGATTTCCGCGCCGCGCCGCATTCAGTGAACGCCATGCGCGAGCTTGTCGGCGCGGGCAAGATGGATCTCATTATCGGCCAAACCGGTAAGCTCAAGGGCGACGACGGGCAGCTCTCGAGCGTGACGATCAAGGGCAATGACGGGGCGGAGAAAGAGGTCGCCTGCGACCGGCTCATCCCCTTCTTCGGGCTGACGATGAAGCTCGGTCCGGTCGCCAATTGGGGCCTGAACCTGCACGAGAATCTGGTGCCGGTCGATACCGAAAAATTCGAGACGAACGTGCCGGGTATCTTCGCCGTCGGCGACATCAATACTTATCCCGGCAAGCTGAAGCTCATTTTGTCGGGCTTCCACGAAGTCGCGCTGGCGGCGCAAAAGGTCCACCGCTACGTTTATCCCGACAAGAAGCTCACCTTCCAATACACGACGTCCTCGACGAGCCTGCAGAAGAAGCTTGGCGTGGCGTGAGGCGCGTCGGCGCGGCTTGAACTTTTGTCGGAGGCCGCAAGTTCCGGTCTCACTGGACTCCGGGAGACCTATTCGATGCGGATCAAAGGCGCAGCGCTGACCACAGTCGCGCTTGGAGCCCTATGCCTTGTGGCCAGCGCGGTTTCCGCACAGACGCAACCCCCGACGGGGGCCGCATCGAACTGCCCAGTGACGCGCGACCAGCTCGCAACCGCCCTCAAAGCCGCGGTGAAGCCGAGCGGCGGCCCGAGCAATGGCGGCCTCGACAACAATGAATGGGCGGCCATCGTCAATCGCGACGGCAACGTTTGCGCAATCGTGTTCAGCGGCGGCAAATGGCAGGATCAATGGCTCGGCAGCCGGCCGATTGCGGTCGAGAAGGCCAATACCGCCCTCTCCTTCAGCCTCGACGGCATGGCGCTGTCGACGGCAAACCTCTACGCCGGCGCGCAGCCGGAAGGTTTTCTTTTCGGCATCGGCCGCACCAATCCGCCGAACGACTCGATCTATGAAGGCGACGTGGAAAAATTCGGCACGGACTCCGACCCGGTTCTCGGGCGGCGCGTCGGGGGGGTCGTTACCTTCGGCGGCGGTCTCGCACTCTATAATAGTGGCGGCCTGATCGGCGGCCTCGGCGTCAGCGGGGACACGTCTTGCGCCGATCACAACGTCGCTTGGCGGGTCCGCCATGCACTCAACCTCGATCACGCGCAAAAGGGCCCGGACAAAGATAAGAAAGACGCGATCATCTACGACATCGGCCTCACCGGCACGAGCAAATCGGGCTACGGCCATCCGAAATGCGCGGGGAAGGAAGCCGATGTCGGCAACGAGCTCGGCGCGGCGGTGAGCGGCGGGTTGTTGCGGTAGAAAGCGCGCCGCTATGAAAGCTTGCGATCGAGCGCCAGCGGCTTGCCGATGGCGAGCAAAAGTGTCGCGCGGCTTCGTGCATAAGAGCGACAATCTTGAGACACCCAGACTTGGTGCTACGCAGTCTGGCGCGCCGCGCACTGGCGCAATAAATAGCTGACGCAACAGTTCGGTCCCGTTACAGATCATCTAATGACAGAGCGGCTGAGAGATTTGGCGGACAAATTCGGGACGGACAAGGGTCCGTATTGTCCGGTATACGAAAGCTATTTCGCCGCTTCGCGCGAGAAGCCAATCAGGCTTTTCGAGATCGGCATAGGCGGTTATGCGGACCCATCCGCCGGGGGCGCCTCGTTGAAGATGTGGAAGAGCTATTTCCCTAAGGGACAGATTTTCGGCTTTGATTTGTACGATAAGTCGGCTCACAGAGAAGAACGCATAGCAACGTTTCAGGGCGACCAAACCAACGCCGCGCTGCTCAACTACATCGTGGATCAGATCGGCCCCGTCGACATTATCGTCGATGACGGGAGCCATGTGAGCGCGCACCTGATCGCCTCGTTCGAAATTCTCTTTCCGAGACTGTCGCCAGGCGGTCTCTATGTGGTTGAGGACATCGGAACGAGCTACTGGGCCGAGTACGGCGGAAGTGCGGACCTGAATGATCCGAGCACCTCGCTCAATTACTTTAGGCGCGGTGTGCACGATATCAATGTCGTGTACCACCGCGGAGGCTTGAAACCGCGGCCTTCATTCGAAGGTGTCGAGTGGTTGCACTTTTATCAAAATCTAATCGTGATCAAAAAGGCCGGATCGGAGTCGCAGATCGCCTGAAACGAGCGGTGCGCGCACAATACCTGCCGAACCCGATGCACTCTCTCACGGCAGGGGGCCGCGGCGGTTTCGCACTTTATGGTAATTGCGCGCCTGATCGGCGGCCTGGGCATCAGCGGCGATACCTCATGCGCCGATCACAATGTGGCTTGACGCGTGCGCCACGCGCTCAATCTCTATCACGCGCAAAGGAGCCGGCCGCAAACCGATCTGCTCGTGGCCGGTAAGGCCAATATTGTAAATGATCGCGCCTTTCTTAGCTTTACCATCCGAAATGCGCGGGCAAGGAAGCAGATGTCGGTAACGAGTTGCGCGCGGCAGCTGCGCGACATAGGTCAGCATCAGACTGGTGAGGATTTCGCGAGTGTTGATGCGAGTTTTCAAGACGACCACGATGCCGGCCCAGAACAATCCGCCAATCATCGCGGCGATCAGCATTCCCGGAAATAAAACAATGGCCGGCAAGTCAGGGAAAGCGAGGGCAAAGCCGCCACCAAAGATGGAGCCCATCGTGTATTGCCCCTCCGCGCCAATGTTCCAGAGGTTGGTCCGGCAGGCGAGCGCAATACCGACGCCCATCATGATGAGGGGCGAAGCCTTGACCAGCAATTCCGGCAAGCCGTTTGAACTGAGAAGCGGCTCGACGAGAAAAGTGTAAAGTGCCTGTGCAGGGTTTTTGCCGAATGCGGCGAAAATGATCGCCGTCGCAACGATCGTTAGGCCGATCGCCAGAACGGGAGAGGCGAGCGACCAGAACTGAGATGGGCCGCCGCGTGAATCAAGCCTAAGCAGCTTTGACGTCCTTTCGTGTTTCCTGCGCGTCGTCGGCGACCTTGCCCATAAGCAGGCCGACTTCTTCTGCGCTCACGGCACCGATCGGGCGCACGGACGATAAACGGCCGCCGGCAATGACCGCGATCGAATCGCAAAGCGCGAATATCTCGTCCAGATCCTGTGAAATGATCACGATCCCGGCGCCGCCGGCCGCAAGTTCGATCAGTGCATTGTGGATGGACGCGGCTGCAGCCGCATCGACGCCCCAGGTGGGTTGGCTGA